>NZ_JAFBCB010000001.1:1215731-1823597 GCF_016907455.1 Brachybacterium muris | reverse complement strand
TCGAACTGAGTCGCAGCGCCGAGTGTGCCTATGGGACGGCCACCCGAGTGAGGGTTCGCGACCGATATGACTGGGATGGCGGAAAAGCCGTAGTGAAACTCGGCCAGACAGTCACCGACGAACAGTCGGCAGAACTGCATCGGGCAGGAATCGCGCAGCCGCCCCGATACCCTGGGACCATGAGCACCGAAGGACTCTCCGCAGCGCAGCAGAAGATGATCGATGAGGGCGTGCCGCAGACCGCCATCGACGTCTTCACCCACTACTACGGCCAGCTCGAGGAGGGCGTGACCGGCTCCATCCCGGAGGACACGATCCAGCCGTACCTGGACCCGCCCAAGCTGGACGACGTGAAGATCGACCCCGCGCACGCCAAGCAGGTGTTCGACCAGCTCGCCATCATCAACCTCAACGGTGGCCTGGGCACCTCGATGGGCCTGGACAAGGCCAAGTCACTGCTGCCGGTGCGGGACGGGAAGACCTTCCTGGACATCATCGTGGAGCAGGTCCTGGCGGCCCGCCGCGGCACGGGCTCGCGCCTGCCGCTGATCTTCATGAACTCCTTCCGCACCCGCCAGGACACCCTGGACGTGCTCGCGAAGTACCCGGACCTCCAGGTGGGGGACCTGCCGCTGGACTTCCTGCAGAACAAGGAGCCCAAGCTGCGGACCGACGACCTCACCCCCGTGGAGTGGGAGGCCGACCCGACCCTGGAGTGGTGCCCGCCCGGTCACGGTGACATCTACACCGCCCTGCAGACCTCCGGCCTGCTGCAGCAGCTGCTGGACGCCGGCTTCAAGTACGCCTCGGTATCCAACTCGGACAACCTCGGCACCGTCCCGAGCCCGGTGATCGCCTCCTGGTTCGCCTCCACCGGTGCTCCCTACGCCGCTGAGCTGTGCCGTCGTACCGCTGCGGACCGCAAGGGCGGCCACCTCGCCGTGCGCAAGTCCGACGGCCGTCTCATCCTGCGCGACACCGCGCAGACCCCGGAGGAGGAGATGGACTTCTTCACCGACGAGCACCGCCACCCGTACTTCCACACCAACAATCTGTGGTTCGACCTCGAGCAGCTCGACGCCGTGCTGAAGGAGCGCGAGGGCGTGATGGGCCTGCCGCTGATCCGCAACGAGAAGACGGTGGATCCCTCCGACAAGACCAGCCCTGCCGTGTACCAGATCGAGTCCGCCATGGGGGCGGCGATCGAGGTGTTCGAGGGCGCGACCGCGATCGTGGTGGGCCGCGATCGGTTCCTGCCGGTCAAGGCCACCAGCGATCTGCTGCTGGTCCGCTCGGACCTGTACGCACTCGACCAGCGCCAGGCGCTCGTGCAGCAGGTGCCCAGCGTGCCGGCCGTCAAGCTCGCCTCCGAGCCGTACAAGCTGATCAATGACTTCGAGGCCCGGTTCCCGCAGGGCGTGCCCTCGCTGAAGGAGGCGGTGAGCCTGGATGTGCAGGGCGACTGGACCTTCGGCCAGGACGTCTCGGTGATCGGGGACGCCGTGCTCGGCGCCGAGGGCGGCACGGTTCCCGACGGCGCCCGGGTCGGCACCGACTGACGTCGGATCGAGATCGACGGCCAGGTGGCTGAATTGGCCGGCTGACCACAGCCGACTGCGACATCGTGAACAGTAACGAGGGGCTGGTTCTGTTCACGATGTCGCAGTCGGGCGGGGCGAGTGGAGCGTGTCCCACCCGGGGCCCATTGCGCCGAATCTCGACTCCCTCAGGTAGCCACCGGCAGCTCGCTCAGATCGTCATCGGCATGGGGGAGGAGATCCTCACCGGCATGGGGAGGAACCTGAACTCGTTCTGGCGACCTCGGCACTCTGGATAGCCGACCGGGTGGAGGCTGGCGAACCCCCATCCTGGCCGCATGCCAAGACTTCCAGTGCCATTGCCTGCCAGCCTCGCGTATCCCGTGTTCACAGCTGAGGAGGCTCGCCTCGCCGGTGTGCCCGTGTGGCGCCTGAGGGCCCAGGACCTTGAGCAGCGGGAGTTCGGGCTGTACGCGCAGCGCGGTGTACCGGTCACGGAAGCGAATATCGTCGCCGCCTATTGCAGGCTGGACCCGCCGACCTTCGCTGCAGGCCTGACCGCGGCGCGCATCCTTGGGTTGCCACTGCGCGGAAGGCTCGGGGATGAGGTCACCACTCCACCGATGTCAGCGTCCATCTACACGCGGGGAACGGGAGGCCGTCGGCGCAGACGCATCGATCGCATCGATCGCCGTATTCACCTAGCCACCACCGGTGTGCGTCGCGGAGACACGGCACTCATCCGGTGGAGCCAGCTCGTGGTCGGGGATGGTCAGATGATTCGTACGTCCTCGGGCCTGAGGGTGACGTCTCGTCTTCGCACGTTCCAGGATCTCGCCCCAGTGCTCTCTCACGAGGGGCTCGTCGCGATCGGCGACCACCTGGTGCGCATACCGCGGGAGCGGTTCGAGCAACGGGCCGAGCCCTTCGTGCCGCTAGCGGAGCTTCGCGCCGCGGCCGACGCTTTCAGCGGCCGCGGTGCACTGGCCTTCCGCAGGGCGGTCGCGAGCGTACGAGTGAGCAGTGACTCCCCGGCGGAGACTGCACTGCGGCTGGCCTTCGTCGACGCCGGGATGCCTGAACCTGTGGTGAATCAGCCCGCCGTCGTCGACGGTGTGCGCCTGGGGGAGCCGGACATGTACTGGCCGGGGTTGAAGGTGATGGTGGAACACGAAGGCCCGAGCCACCTCACCAAGGAACAGCAGGCGCGCGATATTGATCGAACGGAACGGCGCACTCGGGCAGGATGCATCGAGGTCCGCACCGTTGCGGAGGACCTTTCCTCCGGCTGTGCGAGGGCGGTGGATCGGGTGAGGTGGGCTCTGCGCAAGCAGGGCTGGGAGGGATGAGCCGGGGAGCGGGAGGTCGACAGGGTTGAGCGGGCCCACGGCCGCTGTGCCGGCTCGTCCGACGCCAGTGCACCGGATGCCAGCACGCTAGAAGCCAGCACATGGGAGGCCAGCACAGGCTGCACCGGCACCGGCACCGGAAACGCAGCGAGCGCGACGCCGACTGCGACATCGTGAACAGTAACGGGGGGCTGGTTCTGTTCACGATGTCGCAGTCGGTGGGGGAGCTTCCGCGGAACCCGTCCAGCGCCCGTCTCGGACACGGCCGCGCGCTTCGGGTCAGAACTGGGCGCCGCGCTCCCAGCCCCGACGGCGCGCCTGAGTTCAGGACTGGGCGCCGCGTTCCCAGCCCCGGCCACCGGTGAGGTCCTGCTGGTAGGGCAGCAGGTTCCCGTAGCGGTGATCGGTGGCACTGATCGCCTGCTCGTGCAGGAACGCCAGCAGCTCCACACGACCACTGGCGACCACGGTCCCGTCGAACAGCGCCACCTCCGGTCGATCCGCGATCGCCTTGCGCAGGGCCGGGTCCACGGTGCCGATCACTCGCACGCGAGCCTGGTCCAGGCCCGGGATGCGGGCGGCGAAGGAGGCATCGTCCTCGACCCGTACCCGGTCCACTCGCACCCGGTCACCGGCCAGCTCGGCCTTGCGCACCACTGCTTCGAGCTGTGGAGCGTTCTCCCCGCTGGCGATCGACACCTCGACCTCAGCACCCGCCGTGGCCGCCGCGTGCAGCACCCGCTCCAGCTCGACGGGACGGGTCCCGGCCGCTGCGCGCACCATCACCGGCAGCGGCAGGTACCGCAGCACATTGATCTCACCGTGCAGGTCCTGCACGTCCCGAGGGGCGAAGAACCCGGCCATGTGCTCGCGATCGGAGTGCTGGGCCTGGGAGAGCCAGGCAGCCTCGAGATCCGCCGGGGCAGTACCGGCCGCGTCGTCGACAGATGCAACCGCCCCGTCGCGGGCGGAGCCCGCCGCAGCATGGCCCCGGGGAGTGGCCGATGCTGCGAGGGCGTCACGCTCACGATCCGCGGCGTCCATCAGATGCACCAGGTAGTTGGGGCCGCCGGCCTTGGCCGTCTTACCGATCGCGGAGCGCTTCCAGCCGCCGAAGGACTGCCGCTCCACGATCGCCCCGGTGATGCCGCGGTTCACGTACAGGTTGCCGGCCTCCACGTTCGCGGTCCACCAGGCGATCTCGGCCGGGTCCAGGGAGTGCAGGCCCGCAGTGAGGCCGAAAGCGGTGCCGTTCTGCATCCGCACCGCGTCCTCCAGGGTGGGGGCGTGCATGATGCCCAGCACCGGCCCGAAGTACTCGGTGAGGTGGAAGGCGGAGCCCTCCTTCACGCCTTCGCGCACACCGGGGGTGAACAGGCGGCCCTCCTGGTCCAGCTGACGGGGGCGGGACAGCCAGGTCTCGCCCTCGCCCAGCTCGGTGAGGCCTGCGGCGAGCTTCTCGCCGGGCGGTTCGATGACCGGGCCCATCTGGACGGTGGCATCGGTGGGCTCGCCCACGTGCAGGCTCAGCACCGCGTCGGCCAGCTGCGCCATGAACCGGCGGGAGCGGGCCACCGAACCCACCGCGATCACCAGGCTGGCGGCCGAGCACTTCTGACCGGCGTGGCCGAAGGCACTGGCCGCGACATCCTTCGCCGCCAGGTCCAGGTCCGCGTGCGGGGTGACCACGATGGCGTTCTTGCCGCTGGTCTCGGCGAGGATCCGCAGGTCCGGGCGCCAGGAGGCGAACAACTCAGCGGTCTCGTAGGCACCGGTGAGGATCAGCTGGTCCACCCGCTCGTCGGCGATCAGCGCCTTGCCGGTCTCGTCCTCCGGCACGTCGATCACGGTGAGCACGCTCTCGGGCACCCCGGCCTCGTGCAGCAGACGCCCCAGGTACGCACCGCAGCGGCGGGCCTGCGGGGCGGGCTTCATCACCACGGCGCTGCCTGTGACCAGCGGGGCCAGCATGCTGCCGGTGGGGATGGCGATGGGGAAGTTCCACGGCGGCGTCACCAGCGTCAGGCGACGCGGCGTGAACACCGTCTCCGGGTCCGCCTCGAGCTCCTCGGCCTGATCGGCGTAGTAGAGCGCGAAGTCGATCGCCTCGCTGATCTCCGGGTCGCCCTGCTCGAGGGTCTTGCCGGTCTCCGAGGCCGCCACCTCCAGCAGCTCGGCCCGGTGCTCGGCGAGCACGCGGGCAACGCGCCGCAGCACCGCCGCCCGCTTCGAGGCGGGCAGTGCCGCCCACTCCTTCTGGGCCTCCAGCGCCCGGGTGAGCACCTGATCCACGCCCTCGATGCTCTCCACCCGGATCTGCTGCGCCTCGTCGATGCCGATGCGGGACCCTCGCAGGCGGTGGGTGATCGCATCGGCCCAGGTCTGGTTCGCGGGCGTGGACATGTCGGTGTCCGGGGTGTTGCGGAACCGGCCGGGCACCGAGGGAATCGCAGCGGATCCCAGCTCGGGCAGGCCGTCACGGCTCTCCAGGGAGCGGTCCTGGATGCGGTGGGTGGTGGGGGAGACGTCCTCCAGCGCCAGGTTCAGGGCGCGGGCGAAGCGGTCCTGCTCACGGTCGAACAGGTCCGGTGAGCTGTCCAGCTCGAACACGGCCGACATGAAGTTCTCGCTGGAGGCATTCTCCTCCAGGCGCCGCACCAGGTAGGAGACGGCCACGTCGAACTGCTGGGGTGCCACCACCGGCACGTACAGGCGCATCGACCCGACGGACTCGCGCACCACGGCCTGCTGTCCGGGCGCCATGCCCGCCAGCATCTCGAACTCCACCCCGCTGCTGGGCAGGGGGCGGATGCCGCGCTCACGCATCAGCAAGTGCGCGAAGGCGATGTCGAACAGGTTGTGCCCGGCCACACCGATGTTGACGGCCTCGAGCTTGGCGGGATCCAGCGCCTCCATCAGCATCCGCTTGTACTGGGCGTCGGTGTCCAACTTGCTCAGCAGCGGAGCCTGGGGCCAGCCGTGCACGGAGGCGTCCACCGTCTCCATCGCCAGGTTCGCGCCCTTGACCAGCCGCACCTTCACCGGTGCGCCGCCCTCGGCCACGCGGCGCTCGGCGAACTCCCGCAGGCGGGCCATCGCGGTGGGGCCGTCGGGGAGGTAGGCCTGCAGCACGATGCCGGCGCGGTAGTTCTTCAGCTCGGGCCGGTCCAGGAGCTTCTCGAACACCCGCAGGGTGAGCTCGAGGTCGCGGTACTCCTCCATGTCCATGTTCAGGAAGGTGGGGCGCTGGCCGCGGGAGGCCTCGAGGTACAGCGGCAGCAGGGTCTCCACGATGTGGTCCACCGTCTGGTCCGCCGCCCACAGCGGAAGGTGGTCAACGATTGAGGACACCTTGATCGACACGTAGTCGACGTCGGGCCTGGCCGCGAGCTCTCGCACCACCTGCAGGCGCCGGGCGGCCTCCTGCGCACCCAGGACTGCTTCGCCGAGCGGGTTGATGTTCAGCTTGGTGCCGTCGGCCGTCATCCGTGCGATCGAGCGGGTGAGGGGGCGGGGCCGGGCGTCAAGGATCAGGTGGGAGACCATCTTCTGCATCACGGCCTGCGCGGTGGGCACCACCACCTGCGGAGCCACGTTCGAGGCGACGCCACCGAGGGAGACGATGCGCTGCAGCGGCGCCGGCAGGAACTCCGGGGGATCCTGTGCCAGTCGCCTCAGCTCCACCGCGGCGGCCTTCGGGTCCTCGGTGCGGATCACCCGGTCCACGAAGGCCAGGGTGAACTGCAGGCCCTTGGGGTCCTTCAGCAGGTCGGAGAGCAGCTTGGCCGGGGGCGGCACCGGGCGGGTGCGCGCGGCCTCCACCCAGGTGCGTACCTGGGATGCCACGTCCTCGATCGTGATGCGGGTGGTGGGTGCGGGGGACTGCTTGGATGACACCGTCGTCTGCTCCTCGAATGCTTCGTGGGGAGGACCGGGCGTCCTGTGACCGGTCCTCTGCCACCTTCGATCGTAGATCCCGGCGCGCACCGGTGAGGACAAGAACGGTCACGTGGACCGACGCGTGGCCCCGCCGGTGCCCCGCGATGGTGTCGGCGGGGGCCGTGGAGGCTGGACCGTTCGGTCGATGGAACGGTGCCGATACCTGACCCGGCGGTGTCCCAGGTGAATTGTGGGACGATGCACCCGACACGATCACCGAACTCAGGAGGCACCCATGAAGAGGTTCCTGTTCATCTCCGGCCTGGCCATCGGCTTCGTCGTCGGCTCCCGCATGGGCCGCGGCCCCTACGAGTCCCTCGAGCGCAACGCCCGCAAGATCGTCGAGGACCCTGAGGTGCAGCGCAAGGCCGCCCAGGCCCGCGACACCGCCGGCAAGGCCGCGCAGGATGCCGCCGAGACGGTCAAGGAGAAGGCCCCCGTGGTCGCCGAGACCGCGAAGGCCAAGGCTGCAGACCTCGCTGACACCGCCAAGGACAAGGCATCCGAGGCCAAGGGGAAGGCAGCCGAGAAGAAGGCTGAGAAGGACGCCGAGAAGGACGCAGCGAAGACCGAGGACGAGCTCAGCGAGAGCTCCGAGGACACCGCTGCCGCCGGTGGCGACGCCGAGGTGGGCGAGGACCGTCCCCTCAGCTCCTGACCAGCTGATGCGTTGAGCCCCTGAACGACCTGGGGCGAACGACGGGGCGGTGCCGGATCATCCGGCACCGCCCCGTCGTCGTTCGTGCATGTCGTCGTACGTGCGCGTCATCAGCCGCCTCCAGCGAGGTCGTCTCCGTCCACTGGCCCGGGCCCGCTCGGACGCTGTCAGCCGAGCACGTGCACCCCGGCACCGTCCTGCTCCTGCATGAAGCAGGGGCCGCACAGGGACTCGTACGTGACGGCAGCGCCGTCGTCGATCGCGACCTGGTCCCCCTCGAAGACGTGACGGCCGTCCACCACCCGGCAGTTGAACTCGGCCTGGGAGCCGCAGCGGCACATGGTGGGGAGCTTCTCGATGTTGTCGGAGAGCTCGAACAGGCGCAGTGCTCCGGGGAAGGTGCGGGTGCGGAAGTCGGCCCGCAGGCCGTAGCAGATCACGGAGATTCCGTCCTCCTTGGCGACCCGGAACAGCTGGTCGATCTGGGAGGGCTCCAGGAACTGCGACTCGTCCACCAGCACGCAGTGCAGGGGTCGCAGGCCCTTCTCATCGGCCACGGCATGAATGTGGGATCGCACGTTCTCGCCGGGGGCTGCCAGCACGTCCACCTGCCGCTTCGCACCACCGCGGGCCACCACCCAGTCCTCGCCCTTGGTATCCAGGGCGGGCTTGACGGTGATGGTGGCGAGACCTCGCTCGTCGTAGTTGTAGGCGGTCTTGATCAGCGTGTCGGACTTGCCGGAGTTCATCGCTCCGTACTTGAAGTGCAGCTTGGCCATGGGGCGGTTCTCTCCGGAATGGTCGGCGGGGGACAGGAACAGACAGCGGGGAACGGGTGGGAGGTGCAGGACGGTGCGTGGGGTGCCCCCGTGCGGACAGGGGTCAGAAGGCGTCCAGCACGCTGGGGCGGGGGCCGGCCAGCATGGCGTCGAGGAACCGTGCGGCCGTCGGGTCACCCTCGACGAGCAGGCCCAGTCGGCGGGCGTCGGCCACGGAACGTCCCCCTGCCAGCAGCAGCGATGCGGCGTGGATGTCGAGACGGATCTCGCCCACGGCCCCGTCCGAGGACCCGCCCTGGTCCGGCCGTGACGCCGCGGCGTGACCGGCGCGGGCCTCCTGGCCGTCGCACTCCGCGACGCACTGCGCACTGATCGCACCGTCGTGCGCCCGCACGATCCACGTGCCCGCAGCGCGACACATCCCGCCAGGAACGGTCGAGTCCTCGACGACCAGGCGGATCGCCCCGTCGAGACCGGCAGGGGCCGGCCGTGCCTCCAGGGCGGCAGCTGTATCGATCACCCGCATCATCACGATGCCGGGGATCCCCGGTGCGGCCTGCAGCCGGCCGCTGGGCAGCACGTCCAGCACAGGGTCCTCGCTGCGCAGTCGAACTCGCGCGTGAGCGGTGACCGTGGACCAGGACCCGAGGGACTGCAGCAGCGCCACTCGGTCATCGCGGGTGCGGCCCAGGATCTCGTGGACCTCCAGCCCCTCGACAGCCTCGTACTCGGCGGCGCGGGTCCAGGACATGTAGCCGTGGTCCTGGCCCTCGGCGTCCTCCAGCAGCACGGCGGACCAGCCGTCACCGGGAAGGCCGTCCGGGAACAGGGGACCCTCGCGCAGCAGCATCCCGTTGTCACCGGCCGTCAGCTCCCGGTACAGGGAGCGCAGGCGGGGCATGGTCTCCTCGGTCACGGGCACCAGACGACGACCCGGGACCGGGCGCAGTCGCTGCAGGTCACCCAGCGGCACCTGCACCTCGTTCTCCCGTGCCACCTCCTGGTACCCGAAGCGACGGTAGATCGCGGGATTCGACGGGTACAGCATCGAGAAGGCCATGCCCTCGGCCTGGCAGCGCGCGATCACCGCGGTGAGCAGCGGGCCGAACAGACCGTTGCCGCGGTGCGCGGGGTGGACGGCGAGCCCTGCGACCCCGCCACAGGCAGCCACCCCACCGCCGACGGTGATCCGGTCGTGGCGGATCCGGGCACCGGCGGCGATCACCCCGTCGACCCCACCGGGCAGGGAGGCGGAGTCGATGCCGATCGCTGTCTCGGCCGGGTTGAAGGGCCGCGGTGCCGTGGCCGGTTCGCGGCCGCCGAAGGCACCGGTGCTGAGCGCTCGGTAGGCGCGGGCGTCCTCGGCCCCCAGGTCACGTACTCGCATGGGGTCGAGTGTAGGTGCGGGCCCACGATGGGGTGCGTGCCGGCGCGGGGTGTGACCTCGTACTCGTCGGCCCACCCGGCCGTGCCCGGGAGAGTCATACTGACTGCGGCGCATCCGAGCACCGAGGAGGAACTGTGAACCCACGTCGTGAGCGCCGTAACCCGGCAGGCTCCCCGCGCAACGGGGCGCGCAAGCCCTACACCCGTGCCAACAGCGCCCAGCGCAGTGCCCGCGCGAACCTCTCCCGCAGGCTCCTGGAGGGCGACCGGCGCAGTGAGCAGCACCCGGCGCGGCGGATCCCCGTGGGCCTGTCCAGCTCCTCCGTGTTCCCTGCCGGGGTGGAGGAGTGCTTCCGCCTCGCTCAGCGCATCGGCTACGACGGTGTCGAGGTGATGGTCTCCTACCCATCGGACTCGCAGGACCCCGACGCCCTGCGCACGTACGTGGAGCGGTACGAGCAGCCGATCCTGTCCCTGCACGCACCCACCCTGTTCTTCCTGCAGCGCCTGTGGGGCGGGGACCCCTGGGTGAAGATCGAGCGCACCGTACAGCTGGCCCTCGAGCTCGACGTCCCCACCGTCGTCGCGCACCCGCCCTTCCGCTGGCAGGGCTCCTACGCCCGCGAGTTCGTCGAAGGGGTCGCGGAGATCGAGGAGCGCTACGGGGTCGCCGTGGCAGTGGAGAACATGTACCCGTGGCGCCTGGGCGTGCGCGAGGCCATGGCCTACCTCCCCGACCACGACCCCACCGACGAGGACTACGCGCACGTGACCGTGGACCTCTCCCACGCCGCCACCGCCGGGGACGACGCCCTGGCGATGATCGAGCGGCTGGGGGACCGGCTCACCCACCTGCACCTGGCCGACGGCTCCGGCTGCACCACCAAGGACGAGCACCTGCCACCGGGTGAGGGCAACCAGCCCTGCGCCGAGGTGCTGCGGCGCCTGGCCAACCGCGGCTGGGGCGGATCGGTGCTACTGGAGATCAACACCCGGCCGCACCGCGGTGAGGGGGAGCGCGAACGGGTGCTCACGCAGTGCCTGCACTTCGCCCGCCATCACCTGGGCCACCATCTGGAGCAGGACGACGAGGTCCAGGACGACAAGGTCGCGGGGGAGACCCACACGGACGTGTGATCGGACACCCCCCGGCCGGTCCCAGGGAACCGATGAAACAATGAGCGCCGCGGCTCGAGAGACACGACGAAGAACGAGGTAGTGCACACAGATGGGGAACACAGCTTTCGTCCACCAGAACGCTTCACTGCTCTCGGTCGAGATGACCCTGCCCACGGTGACCGTCACGTCCGACGAGATCGACGAGATGCTCACGCCGGCCCGCAAGCGCCTGCGCCTGCCCAAGGGCGTGCTGCAGCGCGTGGCCGGGGTGTACGAGCGCCGCTGGTGGCAGGACACCGAGGACGGCTGGCGCCACGGCGTGGTCAACGCCGCCGAGCGCGCGATGGCCAACGCCGGCATCACCCGCAACCAGGTGGGCCTGCTGATCAACGCCTCGGTGTCCCGGCCCTACCTCGAGCCGGCCGTCTCCACCGCGATCCACCACTCGCTGGGCATGCCCACCAGCTGCATGAACTTCGACATCACCAACGCGTGCCTGGGCTTCGTCAACGCCATGACCATGGCCGCCGGGATGATCGACGCCGGGCAGATCCAGTACGCCCTGATCGTGGGCGCGGAGGACGTGGAGGAGGTGCAGCGCGGCACCATCGACCGCCTGAACTCCAAGTCCGCCACCCGCGCTGACTTCAACAACCAGTTCGCCTCCCTCACCCTGGGATCCGGTGCCGCCGCCGCGGTGCTGGGCCCCACCGACAAGCACCCCGAGGGCCACCGCCTGAAGCTGACCCAGGCCCGGGCCGGCACCCAGCACCACGAGCTGTGCGTGGCGAACATGCAGGACATGCGCACCGACTCCACCGGTCTGCTGGAGAACGGGATCGCGCTGATCATGGACACCTGGAAGGACGCCAACGAGGCGGGCCTGGACTTCCGCAGCATCGAGCACGTGATTCCGCACCAGGTGTCGATGGTGTACACCCGCAACTTCTCGAAGATCACCGGAGTGGGGATGGAGCGCATCCCCGTGAGCTTCCCCGACTGGGGCAACATCGCTGCCGAGGCCGTGCCGATGACGCTCGCGAACCACCAGAAGGACATCGCCCGCGGTGAGCGGGTGCTGCTGCTCGGGGTGGGCTCCGGACTGAACACCGCTTTCATGGAGGTGGAATGGTGAGCACGACCCCGAAGGGCCGACGCCGCGCCCAGATCCCCGAGGTGCCCGCCATGCCCGGCGTGGACCCCCGCATCTCCCGCACCCTGGAGGTGCGCGACCACACCGGTGAGATGCGCCGCTGGCACCTGCTGGACTCCGCCCCGCTGCTGGCCGAGCGCGGCATCGCCCCGCGCGGCACTCTGCTGGCCGTCCACGGCAACCCCACCTACTCCTTCCTGTACCGCACCCTCGTGCGTGAGGACATCCCCTGGCGCGTGATCGCCGTGGACCAGCTGGAGATGGGCTGGTCCGAGCGGACCGGCGTCACCCGCCTGCTGCAGGACCGCATCACCGACCTCTCCCTGCTCACCGACGCCCTGTCCCTGCGCGGCCCCGTGGTCACCGTGGGCCACGACTGGGGCGGCATCATCTCCACCGGCTGGGCCCTGGACAACCGCCACGACGTGGTGGGCATGATCCTCACCAACACCGGCATCCACCAGGAGCTCGGGGAATCCTTGCCGAAGGCCCTGCAGCTGGCCACCACCCCGGCATTCCTGCCCGCCTCCACGTCGCTGACCGACGCGTTCCTGCGCACCACCCTGTCGCTGTCCAAGCCCTCGCTGCCCGCCGAGGTGCAGGACGCCTACCTGGCGCCGTACCGCAGCCGCTCTCGCCGCAAGGGCATCGAGGCCTTCGTGGCCGACATCCCGGCCGACGCCACCCACCCCTCCCGGCCCGCCCTGGAACGCCTGGCCGATGGGATCAGCGAACTGCATGTGCCCACCCTGTTCGCCTGGGGCCCGCGAGACATCACCTTCTCCGACCGCTACCTGCGGGACCTGCTGGAGCGGGTGCCGCACGCCTCCGTGCACCGCTTCGAGAAGGCCTCCCACCTGGTGTGGGAGGACGCCGATGTCGCAGGACTGGTGGCCACCTGGCTGCAGGACACCTTCGACGGTGACGGCCCCGCCGGCCGCGTCGACCTGAGCGACCCCGCGGCCGGCAGCGCCCACCGCGCCGTCTCCACCTACGCCGAGCAGGCACCGGAGCGGCACGTGGGCGAACCCATCGGCCGTCTCGCCGCCGATCCGGCCCACGCCCACCGCCCTGCCGTCGTCGAGCTCTCCGGTCCCGACGGGGAGCGCCGCGAGATCTCCTGGTCGCTGCTGAACCGCCGCGTGGAGGACATCGCCGCCGGCATGCTCGCCCACGGCATCGAGCCCGGGGACCGGGTCTCCATCCTCATCACCCCCGGGGCCGACCTCACCGGCGTGCTGTACGCCTGCCTGCGCATCGGCGCGGTCGCCGTGATCGCCGACGCCGGCCTGGGCGTGGACGGCCTCACCCGCGCCGTGATCGGCTCCCACCCCGACTGGATCATCGGCATCAACAAGGCCCTCATCGGCGCCCGCGCCATGGGCTGGCCCGGCCGCCGCATCAGCGTCAGCCAGCTGCCCACCGTGGACCGCACCGTGCTCGGCGTGGAGACCTCCGTGGCGCAGCTCGCCGCCTCCGGCGCCCAGATGCGTGACCTCGGCGCACCGCTGGATGCACCCTGGCCCGACCCGGAGGCCGACGCTGCGATCCTGTTCACCTCCGGCTCCACCGGCCCCGCCAAGGGCGCCGTGTACACCCACCGGCAGATGTCCGCCATGTTCACCGCCGTGGGCGACACCCTGCAGCTGGACCCCGAGCGCGGCCTGGTCGCCGGGTTCGCGCCGTTCGCGCTGCTGGGCCCCGCCCTCGGCGCCCCCTCCGTGGTGCCGGACATGGACATCACCCGCCCCGGCGAACTCACCGCGAAGGCACTCGCCGAGGCCGTGGACGCCCTGGGGTCCCCAGCGGTGTTCACCGCCCCGGCGGCGCTGCGCAACATCCTGGACACGGCGAGCCAGCTGGACGAGAAGGGCCGCGCGGCCCTGGCCCGGGTGCCGAGCTTCTTCTCCGCAGGCGCTCCCATCGCCGCGCACCTGCTGCGTGAGCTGCGAGGCCTGATGCCCCACGCGAAGGCCCTGACCCCCTACGGGATGACCGAGTGCCTGGTCGCCACCGCCATCGACCTCGAGGGCATCGAGGCCGCCGGCCCCGGGGCCGGGGTGTGCGTGGGCCGTCCCGTCAACCGCGTCCAGGTCGCCATCGCCGCGATGGACGCCGAGGGCGAGACCACCGGCGAGATCACCGATCAGGCCGGCACCACCGGCGAGATCCTGATCCGCGCCCCGCACGTGCGGGACCGCTACCTGATGCTGTACGGCACCACCCACGCCGCGATGCGCTTCGAGGGCTGGCACGCCACCGGGGATGTGGGCCACCTCGACGAGGACGGTCGCCTGTGGGTGGAGGGCCGTGCCGCGCACGTGCTGGCCACCGCCGACGGTCTGTTCACCCCCGTGCAGGTGGAGGACGCCGCCGAGACCGTCCCCACGGTGCGCCGCGCCGGTGCTGCCGTGGTGGGCCCCCGGGGCACCCAGCAGGTGGTGGTGATCCTGGAGACCGAGGACGGCTACCGCCCCGGTCCCGCCGGGCGCCCCCGCCCCGCCGACACCTCCCTGCAGGAAGCGGTGCGACGCGCCGTCCGCGAACGCGCAGGCGTCGAGGTCACCGCGGTGTTCACCACCCGGGCCCTGCCCACCGACATCCGCCACAACTCCAAGATCGACCGTGCGGCCCTGTCGCGCTGGTCGGAGCAGACGCTGCGCGGCGAGCGGGCGGAGGCCCTGTGAGCGGCCGACGGATCCTGGTCACCGGCGCCTCGGGGATGCTGGGCGGCGCTGTGGCGACCGCCCTGCGCGACCGCGGTGAGGAGGTGCGCGCCTTCCAGCGCCGCCCCGCTGGGATCGACGGCGTCACCGACGTCAACGGATCCCTCACCAGCGCCGAGGACGTACGCCGCGCGGTGGATGGCTGCGACGCCGTGATCCACCTGGCCGCCAAGGTGTCGATCTCCGGGCCCGAGAGCGAGTACCGCGAGATCAACATCGGCGGCACCCGCAATGTGGTCGACGCCCTGCGCGCCCAGGGTGGCGGGCATCTGGTCAACGTGTCATCCCCGTCGGTGGCGCACCTGGGCACCGCGATCGTGGGCCTGGACGCCACCCCCGCCGACCCTGAGCACGCCCGCGGCCCCTACGCGCGCACCAAGGCCGCCGCCGAGCTGCTGGCGATGGAGGCCGACGGCCACGACGGCCTGCTGGTCACCTCCATCCGCCCCCACGTGGTGTGGGGACCGGGCGACACCCAGCTGGTGGGCAGGATCGTGGATCGAGCGCGCAGTGGCCGCCTGCCGCTGCTGGACGACGGCATGGCCCTGATCGACACCACCTACGTCACCAATGCGGCCGACGCCATCGTGGCGGGCCTGGACCGCATCGAGGACGTCCACGGCGAGAGCTTCGTGGTCACCAACGGTGAGCCCCGCACTGTGCGCGACGTGTTCGCCGGCTGGTGCGACGCCGCCGGGGTGCCCCGTCCCCGCATCCGGATCCCCGGTTCGGTGGCGCGTGCCGCCGGGCGCGTGGTGGAGCGGCTGTGGGAGATCCGTCCCGGGGCCGACGAGCCTCCGATGACGGAGTTCCTGGCCGAGCAGATGTCCACCGCACACTGGTTCGACCAGCGCCGCACCCGCGAGCGCCTGCAGTGGACCCCCGCGGTCAGCATCGACGAGGGCTTCGAACGCCTCGCGGACTGGTATCGCGCCCACCCCGTGGCGTGAGCATAATGTCCTCGATGAACGAGAACCAGGGCTCCGCGCACTCCACGCCGGGCACGTCGCGGGCAACCGCCGTGGGCGGCGATCCGGAGGTCGTCGCCGACGATGCGAACGGCGAGGAGCTCGACGACGCGCAGCTGCGTGCAGAGATCGACGCGGAACTCGCTGCCGAGCGCCGCTCCAAGCCCCGTGCCGGTGCCGCGCTCACCGGTGCGGTGCTGCTGATCGGCGGCCTGGTGGGGTGGATCGCCGCCCTGAACCTGCTGGTGGACAAGCTGTTCCTGCTGGAGAACCCCGGCGGCACCCTGGCGTGCGACATCAACCCGTTCATCTCCTGCGGCACCGTGATGTTCACCTGGCAGGCCGAGGCCTTCGGGATCCCCAACATGGCTCTGGGCCTGGGAGGCTTCGCGATCATGGGGGTGCTGGGCTCCTTGATGATCAGCGGCACCTCCCTGCCACCGTGGATGCGCTGGGCGCGACTGGGCGGGATGACCTTCGCCTTCGCCTTCATCCACTTCCTGGCGTTCTCCGCGATCTTCATCATCCGCGCCCTGTGCCCGTGGTGCATGGTGGTGTGGGTGGCCACGGCCCCCATGTTCTTCGCCACCCTCGCCCACACGGTGGAGAGCGGCGACCTGCCGCTGCCCCGACCTGTGGCCGGGATCCTGCGCCGCTGGGTGCTGCTGACCTTGGCCTGGTACCTGCTGGTGGCACTGGTGATCCTGTTCGCCTTCTGGGCGCAGTGGATGTCGATGCTGGGGATCGTCTGATCCCATCCATCCTCCGGTGCTGAGGTTCCTCCACAGCGCCCTGTTCTCCCCACCGGTGGCCCTGATGGTGTGAGGTGCCTGTTCAGTCCCTAGCGTCGTGCTCATGGGAGTACAGCAGGGGTGGCCGCGACGCAACCGGCCCGGGCGGCACAGGCGAAGCACCGAGCCGCTGGTCGAGCACGTCGAGCACGAACCCCCGGCCGGGGCCAAGCGGGCTTCACTGCCCGCCCCGAGCCCTTCCTCCCTGGTGGGGATCGCGGTGCTGATCCTCATCGGAGCAGGCGCGATCCACCTGGGCTCCTCCGGCTCCGCCGTACCGCTCGAGGAGCCGACATCCGTCTCCCAGCCGATGGACGCATCCCCGGCCGACGATGCCACCGATGCATCACCGTCGGCTCCCACGTCGTCCTCGGACTCCTCGGCATCCGCAGGATCTGCACCGGAACCCGCCCCCGGACAGCCAGCCGGCCCGGGAACTGCACCCACCGCGCACGAAGGAGAGGCCGCCACCACCGAGATCGTCGTGCACGTCTCCGGCGCTGTGGCCGCCCCCGGCGTGGTCCGTCTCGGACCAGGCGCGCGGGTGCAGGACGCCGTGGACGCCGCCGGCGGGCCCACCCCGGAAGCCGACCTCGCCGCCGTGAACCTCGCCCGCCCCATCACCGACGGGGAGCAGATCCACCTGCCCGTCCCCGGAGAGGCACCCCCGGTGGCCGCTCCCGCCCTGGGTACGGCCCCAGCCCGGAGTGGCGGCGACGCACCCACAGGCGGTGGCGGCGGGAGCGGGGCAGCATTGATCGACCTCAACACCGCTGATGCCACTGCCCTGGAGGGACTGCCCGGAGTGGGCCCCGCGATCGCCCAGCGCATCATCGACCACCGCGACTCCAACGGCCCCTTCCGCTCCGTGGACGACCTGCTGGAGGTCTCCGGGATCGGCCCGGCAACGCTCGAGAAGACCCGCGAGCACGCCACCGTGAGCGGCTGAGAAGCCTGCCATGCGCTGGAACGATCTGCGCCTGCTTCCCGGCGCCACCGCCGTGTGGGTCCTCGCCGTGCTGGGTATCGCGGCAGGCGCCCAAGCAGCGATCGCCACCTGCGCGATCCTTGCCGCCACGGTGCTGACGGCGGCCGTCGTCATCGCCCGCCCCGTCCTCACCCAGGTGCTCCTCGCCCACCTGGGCGTGGTGGCACTGGCCGGGGTGCTGCTGTTCCCCGTGCTGCTGCGCCACGATCACGCCGTCGATCAGCTGAGCACCGCCTCGGAGGATGCCCTGATCGTCGAGGTAGCCATTACCCTCCGTGCAGATCCCGCTGTGCCCACCACAGGTCCCGCGTGGTCCCGATCGGGGATGCAGGCGATGGCACGCACTCTGCCCACGCAGGCCACGATCGGGGACCAGGACGTCCCGCTCCCCGCCTCGGTGCCGGTGCTCATGCGCACCGGGGACGCCGAAGCGGAGCAGCAGCTGGCACAGGCACGCGGGGGAGACGCCGTACAGGTCCGAGGGAAGGTGCGGGCCTCCGGTGGGCTCCTGGTCCTCACCGTCACCGAGGTGCGGCCCATCCCGGAGCGCGGCGCGACGGCTGTGGCCCAGAACGCCCGGCAGCAGCTGCGGGACCTGGCCCGGCACAACACGCGCCACCTCCCGGGCGACGAGGCGGCGCTGGTGCGCGGGATGACCTCCGGGGACACCCACGGGCTGGGGGACCGCAGCGAGGAGATCATGCAGCGCGCCGGCATCTCCCACCTCGTGGCCGTCTCCGGCGCCAACATCGCGCTGGTCCTGGCAGCGGTGATCGCACCGCTGCTGCTGGCCGGGGTGCGCAGGCGCCCCCGCCTGCTGATCGCCGGCCTCGCTGTGGCCGCGTACGTGGGGCTGGTGGGGGAGGAGCCCAGCGTGCAGAGGGCCGCCACCATGGTGACCCCGCTGCTGATCGCCCGCTACGTGGGGGTGAGGGCCTCCCCGGTGGCGGCACTGGCCCTCACGGTGGCGCTGTGGTCGGTGCTGGACCCGGTCACCGCGGCATCGATCGGCTTCGCCCTCTCCGCCCTGGCGACCGCCGCGATCCTGATCGGCGCCCCACCCCTGGCCCGTGCGATCACCGAAGCAACGGGGGAGAGGATCGGGAAGGTCCCGGCCCTGGTGCTTGCAGTGCCGCTGGTCGCTCAGCTCGCCTGCACCCCGATCCTGGTGACGCTGGCACCGGAGGTCTCCGCCTGGGCGGTCCCGGTGAACATGATCGTCGGTCCCATCGTCGGCCCCACCACCGTGATCGGCCTGATCGCCCTGCTGATGGGGCCGGTGTGGGCCCCCGCCGCGCAGTTGCTGAACACAATCGCCGCCGGCGGAGCCCATCTGGTGCTCCTGATCGCCCGCACGGCCGATGCCCTGCCCGGCTCCCGCATCCCCGTGCTCGAGGGAACCGCGGGTGTGCTGGGCGCGGTGGCGGTCATTGTGGTCCTCGCGATCGCCGTCGCAGGGCGGCGGTCCCCACTGGTGCGCTGGGCGATGGCGGGCCTCCTGGTAGCGGTCACCGCCCCAGGGCTCGCCCCCCACCTGCCAGGGCGGGAAGGGCAGGAATGGACCGTCGCCGCCTGTGCCGTGGGGCAGGGGGACGCGGTGCTGCTGCGTAGCGGGTCCACCACGGTACTGATCGACACCGGGCCTGCCCCGGAACCGCTGCGCGAGTGCCTGAACCGCCTGGACGTGGACCACATCGACCTGCTCATCCTCACCCATCCCCACGCCGACCACACCGGTGGCCGTACCGCTCTCACCGGCTCCCGCGCCCCCGCACAACAGTGGGTGTGCCCGCTGCCTCACGCCGGGCAGGACGTGGCCGAGGGAGGCCCTCCCGAACCCGTCACCACGGGGGAGACCTGGCAGCAGGACGGCCTCGCACTCGAGGTGCTGTGGCCGCCCTCGGCCGAGGCCGCGCAGTCCGCTGCCCTGCGCGAGGACGGCTCCGGGGAGGGCGACGCCGCCAACGACTGCTCCGTGACCATCGCCGCCACCTGGCCGGACGGCACCCGCCTGGTGTCACTCGGTGATCTCGAACCCGTGGCCCAACGCGAACTGGCCGCACTGCAGCCGGGCCCGGCGCACATCGTGAAGGTCGCCCACCACGGATCCCGGCGCCAGCACGACGCGCTCTATGAGCAGCTGGATCCCGGACTTGCCCTGGTCACCGTGGGCAAGGAGAACACCTTCGGCCACCCCACCGACCACACCCTGGACCTGCTCGGGGCGGTCGGGGCGCAGGTGGTGCGCACCGACCTGCACGGCACCGTGATCCTGCCGGCCCACGACCCGGCTGAGAGCGCCGACCCCCTAGCTCCCGGTTCTCCCGTTGACGCTGAAGATCGCCACCGCTCGGGCGAGCCCCGGTCCGTCGGTCCGCCCCGATAGGATCGCAAGGTCCCCAGCAGAAGGAGCCGCCGTGAGCGATGTGGAGTGGCACAGTGTCGCCCTGGCACCGATCGTGCTGATCCACGGCACGGAGTCCCTGATCGCCGACCGCGCCGTGCAGCGTCTGCGCGCACTTGCCCGGGAGAATGACGACTCGGTGGCCTTCCACGAGCTCACGGCCGAGAACATCACCTCCGGTTCCCTCTCCCAGGTCACCAGCCCCTCCCTGTTCGGAGAGCCGCGCATGGTGATCGTGCCCGAGATGCAGACCGCCCCTGAATCCCTGATCAACGAAGTTCTCGCGTACATTCCCGCGCCGGAACCAGATGTCACCCTGGTGCTGGTGCACCGCGGCGGCAACCGCGGCAAGAAGCTGCTGGACACTCTGAAGAAGGCAGGCGTGCCCCGCGTCCCGGCGGACCCGCTGAAGCGCGTGGGTGACAAGCAGACCTTCGTTGCCTCCGAGTTCGCCCGCGCCGGCCGCCGCATCCAGCCCGAGGCCGTGGCCGCACTGGTGGACGCCTTCGGCACCGACCTGGCCGAGCTCGCCGCTATGAGCAGGCAGCTTATCGACGACACCACGCCCGACGAAGGCGCTCAGGCCCCGCCCCTGTCCCTGCAGGACGTGCGTTCGGTGACCGCGGGCCGAGTGGAGTCGACCGCTTTCGCCGTGGCCGACGCCGCGATCGCCGGCCGAGAGCGCGAGGCCCTTCAGCTGCTGCAGCAGGCCCAGCTGGCAGGAGCGGACCCGGTGCCCATCGTCGCCGCGATCGCAGCGAAGATGCGCAGCCTCGCCAAGGTCACCACCCCGGGCGCCAACGCCCGCAGTCTCGGCATGCCCGACTGGATGATCCGCAACCTCCGCCGCGACGCCCGCTCCTGGAACGACCGCTCCCTGGCCCGGGCGCTGGAGGCCGTGGCCCGCGCCGACCACGAGGTCAAGGGCGCCGGGCGCGACCCTCGCTGGTCCGTTCAGCACATGGTGATCGAGATAGGCCGCGCCCGCCGGGCACGCTGAGAAGGCAACGCCCCTCGCTGGGAGGGCCAGGAGGCCCGACGCCCATGACGACCATGACGGCCGTGAGGGCATGAAGAAGGCCCGGCACAGTCGATGTGCGGGGCCTTCTGCCACCGACCGGTGCGGTCAGTGATCAGTCATGCTGCGCTCAGGCGCTGACCTTGGAGACCAGCTTGGCCAGACCGGACTTGCGGTTGGCGGCCTGGTTCTTGTGGATGACGCCCTTGGACACGGCCTTGTCCAGCTTGCGGGAGGCCTCCTTGAGCGCCTTGGCCGCGGCGTCGGCGTCACCCTCGGTGACGGCGGAGCGTACCTTGCGGGTGTAGGTCTTGAGCTCGGACTTGACCGCACGGTTGCGCAGGCGCGCCTTCTCGTTGGTCTTGTTCCGCTTGATCTGGGACTTGATGTTTGCCACGAAGACTTCTCTCTTGTGCTGTGGTGGTGGAACATCCGTGGCGGCCGAGGTCCGTTGCCGACGGGGACGGGCGGTGGGGGTCGCCTGGAGACGTCGGTACCGGGTCACTGCCACGGGTACTCGTCCGGGTCGCACCTACCGGTGGACCCTGACACGGTGGGGCCTCCGGCATGCGCACACCGAACGGTATGTCACACATACGAGCGTAGACACTACCAGAGCCGCAGTTCAGCGGCACTGCCCGCCAGACGTGTCATCCGTCCCATCCATGCACCTCGCGCACTGCGGAGGCCACCCGATCGAACCGGTCCCGGGGCAGGTGTGCACCCTCGCGCCGCACGGCGTGGAGACCCAGCCGGAGCAGCCGGTCGGCCCGTGCCTCACTGGGGCGGCCCTTGCTGTCCCAGGCGCCGGCACCCACGTCCACCCAGGTGGCGCCGTGCTGGTCCACGTGGATCTCGCCCGCATCTGCCCGGTCACGGGTGGTGAGCATCAGCCCCACCAGCACCTCGCCGTCGCCGTCGCGGCCCCCGGTGCGGGCATCCTCCTCGGCGAGCACCAGCACGGGGCGGTCCTTGCCGCGGCTCAGGTCCTCCTCGTACGGCACCCACGCCCACACCACCTCTCCGGGATCGGGGTGGTCGTCGTCACGGGGTGCATAGGTCATCGTCACGGGCGGGGTGGAGGCGCGATCCGCGAGGGCCGATGAGGCCCCGGGGGCGACCTGCTGATCCGGGCGGGCCTGCGCCGGTGAACCACCGGGCGAGCGTGACGTGCGGCCGGGCCCGTCCTCCTGCACCGAGTGACCTGAACGACCGGAGCGAACCTCCTGCACCGATCGCACGGCGGAGCGGCCCAGGTCGCGGGCGGCGCGCCGCACGGCGGGGGAGCGGGCGGCCGTGCGCAGCAGCGAGCTCAGGCGGGATCCGAGTGACATGGCTTCACCTCTCGTGATGATCGGGAGGCCCCAGTGTGCCTGGTCCACGGCCCTCAGGATGCATGGACAGTGTTAGATGGGGGCATGTCAGGCAGCTCTCTGTTCCAGGAGTACGGCGTCGCCGGTGCCGGCGACGAGATGTTCGCCCCCGACGGCAGGGTGCGCCCCACCTACGGCTTCCTCCACGAGGCCCTCGCCGGCCTGGGGCTGGAGGAGTTCCGCTCCCGCTCGGAGACCCTTGCCTCCAGCTACCTCGACCAGGGTGTCACCTTCGACTACGCCGGCGAGGAGCGTCCTTTCCCGGTGGACGCCATCCCCCGGGTGATCGCGGCCGAGGAGTGGGCGCTGGTCTCCATCGGCATCGCGCAGCGGGTGCGCGCCCTGGAGGCGTTCCTGGACGACGTGTACACCGAACGCAGGGCCGTGGCCGACGGCGTGGTCCCCGAGTCCCTGCTGGACTCCTCCACCTACATCGTGGACGCGGTGCAGGGCTACCGTCCGCCCAACGGCGTGCGCATCCACATCTCCGGCATCGACCTGGTGCGCGACGGCTCCGGCGGCTTCCGGGTGCTCGAGGACAACGTGCGCACCCCCAGCGGTGTCAGCTACGTGCTCTCCAACCGTCGGGCGATGACCCAGGGCTTCCCCGAGCTGTTCTCGCACCGACCCGTGCGGCGCGTGAGCGAGTACCCCGGTCGACTGCTGAGCGCCCTGCAGGCCGCCGCTCCGGACACCGCGGGGGAGGAGCCCACCGTCGTGGTGCTCACCCCGGGCCGCTACAACAGCGCCTACTTCGAGCACTCCCTGCTGGCGCGCACCATGGGCGTGGACCTGGTGGAGGCCAGCGACCTGTTGGAGCGGGGCGACCGCATCTACATGCGCACCACCGCCGGTCTGCGGCGCGTGGACGTGATCTACAAGCGCACCGACGACGACTTCATCGACCCCGAGGTGTTCCGCCCCGACTCCATGCTGGGCGTGCCGGGCCTGGTGCGGTCGATCCTCGCGGGTAACGTGGTGGTCGCCAACGCCATCGGCAACGGCCTGGGCGACGACAAGCTCACCTACACCTATGTGCCGGACATGATCCGCTACTACCTGGGTGAGGAGCCGGTGTTGCCGAATGTGGACACCTGGCGCCTGGAGGAGCCGGACTCCCGCGCCGAGGTGCTGGACCGCCTGGACGAACTGGTGGTGAAGCCCGTCGACGGCTCCGGTGGCAAGGGCATCGTGATCGGCCCCGCCGCCACTGCGGAGGAGCTGTCCGATCTGCGCTCGCGCCTGGAGCAGGACCCGCGCGGCTGGATCGCCCAGCCCGTGGTGCAGCTGTCCACCATCCCCACCCTGGTGGAGGAGGGGCCGGACCTGCGTCACGTGGACCTACGGCCCTTCGCCCTGAACAGTGGGGACGACGTGTGGGTGCTGCCCGGCGGATTGACCCGCGTGGCCCTGCCCAAGGGTGAGATGATCGTGAACTCCTCGCGAGGCGGCGGCTCCAAGGACACCTGGGTGCTGGCCTCCGAGACCCCCACCCAGGTGCAGGTCGCCACCCCCGAGGGCGAGGTGCGCGTGGTGGAGCAGACCGGTGTGGACGAACCCTTCGACGAGGACGAGGACATGCTGGGGGAGGACATCGCCGGCAACGAGCCGGAACCGGTCTCCGCTGCGATCCCCATCCTCGACGTCGATGAGCTGGAGGCCCTCGATCCCGATGACGGGAATCCCGCCCCCAGCGATGGCGGCGGTGGCACCGACGACACCGAGGATCCGACTATCGACAAGCAGGACGACCAGGACGACCACGACCGGGAGGAGCAGCGCGATGCTCAGTAGGATCGCCGAAGCCGTCTTCTGGATTGGCCGCTACGTGGAGCGCGCGGACCAGACCGCCCGGATCCTGGACGTGTCACTGCAGTCCATCACCGAGGACGCCACGCACGACGTGGGCACCGCCTGCAAGGACGTGTACTCGATCTTCGGCGCCTCCGTCGAGGACACCTCGGACCTCACGGTGCAGCGGATCCTGGACCGCCTGGTGACCGACCGCCAGAACCCCTCCTCGATCGCCGGTGCCCTGCAGACGGCCCGGGAGAACGCCCGTGGTGCCCGCGAAGTGCTCTCCACCGAGGTGTGGGAGTCGCTGAACACCACCACCCTCGGGATGCCCCGCGGGGTGCGCCCCTCCCGGATGCACGGTGCGTTCCAGTACGCCAAGGACCGCTGCGCCGTGGTCAACGGCCTGATCGACGCCTCCATGACCCGAGACGAGGCCTGGCTGTTCCTGCGCATCGGGCAGCTGCTGGAACGGGTGGACATGGTGGCCCGCATCCTGCAGGCCCATGACCTCGAAGACGCCAGCGACGGCAACGTGGTGATGCTGCTGCGCAGCTGCAGCGCCCACGAGGCCTACATCCGCTCCTACCGGGGCCGGGTGCGTGCCGCCCGCGCCATCGAGTTCCTGCTGCTGGACTCGATCTTCCCCCGCTCGGCCGCGCACTGCCTGATCGAACTGGACGAGGCGCTGGAGACCCTGGCGAAACTGCACGGCAGCTCCTTCGACCGCATGGGCACGGAGGACCCGGCCCGGCGGATCGTCGGCCGCGCGGCCGCCAGCCTGCGCTACCGCTCACTCGACGACATCGTCGCCGACTTCGAGACGGAGATGG
Source organism: Brachybacterium muris (assembly GCF_016907455.1). Lineage (NCBI taxonomy): Bacteria > Bacillati > Actinomycetota > Actinomycetes > Micrococcales > Dermabacteraceae > Brachybacterium > Brachybacterium muris. The sequence goes on along the minus strand of NZ_JAFBCB010000001.1, from coordinate 1,798,781 downwards.
AGCAGCTGCAGCGGGTCACCGTCGCTGTCAGCCGGGCTCTGAAGAGCACCTACTTCGAACCCAGCACCTGACCCCCAGGGCACCACCAGGACCCGGGAGAGGACGTCATGGCACGAGGACCCCGCACCCCGATCCCCCTCGACGTACCCGGTCCAGGACGCTGGCTGGTGCAGAACAGCCCGGCCGATCGAGTGCCCAGTCACGGCACCCGCGTCTACGCCCTCGAGCAGTCCATCGATCTCACGCCGGTGGGGGAGGACGGGCGCTCCGGTGCCTACACCCTCCGGTCATTCCTGCGCCCGGAAGCACCGGAGTGCTTCGTCGGCTTCGGGCGTGAGATCCGGGCCCCGATCGACGGTACCGTGCGGGCTGCGCACGACGGCGAGCCGGATCACGCTGCCCATCGCGGAATCCCCTCGGTGCGCTACATGCTCACCCAGCGCCGACGGGCGGTCGGCGGCTGGCTCGCACTCGCCGGCAACCACGTGATCATCGAGGCCGATGCCGACATTGCCGGCCCCGGTGTGTTCCTCGCCCTGTGCCACCTGCAGCAGAGCAGCCTGAGGGTCCGTGCAGGCCAGCAGGTGCACCGTGGAGAGGTACTCGCGCAGTGCGGCAACTCCGGCAACTCCACCGAGCCCCACGTGCACCTCCAGGCGATGGACGCTGCCGATCCCACCCGGGCCCGGGCACTGCCCATCTCCTTCCCGGGCGGTCTTCCCCACAACGATTCCGTGATCGACGGCGAGTGAGCAGCCGACGCCGCAGGCTTGCGCCCGGTCCGACGGGTGAGCGTGAGCACTCGCGCCGTGCCCGGCACATTGCCGGTGGGGCGCACGTGAGACGATGGACGGCGCGCCGTAGCTGCGGCGCGCGCCTGCCGCCACCACCTGACCCATGAGAGGACGGATGCCGGTGACCCCGAGGATCTCCGCAGACGAGGCGACGGACATCCAGCCCGCGTCGACGCCCCAGGAGCGCATCCGCAACTTCTGTATCATCGCGCACATCGACCACGGCAAGTCCACGCTGGCCGATCGCATGCTGCAGATGACCGGGGTGGTGGACGAGCGCCTCATGCGCGCCCAGTACCTGGACCGCATGGACATCGAGCGTGAGCGCGGCATCACGGTGAAGAGCCAGGCCGTGCGCATGCCCTGGCAGGTCGACGGGGTCAACTACGCCCTGAACATGATCGACACCCCCGGGCACGTGGACTTCACCTACGAGGTGTCCCGCTCCCTCGCCGCATGCGAGGGCGCCATCCTCCTGGTGGACGCCGCCCAGGGCATCGAGGCGCAGACCCTCGCCAACCTGTACCTGGCGATGGAGAACGACCTCACCATCATCCCCGTGCTCAACAAGATCGACCTGCCCGCCGCGGACCCGGACAAGTACGCCGCCGAGATCGGCCAGCTGGTGGGCGTGGACCCCTCCGAGGTGCTGCGGGTCTCCGGCAAGACCGGCCAGGGCGTCCAGGAGCTGCTGGACCACGTGGTGCGCACCCTTCCGCCCCCCGAGGGTCAGGTGGATGCTCCCTGCCGCGCCATGATCTTCGACTCCGTGTACGACACCTATCGCGGTGTCATCACCTACATCCGCGTGATCGACGGCTACCTGAAGTCCCGCGACCGCATCGACATGATGTCCACCGGCGCCCACCACGAGCTGCTGGAGATCGGCGTGAGCTCCCCGGAGCCCAGCCCCACCAAGGGCATCGGCCCCGGCGAGGTGGGCTACCTGATCACCGGGGTGAAGGACGTGCGCCAGTCCAAGGTGGGCGACACCGTCACCACCTCCGTGCGCGGTGCCACCGAGGCCCTGCCCGGTTACTCCGACCCCAAGCCGATGGTGTACTCCGGCCTGTTCCCGATCGACGGATCGGACTACCCGGTGCTGCGCGACGCCCTGGACAAGCTGAAGCTCAACGACGCGGCCCTGAACTACGAGCCGGAGACCTCCACCGCCCTGGGCTTCGGGTTCCGGGTCGGCTTCCTGGGGCTGCTGCACCTGGAGATCGTGCGCGAGCGCCTGGAGCGCGAGTTCAACCTGGACCTCATCTCCACAGCCCCCTCGGTGGTCTACAACGTCGTGATGGAGGACGGCACCGAGGTGGAGGTGCTGAATCCCTCCGACTTCCCCGAGGGCAAGGTCAAGGAGATCTCCGAGCCCGTCGCCAAGGCCACCATCCTGGTGCCCAGCGAGTTCGTGGGCGTGGTGATGGAGCTGTGCCAGTCCAAGCGCGGCAGCCTCGGCGGCATGGACTACCTCAGCGAGGACCGCGTGGAGCTGCGCTACACCGTGCCGCTGGCGGAGATCGTGTTCGACTTCTTCGACCAGCTCAAGTCCCGCACCCGCGGCTACGCGTCCCTGGACTACGACGTCTCCGGTGAGCAGACCGCCGACCTGGTCAAGGTGGACATGCTGCTGCAGGGCGAGCCGGTGGACGCCTTCAGTGCCGTGGTGCACCGCGACAAGGCCTACAGCTACGGCGTGGAGATGGCCGGCAAGCTGAAGAACCTGATCCCGCGCCAGCAGTTCGAGGTGCCGATCCAGGCAGCCATCGGCTCCCGCGTCATCGCCCGCGAGAACATCCGCGCCATGCGCAAGGACGTGCTGTCCAAGTGCTACGGCGGCGACATCTCCCGTAAGCGCAAGCTGCTGGAGAAGCAGAAGGAGGGCAAGAAGCGGATGAAGAACATCGGGTCCGTGGAGGTCCCCCAGGAGGCCTTCATCGCCGCTCTCTCCTCCGACGCCGCCGACACCGGCAAGGACAGCAAGAAGAAGTAGGGAAGCGGTTCGTAGAGGCGAGGGACCGTTCACCTCGACACCCACTGGACGCTGGAGGAACCCGCATGAGCACCATCGCAGCCGTCTGCACCGTCACCCAGCTGTTCCCGGTGCCGGACTCGGGCCTGATGAGCGGGATCGACAAGCGTCCCGTCGACGGCCCGGTCACCCTGCTCACCCACGGTGTGCTGGGGGACGTGCAGGGCGACTCTGAGCACCACGGCGGCATCTTCAAGGCCGTCTACGCCTACTCCCGGGAGGTGCGGGAGGCCTTCGCGGCCGAGCGCGGCGAGGACCTTCCCGACGGGTTCTTCGGCGAGAACCTGGTGACGGCCGGTCACGACACCGATGAGGTGCTGATCGGCGAGCGCTGGCGCATCGGCAGCGCCCAGATCGAGGCCACCTGCCCCCGCAACCCCTGCGGCACCTTCGCGCTGCGCATGGGGGACCGCCGCTGGGGCCGCCGCTTCACCGAGGAGGGCCGCTGCGGTGCCTATTTCCGAGTGCTCGCCGAGGGCGAGGTGCGCGCCGGTGATGCGATCGAGGTGCTGCACCGCCCCGATCACGGCGTGAGCATCGGCGATGCCTTCCGGGGTCTGGACGCGCAGCAGGCCCGCGCCCTGCTGGACTGGGCCCAGCACAGCGGGACCGTGCTGTACGAGTCGCTGGTGCAGTCGGCCCTGACGGTTCTCGAGCGCGCGGGCGAGCAGTACGACTACCCCGAGCGCCTGCGCTCCACCGGACGCGGGCTGGGCCTGGGGATGGGTCTGTGACCGTGGCCAAAGACCTCTCGGTGTACATCCACGTGCCGTTCTGCGCGGTGCGCTGTGGCTACTGCGACTTCAACACCTACACCGCCACCGAGCTGGGCGGGGGCGGCTCCCAGCGCGAGTACCCCGCCAACGCCATGCGCGAGATGGACCTGACCGTCGCCGCCGATGCTGCCGAGGGCTACTCCTACGACCAGGTCTCCACCGTGTTCTTCGGCGGGGGCACCCCCACACTGCTGCCCGCCACGGAGCTGGTCGCGATGCTCACCCACCTGCGGTCGTTGATCCCGTTGGCTCCGGGCGCAGAGGTCACCACCGAGGCGAACCCCGACTCCGTCACCCCGGAGTCGTTCGAGCAGCTCGCCGCCGGTGGCATCACCCGGGTGTCCATCGGCATGCAGTCCGCGATCCCCTCGGTGCTCGCCACTCTGGACCGCACCCATGACCCGGAGCGGATCCCGAAGGTGGTGCAGTGGGCACGCGAGGCAGGCCTGGACGTCAGCCTGGACCTGATCTACGGAACCCCGGGGGAGACCCTCACCGACGTGGAGACCTCCGTGCGCGCGGCACTGGCCTGCGGGGTGGACCACCTCTCGGCCTATTCGCTGATCATCGAGGGCAACACGGCGATGGCCCGACGGCTGCGCCGCGGGGAGATCACCCCGCCGGATCCTGACGACATGGCCGACAAGTACGAACTGATCGACGATCTCACCGGTGCCGACGGCCTGTCCTGGTACGAGGTCTCCAACTTCGCCCGCACCCCGGAGCACCGCTCCCGGCACAACCTGGCCTACTGGCAGGGGAAGGACTGGTGGGGGATCGGGCCCGGTGCGCACCGCTGAGTATTCGTAGTCGTGGGAGCCACCGAATCTTGCTCTTGGGGACCGCCGATCGTGCCGACGGGGGCCAGTAGCCGCCGCGGTGGGGACCACTGGCTCCCGCCGGCATCGGGTCACTGGGGCAGTGCGGTGTGTTCTCGCATGTTCCTGTCGCCGGTGTCGATCCAGATTGTGTTGTGCACGATGCGGTCCATGATCGCATCGGCGTGGACTGCTCCACCGAGCCGGGCGTGCCAGTCCTTCTTCGGGTACTGGGTGCAGAACACGGTCGAGCCGGTGTCATAGCGGCGCTCGAGCAGTTCCAGCAGCATCGAACGCATTCCCTCGTCAGGATGGTCCAGCAGCCACTCGTCGATCACCAGCAGCGAGAACGTGGAGTACTTCCGCAGGAACTTCGTCTGGCCCTGCGGCTTGTCCTTTGCCAGGGCCCAGGCCTCTTCGAGGTCGGGCATTCGGATGTAGTGGGCTCGGAGCCGGTGCTGGCAGGCCTGCTTCGCCAGCGCGCAGCCGAGGTAGGACTTCCCTGAGCCGGTGAAGCCCTGGAAGACCACGTTCTGTTGCCGCTGGATGAAGGAGCAGGTTGCCAGTTGCGCGATCACGTTCCGGTTCAGTCCCCGTTCCTCGACCAGATCCAGCCGCCGCAGGTCCGCTCCGGGATAACGCAGCCCCGCCCGGCGGATCAGACCCTCGACCTTTCCATGATTGAAGATGGAATGCGCCTCGTCCACGATCAGCTGGAGCCGTTCCTGGAACGACATCCCCAGCACGTGAGCCTCATCCTGGGCATCGATCGCGTCCAGCAGCGCGGTCGCGCCCATCTCGCGCAGCTTCCGCTTCGTGTCGTTATCGATCACGCTCACCGGACACCTCCGGCGTAGTAGTCGGCGCCACGGACGTATCCGCCGTCTTCCGCGGGTTCCTCGCGGGGTGGACGCAGGGCGGCGACCTTGTCCTGCCCGGTGGCCAAGATCGGGTGCAGATGCGCATAGCGCGGTGAACGGACCCGTCCCGTCAGCGCGAGTGCGCAGGCCGCCTCGACCCGATCTACGGAGAAGCGGCGAGAGAGCCGTAGCACCGCCAACGCGGGATCCAGGCCCTGTTCCACGATCGGCACGGACTCGAAGATCCGCTGGATCACGATCACCGTGGCCGGCCCGACCCGATCTGCCCACGCCCGCACCCTCTGCGCGTCCCAGGCCTGGAAACGCTCGCCCGCAGGTAGGTCCGCGTCGTTGGTGCGGTACTCATTGCTCGCGGTCTCCGGGAGCAGCAGGTGACTGGTCAGTCGCTGGCTGCCCTGATAGATCTCCAGCGTCCGGGCCGTGATGCGCAGATCGACCTTCGCGCCGATGTGCGCGAACGGCGCGGAGTAGAAGTTCCGCGCGAACGTGACGTGCCCGTTCCTGCCCACTCGTCGTCCGTAGTGCCATGTCGAGATCTCGTAGGGCACCGCCGGCAGCGGCGTCAGCAGCGGCCGCTCCTCCGCGTCGAACACGCTGGCGCGGGATCCGGGCCGCTTCTGGAACGGCTCCGCGTTATAGGCCTCCATCCGCTGCCCGATGGCGGCTGCAAGTTCGGGCAGGGACGTGAATCGCTGATCCCGCAGCCCGGCGATGACCCAGGTCGCGACGTGCGCGACGGTGTTCTCCACGCTCGCCTTGTCTTTCGGTTTCCGCACCCTCCCCGGGAGCACCGCCGCCGAGTAATGCGCTGCCATCTCGCGATACGCATCGTTCAGGACGATCTCGCCCTCGCGGGGGTGCTTCACCACACCGGTCTTGAGGTTGTCCGGAACGATCCTCGGGACCGTCCCGCCCAGCGCCTCGAACATCGCTACGTGCGCTCGCAGCCAGGACTCCTGGCGCATATCCAGCGCCGGGAAGCAGAACGCGTAACGAGAAAAAGGCAGGCAGGCAACGAACAAGAACACCTTCGAGACCTCGCCGGTGACCGGATCGGCCAGCTCCATCGTGGGGCCGGACCAGTCGACCTCCACGCTCTGGCCGGCCTTGTGACCGACTCTCGAAGCGGCACCGGTGACCATGACGTGGTGCTGGTAGGTGCGGCAAAACCGGTCATACCCCATCGCCGGATCCCCAGCCGCCGTGGTCGCGTCGAAGTACTCGCCGTGCAACAGCTTCAGCGTCACGCCGACCCTGGCCATCTCTCGATGGACCTGTTCCCAGTCCGGCTGTGCGAACACGCTCTCGTGCTCGCCCCGGCCCGGGAACAACCGGGCATACACCTGCTCATCGGCGACGTCCGCGATATCGCCCCACCCGATCCCTGCAGCGTCAGCGGCCTCGAACACCGCCCTCACGGACTTGCGGGACATGCCCTGCGAGGACGAAATCGCTCGCCCCGACAGACCTTCTGCGCGCAGCTGGAGCACCAGCTTCGCCCTGATCTTCCGTACCATTCCAGATTGCTCCTTCCGCCGCGTGCCCTATACACACGGCGGAAGGAGCGTAGACAGAGCGGCCCCAACGACACCACTGGTGGTCCCGAACGACGCCACCGCTACGGCAGCGACGTGGCACCCGAACCCTCGATCAGCGGACCCCAGCGAGGCGAATATTCAACCGCCACCGGGACGGGCGGCGCTCTTGGAACGTGAAGCACCCCAGCCGGTACGCGGCCCAGCTCGCCCAGCAGACGCTGCCGGTGGCAGAGTCCGAACTGGTGGACGCCGAGGCCCGGCAGATGGAACGCATCATGCTGGAGCTGCGCATCATCGACGGACTGGACGTGGCCGTGGTCCCGCAGTCCCAGAGACCGATGCTGGAGGTGCACCGCGACCGCGGCCACCTCGAGCCCGAGGCACTGGCCCAGGGCCGTGCCGTGCTCACCCGCTCGGGCCGGCTGCTGGCCGATGCGGTGATCCGCGACCTCGTGCTCTGAGGCCGGCCCCAGCGGACAGTGCCCGGTGAGCAACCACCCCCGACGGCGCAGTGCCGACGGGGGTGGAGCGGCTGACGCTATGCGGGGTGAGGGGTGCTCACTTCACCAGGCGGATGTTGACCGGGTAGTTCCACCACGTGCCCTGGTTCGCCTTCACGGCCCCGATGATCGAGAAGATCAGCTGGACCAGGGCGGGGACGCCCACCAGCGGGAAGATCGCGAAGCCGAAGCCCAGGGTGATCACCCCGAAGATGCCGAGCACCACGGAGAGCACCACCTGGCAGATCACCACGGCGATGGCGCCGTTGAGGGCCTCGGCGGCGTTGTACCGGATGAACCGGTCACGGTCCTTGTACACCAGGAAGATGATCAGCGGACCCACCCAGCCCAGGAAGCCCCAGCTGAAGAGGTGGCCCAGCACCACGGAGAGGTGCGAGAGCATCGACCACAGGCGGGAGTCGGAGTCCGAGGTGGGCTGTCCGGACAGCGGTCCTTCGTACACGCCCTTGATGCCCGCCGGCGGTACATTGCCGTTCTGCGCACCCTGGGCGCCGTACGCCGGGCCCTGCTGACCGCCGTACCCGGCCCCCTGCTGATACCCATGACCGGCACCCTGCTGCCCGGCATAGCCGGGCTGCTGCCCCGCGTGATCGGGCTGCTGGCCTGCGGGGCCGGAGCCCTGCGGCGCGCCGTAGGCAGCACCTGCACCTGCGGCGGCACCGCCGGCTGCGGGAGCCGCGTACGGATCGGCCGACTGCTGCTGACCCGCCTGATAGACGTAGGGGTCATGGGGATGCGCGGCGGCCGGATCACCGGTGCGGTCATCGGCCGGCTCAGCGGGTGCGCCGTCCAGAGCCGTGGCGTCGTGGGCGGGGCTCGAGTACGGATCGGCGGTGACGTCGTCCGCCGGCTGCGCAGGTGCGCCGTCGAAGGCGCCGCGCTGATCATCTGCGCCGGGCTGACCCGGCTCGTTGCGGTAGGGATCGTAGGGATGCGACTGCTCGTTCATGGTTCCCCTCTCGATGGTGACGCGGGACCGGATGGCAGCCTGCGTCGTGGTCGGATGCCTCCAGCCTAGCGAGAGCACCTGGATCGGTCCCTGCGGCGCGCCTCCGAACCCGCCGGGGGATAACACCCGGCCCTCCTCGATGGGCCCTCAGCCCTCGACCGTCACCCAGTCGATGAGCTCCTCGATGCGGCCCGACAGCGTGGGCTCCACATCCGCGTAGGACCTCACCGTCGCCAGGATCCGCTGCCATCCCTCGGCGATGTCGGCCTGGTCCCGGTGGGGCCAGCCAAGAGCCGCCAGGGTGCCCACCTTGATGTCGGTGCCGCGAGGCACGTGGGGCCAAGCCTTCAGCCCCACCCGGGCCGGGCGGACCGCCTGCCACACGTCCACATAAGGGTGACCGAGCACCGCCACGTTGCCGCGGGCGCCCGGCAGGCGCATCACCTGCTCGGCGATCCGCGACTCCTTGGACCCGGGCACCAGGTGGTCCACCAGCACCCCCAGGCGGCGGCCAGGACCGGGAGCGAAGTCCTGCACCCGCTCCACCAGATTGTCGGCACCGTCCAGCATCTCCACCACCACGCCCTCGATGCGCAGGTCGTGGCCCCACACCTTCTGCACCAGCTCGGCGTCGTGCTTCCCCTCCACCCAGATGCGGGAAGCGCGTGCGGTGCGCGCCTTCGCCCCCTCGACGTACACGGAGCCGCTCGCGGAGCGCTTGGGGCCCGACGGCTCCGCGCGGCGCTGCGGCAGGGTGAGCACCACCGGCTTGCCGTCGATCATGAATCCGGGGCCCAGGGGGAACCCGCGGCGGCGCCCTCGGCCGTCCTCCAGCTCCACCACGTGCACGCCACCGGCCTTCTCCACCCGGGTGATGGCGCCGGTGAAACCGGTGGCGGCGTCCTCGACCACCAGGTCCCGCTGGGCCAGGACCTCGCGCGCCACCGGGCGGCGGCGATGGTGCGAGGGGGGAGCGGAGGAGAGCACGTCGCGGCCGTAGCGGTCGGCGGGACGGGAAGCACGGTCGGACACGGCCCACACGGTACATCGGGGCGGTGGACCCACCGGGGAGCGCCACCCAGCGGGTGCATGTCGTCGTCGCCACAGCCCATCCGGCCCCCGGCCGTCACCGCCGCCCCGGCCTGCTCGGCCCGTGGCGAACACCTCCCGGCGCACCCCGTGCGCTCCGGTGACGGGAGCGTAGGATTGGCACTCGGCAAGCCCAAGTGCTAATCCTGGGAGTCGGGCGCGCCCGCCCGAGCATCCCCCTACCGGTCCCTGCAGGAGGTGAGAGCGACGGACAGTCGGAAGCTGCAGATCCTCGGCGCCATCGTCGAGGACTACGTGTCCACCCGCGAGCCCGTGGGCTCGAAGTCCCTGCTGGACCGCCACGACCTCGGGGTATCCGCCGCCACCGTGCGCAACGACATGTCAGTGCTGGAGGAGGAAGGGCTGATCACCCAGCCCCACACCTCCGCGGGCCGCGTGCCCACCGACAAGGGCTACCGCGCCTTCGTGGACCACGTGGCCACCGTCAAGCCGCTGTCAACCTCCGAGCGGCGCGCCATCCAGGCGTTCCTGGAGGATGCCGGTGACGTCGAGGAGCTGCTGCTGCGCACCGTGCGGCTGCTGGCCCAGACCACCCACCAGGTGGCGATGGTCCAGTACCCCGCCCGCAAGCAGGCCCGCATCCGCCACGTCGAACTGGTGAAGGTCGCCGATGCCCTGCTGCTGGTGGTGCTGATCACCGAGTCCGGCCGGGTGGACCAGCGCACCGTGCCCCTGCTCGCGGCGCGCGACGCCGCCTTCTACGAGGGGCTGCGCGACCAGCTGAACCGGGCCGTGTCAGGGCGCGAGGTGACCGACGTCGAGCGGGCCCTCGTCGATCTGATCGACGCGCAGCCGCCCAGCGAGCAGGCCAGCGTGGCGGAAGTGGCCTCGGCACTCACGATCCTGGCGGCCTCCCGCGCGGAGGACCGCATCATGATGGCCGGCACCGCCAACATCGCCCGCTCCGCCGAGGACTTCGCACGCGACGTGGAGCCCCTGCTGGACGTGCTCGAGGAGCAACTGGTGCTACTGCGCCTGTTCACCGAGATGCACGCCCAGCCCGGCTCGGTCGAGGTGCGCATCGGATCCGAGCTGCAGACCGAGGCCTTCACCCAGGCCGCCGTGGTCGGTGCCGGGTACGGCGCCGGCTCCCACCTGGCCATCCTGGGCCCCACCCGCATGGACTACGTCACCGGTATCTCGACCGTGCAGGCCATCGCCCGCTACGTGTCCCGCTACCTCGAATGACCCGGCGCCGCGCCCGGCAGCACCCGGGCCCGTGCCCCCGACACCACCGTCTCCCCTGAAGGACTCCGCACCGTGAACGAGGACTACTACGACCTGCTCGGCGTCTCCCGCGACGCCTCCACCGAGGAGATCAAGAAGGCGTACCGCAAGCTGGCCCGCACCCTGCACCCGGACGTCAACCCCGATCCCGAGGCCGCCGAGAAGTTCAAGAAGGTCTCCCAGGCCTACGAGACCCTGTCCCACGCCGACAAGCGCCGCCAGTACGACATGGGCGGCGGCCCCGGCATGGGCGGCTTCCCCGGGGGCGGTGCAGGCTTCGACTTCAACGACATCTTCGACATGTTCGCCGGCGCCGCCGGCATGCGCGGTGGCCGCGGGCAGGGCCCCGTCCCGCGCCAGCGTCGCGGCAGCGACGTGCTGCGTCGCGTGGGCATCGAGCTGCGCGACGTGGTGTTCGGGACCGAGAAGGAGATCCGCTTCCGCACGGCGGGCCGCTGCGAGCGCTGCAACGGCTCGTGCTGTGAGCCCGGCACCAGCCCCACCCGCTGCACCGCCTGTGGCGGCTCCGGGCACGTGCAGCGCGTGGCCCAGTCACTGCTGGGCCAGATGGTCACCATGGCCCCCTGCCCCACCTGCGAGGGCCACGGCGACGTGATCGAGTCCCCCTGCACCGCCTGCTCCGGCCATGGCCGTGTCACCACCGAGCGCGACGTCACCGTGCGCATCCCCTCCGGCGTGGAGAACGGGACCCGCATCCAGCTGCGTGGCGAGGGCGAGGTCGGTGAGGCCGGCGGACCGGCCGGCGACCTCTTCGTCGAGCTCAGCGTGGCCGAGCACGACACCTTCGTGCGTGACGGCGAGGACCTGGTCACCACGGTCGAGGTGCCGATGACCTCCGCCGCCCTCGGTGCCACGGTGCCCCTGGAAACTTTCGACGGGGTCCAGGAGCTGGACATCCGTCCCGGCGCTCAGCCCGGCGAGGAGATCACCCTGAAGGGTCTGGGCGTCACCCCGCTGCGTCGCGAGCGACGCGGTGACATCCGGGTGGTGCTGGACGTGGACATCCCCACCTCCCTGACCGACGAGGAGCGCGACCTGCTGGAGCAGTTCGCCCGCATCCGCGGTGACGAGGCCACCCGCCGAAACGGACAGGGCCCCTTCGCCAAGCTCCGCGAGCGCCTGCGCGACCTCTGACCCCTGCCTGAACCGCGCGTCCCCGGGAAGCGAGACCCCTCATGCCCACCACCCCCTCCGCCTTCCTGATCCTCGACGACGCTCTGGCCAGGTCCGCTGTCGGCGCCGAGCTGACGCTGGATGGCGAGGAGGGCCGCCATGCAGCGAAAGTGGCCCGCATCGGGGCCGGGGAGCAGATCCTGCTCACCGACGCCGCCGGCAGGCAGGTGCTCGCGGAGGTCACCACTGCCCGCAAGGAAGCGCTCGACCTGCGGCTGCTGGCCGATCCCTCCGCTCCGGTGGAGCGCTCACCGCGCCTCACCCTGGTGCAGGCCCTGGCCACCGGAGGGCGCGACGAGCAGGCAGTGGAGTCGGCCACCGAACTCGGTGTGGACCGCGTGGTGCCCTGGCAGGCCCAGCGCTCGGTCGCGGTGTGGCGAGGGGAGAAGCTGCGCAAGGGACGCACCCGCTGGGAGAACACCGTGCGCGCCGCTGTGAAGCAGTGCCGCCGCCCCGGCATCCCCGTGGTCGACGAACCGGTGAGCACCGGTGAGCTGGTCGAGGACGTTCACCGGTGCACCGCAGGCGGCGCCCTGGTGCTGGTGCTGCACGAACAGGAGTCCGTAGGCCTGATGACGCTGGCCGAGGAACTGCGGGCGATAGGGGAGAGGTCCGGTGCCGGTGAGCCGGCCGCCGAGATCGTGATCATCGTCGGTCCCGAGGGCGGCATCGCCGAGGACGAGCTCACTGCCCTGCGCGAGGCAGGGGCCCGCAGCGTGCTGCTGGGACCGGAGGTGCTGCGCTCCTCCACCGCTGGACCGGCGGCGATCGCCGTGCTCAGTGCCCTGGTGGGCCGCTGGGGCTGATCCGACAGCGAAGCGGCCCGCCGGCAATGCCGACGGGCCGTCCTGGAAGACCGGGGATCAGGCGACGGAGGTGAGGGCCTTCGCCTCCAGCGCCTCGAGGCGGTCGTGAAGAGCAGCGGTGGGCTCCTCGCCCACGTGCACATCACCCTCGAGCGACAGGTCCGCGGGGAACGCGAGACCCACCGAGCCCATCACATCGGCACCGATACGGGTCAGCAGGCGCTCCAGCAGCTCGAGCACGCCGGTACCGGCACCCCAGCCGTATCCCACCATCAGCACGGGCAAGCCGCTCCACTCCTCGTACAGGTAGTCGATGGCGTTCTTCAGCGCACCCGGGTAGGAGCCGTTGTACTCCGGGGTGACGATGATCAGGGCGTCCAGGGCGGCGATGCGCTCACCCCAGGCGCGGGCATGGTCGGTCGTCTTGGTGCCGTCGGCCTTGGGGCTGGTGAGCCCGTCGAACGCGGGCAGGGTCACATCGGCCAGGTCGATCAGATCGACCTCCGCGCGGTGCTCGGCATCGCCGAAGCGCTCCTTCACGGTGTCGGTGACCCAGCGGGCCACGTGCTCCCCGACACGGTTAGGACGGGCGCTGGCGATGAGGACTCCGAGCTTCGTCATGACCTGTGGAACACATCGCGCCTGCGCGGTGTTCCCCGATCCGCTGTGGTGTGCATCGCTCCCGTAGACTCGCGGCATGAATGCTGACGCCGCCGAACGCCGCGACGAGGACTGCGTGTTCTGCAAGATCGTCGCCGGTGAGATCCCCTCCGAGCGCATCCACGAGGACGATCAGGTGATCGCCTTCAAGGACCTCAACCCCCAGGCACCCGTGCATGTGCTGGTGGTGCCGCGCGAGCACCGCGCCGATGTGCGAGAGCTCGCCCATCAGCCCGAGCAGCTGGCGCACGTGGTGGCCGTGGCCGGCTCACTGGCCCAGCAGTTGGCCGATGGCGACTTCCGTCTCGTGTTCAACACCGGCCAGAGCGCCGGGCAGACCGTCTTCCACGTGCACGCGCACGTCCTGGCGAGCGGAGAGCTCGCAGAAGGAGAACTGTGACCGACCCCGTCACCCCCACGCCCGGCCGCACCCCCGAGGTGATCGAACGCCGCCTGGCGATCCCCGACCATCTCAGCCCCTTCCAGGTGCTCGGGGAGAACGACCAGGCGCTCGCCGCCCTCGAGGAGCAGGTGCCCGACACCGACGTGCACGTGCGTGGCCACCAGATCACCCTGCGCGGCACCGAGGAGGCGCTGCGCCGCAGCGAGCACATCGTGCGCGCCCTGATCGAGCTGGCCGCCACCGGGCAGGCCGTCACCGCCGAGGCCGTGCAGCGCGCCGCAGCCCTCTACGGGGACGACCGCGCCCAGGGGGAGCGACTGGAGCAGGTGCTCTCGCGCACCATCCTGTCCTCGCGCGGCCGTACCATCCGCCCCAAGACCATGGGGCAGAAGTCGTACATCGAGGCCATCGAGTCCTCCACCATCACCTTCGGGATCGGGCCCGCCGGCACCGGCAAGACCTACCTGGCCGTCGCGATGGCCGTCCAGCAGCTGCTTTCCAAGCAGATCAACCGGATTATCCTCACCCGGCCCGCCGTGGAGGCGGGGGAGCGGCTGGGCTTCCTGCCCGGCACGCTGAACGAGAAGATCGACCCGTACCTGCGGCCGCTGTACGACGCCCTGCACGACATGCTGGACCCGGAGTCGATCCCGCGGCTGATGGGCGCCGGGACCATCGAGGTGGCACCGCTGGCGTACATGCGCGGCCGCACCCTGAACGACGCGTTCATCATCCTGGACGAGGCGCAGAACACCACCCCTGAGCAGATGAAGATGTTCCTGACCCGCCTGGGGTTCAACTCCACGATGGTGGTCACCGGCGACGTCACCCAGGTGGACCTGCCCGGCGCCACCAAGAGCGGGCTGCGGGTGGTCGAGCAGGTCCTCGGCGGGGTGGACGACATCTCCTTCTGCCGCCTGTCCCCGCGGGACGTGGTGCGCCACCGCCTGGTCAGCGACATCGTCGAGGCCTACGGACGCTGGGAGGTGGGCCCGGGAGGCAACCGCGACTCGCGCCACCGCGGCAGCGGCTCCGGCCGTGGCACGAACCCCAAGGGAGCCTGAGATGACCATCGAGGTCCGCAACGAGACCACCGCCCGTGTGGACGAGACGGAGTTCGTCCACCTCGCCCGCTTCGTGTTCGAGGCCCTCCACCTGCACCCGGCCACCGAGCTCTCGATCCTGTTCGTGGACGAGGAGGCGATGGAACGCCTGCACGTGCAGTGGATGGACGAGCCCGGCCCCACCGACGTGCTCAGCTTCCCCATGGACGAGCTGACCCCCGGCACCGCCGAGCGGCCCGCGCCGGAGGGGCTGCTGGGCGACGTGGTGATCTGCCCGTCGGTGGCCTCGAAGCAGGCGGCCGGGTCCGGTCACAGCGCCGTCGAGGAGATGCTGCTGCTGACCTGCCACTCCATCCTGCACCTGCTTGGCTACGACCACGCCGAGGAGGACGAGCGTCGGGTGATGTTCGACCTGCAGCGCAAGCTGCTGCTGACGTTCCTCGCCTCGCGCCGCGACTCATGACCCTCGCCGCCGGGATCCTGATCCCCGTCGCGATCGTGGGCCTGGTGATCGGTGCGGTGCTCACCGCCGCGGACTCCGCTCTCGCAGCGACCACCCGCTCCGCCCTGGAGCGGGCCCTGGAGGACCGCCCCGCCGGTGTGCGGCGCCGGGTGCTTCACCAGCACGAGGACTCCCACCGCACCCTGGCTGCCGTGAGCCTGGGCCGGATCCTCGCCGAGGCCGTGATGGCCGTGGCGATCGCCGCCCTGGTGTTCCTGTGGCTGGACGGCTGGGTGGTGCCGGTGCTGGTGTCGCTGGCGATCGCCTCGGTGATGCTGTTCATCGGCCTGTCCGTCTCCCCGCGCACCATCGGCCGGCGCCGCCCCGAGGCGGTGCTCATCTCCACCGCCCCCCTGGTGAGCGCGGTGCGCACCGTGCTGTGGCCCCCGGCGAGCGCCCTGATCGCGCTGAGCAGCGTGTTCACCCCCGGTGCCGCGGAGGAGGACGGCCCCTACGGGGTGGACTCCGAGCTGCGCTCCAGCGTGGACCGGGCCCTGGAGAAGCAGCACCTGGAGGTCGCCGAGCACGACATGATCCAGGGCGTGTTCGACCTGCGCGACACCATCGTGCGCGAGCTGATGGTGCCCCGCACCGACATGGTCGCCATCCCCGCGGGCTCCACCGCGGAGCAGGCCATGCGCCTGTTCGTCCGTTCCGGTTTCTCCCGCATCCCGGTGATCGGCGAGAACGTGGACGACCTGTTGGGGATGCTCTACGTCAAGGACGTCATGCGGGCGATGCACTCCCCGTGGGACCCGCGCCCGGACCGTCCCGTCGAGGAGATCGCCCGCCGTGCCCACTTCGTTCCCGAGTTCGTCTCGGCCGACGTGGTGCTGCGGCAGATGCAGACCAGCCGCGTGCACATCGCGATCGTGGTGGACGAGTACGGCGGCGTCTCCGGCATCGTCACCATCGAGGACGTGGTCGAGGAGATCGTGGGCGAGATCGCCGACGAGCACGACCGCACCGAGCAGAAGATCGAGGACCTGGGAGAGGGCACCTATCGGGTGCCTGCCCGCGAGGGCGTCTCCGAGGTGGGCGAGCTGTTCGGCCTGGAGATCGACGACGAGGACGTGGACAGCATCGGCGGTCTGCTCGGCAAGGCCATCGGGCGCGTCCCGATCGTCGGCTCCCGCGGCACCATCCATGGCCTCCAGCTCGAGGCGGAGCGCACCACCGGACGGCGCAAGCGTCTGTCCACCCTGCTGGTCTCCCGCGCCACCGGCCCCAGCACCGATGACGAGCCCGACGCCCCGCACACCCCCATCGCCGACGCTGCTCGCAGCGACCGCGCCACCCGCCAGGAGGACCCCCGTGAGCAATGAGCAGACCCCGCACGGCATGGACACGACAGGCGCGGGGACCCACCGCTCCGGCTTCGTGGCCCTGGTGGGCCGGCCCAATGTCGGCAAGTCCACCCTGACCAATGCCCTGGTGGGCGACAAGGTGGCGATCACCTCGTCCAAGCCGCAGACCACTCGCCGGGCGATCCGTGGCATCGTCACCCGCCCCGATGCGCAGATTGTGCTGGTGGACACCCCCGGCGTGCACCGCCCCCGCACCTTGCTCGGGGAGCGCCTGAACGACCTTGTGCGCGAGACCCTTGCCGAGGTGGACGTGGTGTGCTTCTGCCTGCCGGCCGATCAGAAGCTGGGGCCGGGGGACAGGTTCATCGCCGAGGACCTCGCGGAGCTGCGCCGCGGCCGGCGCGGCCCCCGCGTCATCGCCGTGGTCACCAAGACCGACCTGGTCAGTCGAGACGCCGTCGCCGAGCACCTGGTGGCCGTCAGCGAGATGCTGGAGTGCGACGACATCGTCCCCATCAGCGCCGTGCAGGGCACCCAGGTCGACGTGCTGCTGGACGTCATCGCCCAGAACCTGCCGGCTGGCCCGCCGCTGTACCCGGACGACCAGCTCACCGAGGAGTCCCGCGACGACCGCATCGCCGAGCTGATCCGCGAGGCGGCACTGGAGGGCGTGCGCGACGAGCTGCCCCACTCCATCGCCGTGGTGGTCGAGGAAGTGGTGGAGGTGGACCCCGACGGTGATCCCTTCGCCCACGTCGAACCCGGCAAGGGACGCCTCACGGTCCGGGCCAGCCTGTTCGTGGAGCGCGACAGCCAGAAGGGCATCATCATCGGCCGCGGCGGCTCGCGCCTGAAGGAAGTGGGCTCGCAGGCCCGTGCAGGCATCAATGAGCTGGTGGGACGCAAGGTCCACCTGGACCTGCGGGTCAAGGTCGCCAAGGACTGGCAGCGCGACCCCAAGCAGCTGGGTCGCCTCGGCTTCTGAGCCCGATCCGTACGGACAGGCCCGGCTCGTGCGGTGGCCCGACCATCCGTGCCCATGGCTCGGACCCGTTCGGCGACGTGCCTCACACCAGTGCTACGGTGACGGAATGCACGGGACGCTCCTGCTTCTTCGCCGCGCCGAGGCCTGACACCGCCGGGACCTCGCCGCGGCTTCGGACATGCACCCCGGCGATCCGCATCGAACGCGTGAAGGACCACCCGTGAACAGCACCTCTCCTGCGGCAACCGCCGCTCAGACCCCTGCCTCCCAGGCCCCTGCCGCCCCGATCTCCGCCACGGAGGTTCCCGCGACGGCTGATCCCTCGGTGCCCGTCGTCGGCTCCCGCGGCGACACCCCCCAGCACCCCTCCGGCATGCCCGTCCACAAGTACCTGCCGTACCACGAGCAGATCCAGGTCGAGCTGCCGGACCGCACCTGGCCCACCCGCCGCATCACCCGGGCGCCCCGCTGGTGCGCCGTGGACCTGCGCGACGGCAACCAGGCCCTGATCGACCCCATGAACTCCGAGCGCAAGCTGCGGATGTTCGAACTGCTGGTCGGCATGGGCTACAAGGAGATCGAGGTGGGGTTCCCCGCCGCCTCCCAGACCGACTTCGACTTCGTGCGCACCCTCATCGAGGAGGACCGCATCCCGGAGGACGTCACCATCCAGGTGCTCACCCAGTCCCGTGAGCACCTGATCGAGCGCACCTACCAGGCGATCGCCGGTGCGAAGCGCGCCGTGGTGCACCTGTACAACTCCACCTCCGTGGTGCAGCGCGACGTGGTGTTCCGGGCCGATGAGAACGCCGTGCTGGACATCGCCGTGCAGGGTGCCCTGCTGTGCAAGAAGTACGAGGAGACGGTCCCGGAGACCGCCATCACCTACGAGTACTCCCCGGAGTCCTACACCGGCACCGAGCTGGAGTACGCCCTGCGGGTGTGCAACGCGGTGATCGAGGTGTTCCAGCCGACGCCCGAGGACAAGGTGATCATCAACCTGCCGGCCACGGTGGAGATGGCCTCGCCGAACGTGTACGCCGATTCCATTGAGTGGATGCACCGCCACCTGGACCGCCGCGACAGCGTGGTGCTGTCCCTGCACCCCCACAACGACCGCGGCACCGGTGTGGCCGCCGCCGAGCTGGGCTACATGGCCGGCGCCGACCGCATCGAGGGCTGCCTGTTCGGCAACGGGGAGCGCACCGGCAACGTGGACCTGGTGACACTGGGCCTGAACCTGTTCAGCCAGGGCATCGACCCGCAGATCGACTTCTCGGACCTCGACGAGGTGCGCCGCACCGTGGAGCACTGCAACCAGATGCCGGTTCCCGAGCGCAGCCCCTACGGCGGCGACCTGGTCTTCACCGCCTTCTCCGGCTCTCACCAGGACGCCATCAAGAAGGGCCTGGAGCGGATGGACACCGACGCCGAGAAGCAGGGCGTCACGCGCGATGAGCTGGTGTGGCGGGTTCCGTACCTGCCCATCGACCCCAAGGACGTGGGCCGCTCCTACGAGGCCGTGATCCGCGTGAACTCGCAGTCCGGCAAGGGCGGGATGGCGTACATTCTGCGCACCGAGCACGGCCTGGACCTGCCGCGTCGCCTGCAGATCGAGTTCTCCGGGGTGGTCCAGCACCTCACCGATTCCGAGGGCGGCGAGGTCTCGCCCGCGGCACTGTGGGACTGCTTCACCGACGAGTACCTGCCCTCTGCTGACGAGTCCCGCCGCTGGGGCCGCTACGGCTTCCGCGGTGTGCACCAGCAGTCCCAGGGCGAGGGCAGCGACCGCATCACCGTGCAGCTGCTGGTGGACGGCCAGGAGCACGAGGTCACCGGCATCGGCAACGGCCCGCTGGACGGGTTCGTCAAGGCCCTGGCCGAGCGGCAGATCGATGTGCGGATCCTGGACTACGCCGAGCACGCGCTGACCGAGGGCGACGACTCCCTGGCCGCTGCGTACATCGAGTGCGAGATCGGCGACCGGATCTTCTGGGGCGTGGGCATCGACGGCTCGATCACCCGTGCGTCGCTGGAGGCGATCATCTCGGCCCTGAACCGGGAGCATCGGGCACGCACTGAATATTCGCCTCGCTGGGGTCCGCTGATCGAGGGTTCGGGTGCCACGTCGCTGCCGTAGCGGTGGCGTCGTTCGGGACCACCAGTGGTGTCGTTGGGGCCGCTCTGTCTACGCTCCTTCCGCCGTGTGTATAGGGCACGCGGCGGAAGGAGCAATCTGGAATGGTACGGAAGATCAGGGCGAAGCTGGTGCTCCAGCTGCGCGCAGAAGGTCTGTCGGGGCGAGCGATTTCGTCCTCGCAGGGCATGTCCCGCAAGTCCGTGAGGGCGGTGTTCGAGGCCGCTGACGCTGCAGGGATCGGGTGGGGCGATATCGCGGACGTCGCCGATGAGCAGGTGTATGCCCGGTTGTTCCCGGGCCGGGGCGAGCACGAGAGCGTGTTCGCACAGCCGGACTGGGAACAGGTCCATCGAGAGATGGCCAGGGTCGGCGTGACGCTGAAGCTGTTGCACGGCGAGTACTTCGACGCGACCACGGCGGCTGGGGATCCGGCGATGGGGTATGACCGGTTTTGCCGCACCTACCAGCACCACGTCATGGTCACCGGTGCCGCTTCGAGAGTCGGTCACAAGGCCGGCCAGAGCGTGGAGGTCGACTGGTCCGGCCCCACGATGGAGCTGGCCGATCCGGTCACCGGCGAGGTCTCGAAGGTGTTCTTGTTCGTTGCCTGCCTGCCTTTTTCTCGTTACGCGTTCTGCTTCCCGGCGCTGGATATGCGCCAGGAGTCCTGGCTGCGAGCGCACGTAGCGATGTTCGAGGCGCTGGGCGGGACGGTCCCGAGGATCGTTCCGGACAACCTCAAGACCGGTGTGGTGAAGCACCCCCGCGAGGGCGAGATCGTCCTGAACGATGCGTATCGCGAGATGGCAGCGCATTACTCGGCGGCGGTGCTCCCGGGGAGGGTGCGGAAACCGAAAGACAAGGCGAGCGTGGAGAACACCGTCGCGCACGTCGCGACCTGGGTCATCGCCGGGCTGCGGGATCAGCGATTCACGTCCCTGCCCGAACTTGCAGCCGCCATCGGGCAGCGGATGGAGGCCTATAACGCGGAGCCGTTCCAGAAGCGGCCCGGATCCCGCGCCAGCGTGTTCGACGCGGAGGAGCGGCCGCTGCTGACGCCGCTGCCGGCGGTGCCCTACGAGATCTCGACATGGCACTACGGACGACGAGTGGGCAGGAACGGGCACGTCACGTTCGCGCGGAACTTCTACTCCGCGCCGTTCGCGCACATCGGCGCGAAGGTCGATCTGCGCATCACGGCCCGGACGCTGGAGATCTATCAGGGCAGCCAGCGACTGACCAGTCACCTGCTGCTCCCGGAGACCGCGAGCAATGAGTACCGCACCAACGACGCGGACCTACCTGCGGGCGAGCGTTTCCAGGCCTGGGACGCGCAGAGGGTGCGGGCGTGGGCAGATCGGGTCGGGCCGGCCACGGTGATCGTGATCCAGCGGATCTTCGAGTCCGTGCCGATCGTGGAACAGGGCCTGGATCCCGCGTTGGCGGTGCTACGGCTCTCTCGCCGCTTCTCCGTAGATCGGGTCGAGGCGGCCTGCGCACTCGCGCTGACGGGACGGGTCCGTTCACCGCGCTATGCGCATCTGCACCCGATCTTGGCCACCGGGCAGGACAAGGTCGCCGCCCTGCGTCCACCCCGCGAGGAACCCGCGGAAGACGGCGGATACGTCCGTGGCGCCGACTACTACGCCGGAGGTGTCCGGTGAGCGTGATCGATAACGACACGAAGCGGAAGCTGCGCGAGATGGGCGCGACCGCGCTGCTGGACGCGATCGATGCCCAGGATGAGGCTCACGTGCTGGGGATGTCGTTCCAGGAACGGCTCCAGCTGATCGTGGACGAGGCGCATTCCATCTTCAATCATGGAAAGGTCGAGGGTCTGATCCGCCGGGCGGGGCTGCGTTATCCCGGAGCGGACCTGCGGCGGCTGGATCTGGTCGAGGAACGGGGACTGAACCGGAACGTGATCGCGCAACTGGCAACCTGCTCCTTCATCCAGCGGCAACAGAACGTGGTCTTCCAGGGCTTCACCGGCTCAGGGAAGTCCTACCTCGGCTGCGCGCTGGCGAAGCAGGCCTGCCAGCACCGGCTCCGAGCCCACTACATCCGAATGCCCGACCTCGAAGAGGCCTGGGCCCTGGCAAAGGACAAGCCGCAGGGCCAGACGAAGTTCCTGCGGAAGTACTCCACGTTCTCGCTGCTGGTGATCGACGAGTGGCTGCTGGACCATCCTGACGAGGGAATGCGTTCGATGCTGCTGGAACTGCTCGAGCGCCGCTATGACACCGGCTCGACCGTGTTCTGCACCCAGTACCCGAAGAAGGACTGGCACGCCCGGCTCGGTGGAGCAGTCCACGCCGATGCGATCATGGACCGCATCGTGCACAACACAATCTGGATCGACACCGGCGACAGGAACATGCGAGAACACACCGCACTGCCCCAGTGACCCGATGCCGGCGGGAGCCAGTGGTCCCCACCGCGGCGGCTACTGGCCCCCGTCGGCACGATCGGCGGTCCCCAAGAGCAAGATTCGGTGGCTCCCACGACTACGAATACTCACACGCACCGCGGCCTGAGTACGCGCGGGCGGGTGGGCCGGCCCCGACAGCGGGGCCGGCCCCTCATCCGGAGAGCTGCACGATCGCGAATGCGAGCAGAGCCGTGACCGCGATCGCCACCAGCATCACCAGGCATGTGGCGAGCACATTGCCTCCTGGACGGTCCTTCTGCTGTCGCTGCACCGTGTCGCCTCTCTCGCTGCTCGGGCCCACAGTACCTGTGGCATCCGTGGGAGTTCCGGGCCGGGGCGACGCGGTGCCAGGGCCCGGTTCGTTCGTCATACCCGCACCGTAGATTCGGGCCATGGATGATCAGGAACAGGACGCCGTCTCATGGCCCCCGCGTGGAACCTGCCCCGTGTGCGGTTCAGGAGAGGTGTTCCACGACATGCTGGGTATGCCCACGCCAGAGGTGTTCTACAGCGCGCCACCATGGGTCTCGTTCGGCTGCACGCCCACCTACCGCGATCGACACTGCGGTGCCTGCGGCCATGAGTGGTGCCTGCCCGAGAGGGACGCTCCCGAGGATGATGACCCCGAAAGTGACGATCCGGGGAGCGAAGAGTGCTGACGGCCCGAGAGAACCCCCGTTGAATCACCGGGACGGCGGCTGCTCCTGATCCAGCTCCGCCTCGGTGAGGGCCTGTATCTCACCGGTGACGGTGGCCTGTATCTCACCGGTGACGGTGGCATGGGAGATCACGGGGATCTGATCCGTGAGCGGCGGGGGCTCCCAGGCCTGGTCCTCACTGGCTCCTGCACCGGTACCGGCGTAGGACGCAGTGGCAGGGGCAGAGACGGGAGCCACCTCGGGATCGGAGAGAACGGTTGCCGAATCCGGCCGCGGTGCCCGCGCCGTAAGGGTCACCCCGATGCTGGCCAGCATCACCAGTGCGGCCGCAGCCACCTTCAGCACGCTGAGCCCCTGGCCGAGCAGCACCACCCCGGCCATCAGAGCGATCGCCGGTTCCAGGCTCAGCAGGATGCCGAACACGTTGCGGGGCAGGCGGCGCAGGGCCGACAGCTCCAGGGTGTACGGAAGCACCGAGGCCAGCACGGCCGTACCCGCTGCGAGGGCCAGCAGGCGCAGGTCCATCAGCCCGGCCACGGCACCGGGGGCACCCAGCGGCAGCACCGTCAGGGCACCGATCGCCATGGCCATCGCCAGGCCGTCCTGCCCGGGCACCAGCTGTCCCACCCGGGCGCTGCTGAGCACGTACAGGCCCCAGAACACCGCAGCCACCAGCGCCAGCAGCACCCCGATCAGGTCCAGGTGATCCGCGCCGGTGAGGGACTCCAGGCCGAACAGGCTCACTCCACCCAGGGCCAGCAGCACCCACAGCAGGTCGCTGCGCCGGGTGGAGAGCACGGCGGCCACGGTGAGAGGGCCCAGGAACTCGATCGCCACGGCGGTGCCGAGCGGGATCCGCTCGATCGAGGCGTAGAAGGTTCCGTTCATCGCCCCGATCACCACACCGAACACGGCGACGGCCACCCACTGGCGGCCGGTGAAGCGGTGCAGCTTGGGCCGGGTGATCGCCAGCAGCACCACTGCGGCGATACCCAGGCGCAGAGACGTGGTGCCCCACGCACCGATCGCCGGGAACAGCTGTACCGCCAGGGCCGCACCGAACTGCAGGCACATGCACGAGGCCAGGATCATCAGCACCGGCATGGCACCGGGGCGGTGCGCAGGGATGCCGGGGGCACCAGATGGGCCGCTGCCTACGGCCGCAGCACCTCCGGCACCGTTGATGGGTGCGGAAGCGGGGGAGAGCGAGGAGGTCATGAGCCCACTGTGCACCCTCGGCACACGACGGTCCAGCGAATCTTTGCCACCTGTATCGTGAAGCAGAACTGAACGGTTACGGGAGGAACCCATGCTCAACCTTCACCGGCTGTTCCTGCTGCACGAACTGCACAGGCTGGGCACCATGTCGGCCGTTGCCCGCACCAGCAGCATGTCCCCGTCGGCCGTGTCCCAGCAGCTCGCACAGCTGGAGCGGGAGACGAAGGTCTCCCTGCTGGAACAGGCCGGACGGGGCGTGGTCCTCACTGATGCGGGGGAGCGGCTGGCACGCCGCGCCCAGGAGATGCTGGCCCTGATGGAGACGGCGCGCGCCGAACTGGTGGCCGCCGGTCACACCGACGGGGGAGTTCTGCGCGTGGCGTCCTTCCAGACCCCGATGATCGCGCTGGCACCGGTCGCGGTGAGCATCCTCGAGCAGCGCCACCCCCTGCTGCGCATCGAGATCGCGCAGCGGGAGGTGGAGGAGGCCTACGAAGGCCTGCTGGCCCACCACTTCGAGGTGATCCTGGGGGAGACCTACCCCGGGGGCGAACTCGTGGTGCGGCGCGGCACTGACCGGGAGGACCTGCTCAGGGATCCCCTGCTGGTGGTGCTGCCCGCCACGGGACCCTGGTCCGAGGCACGCACCCTCTCCGACCTCGCGGAGGCGCCCTGGGCACTGGACCCCGCCGGTGTGCGCACCGGCGTCTGGGAGAGAACCGTGCTGCGCTCGGACGGGATCGAGCCCTGGATCCGGTTCGAGACCCCGGACCCACTGCTGCAAGTGCACCTGGTGCGCTCCGGCCACGCCGTGGCCTTTGTGCCCGGCCTCATCGCCGCCGAGCACCTGGGCGGCACTCGGCCCCTGCGCCTACCCGGGGACCCGCACCGCTCGCTGTACACGGCAGCGCGTGCCGGTGCCCGCGAACACCCCGCTCTGCTGGCCTTCCGCGAGGCCCTGGTGGAGGCTGCCGGCACCCTGGGGGATCTGCAGGGGCTGGACCGACTGCGCAGATGAACGCACAGCGGATCGAGGCCCGCGCCGAGGGCGATCCTCGGTTCGACCTGCCGACAACACCTTCGTCCTCGCCGAGGCCGGGGGCTGGAGCGTGCCACCCGCGGGTGCCGCCGGGGTCGGTCCTGCCATCCGGGCCAGCACCACAGTGGAGCGCTGAGGGTGGGAGCTGCGGCGTCAGCCCCGAGGATTCGCGCCCAGCGGCACCGAGCCCAGCACCTCGTGCAACGGGCCTCCGGAACGACCCGCACCGAGGCGGGAGGAGACCAGCTCCACCTCCCGGACCTCCCAGGCGGGGCCCCGGTACACCGACATGGCCCGCACCACCTCTGCCAGCACCAGCTCCGTCGGATCCGGCTGGGCCGGCTCACCGCGGTAGCGACGCCTGCGAGGCCGCGGGGCCCGGGCCGAGACCCGCGCCACCGTGAGGTGGGCCCGGCGCCGCTCCCGGTCCTGATCGCCCAGCAGGTCCTCGCGCATCAGTGCTGCCAGGTCATCGACATCGCCACCCACGCCGATCCACAGGGCGCGGCCGGAGAACACGCCCGCCCCGGCCAGATGCAGGTCCATGGGCCCGTGCCCGGACAGCACCTGCGCCAGATGATCGAAGGAGTCCTCCACGGCTCCGCCCGGGAGCTGCGGTGCGAAGGCGAGGGTGAGGTGCCACTGATCCGGGTCGCCCCAGTGCAGTGCCCTGCCAGCACGGTCGCGCACGGCATCGAGGGCCGCGTCGAGATGCTCGACAGCGTCGGCCGAGGGGCGGATCGAGCAGAACACGCGCATCGTCACATCCTCGCACCACAGAACCGGAGCGGCTGCGGCGTAGGCTCGATCCACCATGCAGAAGCTCTACCGTGACCATGCGATCGTGCTGCGCACCCATCCGCTGGGCGAGGCCGATCGCATCATCACCCTGCTCACCCGCAGGCACGGGAAGGTGCGGGCCGTGGCCAAGGGCGTGCGCCGCACTGGCAGCCGCTTCGGGGCCCGCCTTGAGCCCTTCGGCCTGATCGACGTGCAGCTGCACACGGGACGCAACCTCCACACGGTCACCCAGGTGGTCACGATCGACACCTTCGCCCAGCAGATCACGGCGGACTACGGGCGCTTCACCGCCGCCAGCGCGATGCTGGAGACCACTGACCGCCTGACCGACGAGGTCGTGGACCCTTCCCAGCGCGGCTTCCTGCTGCTGGTGGGAGCGATGCGCACGATGGCCGCCGGGCAGTTCGCCGCACCCCTGGTGCTGGACTCCTTCCTGCTGCGCACGCTGGCGCTGTCGGGGTGGGCGCCGGAGCTGCGGGTGTGCGCCACCTGCGGTGCCCCCGGGCCCCATCACGCGATCGACGTGCGCGCCGGGGGCCTGGTGTGCACCCCCTGCCGGAGGCCGGGCGCGACCGCTGTGCGCCAGGCTGCGGTCGAGCACATGATCTTCCTGCTGGCGGGGGACTGGGAGAATGCCGTCACGGCCGATGAGACCGTGATGCTGGAGGCCGGACGCCTGATCGCCGACACCGTGACCTGGAACCTCGAGCGCTCCGTGCGTTCGATGAGCTACGTCGAACGCTGACCTGCAGTACGGCTGAGCCGCAGCACGGCTGAACTGCCTGAGAACCGACCGCCAGAAGGAGCCTGCCCACATGCCACGGGACCGCCGGGAGTACACCGAGCCCTTCGACCACCCCAGCGGGGCACAGCCGCCTCGGCTGCCGCACCAGGTCGTGCCCGCCCACGTCGCCGTGGTGATGGACGGCAACGGGCGCTGGGCGAACCAGCGCGGCCTGCCCCGCACCGCCGGGCACGAGGCCGGGGAGGCGGCCCTGCTGGACGTGGTGGCCGGAGCCCTGCAGATCGGCGTCACCCACCTCTCGGCTTACGCCTTCTCCACCGAGAACTGGAAGCGGTCACCGGAGGAGGTGCGGTTCCTGATGGGCTTCTCCCGCACGGTGCTGCGCCGCCAGCGGGACACCCTGAACTCCTGGGGGGTGCGGATCGTGTGGATCGGCAGGCCGCAGCGCCTGTGGGGCAGCGTGATCAAGGAGCTGCAGGAAGCAGAGCGGCTCACTGCCGCCAACACCCGCATGACCCTGTACATGTGCGTGAACTACGGGGGCAGGGCCGAGATCATCGACGCGGTGCGCGAGATCGCCGAACAGGCCCGCTCGGGTCGCATCTCGGGCCGCGGCATCACCGAGGCGAGCTTCGCACGTCACCTGATCGACCCCGACATGCCGGACGTGGACCTGTTCATCCGGACCAGCGGTGAGCAGCGCACCTCGAACTTCCTGCTGTGGCAGTCGGCCTATGCGGAGCTGGTGTTCGTTCCCGAGCTGTGGCCCGACGTGGACCGGGTGGTGCTGTGGCGGGCCGCCACCGAGTATGCCCGGCGGGACCGCCGCTACGGGGGAGCGGTCGACGCCCCCGTTCAGTCAGCAGATCAGGAACGGACCGACGGCGAGGAGGAGGCCGGCTGAGCGGCGCCGGGCTCGTCCTCGATGCCCTCGGACCCGACCTCCGGCTCGTCGCCGGTGCCGGTGGGTGCCAGACCGCCACTGCGATGCTTGTGGCGCACCAGGTAGATCACCAGCACCACCATCAGCGCCAGGGCCGCGACAGCTGCCCACGGCGAGCGGAAGAACAGCTCCAGCCACAGGCCGATCGCAGCCAGGCCCACGGTCGCGTAGATGATCGCCCAGGCGAACCCACCCACCGCGAGCGCCGGCAGGTAGCGACGCAGGGGCATGCCGGTGAGGCCGGCGGCAGCGTTGCAGGCGGTCTGGAAGCCGATGGTGAGGAAGCTGAAGGCGACCACCGGCGCACCCCACTTGTTCACGATGCGGCTGGCGCGCTCCACCCGGGGCGACTCCAACCAGGCGGCGACCTTGCCCCGATTGGCGGCCTTGCGGGCGCCACGGCCCAGCGCGTAGGTGCCACCGGCGCGGCACAGCACCACCACGTACAGGAACGCCACCGCCGGCACGATCGGCAGTGACTGCACCCAGTCCATCATCGGGCGTCGGCCCCCTTGTCGCCTTCGCTCCCCTTGGAGCCTTCGGTGCTGTCGGAGTGCGCAGAGCCCTCAGCGGCGTGCTCGGCGCACAGGCCGAACACCTCCAGCGTGTGATCGAGGTCCGTGAAGCCGTGCTCCCCGGCGATGGCGGTCATCGCCGATTCGAGCTTCGGTGCCAGGAACTCCACGGTGCGGCCGCACTGCCTGCACACCAGATGATGGTGGTGCCCGTCGGCCTCGCACTGGCGGTACAGGGACTCGCCCTCGGCGCTGACCAGCACGTCCAGACGGCCGGCGGTGGAGAGTGACTGCAGGTTGCGGTACACGGTGGCCAGGCCCACGGTCTCGCCGTCTGCGCGCATCTGCTCATGGATCTGCTGAGCGCTGCGGAACTCGTCCTGCCGACCGAGCGTCTCCAGGATGGCGGCGCGCTGCCGGGTATTGCGTTGCATCTGACGATTGTCCCCCATCCTGGCTGAAAACCTCTAGGTGAGGTGACGCGAGGTACGCGGAGCCCTCGTCGCATCCCCCGCATCGGCCGTTGAGCGTGCCTCGGTCATGTCTCGGACTTCGCCACGAGCCTCGGTGCGCGCGGACCGGCCCGCTCCCGAGCGGATCCTGCCGACAGGGGCGCCGAGCACAGCACGGGAGAGCAACCCGATCGCGTACACCCCGATGCTCAGCAGCACGATCACGCCGCCCGGTGGCAGGTCCACGTACACGGTGATCAGCAGTCCGCCCAGTGATGCGGCCACCGCGATCGCCATGGCGGTGCGCATGGTGCGGCCGAAGCCGATCACCATCGTCTGCGCGGCGGCCACCGGCACGATCATCAGGGCGGAGACCATCAGCGCGCCCACGATCCGCATCGACAGGGTCACGGTCAGTGCAGCCATCACCGCGATCAGCACGTTGACCAGGCGCACCGGGAGCCCGGAGGCGCGAGCGAACTCCTCGTCCGTGGTGACGGCGGCAAGCAGGCCGGACAGTCCCAGGCCCACCGCCAGCACCACCACGGCCAGCACCACGGCGATGGTGAGGTCCGTGGAGGTGACGGTGGACAGGGAGCCGAACAGGTACCCCATCAGGTTCTGCGAGGTGCCACCGGCGAGCTGGATGATCACCACGCCGCCGGCGATGCCTCCGTAGAAGAGGATCGCGAGGGCCACATCGCGGCTGGTGTGCCCCACCTCGCGCACGTACTCGATCGCGAGGGCACCCAGCACGGAGGCGGCCAGTGCGCCGGGGATCGCCAGCAGGTCACCGGGACTCACGGACAGCCAGGCGCCCACCAGCCAGCCCACGGCCACACCGGTGAGGGCCACGTGGCCCAGGCCGTCGCCCAGCAGGGACAGGCGCTTCTGCACCAGGAAGGTTCCCACCACGGGGGCCGTCAGGCCGATCAGGACCGCGATGATCAGGGGATACCGCATCACGTCCGAGGTGAGCAGGTCGAAGGCGGAGATCATGCGGGGTGGAGTTCCTGTCCGAGGCATTCGTCGATCGGGGTGGCATGGTGGGAGTGGTCGTGACCCGGGTCCAGCAGGGGGCGCTCACCGACGGGGCCGTCGTGGACGACGAGCCCGTGGTCCAGCACCACCGCGCGCTGGATGGCGCCCTCCAACGGACCGATCTCGTGGAGCACCACCAGGATCGTGGTGCCACGGGCGGAGAGGTCACGGAACAGTGCCGCGATGACCTCCTGGGTGGGCAGGTCCACGCCGGAGAACGGTTCGTCCAGCACCAGGAACTCGGGATCGCGCACCAGGGCGCGGGCGATCATCACGCGCCGCCGCTGCCCGCCGGACATCCGGGTGATCGGCCGGTCGGCCAGATCGGCCATGCCCACGGCGTCCAGGACGCGCATGACGCGGGGATCACGCAGTCGGGGGCGCCAGGTGCGGGCTCCGAGGAGCCCCGTGGCCACTGTCTCCCGTGCGGTGGCGGGGATGGACCCGCCGTCGGTGGCGTCCTGGGGGACGTAGCCCATCCGATCGTGCGCGCGGGATCGTGCCACCGGCATGTCCATCAGGGTGGCGGAGCCGCTGTCCATCGGGAACACGCCCACGATGGTGCGCAGCAGGGTCGACTTGCCGGAGCCGTTGGCGCCGAGCAGCGCCACCAGCTCCCCGGGGTCGATCCGCAGGTCGATCCCGTGCAGCACCTCGGTGCCGCCCAGGGAGACGTGGGCGTCGGTGACCTCGACGACGGGCGTGGCGGGCCCGGTCACGACCAGCTCGCCACGAGCTTCTCGGCGTTCTCTCGCATGACGCGAGGATAGTCGGCTTCCTCGGACAGCTGTGTCGCGAGGTTGTCGAGCTCCTCGCTCTTGACGCCGACGTTGTCGGCCAGGGTCTGCGCGACCTTGGGCGACGCAGTGGTCTCGAAGAAGATCGTGGTGACCCCTTCGTCCTTGATCACGCGCTCCAGTTCGAGCAGGCGCTGCGGGGAGGGCTCCACCTCGGGGTCCACCCCGGTGATCCCGATCTGGTGCAGGTCGTAGCGATCAGCGAGGTAGGCGTAGGCGGCGTGACTGGTGACGAACGGGCGCTCACCCTGGACGGCCCCGTACTTCTCGGACAGTTCCGCGTCGAGCTCCTCGAGCTCGGTGCGGAGCGTCTGGGCGTTGGAGGTGAAGGTCTCCGCCTGGTCAGGGGCGATGTTGCCGAGCCTGGTGGCAAGGGCGTCGCCCAGGTCGGCCATGCGCAGCGGGTCCTGCCAGAAGTGGGGGTCGGTGGGCCCGTGCTCATGGCCCTCGTGGACCTCCTCGCCCTCATGGTCCTCGTGGTCACCACCTGCGTCCGAGGCGTGCTCGTGGCCTTCGTGCTCGTCGAGGTGCTCGTCTTCGTGGTCGTCGTGGTCATGGCCCTCGTGACCACCGGAGGGCAGCATGGTCATCGCCTCCGCCACCTCCAGCACGTTCTCATCGCCGTGGGTGGAGATCGCGTCGTCGATCGCGGCCTGGAACCCGGCGATCTGCACCACCAGGGCGGCATCGCGCAGCTGCTGGACCTGGCGCACCGACAGCTCGAGGCCGTGGGCGTCCGCGCCCGGAGTGGCGAGGTTCACCACCTCGAGGTGGTCACCCCCGATGCGCTCGGCCAGGAAGGCGATGGGGTAGCACGGCGCGATCACCGTCGAGGCGCCGTCGCCGTTACCGCCGCTGTTGCCGCCCCCGCCGCAGGCGGCGAGGACCCCGGCCCCGGTGCCGAGGCCGAGCACGGCCAGCAGGGTGCGACGGGTGGGACGGGCTGCAGCGGGGATCATGGGCCTAGACATGACAATCATTCTCAACCCATGGTGGCGGCCACGCAAGTCGATACCGCGCTCATCACGTCCCCCGTGGGCACGATCACAGGGGGCACCTGGCTATGCTGGTCAGGTTCTGCCCCACCCCCGTCACCAGGAGAATCCCCGTGGCCAAGGCCCCTGCCAGCACGCTGGACAACGTCATCGCTCTCGCGAAGAAGCGCGGCTTCGTGTTCCCGGCCGGTGAGATCTACGGAGGTACCCGCTCGGCCTGGGACTACGGGCCCCTCGGAGTGGAGCTCAAGGAGAACATCAAGCAGCAGTGGTGGCGCACCTTCGTGCGCTCCCGCGCCGACATGGTGGGGCTCGACTCCTCCATCATCCTGCCCAAGCGGGTGTGGGAGGCCTCCGGCCATGTCGCCACGTTCACCGACCCGCTGGTGGAGTGCAAGCAGTGCCACAACCGCTTCCGCGAGGACCACCTGATCGAGGCCTTCGAGGAGAAGAAGGGCCGCGCCCCCGAGGGTGGGCTCGCCGAGGTCCCCTGCCCCAACTGCGGCACGCGCGGCGAGTACACCGACCCCCAGCAGTTCTCCGGCCTGGTCAAGACGTTCCTGGGCCCGGTGGACAGCGAGGCCGGCCTGCACTTCCTGCGCCCGGAGACCGCCCAGGGCATCTTCGTGAACTTCCTCAACGTGGTCACCGCCTCACGCATGAAGCCCCCGTTCGGCATCGGCCAGATCGGCAAGGCCTTCCGCAACGAGATCACGCCCGGCAACTTCATCTTCCGCACCCGCGAGTTCGAGCAGATGGAGATCGAGTACTTCACCCACCCCTCGGAGGCCGGCACCCACTTCGATGAGTGGGTCGAGGCGTGCTGGAACTGGTTCGTGGACCTCGGGGTGAACCCCGACAACATGCGCCGCTTCGACGTGCCCGACGGCGAGCGTGCCCATTACTCCGACGCCACCATCGACATCGAGTACCGCTTCGGCTTCCAGGGCAGCGAGTGGGGCGAGCTGATGGGCATCGCCAACCGCACCGACTTCGACCTGGGCAGCCACACCGAGGCCTCCGGCACCAAGATGCAGTACTTCGACCAGGCCAGCAACGAGCGCTACACCCCCTACGTGATCGAGCCGTCGTTCGGCCTGACCCGTTCCATGATGGCGTTCCTGGTGGACGCCTACGCAGAGGACGAGGCCCCCAACGCCAAGGGCGGGGTGGACAAGCGCACCGTGCTGAAGCTCGATCCGCGCCTGGCCCCGGTCAAGGCCGCGGTGCTGCCCCTGTCCAAGAGCGAGGACCTGGTGCCTCGCGCCGAGCAGCTCGCGGCGCAGCTGCGCGGCCGCTGGAACGTGGACATGGACGTGTCCCAGGCGATCGGTCGTCGCTACCGCCGCCAGGACGAGATCGGCACCCCGTTCTGCATCACCGTGGACTTCGAGACCTCCGAGGACCAGGCCGTCACCGTGCGCGAGCGCGACACCATGGCCCAGGAGCGCGTGGCCCTGGACCAGGTGGAGGGCTACCTGGCCGAGCGCCTGCGCGGCGCCTGATCCGGACCACCTGACCCGGCTCCTCGCCGTCCAGGTGCTTCCGACGCCGCTGACCTGATGAACACCTCCCGCGCAGCGCGGCACCCCGAACCCTCGGGGGCCGCGCTGTCGCATGCGTACTGGACCGACGTGGTCGCGCCACTGCTCGAGAAGCACCTGCCCGGGCTGCCGTACGCCGCGGCCCGCCTGGGATCCGGCTCCGACGTGCTCGGACTGGACGACGACCAGTCCCAGGACCATGACTGGGGCCTGCGCCTGACACTCCTGGTCGAGGACGGCGCACATGAGGTCGATGCCCTGTTGGAACGGGAACTGCCGAACTCCTGGCGCGGCCGACCCACCAGGTTCGCCACCACCTGGGAACCGGTGGTCCGCCAGCGCTGCGAGACCGCCACGGCACGGGACTTCGCCCTCTCGCGACTCGGTGTGGACACCAGCGGTGAGCTTCCGACGACCGACTGGCTGTCCCTGACCGGACAGGCCGTGCTGGAGGTGACGGGAGGGCCCGTGTTCCATGACGGGACCGGGCGGATCACCGCGATCCGCGACAGGCTTCAGTGGTACCCGCACGACCTGTGGCTGTACGCGGTCGATGCCGATTGGTCGCGCCTGGGGGAGGAGCTGCCCTTCGTTGGCCGGGCAGGACTGCGCGGCGACGAGGCCGGCTCCATGGTGATCGCTGCGCGCCTGGTGCGCACCATGATGCATCTGGCCCACTTGATCCACCGTGCCTGGCCGCCCTACTCCAAGTGGCTGGGCACGTCCTCGTCGGTCCTGCTTGAGCACTCACCCCTTCCCGGCGCCGATGACGTGCGCCGAGCATGGCGGACGGTGCTCACCGCACCGTACTGGCGCCAGCGGCAGGACGCGATGAGCACGGCTGCCGAAGCACTGGCCACGATGCAGGGCGCAGCAGGACTTCCCACCATCACCCCGGCCACCGAGCCCTTCTGGGGCCGCCCCCACCACGGGGTGCGCGAGCAGATCAGCGCCGCGCTGCGTGCCGCGATCACCGACCCGGTGGTGGCAGCGCTGCCGGCCGGGCACGGCACCGCAGAGCAGATCACCGACAACGTCCGCGTGCTGGTGGACGCGACCTCACGGCGGAGACTGGTCGAGCGCTGACCTAGAAGTCGGCAAGATCCGCCGTCATCTGCACCCGCTGCCCGTACCGAAGCAGGCCCTGCTGCTTCTCCACCTCCACCAGCCTCCGGTGGAAGACGGAGTCCGGTTCGGTGACCTCGAACCCGCAGGTGCGGTAGAAGGGGGCGTTGAACGGCACATCGGCATAGGTGCGCAGTGTGACCACGTGGTGCCCCCTCGCGGCGGCTTCTTGCAGGGCCGCCACGACCAGCGCCCGGCCGTGACCGCGCCTGCCATGCTCCGGCAACACCGAGAGCTGCTCCAGGTGGGCGATGCCCGCCGGCTCCAGCACGTGCACGAAACCCACGATCGGCCCGTCGGCCCTCTCCCGCGCCACCAGCAGGAAGCCCGGTGCGGCGGCGCGCTGGGTGCCACTGGGCGCCCCGTTCCAGTCCGCGATCTCCGGCAGCGGCACGTACTGCTCCACGAAGAGCCGGTCGGAAGCGTCCTCGACAGACTGCAGATGGGGCAGGTCGGCGTCGGTCGCAGGGCTCACGATGGTGGTCACCCGTCGATTGTGCCTGCTCATCGGCCGCGCATCGTCCACGTGTCAGGCGCAGCGTCCTCCAGCCCGCCTCCCCGAGGTCGCAGTCACGTCACCTCCTGGCCATCTGGCGATGCTGGGATCACCGGGATCCCCTCCCCGTCCCCAGGAGCTCCCGTGGCCATGACCACCCCCATTCCCTCCCGCCCCGCAGGCACCTGCCCACGCGCGCTGGCGGGCCCCGTGCGCGTAGGCGCCGGTCTCGCCGCCGCGACCGCACTGGCCCTGCCCCTGGCCGGTCTCGGCTCCGTCCTTGCCCCCTCCGCGCCGGCTGCGGCTGCCCCCACGGGCGCATCGACCGTGGTGATCTCCGAGGTGGAGTCGGACAACGGGGAGCCCGGTGACTGGGTGGAGCTGGCCAACACCGGTGCTGACGCGGTGGACGTCTCCGGGTGGGCGATGAAGGACGACAAGGACGATCGCACCTGGACGATCCCCGCCGGCACCGTGATCGAGCCCGGTGCCTTCCTGGTGCTGGACGAGGAATCCTCCTCGAACCCCACCGGCTTCGACTTCGGCCTGGGCAAGGCCGACCAGGTGCGCCTGTACCTCGCCGACGGCACCACGCTGGTGGACGAGGTCGCCTGGACGCAGCCCGCGGCGACCACGCTGTCGGTGTGCGGCGATCAGGTGCTCACCGCGAACCCGATCACCCGCGGCGAGGCGAACGACTGCACGCCCCCGAGCGACACCGAGGATCCCGAGGCCCCGGAGGGCCCCGTGGAGCCGGTCGCCGCTGGTGTGGTGATCAACGAGGTGGTCTCCGACGGTGGGATCCCGGACGACTGGGTGGAGCTGGTGAACCCCACTGACGCTCCCGTGGACATCTCCGGCTGGTACGTGCTGGACGAGGACGACACCAAGGACCCCTCGGTGATCGTGGACGGCACCGTGCTGCAGCCCGGTGAGTTCTTCGTGATCGAGCGCGACGAGCTGGGCTTCGGCCTGGGCAAGGGGGATCAGGCGCGCCTGTTCCTCCCCGACGGCACCCTGGTGGACCGCGCGGCCTGGCCCGCCGGCACCCACGCCACGCCGTCCCTGGCCCGATGCCCCGACGGCACCGGCGATTTCCAGCTGAGCGCCGCCGCCACCCAGGGGACCGCCAACAACTGCGCGGCCGCCCTGGTGATCAGCGAGGTCCGCTCCCAGGGGGAGGACTTCGTGGAGATCCGCAACGACGGCACGGACACCGTGGACGCCGGCGGCTTCGCGATCAAGGACGACGACGACACCCACACGTACACGATCCCGGCCGGCACCGTGATCGCCCCCGGCGCGCACCTGCTGGTCACCGGGGACCAGCTCGGCTTCGGCCTGGGAGGAGCCGATTCCGCGCGCCTGTTCGCCCCCGACGGGGCGCTGATCAGCACGGTCAGCTGGACCGAGCACGTTGCCCCCAGTCTGGGGCTGTGTGAGGGTGAGTACGCCGCCCAGGCCACCGCTACGCCCGGAGCCGCCAACGACTGTGTCCAACCCGATCCCGCGGCCCCGTTGCCCACCACGGGCGACGCCCGGGTGACCGACCAGGCAGGGGAGTGGGCGGAGGATCTCTCGGGCCTGGACCTGCAGATCCTCGAGGACGGCCAGCAGATCCTGTGGGCCTCCAACAACGATGCCGGGCAGGTGTCGCGCCTGGTGCGCGCCGAGGACGGCACATGGGTGCAGTCCGAGGGCTGGCCCACCGGTGGCAAGCCCTCCCGCTTCCCCGACGGCACCGGCACCCCGGATGCCGAGGGCATCTCGGCGGGCGCCGACGGCGCTGTGTACATCTCCGTCGAACGCGACAACGACGCCGGGGGCACCAGCCGCAACGCCGTTCTGCGCCTGGATCCCGCTGCCGCCGGCGACGAACTCGTCGCGAAGACCGAATGGGACCTGACCGCGCTGCTGCCCGCCACCGGAGCCAATGCGGGGCTCGAGGCCATCGAGGTGGTCCCCGCCACCGCGATGACGCACCTGGGTGAGGTCCCTGCCGGCGCCGAGGCCTGTGCCTTCGTCGCCCTGGAGGCGACCGGCGACGTGTACGCGGTGGCCCTGCTACCCGATGGACAGGCGCACCTCGTCGCCACGATGGAGACCCGGCTGGCCGGGGTGATGGCACTGGACTACGACCCGGGCCTGAACCGCCTGTGGGCCTTCTGCGACGAGGTGTGCGACGGCGAATCGGTGCAGTTCGAACTCTCCGCTGCCACCGTGGAGGCCTCCGCCCGGATCGCCCGGGCGAAGGGTCTGCCGAACGTGGCCAATGAGGGTGTGGCCGTCGCGCCGGCCGGTACCTGCACCGACGGTGATCTCGAGGCGTGGTTCGCCGACGACGCCGACACCGATGGCCACTCGCTGCGCGGCGTGCTCCTGACCGGCCTCGAGTGCGAGGTCCCGGCCCCGCCCGCGGACGGGGACGACGACGCTGACGACGGCGCCGATGGTGACTCGGGACAGTCGGGTGGGCAGCCTGGGGAGCAGCCTGGGGCCGACGAGGGCGAGCAGCCCGGCGCCGGTGACGGGACGGACAGCACCGATGATCACGACGACTCCGCCGGCAGTGACGGCCCGGCCGACCGCAACGGTGCCGGCGACCGCAGTACCACCACCGAACGCACTGCCTCCACCGATCGTGCAGGCACCGCACGGCCGGGCCTGGCCCGTACCGGTACCGACGCGCTGCCGGTTGCCATGGCGGCCCTGGTTCTGCTCGCCTCTGGTGGAGTGCTGCTGCGCCGCACGAAGGTGGGCCCGCAGGGGTGAGACCGACTGGGCTGCGGCGCCGGCCCGGGAGCGTGCGCTCCTGGGCTGGCTCGAGGTGGTGGGTCATACTGAAGGTATGACATTGACGACCATCAAGGTGGAGAGCCAGCTGCGCGACGTCCTCAAGAAGCAGGCGCAGCTCCACGGGCGCACCCTCGGTGAGCACCTGGAGGCCCTGGCTGCTGCGGAGGAACGCCGTGCCCGTTTCGATGCGATGCGCGTGGCGATGCAGCAGCAGCCCCCGGATGAGTCCTACCGCGAGCAGAGCCGCACATGGCAGAGCGACGCGTGGAGCTGAATCCCGGTGAGGTCTGGTGGGCTGCACCGGATGCATCCGTCGGCCAGGAACAAGCCGGTCGCAGGCCCGTCGTCATCGTCGCCGGCCCTGAGTACCTCGAGCTGGTGGACACGCTCGCACTGTCGGTCCCGGTGACCTCGACGAACAGGAACTGGCCGAACCATGTCCCGCTCGCTGGTCCTCACGGTCTGCCGCGGGCCGGGTTCGCCATGACCGAACAGCCCCGCGCGATCTCACGGTCACGACTGGAGCGCAGAGCAGGAACGGTCGACGAAGCATGCCT
This sequence comes from Brachybacterium muris, assembly GCF_016907455.1. Classification (NCBI taxonomy): domain Bacteria; kingdom Bacillati; phylum Actinomycetota; class Actinomycetes; order Micrococcales; family Dermabacteraceae; genus Brachybacterium; species Brachybacterium muris. Next base: position 1,760,917 of record NZ_JAFBCB010000001.1, on the reverse strand, counting down.
GATCGAGATCCGGCGCTGGATCCACGACTTCCTCGGCAGCTGACCCTCACCTCGCCATGACGGGGTAGTGGACGGAGCCGCCCCCGGCCGATCGCGTCCGAGTCAGATGATCGCGGTGACCAGGTGGGGGAGCACCTGCTGACCGAAGGTCTCCAGCACGGTGCGCTGCTCGGAGGCGGTCGCACCGAAGGGCAGGGTCAGGCAGATCTCGTCGGCCTGCTGCACCACCGCATCGGCCACCAGCGCCTGCGCCACCACACCGGGGGTGTCGATCACGACCTCGCTGAACACGGCATCGTGCCCACCGATCTCCTGGCCGCGGAACTCCCCGGTCACACCCGGGGCAGCGGTCCGCTCCCGGGGGATCAGCGACTGGTAGCGCTCCAGATCCGACTCCTGGGCGACCGGGATCATCTGACGGGACACCATCACGTGGCCCTCACCGTGGCCCGCCTCGCGGCTGGCCTCCCGGTACGCCTCCAGCACGTCCAGCTGCAGCAGCTCGAACGACCTGCCGGACCCGTCATCGGGGACCATGGTGGCCAGCTGCAGCCCCAAGCCGTCGCGACCGGCCTTGGCAGCGCGCGCGGGCCCGGCCGCACCATAGGCGATACGGGAGCGTAGGCCCTCGGAGCGCGGCTGGAGCGTGAGGGAGGTGCCCTGCTCGACCCCCTCGATGTGGGCGTCGGCGGTGGAGACGATCTCCCCGTCCAGGAAGGACAGCAGATCCGCGAGCACCCGGTCCACGTGCTCGGCACGCTCTCCCGGCAGCGAACCGAAAGCGCGCATGTACATCGCGTCATGGGAGGAGTAGCCGGAGCCGACCCCCGCACGCAGTCGCCCGCCCAGAAGCAGGTCCGCGGTGGCGAGGTCCTCGGCGAGACGGCCCGCGTTCTCGAACCGCAGCGGGATCACCGCGGTGCCCAGCTCGATGCGGCGCGCGTACTGGCCGGCGACGGCCAGGAAGGTGAGCGGCGAGGACAGGGCGTCCTGCAGGTGACGGGTGCGCACGTAGCCGACGTCGTAGCCGAGCTCGTCGGCAGCGACGAACAGCTGGATCCCCTCGGTGAGGGCGGAGTGGTCCACCTGCGCGAGGAAGCCGATGCGCGGTGCGGGCCTGCTGTTCGCGTTCATGGGTTCCTCCTCGGAGCTGGGTGGCGCACTCTGCGCCCTCATACCGGGTCCAGTCTGCCAGGTGCGGGGCCGCCCGCGCGGGGCCGGTGGGTCCCTCCGGCACCAGGTCGGTCCACATCACGCTGCCGCGAGGACCGCCGAGCGCGTTTCGGTGGGACAATCGGTTCACCATGACGATGCTCGACCGCGCCCATCCGCCCACGGGGACTGCCTCGGACGATCCTGAGCGCACCGCTCCCGGTCCCGCCGCTGCCGGCGCCGCCACCGAGGCGGGCGCGACGCGTCGCACCCTCACCATCGGCCCCCACACGGTCGACACCCCCGTGGTGCTGGCCCCGATGGCAGGCATCACCAACATGGCCTTCCGCCTGCTGTGCCGCGAGTTCGGTGCCCTGCACAGCCAGGACGACGGCGGCCTGTACGTCTCCGAGATGGTCACCACCCGGGCCCTGGTGGAGGACCACCGCGAGTCCTGGCGCCTGGTCACCATGGGGGAGCGGGAGAAGCCCCGCTCGGTGCAGCTGTACGGGGTGGACCCCACCACGGTGCGGCGCTCCGTGGAGATGCTGCTGGAGCGCGACAAGGCCGACCACATCGACCTGAACTTCGGCTGCCCCGTGCCCAAGGTGACCCGCCGCGGCGGCGGCGGGGTGCTGCCCTGGAAGAGCGAGCTGTTCACCCGCATCGTGCGCGGCGCGGTCGAGGCCGCCGGCGACGTCCCCGTCACCGTCAAGACCCGCATCGGGATCGACCATGACCACGTCACCTACCGCGACGCCGGGCTGATCGCCCAGGAAGTGGGCGCCGCAGCGATCGCCCTGCACGGCCGCACCGTGGTCCAGCACTACTCCGGCACGGCCCGCTGGGAGGCCATCACCGACCTCAAGGAACTGGTCACCGACATCCCCGTGCTCGGCAACGGCGACATCTGGAGCGCCGAGGACGCCGTGGAGATGATGGAGCAGACCGGCTGCGACGGCGTGGTGGTGGGGCGAGGCTGCCAGGGACGCCCCTGGCTGTTCGCCGACCTCGCCGCCGCCTTCGCCGGCCGGCCCGACCGGATCCGACCCACCCTCGGGGACGTCGCCTCGACACTGCGCCGTCACGCCGAGCTACTGGTGGAGTTCTACGGAGACGAGGGGCGCGGCATCCGCGACCTGCGCAAGCACGTGGCCTGGTACTTCAAGGGCTACCCGGTCGGTGGCGAGATGCGCCACCGCCTGGCCACCATGGAGTCCCTGGCCGACCTCGACATGAAGCTCGCCGAACTGGACTGGAGCTCCCCGTATCCCGGGGAAGCAGTGGAGGGCCCCCGCGGTCGCGCCGGTTCCCCCAAGCGCGCCGTGGTCCCGGAGGGCTGGATGGACTCCCGCGACCTCACCGACGAGCACGCCGCCCGCCTCCATGAGGCCGAGCTGGACACCTCGGGGGGCTGAACGGTGAACCGACCCGTCGTCCCACCCGGGTACAGCCCTGCCGATCTGGAGCGCTGGGCGCCGGAGGCCCCCAAGTCCCAGAACCGCACCCCGTTCCAGCGGGACCGGGCCCGTGTGCTGCACTCCTCCGCGCTGCGCCGCCTGGGCGCGAAGACCCAGGTGCTCGGCGCCGGATCCGACGACTTCGTGCGCACCCGCCTCACCCACTCCCTGGAGGTCGCCCAGGTGGGACGCGACATCGGCGCGGAACTGGGCTGCGACCCGGACGTGGTGGACGCCGCCTGCCTCTCCCACGACCTGGGCCACCCGCCCTTCGGCCACAACGGCGAGAAGGTGCTGGACGACATCGCCACCGACTTCGGCGGATTCGAGGGCAACGCCCAGACCCTGCGGCTGCTCACCCGTCTGGAACCCAAGATCGTGGGCCCGGACCGGCCCTACGGCTTGAACCTGTCCCGCGCCTGCGTCGATGCGGCGATCAAGTACCCCTGGGCCCGCGGTGAGGGGCCTGATCCCACCTCCTCGAAGTTCGGCGCCTACGCGGACGACCTCAACGTGTACACCTGGGCCCGCGAGGGCGCCCCGCAGCACCGCAAGTGCTTCGAGGCCCAGGTGATGGACCTGGCCGACGACATCGCCTACTCCGTGCACGACGTGGAGGACGCCGTCACCGGCCGCACCCTGGACCTGGGGCGGCTGGCCGATCCGATGGAGCGTGCCGCTGCCCTGTACGTGGTGCAGGACTGGTACATGCCCGACGTCCCCGTGGATGCCCTGGACGATGCCCTGCAGCGCCTGGAAGCCGAGCCCTACTGGATGCGTGAGTTCACCGGCGACATGCGCTCCGCTGCCGCGCTGAAGGACCTCACCAGTCAGTTGATCGGCCGCTTCACCCGCTCCGTGGTCGCCTCCACCCGCGAGGCCCACGGCCCCGGGCCCATCTCCCGCTATGACGGCGACGCTATCGTCCCGGAGGCGACACTGCTGGAGATCGCGGTGCTGAAGGGGCTGGCCGCCGCCTACGTGATGAGCTCGGCCAGCCAGCAGCCGGTGTACGAGGAGCAGGAGCAGATCATCCGCGACCTGTACTCCCAGCTGTGGCACACCGGCACCGTGCACCTCTCGCCCCTGTTCGCCGAGCTGTGGGAGCAGGCGTGCGACGACGACGCACGCCGCCGTGTGGTCGTGGACCAGATCGCGTCGTTCACCGACGTGGCGGCCCGCCACCTGCACGCCTCGCTGTTCGAGCGCACCGCCACCCATCTCACCGCGGCGGACACCCCGCTGCCCGGTCTCGGATCGGAGCTGTGAGGCGATGGCCCAGGGACTGATCCGCCGCGCCGACGTGGACCTGGTGCGCGAACGCTCCCGCCTGGACGAGGTGGTGGGCGAGCACGTCATGCTGCGCACCGCCGGCGTGGGATCCATGAAGGGACTGTGCCCCTTCCACGACGAGAAGTCCCCCTCGTTCCACATCCGTCCCCAGCTCGGTCATTGGCACTGCTTCGGCTGCGGCGAGGGTGGTGACGTGATCTCCTTCGTGCAGAAGATCAACCACCTCAGCTTCGTCGAGGCGGTGGAGATGCTGGCCGGCCGCTACGGCGTGCAGCTGCACTACGAGGAGTCCGGTACCGGCCGTGACGGCGACCGCCCCGACTTCGGCACCCGCCGGCGCCTGCTGGATGCCCACGCGATCGCCGAGGAGTTCTACCGCGAGCAGCTCTCCGCCCCCGCGTCCGAGGTGGGCCGCCGGTTCCTGGCCGAGCGGGGCTTCGACCGGGCCGCCGCCGAGCGCTTCGGGGTGGGTTTCGCACCGGAGGGCTGGGACGCCATCAGCTCCGTGCTGCGCAAGCGCGGCTTCACCGAGGCGGAACTGAAGGCCAGCGGCCTGGTCTCCGAGGGCCAGCGCGGCGTGTACGACCGCTTCCGCGGGCGGCTGATGTGGCCGATCCGGGACATCACCGGCAACACCATCGGCTTCGGCGCCCGGCGCCTGCTGGAGACCGACAAGGGCCCCAAGTACCTCAACACCCCCGAGACCGCGATCTACCGCAAGTCCCACGTGCTGTACGGCCTGGACCTGGCCCGCAAGGAGATCTCCACCCAGCGCCGCGTGGTCGTCGTGGAGGGCTACACCGACGTGATGGCCGCGCACCTCGCCGGTGTGGGGACGGCCGTCGCCACCTGTGGCACCGCTTTCGGCGAGGAGCACGTGAAGATCGTGCGCCGCGTGATGGGCGACTCGAACCCCTCGGCCGGGCTGCGCCTGAACACCGACGGCAGGGGACTGGGCGGGGAGGTCATCTTCACCTTCGACGGTGACGCCGCCGGGCAGAAGGCAGCCCTGCGCGCCTTCGAGGAGGACCAGCGGTTCGTGGCCCAGACCTTCGTGGCGGTGGAGGGCTCCGGCATGGACCCCTGCGACCTGCGGCTCGCCCAGGGCGATGCCGCCGTGGTGGACCTGGTGGAGTCCCGTACCCCCCTGTTCGAGTTCGCGATCCGCTCGGTGCTGGCCCAGGTGGACCTGGACACCGTCGAGGGTCAGGTGAGCGGACTGCGGATGGCCGCCCCGGTGGTGGCTCGGATCCGGGACCGCGCGATGCGGCCGGAGTACGCCAGGCGGCTGTCCGGATGGTTGGGGATGGATGAGCGCACCGTGCTGCGCGCTGTGCACGATGCGGCCCGCACCCAGGGCCACGGCGACCGCGGCACCCACCGTGGGGACGACCCGTACCAGCCCCGCACCAGTCCTGATCAGCGCGATGGACGCCCGTCGATGCCCGGCCAGGGGGAGCGGGGGAGCGACGGCGGGACCGACGGCGCCGGTGATGACGGATCGATGATTCCGGTGGCACGCCTGGCCGACGTGGTCAGCCGCCGCGACCCGGTGGGTCAGGTCGAGGTGCAGTCCCTCGCAGTGATGCTGCAGGCCCCGATGATGCTCTCGGTGGACCAGGTGGGGGCCCTGCCCGACGACGCCTTCCACGTGCCCGCGCTGCAGGGTGTGTGGGACGTGATGCTGGCTGCCGGGACCCTGCTTGAAGCCGTGGACGGCACCCTGTCACCGGCCCGCTACCTGGACCAGGTGCTCGAGATCGCGGGGGAGACGGTGCGCCCCCTGATCGTGGAGATCGCGAACCTCCAGCTGCCCGCCCGGGACGAGGAGGCGCTGGGCAGGCTCGCCCGATCCCTGCTGGACCGGCTGAGCGAGCTGTCCATCACCCGGGAGTACTCGGTGCTCAAGCAGCGCCTGCAGCGCACCGAGCCCTCGGACACCGAGCGCTACCAGGAGATCCTGCGCCGCCTCAGCGAGGTGCAGGAGAAGCGCCGGTCCCTGCACGCCCGCGACAACTGACCGGCATGCCACAGCGCCCACCGGCGAGCGCGTCGCTCACCCATGGGCGCTGTGCCGGACTCAGAGCAGGGGTGCGGTGGTCTGCAGCTGCCGGGTGCTGGGCTGGCCGGTGTAGTCCACGCCCGGGAAGCGACCGAACTGGTTGATGGCACCTGCCGGTCGCACGGCATCGGCCCGGCTGAGCAGGTCCAGGGCCTCCGCGGGCGTGAGGTACTTCTGGGAGAAGGTGCTGCCGGCGGGCATGGCGCTGGGGAAGGCGGCGCCAGGGGAGCCCAGCAGCCCGGGCCGCAGCCACAGGTGGCCCGGCCGGCTGCGGTCGCGCAGGGCATGGGCACGCCAGGTGAGCACCGGGTGGGTCGACTGCCAGTTGACGACGTGCAGCCACAGCCCCTTCTCCGTGGCCGCGCGGTCCGCGAACTCGTGCACGTTGACGTGGGCATTGAGGTACTTGCCGGCACCCAGCACCGCCATCGCTCCCGCGGCCCCGTCCGGTGTCAGCGCGTAGCCGAAGTTGTCGGCGGTGTACTCCTGGGCGCGGGAGTACGCCGGTCCCAGCACCGGCACCTGCATCATCAGGTTCGTGAACAGCAGCCGGAAGTAGGAGGTGTGACCGGCAGCGATGTGACCCACCTCGTGGCCGATCACGAAGCGCAGCGCCTCCGGGTCGCGCACCGCGCCGCCCACCTCGAACAGGTCCGAGTACACGGTGACGAAGCGTCGGAAGCCGTGCCCGGAGGCGAAGGCATTGATCGTGCCTCCACCGGAGACGACGTAGGCGTCGGGCACGCGGCGCAGGCCCTGCTGGGCTGCGGCCTCGGCCACCATGCGGTAGCCCTCGGGGAACTGAGTGGGGCTCATGCGCACGGACTGGGCGCGCAGATCCGCGTACATCACCGCGCGAGCGATCCACAGGATCAGCGGCAGCAGCATGATCACGGCGAACAGCTGGTACAGGAACGTTGCCAGCGGGCCCTCGCCCAGGTCCAGCAGGGTGGGGCCGTTCCCGCGGATGGCGTTGACCACGCTCATGACGACCAGGGCCAGCCACAGCAGATAGGCACCTGTGGTGATCAGGCTTCCCACCACGAGCAGGGGGATCTCCCACGGGTGCCTCATGCGCTGCTCGCCGAGCAGTCCGTGGGTGGTGGCACCGTTGATGAGGGTGGGCGCAGGAGTGCGCCCGTGACCGACAGCGGGGGCGGGGGAGGACTGGCCCAGCGGCGGGGGCGGGAAGGACTGCGACATGACTGCTCCTGCTCGGATCGGGGGCGGTGCATCACCGCGCTGAACTCGCAGTACAAGGGGACCGGTGCGATCTCCCTCATGCCACGGTCGTGGATCGTGCTGGCGAAGGTCGGGGCCCTTCCATGCCCGGGTCGACCATTCGGCGGACGCCCCCTCTCGGGCACTACGGCCCGCCACCCTCACCCGGGGACGGGGGATCATCGTCCCTATGACTTCTCTCCCCACTCCTGGCCGACGCTCGCTGCTCCTCGGTGGCGGTGCCGTACTGGCCCTGGGCCTCGCGGCCTGCGGCAGCACCGACGAGACCCCGAGCGACCCCGCCACGAGCTCCGGCGGCCGGGACATCGACCGTTCCCTGACCTACTTGGAACTGGCCGGGGACAGCGACGGAAAGGTGGTGGACCTGCTGCTGGACTTCCGCTGCCCGCCGTGCCGTTCCTTCATGGAGAGCTTCGGGGAGATGTTCCGCACCCAGGTGGAGCAGAAGGCCCTGGTGCTGCGCATCCACCCGCGCCCGATGCTGGACCTGCGTCGCGGCACCACGTTCTCCCAGGACTCCGCTGCGGCGGCCGCCGCCGTGTACGCCCAGGATCCTGCCCTGCTGCTGGACTTCGAGCGGGAGATGTACGCCGCACAGCCCGAGACGCCCGAGCAGCCGGACCCGGACCTCGAGCAGATCGCTGAGATCGCACGGTCCATCGGCGCCGACGAGACCTGCCTGCAGCAGATCCGCGACCGCGTGTACGTGCCGTGGACCCTGGACGTGGTGGAGCCGGCCGCCCAGGAGCTCGAGGTGGGTACCCCCACGATGATCATCGACGGGGAGATCTGGCAGGGAGACTGGACCCAGCCCGGTGCTGTGGAGGACGCGCTCGGGGTGTGAGCCCTGCTGCGTACCCTCTGCGTACCGCGGTAGGGGGCCGGGGGAGGTTTCGGTAGCCCAGGCGGGGCTTGAACCCGCGACCGACGGATTATGAGTCCGCTGCTCTGACCGGCTGAGCTACTGGGCCGTGCCCGTTGCGGGCGCGGATGAATCTACCAGGTCAGCTCCGGGTCGCGGCGGCACCACCGGTACGGGTGTCCCCCGCACGGGCGGCAGCATGGTCACGCACCACCCGGACGGTGGGGCGCTCACCGCTGCGGGAGGCGTCCATCCATTGCTCGAACACGGATCCGCCCGGGGCGGCGGCACTGCGCTGCAGCAGCGGCTCGGTGCCCACGTGCAGGTCGATGGCGGTTCCGCGGTCTGCCGGTGTCGGTGCCTGCCGGGCCGCGGCCACGGCCTCCCCGAAGGCAGCCCCGGACTCCTTGATCCGCCCGTGGGTGTCGAACAGTCCCAGGGTGTGCTCCAGGGGCGGGAAGTCGGCGAGGTCGGGGGAGACGTCGTACGAGCACCACCAGGTGATGCCGTACAGGTTCGGGCAGTCCATCGCCGTCTCGACGGTGCGTTGGACGAACCAGGGCACGTCGTCCTGCTCGAGGATGCTGCGGGGCGCACCCACCTCCTGCAGCCACAGGGGCCGGTCCGGGGTGGGGGAGAAGCCGCGAGCCAGCTCCAGGTAGTACTCGGCGCGGTGCTCCACCTCGTAGGAGCGAGCTCCGTAGCGCTGCCCCGTGCCGTCGAAGATCCAACTGTGCACCACGGTCGCATCGCCCAGCTGCGCGGACTGATCGGGCGTGAAGGCGTGATCGTCCATGAACCAGGCGGCGTCGTAGTTGGAGACCGTGTGCAGCCCTGACGGCACGGCCGTGCGTGCCGCCTCCAGCATGGTGCGGGTCCACTGCTCGGCCTGCGGGACCGTCAGTGCATCCGGATCGGGGTGGTTGGAGGCGGAGAACTGGTTGATCTCGTTGCCCACGCTGAGACCCAGCAGGTTCGGTGCGTCGGCCAGGGTCTCCCCGAGTTCGCGCACCAGATCGGCGATGGAGCCCACCACCTCGGGGTCGGTGAACATGTTGCGGCGGTGCCAGGAGTGCAACCAGCTGGGCACGAAGTCGAAGCTCGACAGGTGGCCCTGCACCACGTCCACCACGACGTCCAGCCCCACGGAGGCCGCCACGTCCAGCACGGATCGGACGTCGGCCAGTGCGCGGGGGCGGATCAGGGTGCGGTTGGGCTGCAGCAGCGGCCACAGCGGGAAGACCCGTACATGGTCCAGGCCCAGGTCGGAGATGGCCCGGAGGTCCTCCCCGACAGCGTCGAGGTCGAGGTCGTGCCAGGCGTGGAACCAGCCGATGCGCGGCGTGTAGTTCACGCCGAAGCGGGGGCGGTGCGACGCACCAGCCGGTGTGTCGGAAGCGGAAGACATCGTCGACCTTCTGGAATGGCTCGGTGACAGGGGAGAATGGAGGTGACTGCTGTTACTATAGCGCTTTAGTAGCCCCGTACGCGGGCCATTCGTCGAACCTCCGCTCGGCGTCTGATACCTCGCGCCTGGCGCAACCCGCGCCCCGGGGCGTCGACGCTTCGAGGAAGAGGCCCGAGATGACCAGCACCACCGGAGACCAGCCCCGCGGCACGGGCCGCGGAAAACGGGTCACAATCGCCGACATTGCCCGCCGTGCCGGTGTCACCTCGGCTGCGGTGTCACTCGCGGTCAACGGTCGACCCGGTGTGTCCGATGCGACCAGGGAACGCATCCTCGGTATCGCCCGCGAGCTCCAGTGGGAACCGTCCCACGCCGCTCGGGCCTTGGCCGGCGCCCCCGTGAAGACGGTGGGCATGGTGCTGGCCCGCCCGGCCGAGGTGCTCGGCGCCGAGGCGTTCTTCGGTGCCTTCGTGGCCGGTCTCCAAGAGGTGCTGAGCGCAGCGGACTACTCCCTCCAGATGAAGATCGTGGACTCCACGGAGGCCGAGATCGACACCTACCGACGCTGGTTCGGACAGCGCCGGGTGGACGGTGTCGTCCTGGTGGACCTGCAGACGGACGACCCCCGCATCCCCGCGCTGGAACAGCTGGCACAGCCTGCGCTGGTGGTGGGCGGCCCCGGTCACCACGGTTCCCTGCCGTCGGTCTATGTCGACGACGCGGAGGCCACCCGGTTGATCGTCGAGCACCTGGCCTCCCTCGGGCACAGCAGGATCGCCCGCGTGGCCGGAACCGCCGAGTTCCTGCACACCATGCAGCGCAACCGCACCTTCATGCAGCTGGGCGAGGAACTGGGTCTGGTCTGCGTCCAGCAGGATGCCGGCTACGGGGCATCCGGGGCGGCCAGGGCGACCGCCGAGGTGCTGCGCATGCCCGAACCCCCCACGGCCATCGTGTTCGACAGCGACGAGATGGCGCTGGCCGGCGCCTATGTGCTCAGAGAGCGCCAGGTCCCGATCCCCGGGGGTGTGGCAGTTGTCAGCTACGAGGACTCGCCGCTCACGCGCGGGCACCACCCTCCCATCACCGCGATCCGCCGCTCCGCGGTCGAGTACGGGCGAGCGGCCGCACAGAGGATGCTCGAGGTGATTGATACCGCCGCCGGCCGTCCCGCCGCTCCTGGCGCCATCGGAACTCCTGCTCAGGCGGAGTCCCGGGTGATCGAGCCGCAGCTCGCTGTGCGCGCCTCCACCGACCCGGCGCTGCTGGGGGTGGCCCATGCCGATCTCGCCGTGGGGTTAGATGCGTCATAGAGCGCGATTCCGGGGCTCCGCGAGGTGCGCGGAGCTCCCCAGTTTTGCTAAAGTCGTCCAGGTCGATCCCGCGTAGCTCAATCGGCAGAGCATTCGACTGTTAATCGAACGGTTACTGGTTCAAGTCCAGTCGCGGGAGCCAGCAGTACCTCTCAGCCCCGGCCCAGGCCGGGGCTGAGTCGTATCCGAACGCCCCCAACTGCCTGCCACCCCAGGAGAACGACGATGCCCACCGCCCCGGATGACCGCTTCGAGCTGCCGGAGGCGTTCGGTCCCGGCAGCGTATGGGCCGACCGCGTCGCCGAACGCACCCTGGTGGGACGCAACCAGCGCGGCGTCGAGATCCGCATCGGCCACGGTGAGGGTGAGATCAACCCCGGTGAGCTGCTGAAGCTCGCGCTGATCGGCTGCGCGGGCATGAGCTCCGACATCCCCCTGGGCCGCCGCCTGGGGGAGGACTTCGACATGCGGCTGTGGGCCCATGGCACGGCTGATCAGGAGCAGGACCGGTACCTCTCGATCGCCGAGGAGGTCCAGCTGGACCTCGAGGGCCTCAGCCAGGACGAGGTGAAGCGGGTGGTCACCGTCTTCGGTCGGGCCGTCGCCGCGGCCTGCACCGTGGAGCGCACCATCGTCCCCGGCGTCGAGGTCACCCACACGATCCTGGGCCAGGACCAGGAGCACGCGGGCGGGGAGGACGCTCGATGAGCATCCGCCCCATCCGCATCGTCGGAGACCCCGTTCTGCGCACCCCCTGCGATCCGATCGGTGAGATCACCGACGGTGTGCGCGGGCTGGTCCAGGACCTCATCGACACGGTGGACGACGAGGGGCGCGCCGGTGTCGCCGCCAATCAGATCGGCGTGAGCCTGCGCGCGTTCTCCTGGAACCTAGAGGACCACGGGATCGGCTGCATCCTGAACCCCGTCATCGTCGAGCTCTCGGAGGAGACCCAGGACGGCGACGAAGGCTGCCTGTCGGTGCCCGAGCTGTGGTTCCCGCGCACCCGGTCCGCCTACGCCCGCTGCGTGGGCACAGACGTGGACGGCAAAGAGATCGAACTGGCGGGTGATGGCATCACCGCACGGCTGATCCAGCACGAGGTGGGGCACCTCGACGGCGCCCTCTACATCGACGGGCTGGAGCGCTCCGTGAAGAAGCAGGCGTTGCGCCAGATCAGGGAAAGGCTCTAAGCTCGGCCCACACCTGCAGGACATCTCGTCCGGGGCGGCCACCGATTCGTTGGGGAAGACGCATCGGAGACCGGAAGGAACGAGATGACCCAGGGTGTCGTGTACATCCACTCCGCTCCGCGCGCCCTCGCACCGCATGTCGAATGGGCCGTGAGCGGAGTGCTCGGCGTGCCCATGCGCGTGCGCTGGGAGGACCAGCCCGCACGGCGCGGTCTGCTGCGGGCCGAGTTCACCTGGCGTGGACGCGAAGAGACCGGCGCGGCGCTGGTGAGCGCCCTGCGCGGCCTTCATGAGCTGCGTTTCGAGGTGACCCAGGAACCCACCAGCACCACCGACGGGTCCCGCTGGAGCCACACCCCCGAGCTCGGCATCCACCACGCCGTCACCGACCGGGCAGGGAACATCGTGGTCACCGAGGACCACGTGCGCGGCTGCATGGAGCGCGCCGGCGGCGACGCCCTTGCCCTGCAGCGGGAGCTGGGCGTGGCTCTCGGCGAGCCGTGGGACGAGGACCTGGAGATCTACCGGCACGCCGGGGAGGGCGTCCCGATGCGGTGGCTGCACCGCGTCAGCTGAGCAGCGAGATCAGGCGCTGGTGACCACCACGGCCACGTCATGACCACCGAAGCCGAAGGCATTGTTCAGCACCGCGATGTCGCCCTCGGGAAGGCCCACCGCTTCGTTCTGCGCGATGCGCACGGGGACCTCGGGGTCGAGGTTCTCGATGTTGATGGTGGGCGGGGCCACCCGATGGTGTGCCGCGAGCACCGCGAACACCGACTCCAGCGCACCCGCACCACCCAGCAGGTGCCCGGTCATCGACTTGGTGGAGGTCACCACCAGCTGATCGGTCACCCCGTCCAGAGCGGAAGCGACGGCCTTCAGCTCACCGATGTCGCCCAGCGGGGTGGAGGTGCCGTGGGCATTGACGTGCACTACGTCCTTCGCGTCCACTCCGGCATCGGCTACGGCCTCACGGATCGCGCGGGCCTGACCGTCCTGGGAGGGGGCGGAGATGTGGTGGGCGTCCGATGCCATGCCACGGCCGGACACGTACGCGTACACGCGGGCGCCGCGGGCACGTGCGTGCTCCTCGGTCTCCAGCACCATGATCGCGGCCCCCTCGCCGAGCACGAACCCGTCACGGTCACGGTCGTACGGCCGCGAGGCGTGCTCAGGGGCGTCGGTACGGGTGGAGAGAGCACGCAGGTTCGCGAAGGCTGCCATGGGCAGCGGATGCACGCAGGCCTCGGTGCCTCCCACCACGACCACGTCGGCGCGTCCAGCGCGGATCATGTCCAGGCCCACCGCGACCGCCTCGGCACCGGAGGCGCACGCGGAGACGGGCGTGTGGGCACCGGCCTGGGCACCCAGCTCCAGCTCGATGTGGGCGGCCGAGGAGTTGGCCATCAGCATCGGGATCGTGAAGGGGTTCACCCGGCGGGCGCCCTTCTCCTGCACGATGTCCCACTGGTCCAGGATCGTCCACACACCGCCGATCCCGGTACCGACCACGACGCCCAGACGGGTCGGATCGACCTCGGGGGAGCCGGCATCGGCCCAGGCCTCACGGGCGGCGATCATCGAGTACTGGCCCGAGGGGTCCAGCTTCTTGGCCTCAGGGCGCGGCAGATGATCGTAGGGATCGATCGGCACCCGGCAGGCGAAGTCGACGCTCAGCCCGTAGCGCTCGACCCAGTCGTTCTCGAGGGTGCGTGCGGTGGAGGTGCCGGCCAGTGCGGCCTCCCAGGTGGAGGCGGTGTCACCGCCCAGCGGGTTGACCGTGCCGAGACCGGTCACGGCGGCGCGGGTGCGGGGAGCAGACATTTCGACCTCCGGGGGAGCGTCCAAGGGGGAACAGTCTGGGCGGGGGAACGGCGACGCCCGGGACGCGAACTGGCGGTCCCGGGCGTCGAGCGGGCTCAGGCCTGAGCGCCCGCGATGTACTTGACGGCGTCGCCGACGGTCACGAGGTTCTTGACCTCCTCATCGGGGATGCGCACGTCGAACTTCTCCTCGGCGTTGACCACGATGGTCATCATGGAGATGGAGTCGATGTCGAGGTCGTCGGTGAAAGACTTGTCCAGCTTGACGTCCTCGGTGGCGACACCGGTCTCCTCGTTGACGATCTCGGCGAGGCCCTCGAGGATCTCGTTCTCGGTGTGTGCCATGGGGTTCTCCTTGGATTCTTGGATTGTGTGGCGAGGACAGACTACCTGCGACCGAGCACTGTGACGTGCTCGTGCAGGTGCATGTCGCGAGTCAGGGCAGGATCAGGACCTGCCCCGCATAGGCGAGCCCGGCTCCGAAGCCGAACTGCACCAGTACGTCCCCGCTGGAGACAGCGCCCTCCTCGATGAGGCGGTGCGTTGCCAGCGGGATGGATGCGGCCGAGGTGTTGCCGGTCTCGGCGATGTCGCGACCGATCACCACGTCCTCGCCCAGCCCCAGCTGCTTGGCGAGTTCGTCGATGATGCGCATGTTGGCCTGGTGCGGAACGAAGACGTCGACGTCCTCGATGCCCAGGCCTGAGAGCTCGAGCATCTCGCGGATCTTCTTGGCGGTGTGCCACACGGCCCAGCGGAACACGGTGCGGCCGTCCTGCTCGAGCGTGGGCCACGGGCCCTCGCCGTCACGGAACTCCACCAGGGAACCGGTCATGCGGATGGTGTTCCAGTTGTCACCGTCGCTGCCCCAGACGGTGGGACCGATCATCGGCTCGTCACTGGGTCCCACCACGGCCGCGCCGGCCCCGTCGCCCAGCAGGAACGAGATCGAACGATCAGTGGGGGAGACGAAGTCGGAGAGCTTCTCCGCGCCGATCACCAACACGTTGCGGGCCGCCCCGGAGCGGATCAGCGAATCGGCCTGGCCGATGCCGTAGCAGAACCCGGCGCACGCGGCCGAGATGTCGTACGCGATCACGTCGGGCCGGCCCAGCTCACCGGCCAGCAGGGTCGCGAGCGACGGGGTGGGGTACGGGAAGGAGATGGTGGAGACGATGACGGCGTCCAGGGTCTCCAGATCGATGCCGGACTTCTCGATCGCCTCGCGGGCAGCGGTGAGCGAGAGGTCCTTCACGCCCACGTCCTTGCTCGCGCGGGTGCGGGTGATGATCCCGGTGCGCTGCCGGATCCACTCGTCGGAGGAGTCGATCGGACCGACCAGGTCGTCATTGGGGACGCTCACGTCACCGCGGGCGGCACCGTAGGCGAGCACCCGGGAACCGGGCACAGTGGGCTGGGGGCGCAGGGTCACGGCCATGTCAGTTCTCCTTGTCGGGACCGACGTCGTCGGAGGATTCCCCGAAGTGGTTCTCCCCGTGCTCGTTCAGGAAGTCCGTGGCGGCG
This sequence comes from Brachybacterium muris, assembly GCF_016907455.1. Taxonomy (NCBI): domain Bacteria; kingdom Bacillati; phylum Actinomycetota; class Actinomycetes; order Micrococcales; family Dermabacteraceae; genus Brachybacterium; species Brachybacterium muris. The sequence continues at coordinate 1,745,582 of NZ_JAFBCB010000001.1, read as the reverse complement.
TCGAGATCCTCGGGCGTGTTGAGGTTCTGCAGGGCCACGCCCTTCAGGTCGCGCTTGGCGAGCCCGGTGAGCGTACCGGCCGGGGCCACTTCCAGGATGCCGGTCACGCCGCGCTCGGCGAAGACCCGCATGCAGGCCTCCCAGTCCACAGGGGAGGCGACCTGGTCGACGATCAGGTCGAGGTAGCGGCGGCCGTCGGTGACGATCTCGCCGCCGGCGTTGGAGACCAGGGGGCACTGCCCCAGCGGATCGTTCGCCGACACCTGCGCGGCGAAGTCCGCGAGCTCCCCACGGGCCGGTGCCATGTACCGGGTGTGGAAGGCGCCGGCCACCTGCAGCAGGATCACTCGTGCCTTGGCCGGGGGCTCGGCGATGAGGGCCTTGATCTGCTCGGCTCCGCCGGCCGCCACCACCTGCGCCGCGGAGTTGATGTTGGCGGGTGCGAGCCCGTGCTGCTCGATCGCGGCGAGCACTTCCTCGCGGTTGCCGCCGACGACGGCCGCCATGGACGTCGGCTCTGCGGCGGCAGCAGTGGCCATGGCGCGGGAGCGCACTGCGACCAGGCGCATCGCGTCCTCGGTGCTGAGCACTCCGGACAGGGCCGCAGCAGTGACCTCGCCGACGCTGTGCCCGGCCAGCAGGTCGGCCTGCGTACCGGCGGCGAAGCCGTCCCCACCCACCAGGCAGTCGGCCGCGGTGATGCCGGCGGCCACCAGCAGCGGCTGGGCCACGGCGGTGTCACGGATGGTCTCCGCGTCGGACTCGGTGCCGTGGCGGATCAGGTCCACCCCCGCGGCATCGGACATCGCCGCGAGGCTCTCACGAACGCCGTTGATCTCGAGCCAGGGGGCCAGGAAGCCAGGCTTCTGGGCACCCTGGCCGGGACAGACGATCGCGAGCACGGGGACCTCCGAATGGTCGGGAAGACGTGGGCAGAAGAGTACCGGGCCATCCCCCGCGCGTGCGGGGGACGGCCCGGTGACTGTCAGGACTCGCCGCCGAAGGAGCCGGACTGGCCCGCGTTGACGTTGCCCAGGTCGTACTTGTCGATCGCCTGGCGCACCACCGATGCGTCCACCTTGCCCTCACGAGCCAGCAGCTGCAGTGCCTTGACGACCATCGAGTGGGCGTCGATCTTCAGGTGGCGGCGGGCAGCCGGGCGGGTGTCGGAGAAGCCCCAGCCGTCCGCGCCGAGCACGCCGTACTGCCCGGGGACCCACTCGCGGATCATGTCGGGCACCAGGAAGTCGTAGTCGCTGGTGGCGACGAACGGGCCGTCCACGCCCTCCAGGCGCTGTGAGATCCACGGGGTGCGCGGCTCCTCGGGGTGCATCAGGTTGTGCTTCTCGGCCTCCAGGGCATCCTTGCGCATCTCCGTCCAGGAGGTCACCGACCACACGTTCGCGCGCACGCCCCAGTCCTCGGACAGCAGCTCACGCGCGTGGCGGGCCCACGGCACACCCACGCCCGAGGCCATCAGCTGCACCTCGGGGCCCTCGCCCTGCGGTGCCTCCTCGAGCACGTACATGCCCTTGAGCAGACCCTCGACGTCCAGGCCCTCCGGCTCCTTGGGGTGCACGATCGGCTCGTTGTAGACGGTGATGTAGTAGAAGACCTCCTGCAGGCGGTCGTCCTCGCCGTACATGCGCTGCAGGCCGTCGCGGATGATGTGCCCGATCTCGTAGCCGTAGGCCGGGTCGTAGATCACGGTGCCGGGGTTGGTGTAGGCCAGGATCGGCGAGTGGCCGTCCATGTGCTGCAGGCCCTCACCGGCCAGGGTCGTCTTGCCGGCGGTCGCGCCGATCACGAAGCCCTTGGCCATCTGGTCACCGGCGGCCCAGAAGAAGTCGCCGGTGCGCTGGAACCCGAACATCGAGTAGAAGATGTAGAACGGGATCATCGGGAAGTCATGGGTGGAGTACGAGGTGCCCGCCGCGGTGAATGCCGCGGTGGAGCTGATCTCGTTGATGCCCATGTGCTTGATCTGGCCGGAGGTGGACTCCTTGTAGGCCAGCAGCAGGTCGCGGTCCACCGACAGGTAGTTCTGCCCGTCCGGGTTGTAGATCTTCGCGGTGGGGAACAGCGAGTCCATGCCGAAGGTGCGGGCCTCGTCCGGGATGATCGGCACCCAGCGCTTGCCGGTCTCCTTGTCCCGCATGAGGTCCTTCAGCAGCCGCACCAGCGCCATGGTGGTGGCGATCTCCTGCTTGCCGGAGCCGCGCTTGACGACCTCGTAGGCCTTCTCGCCCGGCAGGTCCAGGGCCTTGTGGTTCGTGTTGCGGGTGGGGACCGGGCCACCCAGCTCACTGCGGCGGGACTTGAAGTACTGCATCGCCGGCGAGTCCGGATCCGGGACGTACAGCGGGGCGTCGTACACGCTGCCGGCCTCGAGCTGCTCGTCGGTGACCGGGATGTGCAGGGTGTCGCGCAGGGCCTTCAGGTCGTCCAGGGTGAACTTCTTCATCTGGTGGGTCGCGTTGCGGCCCGCGAAGTTCTTGCCCAGGCGGTAACCCTTGATGGTGTGCACCAGGATCACGGTGGGCTGGCCCTTGTGCTCCGTGGCGGCCTTGAAGGCGGCGTGGATCTTCTTGGTGTCGTGGCCGCCGCGGGTCAGCTTCCACCAGATGTCGTCGTCGGACATGTCCTCGACCAGCGCCTTGGTGCGCGGGTCGCGGCCGAAGAAGTTGTCGCGGATGAAGCCGCCGGACTCGGCGCGGTAGGTCTGGAAGTCACCGTCGGGGGTGGCGTTCATCAGGTCGATCAGGGCGCCGTCCTCGGAGGCGTCCAGCAGCGGGTCCCAGCCGGAGCCCCAGATCACCTTGATGACGTTCCAGCCGGCACCGCGGAACTGGCTCTCCAGCTCCTGGATGATCTTGCCGTTGCCGCGCACCGGGCCGTCCAGGCGCTGCAGGTTGCAGTTCACCACGAAGGTCAGGTTGTCCAGGTGCTCCTTGGCGGCGATGTGCAGGGCGCCGCGGGACTCGACCTCGTCCATCTCGCCGTCGCCCAGGAACGCCCAGGTGTGCTGCTGGCTGGTGTCCTTCAGGCCGCGGTTCTGCAGGTAGCGGTCGAAGGAGGCCTGCTCGATGGCGGCCACCGGGCCGATGCCCATGGAGACGGTGGGGAACTCCCAGAAGTCCTTCATGGCCCGCGGGTGCGGGTAGGAGGGCATGCCGTGCTCGCTGGAGACCTCCTGGCGGAAGCCGTCCAGCTGTTCCTGGGTGAGGCGGCCCAGCATGAAGGCGCGGGCGTAGATGCCGGGGGAGGCGTGGCCCTGGAAGAAGACGTGGTCGCCGCCGCCCTCATGGTCACGGCCGCGGAAGAAATGGTTGAAGCCCACCTCGTACATGTTGGCGATCGAGGCGTAGCTGGAGAGGTGACCGCCCACGGACACACCGGGGCGCTGCGCGCGGTGCACCAGCATCGCGGCGTTCCAGCGGATGGCGTTGCGGATCTCCTTCTCGAGCTCCGGGTCGCCGGGGTACTCCGGCTGCTCATCGGCCGGGATCGTGTTGACGTAGTCGGTGGTCAGGGAGTCCGGCAGGTGCAGGTCGGAACGACGTGCGTGCTGGATCACGTTCTGGATGACCTCCGAGGCGCGGTCCTCACCGCGGTGCTCGACCAGGCCGTCGAAGGAGTCGAGCCACTCCCGCGTCTCCTCCGGGTCAGGGTCCTGCGCGTGGCTGGGCAGGTTGATGCCGATCGGGCGGGGGGTGATGTGCGAGCTCACGCTGTCCTTCTCTCTCGGAGGTGCTGGACCGGCCGTGGGGCGGGCGAGCGCCGATGAGCCCCGTGCCGTCGGCCTCGGTTCGGACCAGCCTACAACCGGCACCCTATGGGCGGAGAGGTCTGTGCCAGTGCTTGCCCCGTGACTCCCGCAACACCCCCGGACGAACTGTCATAGGATTGGCGACGCTACCGGGGACACACCCTGTGACCGGCGGCAGTACAGCATCGTCACTCAGAAGGAGCCCGTTCTTGTCACCGTCGGCCGACCCCCGCCAACAGCGCACCCCTGCGGAAGTGCTGGGATTCACGAACGGTCAGCTCGTACAGGAGATCGGGTACGACGACGACGTCGACCTGGAGCTGCGCGACACCATGGAGGACCTCATCGGCGCAGAGCTCGAGGACGAGGACTGCCAGGACATCGTCGACGCCGTGGTGCTGTGGTGGCGCGAGGGGGACGGTGACCTCACCGACGCCCTTGTGGACTCCCTGTCCACCCTCGACGCCGGCGCACCGATCTGGCTGCTGTGCCCCAAGGCCGGCCGCGACGGACACGTGCGTCCCGCCGAGGTGCAGGAGGCGGCTGAGACCGCGGGCCTGCGCGTGATGAGCACCGTGAGCCTGGCCCAGGACTGGACCGGCACCCGGTTGGCCTCCCGCACCTGATCCAGCAGGAACCCGGGCGCCCGCAGATGGGCGCCCACCGGGGTCGTTAGCTCAGTTGGTCAGAGCGCCTGGTTTACACCCAGGAGGTCGGGGGTTCGAGCCCCTCACGACCCACCCCAGATTCGAGAACGGCCCCTGCCGCCACGGTGGCGGGGGCCGTTCGTCGTGGGTTCGATCTCTCGACCGGCGATCAGCGGGTGATCGTGTACACCAGCACCAGCGCCAGTGGCACACCGAGGAACAGGCACCCCCAGATCACCGCCGTCTGCTTGTCCTTGGCCGCCTGCTCGGGAGTGCGCTGCGCCTGGTCCAAACCGGCCTCCTTCGCGTTGCGCCGGCTGCGCATCAGGAAGACGAGCGTGACCACCAGCGAGGCGAGGATGGTCAGGCCGAACAGGATGGGGATGAGCGAGTCCACTGCGGTGTCTCCTGGATCGGGTGGAGGGGCGGTCGCGCGGCGTCGGCGTACCTCCCCCAGGTTCTCACGTCAGCCGGTGACAGGGCCTGAGCGGCGCTCTGCGAGGGCCAGCCCGATAAGGCCCGGCAGGGCCGGAAGCACGCACACCAGCATGGCGACGAACGTGAGGGCGAGGGAGATGTCGAAGAAGTGCCCCGCGATCGCGGTCATCACCGCGGTGCCAGCGCCTGTCCCGAGCGCGGAGTACAGCCCCTGGGCCGGGGCCATCAGGTGCGGTTCGATGTGGCGGCGCATGGTCTGGATGAACCCCACCTGCATGATTCCGAAGGTGAGGCCGTGCAGCAGCTGCGAGGCCAGCAAGACCGCCACCGGCGGCTCGAACACCCAGATGCCCCACCGGGCCAGTGCACCCAGGGTGGCGATCAGCATCAGCACCACCAGCGGCCACCGGTCAGCCACCCCAGCGGTGAGGCGGAACACGGCCATCTCCGACAGTGGCGCGAGCATCAGGAACAGCGCCACCAGCAGCGGGTCCACCTGCAGCTTCTCCAAGTGCAGGGCACCGAAGGCGTAGTAGGCGGCATGGGAGCTCTGTACCAGCACGCAGATGCCCAGGGCGAGCATGAACACGCGGTGCCCGAACAGCGGCCCCCATGCACCGATCGACCCGGACCGCTGAGCGGCCACCACCTCGTCGCCGATCGGCCGCAGGGCCATGATCGAGAGGGCCAGCAGGGCCAGCAAGAACACCGGCAGCAGGGCGCCGTTGCCGAGCACCCGCGCGAGAACACCGTTGACCCCGGCGCCGATCACGAAGCCCAGGGAACCCCACAGCCGGACCGGCCCGTACACCAGCGCACCGCGCTGCGCCCCGAGGGCAGCAGTGGTCTCCAACAGCGGCATCAGCGTGGGGTAGAGCACGCCGAACGCGGCCGAGAGAAGCAACAGACCGGTCAGCCCGGTGTGCGGGAGGAACGCCAGCCCCAGCACGAAGCACAGCCACGGCAGCCAGCGGGCGATGGTGCCGATCGGCCACCAGCGGTTGGCCAGGGGGAACAGGGTCACCACGGCGACAGCGCGAGTGACCAGCGAGACGGTGATCGACAGCCCGATCTCGGAACCGTCGAAGCCGCGGGCGTCGAAGATGACGCCCCAGTAGGACAGGAACGTGACCCAGCTGAAGAAGAAGAGGAAGAACTGCACGCGCATCCAGGTGCGCACGGCGGCTCCAGGGATCGTAGGGAAGGACCTTCCTATACTGGACGGGACCGCCTCGTCGGCGCGCATTGCGAGGGTGTGAGATTCCCTCCGGTAGCAGTAGAGACCCCATGGAGGCCAACCAGGCATGACGGCACAGTCCGATCCGACCCGACCATTCGACCTCGCGTCCATCCGGAGGGACTTCCCGATCCTGGAGCGTCGACTCGATGCGGACACCGCGCTGGTGTACCTCGACTCCGGTGCCACCTCGCAGCGCCCCCGGCAGGTGATCGACGCCGAGGTGGCCTTCCTCACCCATGACAACGCCGCGGTCAAGCGCGGTGCACACCGGATGGCCGAGGCCGCCACCGACGCCTTCGAGCACGCCCGCACCACGGTGAGCCGCTTCATCGGCGCCCCCCGCACGGACGAGGTGGTGTTCACCCGGGGCGCCACCGAGGCGCTGAACCTGGTGGCCCGCTCCCTGGGCGACGGCGACGACTCCACCCCCGACCACCTCCGGGTCAGCCCTGGGGACGAGATCCTGGTGACGGAGATGGAGCACCACGCCAACCTGGTGCCCTGGCAGGAGCTGGCCCGCCGCACCGGCGCCACCCTGCGCTGGATCCCGCTGGCCGACGACTACACCCTGGACCTCACGGACCTGTCGTCCCTGCTCACCGAGCGCACCAAGGTGCTGGCCCTCACCCACCAGTCCAACGTGCTGGGCACCGTGAACCCCGTGCGGAAGCTCGCCGAGGCAGCTCGCGCCGTCGGCGCCCTCACCGTGCTGGATGCGGCGCAGTCGGCCCCGCACATGCCGTTCGACGTGGCCGAGCTGGGAGTGGACTTCGCGGCCCTGTCGGGCCACAAGATGCTGGGCCCCACCGGGGTGGGCGTGCTGTGGGGACGCTACGAGCATCTCGCAGCGATGCCCCCGTACCTGCTGGGCGGCTCCATGATCGAGACGGTCACGATGGAGTACTCCACGTACACCGCCCCGCCCGCCCGCTTCGAGGCCGGCACCCCGCCGGTCTCCCAGGCGGTGGGCCTCGGTGCCGCCTGCGACTATCTCAGCGCGCTGGGCATGGAGCAGGTCGCTGCTCACGAACATGCCCTGACCACCCGGGCCCTGGAGGGGCTGGCCGGCATCGACGGGGTACGGGTCCTCGGGCGCTCGGCCTCCCCGGAGCGCAGCGGCGCGGTGGCCTTCGTGGTGGACGGCGTGCACACCCACGACGTGGGCCAGGTGCTGGACTCCCTCGGGATCCAGGTGCGGGTGGGCCACCACTGCGCCTGGCCGCTGCACCGCCGTTACGGCATCACCGGCTCCACCCGCGCCAGCTTCTCCGTGCACACCACCGAGGACGAGGTCGACGCCTTCGTGGACGGCGTGGCCCGCACCATCGACTACTTCCAGGGACTCTCGCGATGACCAACCCCCTCAACTCCCTCTACACCGAGCTCGTCATCGAGCACGACAAGCGCCCCCAGAATGCGGGCCTGCGTGAGCCGTTCGACGCCGAGGTGCACCACGTGAACCCCACCTGCGGCGACGAGATCACGCTGCGCCTGCACCTGGACCGGGACGGCGAGGACCTGCGGATCCGCGACATCTCCTACGACGCGATCGGCTGCGCCATGAGCCGCGCCTCCGCCTCGATCATGACCGACCTGCTGATCGGCCGCACCACCGAGGAGGCGCTGCCGGTGATCGACCACTTGGAGGCCGTGATGGGCGCCCGCGGGACCATGGAGCCCGACGAGGACCTGATCGGCGATGCCGTCGCCCTGATGGGTGCGGCGAAGTTCCCGGCCCGCATCAAGTGCGTGCTGATGTCCTGGAAGGCCTACCAGGCCGCCCTGGTGGAGACCCAGGCCCTGGGGGAGCGATGAACACGACTCTGGGCGCCGTCGTCGGGACCCTCGAGGCCGTCTACCCGCTGGCCTGGGCGGAGGACTGGGACCGGGTGGGCCTGGTGCTGGGGGAGCGCAGCGCTGAGGTGCGCCGCGTGCTGCTGGCCGTGGACCCCACGGTCTCCGTCGCCCGCGAGGCCGTCGAGCGCGATGCGCAGCTCCTGGTCACCCATCATCCCCTGCTGCTGCGCGGCGCCAGCTTCCTGCCGGCCGACGACGGCAAGGGCGCGGTGGTCACCGAGCTGATCCGCGCCGGTATCGGCCTGTGGTGCGGGCACACGAACGTGGACCGCTCCACCCGCGGCACCGTGGGTGCCTGGAGCACGGCCCTGGACCTGCAGGATCCTCGCCCGCTGATCCCCGGCCGCGAGACGGGGGAGGCGGCCCGGGCCGCCCACGGCTCCACCCTGTTCGGTCTCGGCGCCGTGGGTGAGCTGCCCGCGCCGACGACCGTGGGGGAGCTGACCGCGCAGATCGCAGGCATCGTCCCGGCCACCGCCCGCGGCATCGCCCATACCGGGCCCGCCGACCGCCCGGTGCGCACGGTGGCCGTGTGCCCCGGCGCCGGTGACTCCTTCCTGGGGGAGGCCACCTCTTCGGAGGCCGACGTGTACATCACCTCCGACCTGCGACACCACCCGGCGCTCGAGCACATCGAGGACGCGGCGGACCCGTCGGCCGTACCGGCCCTGATCGACGTGGCGCACGCCGCGAGCGAGGCTCTCTGGCTGCCACTGGCGAAGGAGCTGCTGGCCGAGACGGTGCCCGAGCTCGAGGTGCTGATCAGCGAGGTCCCCACCGATTCCTGGACCGGGCGGGCCTGAGCTCGGGGGCAGCCCCGAGACCTCCGAGCTTTCAGCCCACGCGATCCACGACCACCAGGCGGTCGCCGTCCAGCTCGACCCCGAGCGTGTCACCGAACCCGGCGCGCAGCTGGTCCACCACCTCGTCCGGTGTGGTGGCAGGTGCCGGGGCGTCCAGCAGCACGCGCGTGACCCAGCCGCGGTACCGCTTCGCGTCGTGGGAGACGACCTTGCGGACCCCGTCCTTCTCCTGCACGGGTGCGACCTCCAGCACGCTGATCCCCGCTGCTGAGCTCGACGGTGTGCGCGAGCGCATCGGCATCATGCTGCGGTAGGCGCCGGAGCGGGAGTCGACCACCACGGGGGCCGGGCCGTCGGCCGTCTCATCGAGCAGCCGCGCACCCAGCGGTCGCAGGTGCCGCGCCCACCAGGTGGCGGCCTTGCCCAGGCGCGCCACCGTGGAGCCGGCGGAGAGCCGGTAGGCGGGGATCCTGTCGGTCGATGCGTCGACCACGCCCAGCAGTGCGCTCTGGATCAGCACGCGCCTGTCATCGTGGATCGTGACGGCGGGATCGAGCTGGTCGAACAGCACCCCGGAGTAGACCGTGAGCGGCGCCCCCACGGGCTCTCCCTCGATCGCTGCCATCCGATCCACCAGTTCCGGGGAGGAGGCGGGCACGCCCAGCTTCTGCGCGGCGTCCTTGGCGGCGGCGGTGCGCTGGACTGCACGCAGCATCGTGCGCCGGGGCTCGGTGAGGGTGGTGAACGCGAGACTGTCGAGGTCCAGGACGGAACCGGAGCGCTCAGGGCGGGTCTTGGTCTCCGAGGGAGGCAGCAGGATCAGCACCCCACCATTGTGCGAGATGAGGCTGGACGAGATAGGAACCGGCCACCGAGAGGTTCCGCACGCCTCGTCGTCCCGGGCGCCGGTGGCCCCACGGGGCCGGGCTTAGAATCGGCGGTGGACCAGTCGGCCGGGCAGTCGCGTCCTCGATGCTCGCATCGGGGCCGAGGAAAGTCCGGGCTCCAACCGGCACGGTGGTGGGTAACGCCCACCCGGAGCGATCCGCGGGACAGTGCCACAGAGAGCAGACCGCCGCAGCCGCTTCGGCGGCAGCGGTAAGGGTGAAAGGGTGGTGTAAGAGACCACCGCGGCCTCGGTGACGAGGTCGGCACGGCAAACCCCACCGGGAGCAAGGTCAGACAGGGAACGCTGAGGGCGCCGGCCCGAGTTCCCGGGTAGACCGCTGGAGGTTGTCGGCAACGGCGATCCGAGATGGATGACTGCCGATCACAGAACCCGGCTTACAGGCCGACTGGTCCACCACACCCCAGGGACGCTGTTCCCCACTGTGCATACACAGATGTGAGCGCGGGGCCCCCACAGATGTGAGCGCGTGAGAAACATGCCCGCAGCAGGAAGTGCAGACGTCGCTCCGGGACCCTCATCATCACCAGCCCTACCGGTCACCGCCACTTCTCGGCGGTCCCCAGCCAGTTCACCGGGATCGTCCAAGGCGCCGGCACCCTGGAGGGAGCCGGCATCGCGCACCGTGAATGAGAGGCTCGACGAGACCCCGAAGCTGAGATGCAACCCGGAGAAATAGACGGGCCGCGGAGAAAGGGCGCGGCCCGGAGATGGTGAATATTCGCCTCGCTGGGGTCCGCTGATCGAGGGTTCGGGTGCCACGTCGCTGCCGTAGCGGTGGCGTCGTTCGGGACCACCAGTGGTGTCGTTGGGGCCGCTCTGTCTACGCTCCTTCCGCCGTGTGTATAGGGCACGCGGCGGAAGGAGCAATCTGGAATGGTACGGAAGATCAGGGCGAAGCTGGTGCTCCAGCTGCGCGCAGAAGGTCTGTCGGGGCGAGCGATTTCGTCCTCGCAGGGCATGTCCCGCAAGTCCGTGAGGGCGGTGTTCGAGGCCGCTGACGCTGCAGGGATCGGGTGGGGCGATATCGCGGACGTCGCCGATGAGCAGGTGTATGCCCGGTTGTTCCCGGGCCGGGGCGAGCACGAGAGCGTGTTCGCACAGCCGGACTGGGAACAGGTCCATCGAGAGATGGCCAGGGTCGGCGTGACGCTGAAGCTGTTGCACGGCGAGTACTTCGACGCGACCACGGCGGCTGGGGATCCGGCGATGGGGTATGACCGGTTTTGCCGCACCTACCAGCACCACGTCATGGTCACCGGTGCCGCTTCGAGAGTCGGTCACAAGGCCGGCCAGAGCGTGGAGGTCGACTGGTCCGGCCCCACGATGGAGCTGGCCGATCCGGTCACCGGCGAGGTCTCGAAGGTGTTCTTGTTCGTTGCCTGCCTGCCTTTTTCTCGTTACGCGTTCTGCTTCCCGGCGCTGGATATGCGCCAGGAGTCCTGGCTGCGAGCGCACGTAGCGATGTTCGAGGCGCTGGGCGGGACGGTCCCGAGGATCGTTCCGGACAACCTCAAGACCGGTGTGGTGAAGCACCCCCGCGAGGGCGAGATCGTCCTGAACGATGCGTATCGCGAGATGGCAGCGCATTACTCGGCGGCGGTGCTCCCGGGGAGGGTGCGGAAACCGAAAGACAAGGCGAGCGTGGAGAACACCGTCGCGCACGTCGCGACCTGGGTCATCGCCGGGCTGCGGGATCAGCGATTCACGTCCCTGCCCGAACTTGCAGCCGCCATCGGGCAGCGGATGGAGGCCTATAACGCGGAGCCGTTCCAGAAGCGGCCCGGATCCCGCGCCAGCGTGTTCGACGCGGAGGAGCGGCCGCTGCTGACGCCGCTGCCGGCGGTGCCCTACGAGATCTCGACATGGCACTACGGACGACGAGTGGGCAGGAACGGGCACGTCACGTTCGCGCGGAACTTCTACTCCGCGCCGTTCGCGCACATCGGCGCGAAGGTCGATCTGCGCATCACGGCCCGGACGCTGGAGATCTATCAGGGCAGCCAGCGACTGACCAGTCACCTGCTGCTCCCGGAGACCGCGAGCAATGAGTACCGCACCAACGACGCGGACCTACCTGCGGGCGAGCGTTTCCAGGCCTGGGACGCGCAGAGGGTGCGGGCGTGGGCAGATCGGGTCGGGCCGGCCACGGTGATCGTGATCCAGCGGATCTTCGAGTCCGTGCCGATCGTGGAACAGGGCCTGGATCCCGCGTTGGCGGTGCTACGGCTCTCTCGCCGCTTCTCCGTAGATCGGGTCGAGGCGGCCTGCGCACTCGCGCTGACGGGACGGGTCCGTTCACCGCGCTATGCGCATCTGCACCCGATCTTGGCCACCGGGCAGGACAAGGTCGCCGCCCTGCGTCCACCCCGCGAGGAACCCGCGGAAGACGGCGGATACGTCCGTGGCGCCGACTACTACGCCGGAGGTGTCCGGTGAGCGTGATCGATAACGACACGAAGCGGAAGCTGCGCGAGATGGGCGCGACCGCGCTGCTGGACGCGATCGATGCCCAGGATGAGGCTCACGTGCTGGGGATGTCGTTCCAGGAACGGCTCCAGCTGATCGTGGACGAGGCGCATTCCATCTTCAATCATGGAAAGGTCGAGGGTCTGATCCGCCGGGCGGGGCTGCGTTATCCCGGAGCGGACCTGCGGCGGCTGGATCTGGTCGAGGAACGGGGACTGAACCGGAACGTGATCGCGCAACTGGCAACCTGCTCCTTCATCCAGCGGCAACAGAACGTGGTCTTCCAGGGCTTCACCGGCTCAGGGAAGTCCTACCTCGGCTGCGCGCTGGCGAAGCAGGCCTGCCAGCACCGGCTCCGAGCCCACTACATCCGAATGCCCGACCTCGAAGAGGCCTGGGCCCTGGCAAAGGACAAGCCGCAGGGCCAGACGAAGTTCCTGCGGAAGTACTCCACGTTCTCGCTGCTGGTGATCGACGAGTGGCTGCTGGACCATCCTGACGAGGGAATGCGTTCGATGCTGCTGGAACTGCTCGAGCGCCGCTATGACACCGGCTCGACCGTGTTCTGCACCCAGTACCCGAAGAAGGACTGGCACGCCCGGCTCGGTGGAGCAGTCCACGCCGATGCGATCATGGACCGCATCGTGCACAACACAATCTGGATCGACACCGGCGACAGGAACATGCGAGAACACACCGCACTGCCCCAGTGACCCGATGCCGGCGGGAGCCAGTGGTCCCCACCGCGGCGGCTACTGGCCCCCGTCGGCACGATCGGCGGTCCCCAAGAGCAAGATTCGGTGGCTCCCACGACTACGAATACTCAGATGGAGACGGGCCCACCCGCACCAAGTGCGAATGGGCCCGTATCTTGCAGAAGTCTGGGACCTACTTTTTCTTGGAATCGGAGCCCTTCGACTTCTTCGCCTTCTTGTCGGCGTCCTTGCGTGCCTTCTTCGCGGCCTTATCCGACTTCTTCTCCGCCTTCTTGTCGGCCTTCGTCGAAGCCTTCTCGACCTTCGCCTCGGCCTTCTCAGCGGCGATCCCCGCCTTCTTGCGGCCCTTGCCGGAGGCGGCCTTGATCGTCTCGTCCTCGGCGCGGCGAGCCAGCACCGCGGCACCGATGATGCCGGCCTCATTGCGGAGGTCCGCCGGTACGATCGGCGCGCGCAGATCCAGCAGCGGCAGGAACTTCGCGTGATGCTTGGAAACGCCACCGCCCACGATGAACAGGTCGGGGTTGAACAGGAACTCCAGCAGAGAGTAGTACTCCTGCAGGCGCTCGGCCCATGCCTTCCAGTTCAGGTCCTCGCGCTCGCGCACGGACTCGGCCATGTACTTCTCCGCCGCGTCACCGTGGAAGGGGATGTGGCCCAGCTCCGTGTTGGGCACCAGACGGCCGTCCACGAACAGGGCGCTGCCCACGCCGGTGCCCAGGGTGGTCATCAGCACCACGCCCTTCTTCCCACGGCCGGCGCCGAACTCCATCTCGGAGATCCCGGCGGCATCCGCATCATTGACCACGAACACGTCGTGACCGGTGCGCTCGGTGAACAGGGCATCCGCGTCGGTATCGATCCAGGACTTGTCCACGTTGGCGGCGGTCTTGGCCACGCCGTGCTGGATCACCGCAGGGAAGGTGACGCCCACGGGCATGCCCCGCTCCACGCCGAAGGAGTCCAGCAGCTCCTTGACCGTGTCCGCCACAGCGTCGGGGGTGGAGGGCTGCGGGGTGGGGATCCGCAACCGGTCAGCGGCCAGTTCGCCGGCCTTCAGGTCCACGGGGGCACCCTTGATGCCGCTGCCGCCGATGTCGATGCCGAAAGCCGTCGTGCTGCTCATGTTCTCTCCTCGAAACGGTAGTGCAACCGCACCAGTGTGGCAGAACCGTCACCGGCCTGCGCTGTCAGCAGTGCTCACACCACCGTCAGCAGCTCAGGACCCTCCGGGGTCATCACCATGGTGTGCTCGAACTGGGCGGTGAAGGAACGGTCCTTGGTGACCACGGTCCAGCCGTCGTCCCACATCTCCCACTCCTGTGCACCGATCGTCACCATCGGCTCCACCGTGAACGTCATGTTCTCGACGATCTCGTCGTCGAACATGGGGGCGGAGTCGTAGTGAGGGATCACCAGGCCGTTGTGGAAGCCCTCGGCCACGCCGTGACCGGTGAAGTCCCGCACCGACTCGTAACCGAACCTGCCCACGTACTTCTCGATCACGCGCCCGATCACATTGACCTGGCGGCCGATCTTCGCCGCCCGGATCCCGCGCATCATCGCCTCGTGGCTGCGCTCCACCAGCTCCTGGACGCGGGGGTCCACCTCGCCCACCAGGAAGGTGGCGTTCGTGTCGCCGTGCACGCCGTGGATGTAGGCGGTGACGTCCACGTTGAGGATGTCACCCTCCTGCATCACGGTGGAGTCCGGGATGCCGTGGCAGATCACCTCGTTCAGGCTCGTGCAGCAGGACTTCTCGAAGCCCAGGTACCCCAGGGTCGAGGGGTAGGCGCCCTCGGAGACCAGCACATCGTGCACCACGGCGTCAATCGCATCGGTGGTCACGCCCGGTCGGGCGGCCTCGCCGGCGGCCTGCAGGGCGAGTGCCGCGATACGGGAGGCTTCCCGCATCCGCTCGATCACCTCGGCGCTCTGCACCTTCGGGCCCGAGTCCGAGACGGCCTCGTCCTTGTCCACGTACTCCGGTCGTTCGATGCGCGCCGGCACGGCGCGACGGGGGCCGACGGTGCCCGGCACCAGTGCGGCACGTCCCTCGGGACGGATCCAATCCTGCTCTACAGTCATGGGTGCAAGTCTCTCACCGACGAGGAGAGGAGTCCGCCGTGGCCGGACCCGCAGAGTTCTACTACAACCTCACCAACGGCACCGTGGAGGAGGGGCGACAGTCCCACGGGAGCGAGCTGATGGGCCCCTACGCCTCCCGTGAGGAGGCCCAGCGCGCCCTGGACAAGGCCGCCGCCCGCAACGAGGAGTGGGAGGACGAGGACGAGAAGTGGGAGGACTGGGGCGAGCCGCCCGCCGAGGGCGTCAGCCCCGAGGCGCGCTGAGCCGGACTCATCGGCCGACTCGTTTCCCGGCGCCTGGCGCGCGAATCGCCGCTGAGCGCCTCGTACTCGACTTACTCGAACGAGTGCTCCGCAGCGGGATAGGTGCGGGACCCGACCTCCTCGCGGTACTCCGCTGCGGCGCGCTGCAATTCGGCGCGCAGGTTCGCGAAGCGCTTCACGAAGCGTCCCTCGAAACCGGACAGCCCTGCCATGTCCTGCCACACCAGCACCTGGCCGTCGCAGTGGGGGCCGGCGCCGATGCCGATCGTGGGGATCGACAGCACCTCGGTGATGCGTGCCGAGACCGCGGCAGGCACCAGTTCCAGCACGATCGCGGAGACCCCGGCCTCCTGCAGCGCCAGGGCGTCCTCCGCGAGCCGATCCGCACCGGCCTGATCGCGTCCCTGCACCCGGTGCCCGGACAGCGCATTGACGGACTGCGGGGTGAAACCCAGGTGCCCCATCACCGGGATGCCGCTGTCCACCAGCGTGCGCACATGCGGGGCGAACGCCTGCCCGCCCTCGAGTTTGACCATCTCGGCGCCTGCCCGCACCAGTTCGACGCCATGGCGCACCGCATCGGCCGGGCCCGTCTGGTAGGTGCCGAAGGCGAGGTCCGCCACGATCAGCGGCCGGTGGACGCTGCGTGACACCGCGCCGGTGAAGGCGACCATGTCCTGATGGGTGGTGGCCGTGGTGGATTCGTGCCCCAGCACCGTGGTGCCCACCGAGTCGCCCACCAGCAGCACGTCGATGCCGGCGGCCTCGAATACCTGCGCCGAGAACTGGTCGTACGAGGTGAGCATGCTGAACGGCCTGCCGCGCTCCTTGGCGTCCTGCAGGTGCCGGATGCGCACCTTCGCGGGGCCGACGGATCCGCTGCCGGAAGCGGTGGTCATGAGGGGCTCCTGGGGGATCGGGAAGAGAACTGATCCCCACCAGCCTACGTCGCGGGCAGGGACTGATCGGTGACAGCGGTCGGCACGTCCGGTCGGCTCGGCATGCGGAGAGCACGATGCGCCCTCAGCGGTGCTGTGGCACGCTGGCCGCGGAACCACGAAAGCGAGAACCGATCCACAGGGAGGGCCGACACATGTCGACCACGATGCGTACCTCGTTCCGCACCGCAGCACGCACAACCGCACACCGTGCAGGCCGGACGGCAGCGGTGGGCCTGGGCGGCCTCGCTCTTGCCCTGGGCGCTGCCGCCTGCACAGGCGGCGACGACGAGCCGGCCGCCCCGCCCGCCGCTGAGGAGACGGCGGAGGCGGAGCCGACCACGGAGCCGGCGGAGGAGCCGACATCCGAGGAGCCCGCGGACGAGCCCACCGGGGAGTCCTCGGCCAGCGACGGCGGTGGTGACGCGAAGGTGTCCGAGCAGGACCTCACCGTCGCCAAAGAGCGCTTCGTGTCCTTCATGCAGGTCGTCGATGATCCCGACTACGAGGCTGCCTGCGGCTACATGCTCGACCCCTCCACCGGTGAGCCCCCTGTCGGGGCCGAGCTCGCGGCCTGCGCCGAGAGCCTGGAGCAGGAGCTAGGGTCATCGGTCGATGTCGAGCCCGGCACCTTCGATGCGCTGGACGCCTCGATGGTGGAGGCGAACGCCGATGACTCCGGTGCCGTCACCATCAGCTTCGGCGGCTCCCAGTTCCCGGTGCCGATGACCAAGCACACCGACGGGCAGTGGTACTTCACCAACCCCGACCTGGGTGGCTGATCGGGAGAGCCCGAGCAGGAACAGCACCTGCCCCGTCGTGTCGGCCCCGGAATCCCCAGCGGACCCCGGGGCCATGCGGCACACTGGCGCCATGGAACAATTCCACGACGACGTCATCCGCCAGGTCGCCGAGAGGGACGTGCGGTTCATCCGCCTGTGGTTCTGCGACATCGCCGGCACCCTGAAGTCCATCGCGATCTCACCGGCGGACCTGGAGACCGCGTTCACCGAGGGCATCGGGATCGACGGCTCCACCATCGAGGGCCTCACCCGCAGCTACGAGTCCGACATGCTGCTGCGGCCGGACCCGGGCACCTTCGAGGTGCTGGCCTGGCGCGGTGACTCCGATGCCACCGCCCGCATGATGTGCGACGTGCTCTCGCCCGACGGGGAACCAGCCGCATCCGACCCCCGCCGGGTCCTCAAGGAGGCCCTCAGCGCAGCCGAGAAGCAGGGTCTGGAGCTGTACGCCCACCCCGAGATCGAGTTCTACCTCTTCCAGGAGCACTACCAGCCCGGCCACAAGCTGCGGCCCATCGACAACGCCGGCTACTTCGACCACGTGCACCGCGGCCAGGGACAGGACTTCCGCCGCAGCGCGATCCAGAACCTGGAGGCGATGAACATCCAGGTGGAGTTCTCCCACCACGAGAACGGCCCCGGACAGAACGAGATCGATCTGCGCTACGCGGACGCCCTCACCACGGCCGACAACATCGTCACCCTCCGCACCGTGGTCAAGGAGGTGGCGCTGTCCATGGGGCAGGTGGCCACCTTCATGCCCAAGCCGATGATCGAGCACCCCGGCTCCGGGATGCACACCCACCTGTCCCTGTTCCAGGGCGGGAAGAACGCCTTCCACGAGCCCGGTGCCGAGTACGGGCTCTCCCGTACCGGCCGGCAGTTCATCGCCGGCCTGCTGCGGCATGCACCGGAGTACTGCGCGGTCACCAACCAGTGGGTGAACTCCTACAAGCGCCTGTGGGGGGCGCAGGAGGCCCCGAGCTACGTGTGCTGGGGCCACAACAACCGTTCCGCCCTGGTCCGGGTCCCGTTCCACAAGCCCACCAAGGGCACCAGCTCCCGGGTCGAGTTCCGCGGCGCCGATTCCGCAACCAACCCCTACCTCGCCTTCGCGGTGCTGCTGGCCGCGGGCATGGCCGGCATCGAGGGGGAGTACGAGCTGCCCGAGGGCGCCGAGGACGCGGTGTGGGAGCTCACCGAGAACGAGCGCCGCTCGATGGGCATCGAACCGCTGCCCACCGACCTCTTCCGCGCGCTGGAGACCTTCGAGTCCTCCGAGCTGATGGCCCGCACCCTCGGGGAGCAGGTGTTCGAGTTCTTCCTGCGCGACAAGCGCAACGAGTGGAACCGTTACCGCGAGCAGGTCACCGAGTACGAACTGGCCTCCACCTTCAGCAGGATCTGATGAGCGAGCCGCCTACCACCACCGGTGCCCTGGCGCGCCTGGGCTTCAGTCGCACCGACAGGGTGCAGCGCTTCCTTGCCGAGCCGGCCCTGGAGGGCCTGGGCGAGGGCGGGGCGGAGGCCATCGGCGCCACGGCCGACGGCGACGACGCGGTGCTCGGTCTGCTGCGGCTGGCGGAGGCCGCACAGTCCGGTGGGCACGACGCACTGCTGCAGGAGTTCCTGAGCAGTGTCGGCGAGGACGGCAGTCCCGGGCACCGCCTGATCACCCTGCTGGGCACCTCGGTGGCGCTGGGTGACTTCCTGGCTCGCCATCCGGAGCAGCTCGAGGCACTGCGCAGTGACCAGGACGCACTCACGGTGCCGGCGAGCCAGGTGCGCGAGGACCTCCTGCGGGCCGTCGGCGCCGATCCTGATGCCGACGTCCCGGTGGCCGGCGCCACCGGGCGCGAAGCACGCGATGCCTTGCGCGTCGCATACCACGCCCGGCTTCTGCAGATCGCTGCGGCCGACGTCAGCGCCGAGGACCCCACCGAGGTACAGCCTGCCGTCTCGCAGTCCCTCTCCGACCTCGCCGATGCCGCGCTGGACGCCGGGGCAGCGGCCTCCCGCGCCGCTGTGGACGACCACGAGAGGGTGCGCTGGACCGTGATCGCGATGGGCAAGACCGGTGCCAGGGAGCTCAACTACATCTCCGACGTGGACGTGATGCACGTGGTCGCCCCCGCGGCAGGGGACACCGACGCTGCGGTGAACGAGGACGAACTGGTGCGCACCGGCTCGGCCCTGGCCCGGGAACTGGCCCGGGTCTGCTCGGACCGCACGGCCGAGGGCACCCTGTGGCAGGTCGATGCGAACCTGCGGCCCGAGGGCAAGGACGGCCCCCTGGTGCGCACCCTGGACTCCTACCGCCGCTACTACGACAAGTGGGCCGACTCCTGGGAGTTCCAGGCCCTGCTGAAGGCCCGCCCCGCCGCCGGTGACCAGGAGCTGGGACGCGACTTCGCCGGGATGGTGGCGCCCTGGGTGTGGAAGGCGTCGCGCCGCGAGGGCTTCGTGGAGGACACCCGGGCGATGCGCCGCCGGGTGGTGGCCCACATCCCCCGTTCCGAGGCGGAGCGCAACATCAAGCTGGGCCCCGGCGGTCTGCGGGACGTCGAGTTCACGGTGCAGCTGCTGCAGATGGTCCACGGCCGCACCGACGAGGACATCCACGCCCGCTCCACTCTGGAGGCCCTGGCCCGGCTGGGGGAGGGCGGCTACATCTCCCGCAGTCACGTGACCGAACTGGACGAGGCCTACCGCTTCCTGCGCAGCGTCGAGCACCGCATGCAGCTGCATCGACTGCGTCGCACCCAGGTGATGCCCACCTCCGACGCGGACAGGCGCCGGCTCGCCCGCACGATGCGGCTGACCCCCGGCGAGTTCCACCGCCGGTACGAGGCCACCCGCCGCCGGGTCCGCCAGCTGCACGAGGAGATCTTCTACCGCCCCCTGCTGGTGACCGCCTCCCAGCTCAGCGACGGGCAGATCCGGCTCAGCCCCGAGGACGCCCAGGCGCGCCTGGCAGCGATCGGCTACCGCGACCCGGGGCGGGCGCTCGGCCACATCGAGGCCCTCACCCAGGGCATCTCCCGTCGCGCCTCGATCCAACGGCAGCTGCTGCCGGCGATGCTGGAGTGGTTCGCCGACGGCATCGACCCCGACATGGGCCTGCTGGCCTTCCGCCGGCTCTCCGACGAGATCGGCTCGGCCCACTGGTACCTCGGGCTGCTGCGCGACTCCGGGCTGGCCGCCAAGCGCCTCACCCGGGTGCTGGCCGGCAGCCGTTTCGTCGGTCAGCAGCTCGAGCAGGTCCCCGAGGCAGTGCGTTGGCTGGCGCGGGACGAGGACCTGCGGCCCCTGGAGCGAGACGTCCTGGGCCGCGAGTTCCTCGCCGTGATCACCCGGGTCGAGTCCGTGGAGGCCGCGCAGGACCTGCTGCGCCGCACCCGGCGACGTGAGCTGATGCGCATCGCCCTGGCGCACCTGGTGGGGCTGATCCGGCCCGAGCAGGTGGCAGCCGCACTCACCGACCTGGCCGAGGCCGCCCTCGAGGCCGGCCTGCTGGTGGCCTACCACGCCGTGGCCAAGGAGCGCTCCGTGATCGGGGAGAGCACCGACCCGCTGGATCTCGAGGGCGATCCCGGCGGTGAGGGCGCGGTGGACGAGGGCACTGCCCACGAGCTGCGGGAGCGGCGCTCCGACCCGGCCCGTGCGCTCGGCGTGGAGATGGCGATCCTGGCCCTGGGAAGCTTCGGTGCCCGCGAGATGGGGTACTCCTCAGACGCCGATGTGCAGTTCATCGCCGTGGACCGCGGCGCCGGCAAGGACACCGGTCAGATCGCCGTCGCGATCGCCACGCAGGTCCAGCACATCCTCAACGCCCCGGCTGCTGGGGCCGACATGAAGGTGAATGCGGATCTGCGACCCGAGGGGCGCAACGGCCTGCTGGCGCGCAGCCTGGAGGCCTGGACCGAGTACTACCGCCGTGACGCGCTGACCTGGGAGAAGCAGGCCCTGCTGCGGGCGCGCCCAGTGGTGGCATCCGAGGAGCTGGCCGAGCGCATCCAGGCCGAGCTGGACCACCACCGCTACCCCGCGGACGGCCTGAGTCCCACCGCGCGTCGCGAGATTTCCCGGATGAAGGCCCGGATCGAGTCCGAGCGCCTGCCGCGCGGAGCGGACCCCTCCCGGCACGTGAAGCTGGGCCGCGGCGGGATGACGGACGTGGAGTGGACCGCCCAGGTGCTCACCCTCGAGCACGCGGCGGAGCATCCCGGACTGCGGACCACCACCACTCTCGAGGCGCTGCGGGCCGCGTCCGAGGCCGGCGTGCTGTCCGAGCGCGAGGTGCGGGAGCTGGCCGATGCCTGGACCCTGGCCTGGCAGGTGCGGCGCGGGCTGTTCCTGTGGAAGGGCCGCGAGGGAGCAGTGCTGCCGTCGGACCGCATCGAGCTGCGGGCCCTGGCGCGGTTGATCGACGGGGATGACGGCTCCGCCTCTGAACTGGAGGAGCGGTACCTGCGGCAGACCCGTCGGGCACGCCACATCGTCGAGCGCGTGGTGTTCGGTCTCTGAGCCAGAGCGGCGCGTACCCTGGACCGCGTCCCTGCCGCCCCCGTGCGGCCCTGCCGTGCCCTCCTGAGGAGCCATGACCAGCCCGAAGCTCAGCGCCGACACCCCGCGCGGCCGCATGTACCGACTCGAGCCCGACGGCCCGCTGATGTACCCCTCGATCACCACGGTGGCGGGGATGCGGGCAAAGGACCACCTGCAGGGCTGGTACGCCACCATGGCCTCGAAACGGGCGCTGGAGATGTACGCCTGGCTGGACCGCAATCCCGAACGGGCTCCGGCCGAGATCTCCCGCGTGTCCCGCGACAAGTGGGGCACCCAGAAGCGGATCGCGGCCGCGGCCGAGGAGTACACCCGCAGCGCAGCCGACTTCGGCACCTTCGTGCACACCCTGTGCGAGCTGTGGGGGACCAGCGGCACCCGCCCCGACCGGGCTGCCATCACCGAGGTCGCCGCGCAGCAGCGCGAGGCGAGCGGCGCCTTCGCCGCCGAACGCGACCTGGACGGCCTGCTGGACCGCGCCGCGCAGCGCCTGGACGGCTACGGTGCCTTCCTCGACGACTTCCAGCCGGAGTTCGTGGAGGTGGAGCAGACGGTGGTCAACCACACCGTGGGCTACGCCGGCACCACCGATGCGATCGTGCGAGTGGGCGGCACGCTGCTGAGCGCGGACATCAAGACCTCCAAGAAGGTGCGCGGCGACTACGCCCTCCAGGGGGTGGCGGTGGTGCGCGCTGAGCAGCTGCTGGACGACGACGGCACCACCCGGGAGATGCCCGAGCTGACCGGTGCGTTCGTGATCCATCTGCCCGAGGGCGGCGGGTACGCCGCCGTGCCGCTGCGCACCGGCGACGCCGAGTTCGAGGTGTTCCGCTCCCTGCGCCGCTCCTGGTCCTTCGCCCCTGAGGAGTGCGCCCTGGGCAAGGCGAAGGACCCCAAGGCGCTGCTGCTGTCGCTGCTGCGCACGAAGGACGGGCTGGACGCACTGGGCTGAATGCCCGTGCTCGGATGACTCCTGCTGGGCGCCGTTCCGCTCCTTGTTACTCGTTGTTACTCGATGCAACTCGGCGTCGCCCGGCGAGCTCATGATTGCCCCATCTGGTCCTGCGCCTGCCCTTGCCCGCCATTGAACGCGCGTTTAGGCTACTGAACATGAGTTCAACGCCGGAGTTGACCGCGCGAGCGCGGATCCTACACGCCGCTGTGCGTCGCTTCGCCACGGACGGTCTGCATGCAGGACTGCGCACCGTCGCGGCCGACGCCGGCGTGACGGCGGGCCTGATCATCCACCACTTCGGCTCCCGCGACGGGCTGCTGAGTGCCTGCGACAAGGAAGTGCTAGCGCTCACCCGCTCCAGCAAGACGGCCGTGATGACCGGCGGCGCCGGGGAGATGCTGACGCAGATGGCGCAGGCCGAGCAGTACGCGCCGGCCGTCGGCTACGTGCTGCGCCGTCTCCAGGCAGGCGGTCCGATGGCGACACAGCTGGTGGAGGACTTCGTCGCCGATTCCGTCTCGTACCTCGCCGACGGGGAGAAGGCCGGGGTGATACGCCCCAGCCGTGCCCCCGAGGCCCGCGCCCGCCTTCTCACCGAGATGGCCCTGGGGGCCCTGCTGCTGCAGCTGCCGGCGCAGAAGGAGCACCTGGACGTCGAGGAGCTGCCCCGATGGATGGGGGAGTACTCCGCGCGGATCCTCGCGCCCTACCTCGAGCTTTTCACCGAGCCCCTGCTCACCGATTCCTCGATGCTGGAGGCCTACCGGGCCCAGGGCACTGACCCTCAGGAGACGCCATGACCACGGAACACACCCCCGCCCCGGCCGCCGGCGACAACGCGTCGGCCGATGCTGCGATCACCACGCGTGACCTGGTGAAGACCTTCGGCCGCACCCGGGCACTGCACGGTTTCTCCCTCACCGTTCCCACCGGGCAGGTCACCGGATTCCTGGGCCCCAACGGCTCAGGGAAATCCACCACCATCCGGGTCCTGCTGGGTCTGCTGCAGGCCACCTCGGGTCAGGCGCGGATCCTGGGGATGGACCCCTGGAAGGACGCGGTCTCCGTGCACCGGCGCATCGCCTACGTGCCCGGCGACACCAACCTGTGGCCCGGCCTCACCGGAGGTGAGGCGATCGACGTGCTGATGGGCCCCGTGGTTAGTGCCGATGCCCGCAGGCGGCGACAGGAACTGATCGAGCGCTTCGAACTGGATCCCACCAAGCGCTGCCGCACCTACTCCAAGGGCAACCGGCAAAAGGTGTCCCTGGTCGCTGCCCTTGCCCGTGACGCGGATCTGTACCTCATGGACGAGCCCACCTCCGGGCTGGACCCGCTGATGGAGGAGATCTTCACCCAGGAGGTGCGGGCGCTGCGCGATCAGGGCCGCACCGTGCTGCTGTCCAGCCACATCCTGGCCGAGGTGGAGAAGCTGTGCGACCGCGTCACCATCATCCGTGCCGGTCGCGACGTCGAGTCCGGAACCTTGGCCCAGCTTCGGCACCTCACTCGTTCCACGGTGTCTGCGACCACTACGGCCGATCCGTCCGCCCTGCGTGCACTGGACGGTGTGCATGACCTCCACGTCGAGGGGGACCGGCTGCGCTTCGACGTGGACGACACGGCCGTCGCCACCGCGCTGCCGGTGCTCACCCGGATGGGCGTGAGCGGACTGACCATCACCCCACCGTCCCTGGAGGACCTGTTCCTGCGCCACTACGGGGATGCGCCGTGACCGGCACCGGCTACCTGCTGCGCCTGTACGCCCGCACGGTCCGCAGGCAGGTGCTGATCTGGGTGCTGGCCTTCCTGCTGCTCGTGCCGGCCTCGGTGGCGGCGATCAAGGAGGCCTACCCGGACGCGGCGGCGCTCCAGGCCCGTGCCCAGCTGCTGGACAACCCCGCTGCCGTGATGATGACCGGGCCCATGTTCGACCAGGACCACTACACCCTGTGGGCGATGGTCGCCAACGAGCTGGCCCTGTACCTGTACCTGCCCGCCGCGATCATGGGGATCCTGCTGATGGTGCGCCTCACCCGTGCGGAGGAGGAGTCCGGTCGGCTGGAGATGGTGCGAGCACTGCCCGTGGGGCGGCACGCCCCCGCCGTCGCCGCCCTGATCGTGGTCGCGGCGGCGGCGCTGGCGGTCGGTGCGGCTGTGAGCACCGGGCTGCTGGTCACCGGGGGAGCGGCGCCCGACTCCCTGGCCGTCGGGGCTGCGGCAGCGCTGGCGGCCCTGCTGTTCGGCGCGATCGCTGCCGTGGCCGCCCAGGTCACCGAGCACGCCGGGACCGCTTCCGGGATGGCGCTCGGCGTTCTCGCCGTGGCCTTCATGGTGCGCGGTCTCGGCGACGTGATCGACCGGCAAGGCTCCTGGCTGTCCTGGTTCTCCCCACTCGCCTGGGCCCAGCAGACCCGTGCCTTCGTGGACCTTCGACGGTGGCCGCTGGCATTGATGCTCGTGGTCACGGCGGTCATTCTGGTCTGCGCCATGGCCCTCGCGCACCGGCGCGACGTCGGTGCCGGCCTGCACAGCGCCTCTGTGGGCCGAGCCGTGGCCCGGCCCGGGCTGGTGACGCCCCACGGGCTGGCCGACCGGTTGCTGCGCGGCTCCTACGCCGCCTGGCTGATCGGCCTGCTGCTGTTCGCGATCGCCTTCGGGATGCTCGCCACCTCGCTGGAGGACATGATCGCCGAGATGCCCATGGTGCAGGACTGGATCCCCCTGGACCTCGATGACATGGTGCGCTCCTTCGCCGCGGTGATCCTCACCTTCCTCACCCTGGGGCCGGTGGGGCTGATGGTCGCCGCCGTGATGCGACTGCGCACCGAGGAGACCTCGGGCCGCCTCGCGGGACTGGTCCTCACCGGGCAGTCCCGGCAGAGGGTCTGCCTGGGGTGGCTCGGCCTGCTGGTCGCGTGGTGCTTCCCGATGCAGGCAATCCTCGGCCTCGGGGTGGGGGTGGGAATCTGGACTGCGACCGAGGACGCCTCCTGGGTGCCCGAGATGGCTTTGGCGTCCCTCGCCTACCTGCCGGCGATCGCACTGTGCGGGGCGATCGCCTTCGCGCTGTACGGGATCGATGCGCGCCTGGCGCCACTGGCGTGGATCGTGGTGGTGTGGGCCTCGATCGTGGCGTTCCTGGGCGGGCTACTGGGCCTGCCGGACTGGCTGCTGGGCCTGTCCCCGCTGCACCACGTGCCGCTGGTGCCCTCAGAACAGGTCGAGGCGGTGCCCCTGGCCGTGACCTCCCTGCTGGCGGTGGCACTGGTCGCGGTGGGCCTGGTAGGGCTGCGCCGCCGTGACATCGCCGGCGGCTGACCCCGCCGACACCTGACCCCTCAGCCGGCTTCCGGTGCCTTCTCGCTCATGGCGCAGATCTGGAATGAGGCGCCGGTGGGGTCGGACACGGTCGCGATCCTGCCGAAGGGAGAGTCCACCGGCCCGTCCAGGAGGGATCCACCCAGCTCCCTTATGCGGTCCACCGCCGCGTCGCAGGCGTCGACCGCGAAGTAGATCCGCCATCCACCCTCGCCCTCGGGAATCACTCCGGTGGCATCTCCCATGCCCCAGGTCGCCTCCTCCTCGGCACCGTTGGTGACGTACCGGAAGGAGTCGTCCTCCATCGGCTCCGTCATCGGCACCAGCTTCGCGTCGAGAGCCTCCGTGTAGAAGCGCTCGGCGGCCTCGATGCCGTGGGTCATCACCTCGAACCACACCGGGGATCCCGGGGCAGCGGTGAACTCGTAGCCCTCCGTGTCACCCGCCTGCCACAGACCGACGGCGTTCCCTGCAGGGTCCAGCACGACGGCGAACCGCCCGGCGCTGCCGGCGTCGTGGGCCGGGACCACGAGCTGGGCACCTGCGGACTGTGCCTTCTCCAGCCGGACGTCGATGTCATCGGCTGCGAGGTACACGCCCCACTCGCTGGGCAGGGGCTGCCCTGTCGGGCAGGTCATCCCCGAGACGTCCATGGCTCCGCCCACGAGGGCGCCGCTGTTGCGCACCATGCGGTAGTGGCCGAACTCCTCACCGGCGTCCTCGAAGGTCCAGCCGAACAGCCCGGCGTAGAAGTCCTGCGCGGCACGGAGATCCGTGGTCGCGAGGTCGAGCCAGGTAGTGGTTCCGATGGGTCGCGTCATGACGTCCTCCTGGGATCAGCACCGGGGGCCGGTGCGTCGGTTCCGGGCCCGGGTGAATATTCGCCTCGCTGGGGTCCGCTGATCGAGGGTTCGGGTGCCACGTCGCTGCCGTAGCGGTGGCGTCGTTCGGGACCACCAGTGGTGTCGTTGGGGCCGCTCTGTCTACGCTCCTTCCGCCGTGTGTATAGGGCACGCGGCGGAAGGAGCAATCTGGAATGGTACGGAAGATCAGGGCGAAGCTGGTGCTCCAGCTGCGCGCAGAAGGTCTGTCGGGGCGAGCGATTTCGTCCTCGCAGGGCATGTCCCGCAAGTCCGTGAGGGCGGTGTTCGAGGCCGCTGACGCTGCAGGGATCGGGTGGGGCGATATCGCGGACGTCGCCGATGAGCAGGTGTATGCCCGGTTGTTCCCGGGCCGGGGCGAGCACGAGAGCGTGTTCGCACAGCCGGACTGGGAACAGGTCCATCGAGAGATGGCCAGGGTCGGCGTGACGCTGAAGCTGTTGCACGGCGAGTACTTCGACGCGACCACGGCGGCTGGGGATCCGGCGATGGGGTATGACCGGTTTTGCCGCACCTACCAGCACCACGTCATGGTCACCGGTGCCGCTTCGAGAGTCGGTCACAAGGCCGGCCAGAGCGTGGAGGTCGACTGGTCCGGCCCCACGATGGAGCTGGCCGATCCGGTCACCGGCGAGGTCTCGAAGGTGTTCTTGTTCGTTGCCTGCCTGCCTTTTTCTCGTTACGCGTTCTGCTTCCCGGCGCTGGATATGCGCCAGGAGTCCTGGCTGCGAGCGCACGTAGCGATGTTCGAGGCGCTGGGCGGGACGGTCCCGAGGATCGTTCCGGACAACCTCAAGACCGGTGTGGTGAAGCACCCCCGCGAGGGCGAGATCGTCCTGAACGATGCGTATCGCGAGATGGCAGCGCATTACTCGGCGGCGGTGCTCCCGGGGAGGGTGCGGAAACCGAAAGACAAGGCGAGCGTGGAGAACACCGTCGCGCACGTCGCGACCTGGGTCATCGCCGGGCTGCGGGATCAGCGATTCACGTCCCTGCCCGAACTTGCAGCCGCCATCGGGCAGCGGATGGAGGCCTATAACGCGGAGCCGTTCCAGAAGCGGCCCGGATCCCGCGCCAGCGTGTTCGACGCGGAGGAGCGGCCGCTGCTGACGCCGCTGCCGGCGGTGCCCTACGAGATCTCGACATGGCACTACGGACGACGAGTGGGCAGGAACGGGCACGTCACGTTCGCGCGGAACTTCTACTCCGCGCCGTTCGCGCACATCGGCGCGAAGGTCGATCTGCGCATCACGGCCCGGACGCTGGAGATCTATCAGGGCAGCCAGCGACTGACCAGTCACCTGCTGCTCCCGGAGACCGCGAGCAATGAGTACCGCACCAACGACGCGGACCTACCTGCGGGCGAGCGTTTCCAGGCCTGGGACGCGCAGAGGGTGCGGGCGTGGGCAGATCGGGTCGGGCCGGCCACGGTGATCGTGATCCAGCGGATCTTCGAGTCCGTGCCGATCGTGGAACAGGGCCTGGATCCCGCGTTGGCGGTGCTACGGCTCTCTCGCCGCTTCTCCGTAGATCGGGTCGAGGCGGCCTGCGCACTCGCGCTGACGGGACGGGTCCGTTCACCGCGCTATGCGCATCTGCACCCGATCTTGGCCACCGGGCAGGACAAGGTCGCCGCCCTGCGTCCACCCCGCGAGGAACCCGCGGAAGACGGCGGATACGTCCGTGGCGCCGACTACTACGCCGGAGGTGTCCGGTGAGCGTGATCGATAACGACACGAAGCGGAAGCTGCGCGAGATGGGCGCGACCGCGCTGCTGGACGCGATCGATGCCCAGGATGAGGCTCACGTGCTGGGGATGTCGTTCCAGGAACGGCTCCAGCTGATCGTGGACGAGGCGCATTCCATCTTCAATCATGGAAAGGTCGAGGGTCTGATCCGCCGGGCGGGGCTGCGTTATCCCGGAGCGGACCTGCGGCGGCTGGATCTGGTCGAGGAACGGGGACTGAACCGGAACGTGATCGCGCAACTGGCAACCTGCTCCTTCATCCAGCGGCAACAGAACGTGGTCTTCCAGGGCTTCACCGGCTCAGGGAAGTCCTACCTCGGCTGCGCGCTGGCGAAGCAGGCCTGCCAGCACCGGCTCCGAGCCCACTACATCCGAATGCCCGACCTCGAAGAGGCCTGGGCCCTGGCAAAGGACAAGCCGCAGGGCCAGACGAAGTTCCTGCGGAAGTACTCCACGTTCTCGCTGCTGGTGATCGACGAGTGGCTGCTGGACCATCCTGACGAGGGAATGCGTTCGATGCTGCTGGAACTGCTCGAGCGCCGCTATGACACCGGCTCGACCGTGTTCTGCACCCAGTACCCGAAGAAGGACTGGCACGCCCGGCTCGGTGGAGCAGTCCACGCCGATGCGATCATGGACCGCATCGTGCACAACACAATCTGGATCGACACCGGCGACAGGAACATGCGAGAACACACCGCACTGCCCCAGTGACCCGATGCCGGCGGGAGCCAGTGGTCCCCACCGCGGCGGCTACTGGCCCCCGTCGGCACGATCGGCGGTCCCCAAGAGCAAGATTCGGTGGCTCCCACGACTACGAATACTCACCCGGGCGCCGGGTCCGATGCCATCGAGCGTACGAAGGGCCGCCGCGGCCTCGCTTGTCCGATCCTGCGGAGGATCAAGACCGGCACAGGCTCGGCAGCGCCGAGAGCAGTGGCACCACCCCGCGGCGAGCAGAGCCGAAGTGCAGGGTGAGTGCGCAGGAGGACGTCACCGGGGACGGATGGACCGCGACCACCGGGTCCGTCGGCGCCAGCTGGTCCAGGACGCCGGCCTGCGCGGGCACCGCGAAGCCCAGCAGCCACGGGGCACCCGCGCACAGGGGCAGGGTGACCAGCTCGCGACTGCGTGCCAGGACTCCGGCCCGGGGCAGCCCTATCGGGGCGGGATGCGGGTACCACCCGATCCACACCGACGGGTCCCCGTGTCGCACCAGGTCGGTCGGCAGCTCGAGCGTGACCTCCACGGACCGTGGGTCTTCGCCGGTGAGGCGGAACGGGGAGGGCGAGTGATCGGCCACCGTGTCGGCGAGCTGCCGCAGCCGGGCCGGGGTGACACCCACGGCAGCGCCGAAACGGCGGGTGAAGCTGGACAGGGAGTCGAAGCCGATAGCAGTGGCCACGTCGATCACCGGGGCGGAGCCCTCCAGTAGCAGACGCTTGGCCCGGTCGATCCTCACGGCCGTGAGGTACTGCCCGGGACCGATCCCGACCCGGGCGGTGAACAGCCGGGAGAAGTGGAAGGGGCTGTACCCGACCTGGTCTGCCAGATCCGCCACCCGTAGGGCGGGATCACCGGACCGTGCAAGAGCGACGACCTCGATCAGTGCTCTGTCGTCCAGGCCGTGGGAGGGCGCTACGCCGTCGGTCTCCACAGCGCCAGCATGCCCGATGCGGATCTCCCCGTACATGGGCGAGGCCCGCCCCGGCGAACGGCGGGGGTACCGCCGTGGCCGGAACGGGCCTCGGAAGAGCCGGGCTCAGATGTCGTAGTAGAGCTCGAACTCGTGGGGGTGCGGGCGGAAGCGGAACGGATCGATCTCGGTGGTGCGCTTGAGCTCGATCCAGGTCTCGATCAGGTCCTCGGGGAACACGTCACCCTCGGTGAGGTAGTCGTGGTCCGCCTCCAGGGCGTCCAGCGCAGCGCCCAGGGACTCCGGCAGCTGCTTGATGAGCTTGTGCTCCTCCGGCGGCAGCTCGTAGAGGTCCTTGTCGATCGGCTCCGGCGGCTCGATGCGGTTGCGGATGCCGTCGATCCCGGCCATCAGCTGCGCGGCGAAGGACAGGTAGGGGTTCGCCGAGGGGTCCGGGGCTCGGAACTCGATGCGCTTGGCCTTGGGGGAGGTGCCGGTGACGGGGATCCGGATCGCGGCCGAACGATTGCGGGCCGAGTACACCATGTTCACGGGGGCCTCGAAGCCGGGCACCAGGCGCTTGAACGAGTTCACGGTGGGGTTGGTGAACGCCACCAGCGAGGGCGCGTGCTCGATGATGCCGCCGATGTACCAGCGGGCGATGTCCG
Source organism: Brachybacterium muris (assembly GCF_016907455.1). Lineage (NCBI taxonomy): Bacteria > Bacillati > Actinomycetota > Actinomycetes > Micrococcales > Dermabacteraceae > Brachybacterium > Brachybacterium muris. The sequence goes on along the minus strand of NZ_JAFBCB010000001.1, from coordinate 1,714,870 downwards.
AGAGGCCGCCGTAGCCGCGCTCGTCGTAGAACAGCGGCTCGCCGTCCTTCCACAGGGACTGGTGGGTGTGCATGCCCGAACCGTTGTCGCCGAACAGGGGCTTGGGCATGAAGGTGGCGGTCTTGCCCGCCTCCCACACCGTGTTCTTCACGATGTACTTGAACTTCATGACGTCGTCGGCGGCCTGCAGGAGCGTGTTGAACCGGTAGTTGATCTCCTGCTGACCGGCGGTGCCCACCTCGTGGTGCGCGCGCTCCACGGACAGGCCCACCTCCTCCAGCACCGCGCAGATCTCGTCGCGCAGATCGGCCATCTGGTCGTTCGGCGGGACCGGGAAGTAACCGCCCTTCAGACGGGTCTTGTAGCCCTGGTTGCCGCCGAACTCGGACTCGTCGCGATCGGTGTTCCACACCGCCTCGTCGGAGTCGATCGAGTAGAAGCCGGAGTTGACGCCGGTCTTGAATCGGACGTCGTCGAAGATGTAGAACTCGGCCTCGGCGGCGAAGAAGGCGGTATCAGCGATGCCGGTGGACTTCAGGTACTCCTCGGCCTTCGCCGCGACGGTGCGGGGATCACGGGAGTAGGGCTCGTCCGTGAACGGATCCACGATCGAGAAGTTCATGATCAGCGTCTTGCGCTCCCTGTACGGGTCCAGGTAGGCCGTCTCCAGGTCCGGGATCAGCTTCATGTCGGACTCGTGGATGGCCTGGAAGCCCCGGATCGACGAGCCGTCGAAGAGCTGACCGGTGGCGATCGCCTCCTCGTCGAAGGTGCTCGCCGGGATGTTGAAGTGCTGCATGACGCCGGGAAGGTCGCAGAAGCGGATGTCGAGGAACTCGATGTCCTCCTCCTCGATGTACTTCACGACCTCGCTGGGATTGCTGAACACGTCTCCTCCATCTGCACCGCGTGGTGCGCCGTTAGGTGTCTCGAACCTCGTGGGGCGGTCGCCGCGCCCCGCGATCGGCGGGCCGCTCCCGGATCGGTGCCCGGGTGGTCCAAGTCTAGAGGCGGTGACTGCGACCACCATGCGAGAAGCTCTTCAGCCCCACCGAGGAGGAGCCGCGCGGCTGTCGACGATGGCGCGGGGGCGTTCAGGGGGCCCGGCTAGGCTCGACGGGTGATCGACCGCAAAGACCTGGGCTCCTGGATCGAGGGCACTCCCCAGGACCCCGACTACGTCCCCGGCACGTCCTACGGCCTGCCCGCCGACGGCCCCGGCTCGGTGGCCGGCTTCGGCCGCCGACTGCTGTCGCTGCTGATCGACTGGGGGATCTGCGTGGCGGTGTCCATCGCCTTCTTCCAGTACGACCCGCTGGCCACACTGCTGCTGTTCGTGAGCCTGAACGTCCTGCTCCTGAGCCTTTTCGGGGCCACCCCGGCCCAGTTCCTGCTGGGGCTGCGGGTACTGCCGGTGGCCCGCCGCTGGCCGATGCCGGTGCGCGCCCTGGTGCGCACGCTCGCGATGCTCACGGTCATCACCGCCGTGGTGTGGAACCGAGATCGTCAGCCCCTGCACGACGTGCTGGCCGGCACCGCCGTGGTGCGTGCCTGATCCGTGAGCGCAGCTGCGGGAACCCACCGCAGCAACCGTCCCGCCTCACGGTGGCGGCGCAGGAGGCGACCGGACACCGGGTAACGGTTGGATCACGAAGGTAACGGGACGATAACGGCCCCGCCTGTGCGCATGTGCGCAGTGGCGGGGCCGTGGTCGTGGGGCGGAGAGGGTCGGACGGGCGTCCAGGGCATCCGGGACGGGGCTCAGCGCCCCCGCATCGCCTTGCGGTTGGGGCGCGCCCGCATCGGGTCCACGCCCTTCGGCACCGACTGGCGGATCGAGCGGTGCAGCGCCGCCAGGCGCTTGTTCACCTGGGCGGACTCGTCCTTGGTGAGCACCTTCTTCATCCGCGTCATGTGGGTGGGCAGCTTGTGCAGCGGCACCTGGTCCGCCCCGTCGCCCACGATGATCTGATGGATCGGCACACCCTCGTGCTGCAGCACGCGGCGGATGCTGCGCCGCTCCTTCTCCAGCAGCTTCATGGAGGTGCTCGAGTCGTCATCCGCCACCAGCGCGATACCGGCGCGACCCGCTGCGCGGAAGACCATCTTCTGGCTGCGGGGGTCCACCTGGACGGGCTCCTCGGCCACGTTCCATCCGCGGCGGATGGACTGCATCGCGGCCAGCGACGCACCGGGCTGTCCCTTGATGCGGGCGAAGGCAGCGCGCTCGGCCTTGCGGGCCAGGATCAGCATGGCGGCCAGGATGCCGAAGCCCAGGCCCAGGAAGATGCCGTACCAGGGGCTGTTGAACACCAGCCAGCTGATCAGCACGCCGATGGCGATCGCGGCCACCAGGGCGCCCAGCATCCAGGGCGCTGTGGTGCGGTCCACCTCCTGGGTGTACTTGTACACCTCGACCATCTGCTTGATGCGGCCGGGCTTCTTGGTGCCGTCGGGGTTGCGCCTGCCTCGCGTGGAGGTGTCATTGGCGCGGGTGGTCTCGCTCTTGCGGGCCATGAGAGGTAGGGGTCCTTCCGAGATGCGGGGTGTCAGCTCGCGGCTGCCTGGCTGCGGGCGACCACGCTCGCTGCCTCCTGATGTGCGGGGATCTGCTGGTCGAGGTGCTGGAGCTCGGGTGGGATGGGACGGCCCAGCTTCTTCATGGCCTGGGCCCACAGCCTTCCGGCACGGTACGAGGACCGCACCATGGGGCCTGCCATGACACCCAGGTAGCCCATCTCCTCCGCGGCCTCGGAGAGCTCCAGGAACTCCTCGGGCTTGACCCAGCGGTCGATGGGGTGGTGCAGCTTCGAGGGCCGCAGGTACTGCGTGATGGTGATGATGTCGCAGCCGGACTCCCGCAGGGCGTGCAGCGAGTCCAGAATCTCCTCGCTGGTCTCACCCATGCCCAGGATCAGGTTGGACTTGGTGATCATGCCCGCGTCCTTCGCCTGTGTGATCACGTCCAGCGAGCGCTCGTAGCGGAACGCGGGCCGGATCCGCTTGAAGATCCGCGGGACGGTCTCGAGGTTGTGCGCGAACACCTCCGGCTGGGAGTCGAACACCTGCTGCAGGGCGCCCGAGTCCCCCTTGATGTCGTCGATCAGCAGCTCCACCCCGGTGCCGGGGTTCACCGCATGGATCTGGCGGCAGGTCTCGGCGAACAGCCCCGCCGCACCGTCGGGCAGGTCATCGCGCGCCACCCCGGTGATGGTGGAGTAGCGAAGACCCATCTCCTTGACCGACTGCGCCACCTTCAGCGGCTCCATCGGATCCACCGCCTGCGGCTTGCCGGTGGCGATGTCGCAGAAGTCGCAGCGGCGCGTGCAGGTGTCCCCGCCGATCAGGAACGTGGCCTCGCGGTCCTCCCAGCACTCGAAGATGTTGGGACAGCCGGCCTCCTCGCACACGGTGTGCAGGCCCTTGCCGTGGACGCGCTTCTTCATCGCGCTGTACTCGGGTCCCATCACGGCGCGGGTCTTGATCCATCCCGGCTTGCGCTCGATGGGCACCTCGGCGTTGCGGGCTTCGACACGGAGAAGACGACGGCCTTCGGGAGCGAGTGTCACGCGTTTGCCTCCTTGCTCGACGATGTGGGCAGTCTATCCAGGTGGCGGGCACCTCCGGTCGCCGTGACGGTGGTGGCGAGGGTGCGGTGCGCCACCAGCTCCCGCATGCCCTCCTCGGCGGCGTCGATCACGTCGGCCACGGCGATGCGCCGGCCCGCTTCCCGGCTGAGGGTGCTGACGCCCGCATCGTCGATCCCGCAGGGGATCACGTTGTGGGCCCAGGACAGGTCGTTGTCGCAGTTCAGGGCGAAGCCGTGCATGGTGGCGCGCTTTGACACGCGAAGGCCGATGGCAGCCAGCTTCCGCTCGTCCTGCTCGCCCTCGGCGCCGGCATCCCGCATCCACACCCCGCTGCGCCCTTCGACGGTGGTGGCATGCACCCCGACGCTCGCGCACACCTCGATCAGTGTCTGCTCGAGCGCCCGGACGAAGCCCACCACATCGATCGGGACCGGCAGCTTCACCAGGGGATACCCGACCAGCTGCTGGGGGCCGTGCCAGGTGATCTTCCCTCCGCGGTCGATGTCCACCACGGGTGCGCCGTCCCGGGGCCGCTCCTGCGGGGCCGTGAGCTTGCCGGCGGTGTACACCGGTCGGTGCTCCAGCAGCAGCAGCGTGTCGGGGCGAGTGCCGGCGACCACCTCGGCGTGGAGCCTGCGCTGCAGGTCCCAGGCGGCCCGGTACTCCACCGGCCCCGGGGGGAGGGAGAACTCCTCGTGGCGGTCACCGCCGGGTAGGGGTTCGCTGAAGCCGAGACGGATCACATCGAGCACGTACCCCAGGGTACGCCTCCCGCTCACCTGCGCGTTGTGGATGACGAAGGGTGGACGGGCCCCGGCTGGGGTTCACTGTGGCCATGGAGACCGACGCCACCGCCGACACCACCGAGGGGACCGTCCTGCAGGCCACCGAGCATCGTGAGGACCAGCTGATCATGGTGGGCGGGGTCGAGGTGGTCAGGGTGCGGGCTCTCACCGAGCTCGGCAGCCAGCAGGTGCGGGCCGAGCTGCAGCTGCTGGCATCGCTCGAGGTGGATGGCGTCGCAGCGGCACCGGAGGTGCTGGAGGTCGAGGACGGAGGATACGTGCGCGAGGCCGGTTCGGTGCTGTCCCGTCGTCGCGGGCGCCGCTGCTCGGAAGGCAGCGCTCCGGGTGCAGCGGAGCGTCAGATGCTGGCGCGTGCCCGGGACGACCTCGACGCGCTGATCTCCGCACTGCACGCCCGCGGCTGGGTGCTCGGGAGAGGCCCGGGGGAGGGCCTGGCCGTGCGGCAGGACGGCAGCGTGACGGTGCAGGGCCTCACAGGGCTGCGGCAGGACTCCTCCTCGTCGGCTCAGGTCGATGACCGGCTCTGGGTCGACTCCGTGCTCCAGGATCAGGACCGCACCCTGCGCAGGCGCATCGACGATCGCGGAGTGCTCCGTCGGGACACGGTCCCCCCGAGCGGGACCCAGGGCCGCAGCGACCTCGAGCTGGGACTGGAACTGGACCGGCCGGAGCAGGACCACCGCGCACAGGACGACCGCGCACATGAGGAGACCACGCAGGGGCGAGCGGTGCGCCCGCTCCCGGCCCCGCGGGCCCTGAAGCGCCGTCGGGGCCGGGGACCCACCCGTGTGCCGCCCGGAGGCGGTGCGGGACGCCGTGACATCCTGGCGACCACCGGGGCAGTGGTGCTGGCGGGAGTGCTGCTGGGCGCGGTGGCGTGGTCGATCATGCCGCGCACCGTCGGGCCGGATCCTTCGGCTGCTTCCGCCCCTGCGTCCGCACCCGTGCCCACCGCATCCCAGGCCGCCGATCCCGTACTGACCATGGACGCTCCCGGGAGCGCGATCTCATCGGGTCCGGGTATCGAGGAACCGCTCGACCTGGCCACCGAGCTCGCCCAGGCCCGCCACGCCTATCTCACCGGTTCATCCGACGCTGCGATCACCCTGGAGGGGAGCAGCGCCCGCGCCCAGGACGACTCGGTGCGAGCCGCCTATGAGGGGACCGTGGTGACCGGAGGCGAGCCCGAGGTGCACAGTGCACAGGTCCTGGAGGAGTCATCCGCGGACGGCACCGCGCGGCTCAGCCTCCAGATCTCCAGCGCCGCCCACACCACCGTGGGGCCGGACGGCACCACCCGGCAGGTCCCTGCGTCGCCGCGCACCACCATCCACCTTGACCTGCGATGGGACGGAGAGTCCTGGCACGTCGAGGCCGCGAGCCCGGCCTGACGAGGTGACGGCCACGGGACGACTGAGGGCCCGGCACCTCGCGGTACCGGGCCCTCAGGTCATCAGGACCGCCTCACGGCAGCCCCGAGGTTCACAGGCCGAGCTCGGCCTCGAACGCGCCGTCCTCCAGACGCTTCTTCATGAAGGTGAGGAAGCGTGCGGCGTCACCGCCGTCCACCAGACGGTGGTCGTAGGACAGGAACAGGTACATCATCGAACGGATCGCGATGGAGTCATCGCCCTCCGCGTTCTGCACCACGGCCGGACGCTTGGTGATGGTGCCGCAGCCCAGGATTCCCACCTGCGGGTTGGGCACGATCGGGGTGTCGAACAGGGCACCACCGGAACCGGTGTTGGTGATGGTGAAGGTGGCACCGGACAGGTCGTCCGGCCCCAGCTTGTTGTTCTTCGCCTTGCCGCCGAGCTCACCGATCTGGCGGGCCAGGCCGGCCAGGTTCAGGTCGCCGGCGTTCTTGATCACCGGCACCACCAGACCGCGCTCGGTGTCGGCAGCCATGCCGATGTTCTCGGAGGCGTTGTACTTGATCATGTCGCCATCGATCTCGGCGTTGATCTTCGGGTAGGTCTTCAGCGCCTCCACCGCGGCCATCATGATGAACGGCAGGAAGGTGAGCTTGGCACCCTCGCGCTGGGCGAAGGCGTCCTTGGCCGCACCGCGCAGCTTCGCCACGCGAGTCATGTCCACCTCGACGGCAGTGGTGAGCTGGGCCTGCGTCTGCAGGGACTCCACCATCCGCTTCGCGGTGATCTTGCGGATACGGCTCATCTTCTCCTCGGTGCCGCGCAGCGGGGACGCCTCGACCTTCGGAGCAGCCTTCGGTGCGTCACCGGCGGGAGCCGACGGTGCGGTCTGCTCGGAAGCAGCGGGGGCAGCAGAGGCCTGCTTGGCAGCCTCGATCGCCTCGGCGACGTCCTGCTTGCGGATACGGCCACCTAGTCCCGTGCCCTTGACCGAGGACAGGTCGATACCGGCGTCGGCCGCCATCTTCCGCACCAGCGGGGTCACATAGCCGGTGCCTGCGGCGCCGCTGACGGAGTCGGCGGCCTTCGGGGCGGAGGCGGGAGCGGAGGGATCCTGCTTCTGCTCGCCCTTGGGGGCCTCGGCCTTATCCTCGTCCTTCGGCTGGTCCTTCTTCTCTTCCTCCGGCTCGGACTTCTCCTCCGTCTTCGGCTCTGCCTTCTTCTCGGACTTCGGGGCGTCTTCGGCGGGCTTGTCGGCCTTCGCGGCGGACTCGTCACCGATGATGGCCAGCACGGAACCGACCTCGGCGTCACTGTCCTCCTCGACGCGGATCTCCAGCAGGGTGCCGGCAACGGGGGAGGGGATCTCGGTGTCGACCTTGTCGGTGGAGACCTCCAGCAGGGGCTCGTCCACCTCCACGGTGTCGCCCACGGACTTCAGCCACCGCGTCACGGTGCCCTCGGTGACGGACTCGCCGAGCGCCGGCATCGTCACTTCCTCACCGGAGGCGGAGCCACCGCCGGACGCCTCACCGGCGGAGCCGCTGTCGCTGGTAGCGGGCTCCTTGTCTGCGGGCTTCTCGTCCTCGCCGGCAGGGGTCTCCTGCGTGGTGGATGGCGCGACGGTCTCATCGGAGGCGAGGTCCTCGCCCTCGGAGGAATCGGACTCCTCGGACTTCTCCTCGGAGGCACCCTCGTCGGAGGAGCCGGAGTCGTCGGAGCCGGACCCGTCGCCGATCACGACCAGATCAGCGCCGACCTCGGCGTCCTCGTCTTCCTCGACCAGGATCTTCTCGATGGTCCCGGCCACGGGGGAGGGAATCTCGGTGTCGACCTTGTCGGTGGAGACCTCCAGCAGGGGCTCGTCCACCTCCACGGTGTCGCCCACGGACTTCAGCCACCGCGTCACGGTGCCCTCGGTGACGGACTCGCCCAGTGCGGGCATCTTCACGGTTTCGGACATGATGTTCTCCTTCTGGTGGCGTCAGGCTCAGGCGTGGGCGTGCAGGGGCTTGCCGGCGAGGGCCAGCGCGGCCTCACCCATGGCCTCGTGCTGCGTGGGGTGACCGTGGATCAAGGAGGCGACGTCCTCGGGGTAGGCCTCCCAGTTGACGATCAGCTGCGCCTCGCCCATCAGCTCGGACATGCGCGAGCCGATCATGTGGACACCCACGATGGGGCCGTCCTTCTCACGGACCAGCTTGATGAAGCCGGTGGTGCCGAGGATCTGGGACTTGCCGTTTCCGCCGAGGTTGTACTCGTAGGTCTGAACGGCGTCGTCGCCCAGCTGCTCCTTCGCCTGCTTCTCGGTCAGTCCCACGGAGCCGAGCTGCGGCTCGCAGTACGTGATGCGGGGGATCCCGGACTCCACGATCGGGGCGGGGTTCTGGCCGGCGATGAGCTCGGCCACGAAGATGCCCTGCTGGAACCCGCGGTGTGCGAGCTGCAGGCCAGGCACGATGTCGCCCACGGCGTAGATGCCGGGCACGCTGGTCTCCAGCGTCCCCTTGTCCGCCAGCACGAAGCCGCGATCCATCTCGATGCCCTGCTCCTCGTAGCCGAGGTCCTTGGTGACGGGGCCGCGGCCCACCGCCACCAGCAGGTAGTCGCCCTCGAAGACGGTGCCGTCGGCCAGGGTGACCTTGACGCCGGAGTCGCTGGGCTCCACCTTCTCGGTGAACACCCCGAGGGAGAACGTGATGCCGCGCTTCTTGTAAGAGCGCTCAAGGGCCTTGGAGAGGGACTCGTCCTCGTTGGCGACCAGGTGGGGCAAGCCCTCCACGATGGTCACCGACTCGGCGCCGAGCGACTTCCACACCGAGGCGAACTCCACGCCGATGACGCCACCGCCCAAGATGATCGGGTTCTTCGGCACCTCGGGCAGCTGCAGCGCGGCCTCGGAGTCAAGGATCCGCCCACCCAGCTCGATGCCGGGCAGGGTCTTGGAGAAGGAGCCGGTGGCCAGCACGATGTTCTTGCCGCGCAGCTCGCGGGTGCCGCCCTCGGTCTCCACCGTGACGGTGTCCTTGCCGGTGAGACGGCCGAAGCCCTCGATGTACTCGACGTCGCGGGACTTCACCAAGCCCTGCAGGCCCTTGTAGAGGCGGCCGATGACCTTGTCCTTGAAGCCCAGGACCTTCTCGATGTCCACGGCGTTCAGGGAGATGTCCAGGCCCAGGTCCTTGCCCTCGGACGGGGCGTCGGCGACCTCGCCGACGTGCAGCATGGCCTTGGTGGGGACGCAGCCGCGGTGCAGGCAGGTGCCGCCCAGCTTGTCCTTCTCCACCATGGCGATCCTGAGCCCGAGCTGGGCGCCGCGCAGCGCAGCCGCATAGCCGCCGCTGCCACCGCCCAGGATCACGACGTCGTACTGGTCAGTGGTCGATTCAGCCACCTGTGTGCTCCCTCGCTGAGTGATTGTGATCGCGGCATGTGCGACCGGGACAACCGGACGGCGCCGCCTTCGAGACCCATGCTAGGGCACGAGGCGGCGCCGCTCGGCTCGGATTCCTTCCGGAAGGTCGGCCCGATCAGCGGGCGCGGTCCTCCAGGACCTGCAGGACTGTGCGCACGCTCATACCCGTGGCGCCCTTGCCCATGTAGCCCAGCGGGGCGGAGGCGAAGGCCGGGCCGGCGATGTCGAGGTGAGCCCACTCGGTCTCACCCACGAACTCCTTGAGGAACACACCGGCCGAGAGCGCGCCGCCCCAGCGCTCACCGATGTTGCGCAGGTCGGCGACGCGGCCGGTGATGTCCGCACGCAGCTCGGCGGGGAACGGGAGCGGCCAGAACGGCTCGCCCGCCTGAGCGGAGGCAGCCATCACGGTGTCCCGGCCGCCCTCGGTGCCCATCACGGCAGCGGTGCGCTTGCCGAGCGCCACCATGGCGGCGCCAGTGAGGGTGGCGACGTCCATCACCAGATCGGGCTCGGTGGCCACCGCGTCCACCAGCGCATCGGCCATCACCATGCGGCCCTCGGCGTCGGTGTTGAGCACCTCCACCGTCATCCCGTTGCGCATGGTGACCACGTCACCGGGGCGCTGGGCGCCGCCGCCGGGCATGTTCTCGGCCAGTGCCAGGAAGGTGGTGATCCTCACGTCCAGGCCCAGGCGTGCCGCTCCGACAGTGGCGGCGAGGACAGTGGCTGCGCCGGTCATGTCCGAGGTCATCTCGTCCATGCCCGCGGCAGGCTTGATGGAGATGCCGCCGGTGTCGAAGGTGATGCCCTTGCCCACCAGGGCCACGGACTGCTTCGCACCCTCGGGCGCGTACTCCAGGCGCACCAGGCGCGGCGGACGGGACGAGCCCTGGCCGACGCCCACGATGCCGCCGTAGCCGCCCTCGGCCAGTTCCTTCTCGTCCAGCACCGTCACTGTGATGGGCAGATCGGCCACGGCCTCCTCGGCGCGGCGTGCGAACTCCGCCGGGTACAGCAGGTTCGGCGGGGTGTTGACCAGGTCGCGGGCGATGTCCACCGACCCGGCCAGGACCTCGGCGCGCTCGGCGGCAGCCGTGGCACCGGTCTCGTCCTCGGCGAGAACCACCACGGACTCCAGTGCGGGCTTGGCCTTGGAGGACTCGGACTTGTGGGTGATGAACGCGTAAGCGCCCAGGGCCGCGCCCTCGACGGCAGCGGCCAGCTGCTCGGCATTGCCGCCGGGCAGGGCGAGTGCGGCAGTGCTCACGCCGGTCAGGGCGCGGGTGGCGGCGCCGTAGGCGAGGCGGAGGTCCTCCGCCTCGACCTCGTCGAGGCTCGAGGCGCCCACACCGACCAGCAGCAGAGAACCGGCGGCAGCCAGGGAGAAGGACGGGATGCGGTGCACGTCACCACGGGCGCTGGACGGCTCCAGAGAGGCGATCGCCTCGGAGATCTCGGAGGAGCCCGGCACCGTGGCAGGGGAGTCGTCCTGCCCGGCCAACAGGGGGAGGATGAGGACGTCGGCCTCGACGTCGCGGACGGATGCGGTGGAGATACTGATCGTTGGCATGGATCTATCGTAGGCGTCGGCCCCGACACCCCGTCGGCCGCGGCCGCGTGCCCGCCAGGCCCATGCCGGAATCCAGGAGGACGAACCCGCCCATGCAGGTGCTGATCATCGTGCTGTACGTGGTGTGCGGGCTGACCGCTGCCCTGGCGGCGTACTACACCGTGAGGGACCTCGCCGCCGACCTGGTGCTGCTGGGAGCCGCCGCGCTGGTGCTGCTGGCGTGGGCGGTGCTGGGCATCGCCCTGCTGATCAAGGACCTGGGCGGGGGAGAGGTGACCGATCCCGTGACCCTCTACGGCTACCTGCTCACGGGCCTGGTGCTGCCACTGGGCGGGGCATGGCTGGGGATCTGGGAGCGCACCCGGTGGGGCAGTCTCGCGATCGGCGTGGTGGCCGTGACCCTGGCGGTGCTGGTGATGAGGGTCGAGCAGATCTGGCCGGGAGGATTCGCATGAGCTCGTCTGACACCCACGTGCAGGGCAACCACCGCCGCAGCACCGATCGACCTGGTTCCCGCTCCCGCGGATTCACCGCACTGCTGGTGATCGTGTACGGCATCTTCGCGATCTCGGCCACGGCCCGCAGCCTCGTGCAGATCCTGCGGGACTTCGACGCCGCACCGCTGGCGTACTCGCTCTCGCTGCTCGCGGCGATCACCTACATCGCGGTCACGATCGCTCTGGTGCGGGGCCGTGACGGGTCCGGTGCGGCACTGTGGCTGTGCATCCTGGAACTGCTGGGCGTGGTGAGCGTGGGCACCCTGAGCCTGCTCGCTCCGTCGCTGTTCCCCGACGACACCGTGTGGTCCGTGTACGGGATCGGCTACGCCTTCGTCCCGCTGCTGCTGCCGCTGATCGCTGTTCCCTACCTGCTGCGTCGTCGTTGGCAGGACGAAGGCCGTGCGGCGACGCCCGACGAGCACGTAGCGTGAGGCTGTGAACACCCCCTCCTCGGCCGGCTCCGGCCCATCGGTCAACGCCGCACCGACGGCTCGGCGCGGGGCATACCCGTTCCTCTTCCGGCACGTCCTGCGGCGCATCGACCCCGAGCGTGCGCACCACCTCACCGTGGACGCGCTGAGACTGCTCAGCGCCCTCCCCGGCAGCGAGCGTCTGCTGCGCACCCTCTTCCGCGTCCCCGATCCGGCCCGCACCGTCGCTTCGGGCCCTGAGGTGCTGGGACTGCGCCACCCCCATCCCTTCGGCCTCGCCGCCGGTTTCGACAAGGACGGACAGGTCCCGCTGGCCCTGCTGGCCCTCGGCTTCGGCCACGTCGAGGTGGGGACCGTCACCGCCCGCCCCCAGCCCGGCAACCCTGCACCGAGGTCCTTCCGCCTGGTCGCCGACCGGGCTCTGATCAATCGCATGGGGTTCAACAACCGCGGTGCGGTGGGCCTGGCCAAGCGACTGGCCCGCGTGCGACGCACCGCGGCCGGGCAGCGCCCGGTGATCGGCGTGAACATCGGCAAGTCCAAGTCCACCCCGCTGGAGGACGCCGCCGAGGACTACCGGTTCTCGGCCCGTACCCTGGCCCCGTACGCGAGCTACCTCGCGGTCAACGTGTCCAGCCCCAACACACCGGGCCTGCGGGACCTGCAGTCCGTCCAGTCCCTGCGCCCGGTGCTGAGCGCGGTGCTGGAGGAGGCCGCCCGGTCCGAGCGTCGACTGCGCCGGGCCGTGCCGGTCCTGGTGAAGATAGCCCCCGACCTCCACGACGAGGACGTGCGGCAGGTGGCCCATCTCGCCACGGAACTGGGCCTGGCGGGCGTGATCGCCACGAACACCACCATCGCCCGCCCGAAGCAGCTGCGCTCCGACCGGGGCCTGATCGAGCGGATCGGTGCCGGTGGCCTCTCCGGCCCGGTGCTGGCCGAGCGGTCGCTCGAGGTGCTGGGCCTGCTGCGCGAGGCGCTCCCCGAGGACGCGGTGATCATCAGCTGCGGCGGCGTCACCACCGCCGCCGACGTCACCGACCGGCTCGGGGCCGGGGCAGATCTCGTGCAGGGCTACACCGCCCTGATCTACGAGGGCCCCGGCTGGCCCGGCCGCATCGCCCGCGCGCTCACGTCCTGAGCACCCGGGCCCGAGGGGTCACCGCAGATCGATGAGCACCTTGGAGGATCCGGTGGACCGGTCCGCCGCGATCTCGAAGCCTTCGACGGCCCGGTCCAACGACACCGTGTGGGTGATCAGCGGAGACACGTCGAACCCGTGGGCCATCGCCTCCAGGGCATCGCTGATCTCGTCGACGAACCGGTAGGAGCCGCGGTAGTCGATCTCCCGGGTCACGATCCCGCCGAGGCTCGCCTGCACCTCACCGGCCGGCAGGTTCCCCACCTGCACCAGCACCCCGCCCCGGCGCACAGCCGCGACCACGCCGCCCAGGGCGCGGGGCGCCCCGGAGGCCTCGATCGCGACGTCGACATCCGCAGGCAGTGCTTGCCCGGCGCCCACGTCCACGGTCTCGTCGGCCCCCATCGCCCGGGCGATCTCGAGAGCAGCGGGCGAGAGGTCCGCGGCGATGATGCGCCCGGCGCCGGCCCGGCGGGCCGCTGCCACGGCGAGCGCACCGATAGGTCCGGCACCGTTGACCAGGACGGTGCGACCGGTGATGTCGCCGGCGCGGGACACCGCGTGCAGCGCCACCCCGAAGGGCTCGGCCAGCGCCGCCTGGTCCAGCCCTACGCCCTCGGGCACTGCGCGCAGCTGGTCGGGGCGCACTGCCCGCAGGGTCGAGAACCCGCCTTGCTCGTGGGGGTCGAAGGCCGCGGATCCGAAGTACCGGACCTCGGGCCACAGGTTGGTGCGCTCGGCGGTGTCGGCAGGGACCGCGTGCTCGCCCACCAGGGTGGCGGGGTGCACGGTGACACGGGAGCCGACGCCCAGGCCTGCTGCGTCGACCTCGGCGGCGGCCTGCTCGCCGATCGCCTCGACGGTGCCGGAGACCTCGTGGCCCAGCACGAGCGGGTCCTTGAGCACCGCGGTGCCGCTGATGCCGCTCCTCCAGTAGGCGATGTCGGAGCCGCAGATCCCTCCGTAGGCCATCCGCATCAGCACCTCGTCGGGGGCGGCGACCGGGTCGGGGACCTCATCGACGCGCAGGTCACCGGGGGCATGGACGACGACGGCGAGCATGGTGCTCCTCTCTCAGCCGAGCAGGTCGGCGATGGTGTTGTACAGGCCGATGACACCGACCAGGGTGATGGCGATGGCGGAGATGACCACCATCGCATTGAACGCGACGCCGTCCTTCACCCGCGGGTCGGTCTGGGTGCGGGAGAGGTACAGGGTCGAGATCGCCACGCCGATCAGGAAGATGGAGTTGAGGATGCCGGCCAGGATCACCAGCGGCAGCGGTGAGCGGACGATGGTGCCGAAGATGCCCCACAGGATCGGCAGCACGATCATGATCCAGCGCATCCATCGGTCGCGCACCTTCCGGTCCTCCCAGTCGAAGGCCCCGAAGACCGCGAGGGTGTTGCCCACCTGCCGGCCCAGGCTCGGCACGTTGGCGATGATGGTCTTGAACAGGGCGGTACCGGCGCCGATCAGGAAGACCACCGCGCCCCACCGGCCCACAGCGGAGTCGAAGATCGAGGCGATCGTGGCCATCACCTCGGACCCTTCGGGCGTCAGTCCCTGCGGGTGCAGCACAGCGGCGCCGAGGATGTAGAACGAGGCGGTGGACAGGGTGTACACCACCCATGACACCCACGCGTCGAGCTTCATCACGCCGATCCAGCCGCGGGCGCGGTCCACCCACGCCTGGGAGTCGTCGCGCGGGCCCGTCCAGGCGGCGTAGCCCTTCTCCACGCACCAGTAGGTGTAGGCGGTGACCTCGCCGGCCCCCACGCCGGTCAGGCCGAACATGGACAGGGCCACGCCGAATGCGCCCACCGCGATCTGGAAGCGCATGCCCTCGGCCATGTCGCCCAGGGTCCAGGCCCACTCGGTGCCCTGCAGCAGGAACACCACCAGGATCGCGAATCCGGTCACGGCCACCACCAGGAAGGTGGAGAGTCCCTCGACCAGGGTGTACCGGTTGAAGTAGTGGATCACCACGGCGATCGCCACCAGGATCGCCACCCAGGTGCCGATGGACAGCAGGGAGTAGGGGTCCGGACCGATCGGCAGCAGGGAGGAGAAGGCGAAGGCGGCGGCGCTGATGACGCCGGCCTGGCTGGTCATGAACTGCACGAACATCAGCAGCACCAGCCATGCCATCCAGCCGCGCTTGGCGATCCGCGGCGGTACGTCGTTGTACCCGGAGACCGCGACGCGGCCGGTGGAGATGGAAGGTGCGGGGCGGGTCCTGGATGTCGGCCGGGTCCAGCTTGTACGGGTCACGGATCCGGGCGGTGTCCAGCACCGGCTCGTGGGGAGTGGCGTGCGTCATCGCGTCCGTCCTCGGGGTGTTGCACGGTCTCGGCCGTCGTCGGCCGATCCCGCGAACAGTAGTCACGCCCCGCAGGACCGGCCGGTACGTTCCAGCACGTTGCCAACCAGGCTGCCGGTCATGCGGGGACCGTCCGTCGTACCGGACCACTACCCTGAGGGGCATGGAGGAGGACCTGTTCACGCTGTCGGGCGATGCGCCCGCCCCGCGCACCCTCTCCGACCGCAACCGTGACCACCGTGCGCCACTGGCGGTGCGGATGCGCCCGCGCTCACTCGATGAGGTGGTGGGCCAGCACGCGGCCCTCGAGCCCGGAAGCCCCTTGCGCCGTCTGGTCTCGGCCGACGACTCCCGCACCGCCCCGTCCTCGGTGATCCTGTGGGGGCCACCCGGCACCGGGAAGACGACGCTCGCCTACGTGGTCGCCAGCTCCGGGGACCGTGAGTTCGTGGAGCTCTCCGCCGTGCTGGCCGGCGTCAAGGAGGTGCGGGAGGTCGTTGACCAGGCCCGGTCCCGCCTGCGCACCACCGGCAAGGAGACGGTGCTGTTCGTGGACGAGGTGCACCGCTTCTCCAAGTCCCAGCAGGACGCCCTGCTCCCCAGCGTCGAGAACCGTTGGGTGACCCTGGTGGCCGCCACCACGGAGAACCCGTACTTCTCGGTGATCTCACCCCTGCTGTCCCGTTCGATCGTGCTCACCCTGGAGCCGCTGGACCGGGAGGACCTCGATGAACTGGTGGACCGGGCTCTCACCTCGCCGCAGGGCCTGGACGGCGCGGTCACCCTGGCCGACGACGCCCGGGAAGCGCTGCTGCGACTGGGCGGGGGAGACGCCCGCAAGATACTCACCTCCCTGGAAGCAGCCGCCGCAGCGGCCCTGATGAAGGACTCCAGCGAGGTGGACGCCGCCACCCTCGCCCAGGCGGTCAACCGCGCCGCCCTGCGCTACGACCGGGCCGGAGACCAGCACTACGACGTCACCAGCGCTTTCATCAAATCGATGCGGGGCAGCGACGTGGACGCGTCCCTGCACTACCTGGCCCGCATGATCGAAGCGGGGGAGGATCCCCGGTTCATCGCCCGACGGGTGGTGATCGCCGCGAGCGAGGAGGTGGGCATGGCCGATCCCTCCGCCCTGCAGGTCGCGGTCGCCGCGATGCAGGCCGTGCAGATGCTCGGCATGCCGGAGGGGCGGATCCCCCTGGCCCAGGCCGTGGTGCACATCGCCACCGCACCGAAGTCCAATGCCTCCTACAAGGGGATCGATGCGGCGATTGCCGACGTGCGCGCCGGCAAGGGCGGGCTGGTGCCGCCGGCGCTGCGGGATGCCCATTACTCAGGGGCGAAGAAGCTGGGCCATGGGGAGGAGTACCGGTACGCCCACGATGCCCCGCACGGGGTGGCCGCCCAGCAGTACCCGCCGGACGATCTGGTGGGCGTGGACTACTACCGTCCCGGCAGCCACGGTGCCGAGGCCGAGGTGGCGCGCCGGGTAGAGGCCCTGCGCCGGATCGTGCGCGGCAAGGGCTGAGCTGCGGGGGCTGCGAACTGATGAGCGTGAGCGAGTGCACAGCGAAATCGGGTACGACCTGCGCGGCGGGCCGTTGAGCCGTACGGGCCTCTGCTGTAGTCTGGGCGGCTGAATCCGCGGCTGCAAGACTGGATTCACACCACGCGAACAAGAGGTATACCTCGTGACCAACGTCACCCGTGCGCGCCGTCAGGCGCGCCTGTCCCGAGCCCTCGGGCTCCCGCTCACCCCGAAGTCGATCAAGTACTTCGAGAAGCGTCCGTACCCCCCCGGCGAGCACGGCCGTGCCCGTCGTCGCACCGAGTCGGACTACGCCGTGCGTCTGCGCGAGAAGCAGCGTCTGCGTGCGCAGTACGCCCTGCGCGAGAAGCAGCTGCACCGTGCCTACCTGGACGCCCGCAAGGAGTCCGGCCTGACCGGTGAGAGCATGATCGAGCTGCTCGAGATGCGCCTGGACGCCCTCGTGCTGCGCTCCGGCTTCGCCCGCACCATGCTGCAGGCCCGCCAGGCCGTGACCCACCGTCACGTGCTGGTCGACGGCAAGCTGGTGGACCGTCCCTCCTTCCGCGTGAAGCCGGGGCAGACCATCCAGATCAAGCCCAAGTCCCAGGCCATGGAGCCCTTCCAGATCGCTGCCGAGGGCGGCAACTCCGACGTGCTGGCCTCCGTGCCCTCGTACCTGTCGGTGGAGCTGGCCGAGCTGAAGGCCAAGCTGGTCTCCCGTCCCAAGCGTGCCGAGGTCCCCGTGACCTGCGAGGTCCCGCTGGTCGTCGAGTACTACGCGCGCTGAGGCACCCCGCCCAGCCCACCACGCTCGAAGGCCCCGGCAGGTGTACTCCGGTACCCTGACCGGGGCCTTCGCGTCCATTCATCCCGCATGTGCCCGTGCATGCGAACTCGCGGGTCCGCTCCAGGAAGGACACCACCCATGCGTGCATCTGAGGTCCGTCGTCGTTACCTCGACTTCTTCGAGAAGCGGGGGCACCAGGTGGTGCCCAGCGCCTCCCTCGTCTCCTCGGACCCCTCGATCCTGTTCACGATCGCCGGGATGGTGCCGTTCATCCCCTACATCGTGGGAACCGAGCGCGCGCCCTGGCCGCGGGCCGTCAGTGTGCAGAAGTGCATCCGCACCAACGACATCGAGAACGTCGGTCGCACCACCCGTCACGGCACCTTCTTCCAGATGGCCGGTAACTTCTCCTTCGGCGACTACTTCAAGGAGGGTGCGATCGAGCTCTCCTGGGAGCTGATGACCACGCCCCAGGACCAGGGCGGCTACGGCCTGGACCCCGAGCGCATGTGGATCACCATCTGGGAGCAGGACGACGAGTCCCGCAAGGTGCTCACCGAGAAGATCGGCCTGCCCGCCGAGCGGATCGTGACGCTCCCGCGCGAGGAGATCTTCTGGGACACCGGCCAGCCCGGCCCCGCCGGTCCCTGCGGCGAGTGGCACTACGACCGCGGCCCCGAGTACGGGCCCGAGGAAGTGGGCGGCCCGCACACGGAGTGGCCCAGCGAAGAGGCCTCGGACCGCTACCTGGAGATCTGGAACCTGGTGTTCGACCAGTACCTGCGCGGAGCGGGCTCCGGCAAGGACTACCCGCTGCTGGGCGAGCTCGACTTCAAGTCGATCGACACCGGCATGGGCCTGGAGCGGGTCGCGTACCTGATGCAGGGCAAGGACAACATGTACGAGATCGACGAGGTGTTCCCCGTCATCGAGAAGGCGCAGGAGCTCACCGGGCGCGCGTACGGCACCGATGCCGAGGACGACGTGCGCTTCCGGGTCATCGCCGACCACGTGCGCAGCGCCCTGATGCTGTGCTCGGACGGTGTGCGCCCCGGCAACGAGGGTCGCGGCTACGTGCTGCGCCGACTCATCCGCCGGGCCGTGCGCTCGATGCGCCTGCTGGGCCACGACCAGCCCTCCATGCCCGATCTGCTGCCGGTGTGCCAGGCCGTCATGGCCGAGTCCTACCCGGAGCTGCGCTCCGAGTTCGAGCGCATCAGCGAGACGATCTACACCGAGGAGGAGGCGTTCCGCCGTACCCTCGCCACCGGCACCGGGATCTTCGACCAGGTCACCGGCGCGCTGAAGCAGGAGGGCGGCCGCACCCTGGCCGGCCAGGACGCCTTCCGCCTGCACGACACCTACGGCTTCCCCATCGACCTCACCCTGGAGATGGCGCACGAGGTGGGCCTGACGGTGGACGAGGAGGGCTTCCGCACCGCGATGCAGGAGCAGCGCGAGCGTGCCCGTGCCGACGCCGCCTCCAAGAAGTCCGGGCACACCGATACCGCCCTCTACAACCGCCTGCTCACCCAGCGCGGCGAGAACGTGCCCTTCCTCGGCTACACCGAGTCCACCGTGGCCACCACGGTGGAGTCGGTGCTGGTGGACGGCGCCCTGGTGGACGAGGTCCACGCGCCCGCCGACGTCGAGGTCGTGCTCGCCGCTACCCCCTTCTACGCCGAGTCCGGCGGTCAGCTAGCCGATCAGGGCCGCATCTCCGTGGACGGCGGCGGCATCATCGAGGTCGACGACGTGCAGGCCCCGATCAAGGGCCTCATCGTGCACCGCGGGCGGCTGGTCGAGGGCTCGGCCGCACCCGGATCCGGGGCGATCGCAGCGATCGACGTGGAGCGGCGCGGTGCGATCGCTCGCGCCCACACCGCCACCCACATGGTCCACGAGGCCCTGCGCGAGGAGATCGGCGAGGGCGCGACCCAGGCCGGTTCCGAGAACTCCCCGGGACGCATGCGCTTCGACTTCCGCTACGGGCAGGGCGTGCCCCGCTCGGCCCTCGAGCAGATCGAGGGCCGGGTGAACACCCTGCTGCAGGACGAGCTGGAGGTCACCGACACCCAGATGCCCCTGGACGAGGCGAAGGCGCTGGGCGCCCAGGCACTGTTCGGCGAGAAGTACGGGGACATCGTGCGGGTGGTCTCCATCGGCGGCGACTGGTCGCGCGAGCTGTGCGGCGGCACCCACGTGCCCTCCACCGGTGCCATCGGTGCGATCCAGCTGATGGGCGAGTCGTCCATCGGCTCCGGGGTGCGCCGCGTGGACGCGCTGGTGGGCCTGTCGGCCTACCGTCACCGCGCCAAGGAGCACGCGATGGTCTCCCAGCTCGCGGAGATCCTGAAGGTGGGCAGCGACGACATCCCCGAGCGGGTGCGCGCCCTGACCCAGCGGGTCAAGGACATGGAGAAGCAGCTGGCCTCCCTGCGGGGCGCGCAGCTGCAGGCCCAGGCCGGCCGGCTGGTCGAGGAGGCCACGGACCTCGGTGGCGTGCGGGTGCTGACCCATGATGCAGGTGAGGGTGTCTCGGCCGGTGACCTGCGGACCCTGGCCCTGGACCTGCGTTCGCGCCTGGGTGAGGACGTCCCTGCCGTCGTGGCTGTCGCCGGTCACGAGGACTCCCGGGCATCGCTGGTGGTCGCCACCAACGCCTCCGCTCGCGACCAGGGACTCGCCGCGGGCACCCTGCTGCGCTCCGGCGCCGAGGCCATGGGCGGCCGCGGCGGCGGCAAGGCCGACATGGCCCAGGGCGGTGGGGGAGACCCGACGCAGATCGCTTCCGCCCTCGAGGCGGTGCGCTCCGGCATCAGCGCCACCGCCACCGCATGACCTCCGCAGGGACGACCACGCCCGGCGACACCCCGCAGGGCCTGCCCCGCGGGGTGCGCCTGGGCGTCGATGTCGGCGATGTCCGCGTGGGCGTGGCCCGCAGCGACCTCGACGGACTGATCGCCACACCGGTGGAGACGGTCCCACGGGACCAGGCCGTCGCCCGGGTGCTGGCCGAGGCGCAGGACGCCTCCGCACGCGTGGTCATGGTGGGCCTTCCACGCTCCCTGTCGGGGCAGGAGGGCGCAGCGGCGCAGAAGGCGCGCGCCTTCTGCGCGGAACTGATCGCTATGCTGTCCCGCACCGGCCTCGACACCGAGGTGCGCCTGCTGGACGAACGGCTCACCACAGTGTCGGCCCACAGGGCTCTGCACGACTCCGGTCGTCGCGGTCGGAAGCACCGCCAGGTCGTGGACCAGGTGGCCGCTGTGATGATCCTCCAGCAGGCGCTGGACGTCGAACGGGCCACCGGGGCCCGAGCAGGCGAACTGGTCGTCGGCGATCCTGCCGACGACCCCGACGACACCCCGGCCCCGCCGGCTCCCGGAACCCAGCAGGAGGACTCCGCATGAGCGACGAGGACGTCTTCCTCGACGACATCGTCGAGGAGCAGGACCACGGCCGCGGTCACCGCCGAGGCCCCCGTCGCAGCGGCGGAGGCGTGCGGTCGCTGATCCCGGTGCTGCTGGTGCTCCTGGTGCTCGGCGGTCTCGCCTTCGGTGGCGTGAAGGGCTACCAGTGGCTCACCTCCAACGTGAGCGTCGAGGCGGAGGAACAGGACTTCCCCGGGCCCGGAACCGGTGAGGTGGTGGCCGAGGTCGCCCAGGGCGACACGGGGACCGACATCGCCGGCACCCTGGTCGAGCAAGGCGTGATCAAGTCCGCCGGACCGTTCATCACCATCTTCTCCAACACGCCGGAGGCATCCTCGATCGAGCCGGGCCTGTACCGGCTGAAGAAGGAGATGAAGTCGGCAGACGCCCTGACCACACTGCTTGACCCGGCAAGTCTCGCCGCCCATCGAGTGATCGTCCCGGAGGGCCTGCGGGTCTCACAGATCTGGCCGGTGATCTCCGAGACCACCGACATCCCGGTGGAGGAGTTCGAGGCCGCAGCCGCGGACTACACCTCGTTCGGCATCCCCGAGAACCCCGCCAAGAGCCTCGAGGGCTACCTGTGGCCCGGCCGCTACGACATCCCGGAGGACGCCACCGCCGAGGACGTCATCACCATGATGTGGACCCGCATGGAGGAGGAGCTCACCAAGCGCGAGATCCCCGAGGACCAGTGGCATCGCACCCTGACCATCGCCTCCCTGGCAGAGATGGAGGTGCGTAACGCCGAGGACTACGGGAAGGTGGTGCGCACGATCCTGAACCGCCTGGAGGGCACCGGTGAGGCGGGCGGCTCCCCGATGCCGCTCCAGTTCGACTCCACCATCCACTATCTCTCGGGCAAGTCCGGGGCGGTGGGCACCACCGATGCGGAGCGCGCCACCGAGTCCCCGTACAACACGTACCTCAACCCGGGTCTGCCGATCGGCCCCATCGCCGCCCCGGGCGGTGCCACGCTCGATGCGACCACGAACCCGCCGGAGGGTGACTGGCTGTACTTCGTCTCGGTGAACACCGACACCGGTGAGACCAAGTTCGCGGCCACCTGGGACGAGCACACCAAGAACGTGCGCGAGTGGCAGGAATGGGCCGAGAGCAAGGGCTGAACAGCCCTGAGCAGTCGGTGAACAGGTGATGAGCGTGAAGGACGGCATGCGCCGCTTCGGCGTCATCGGTTCCCCCATCCAGCATTCCCTGTCCCCGCTGCTGCACCGTACTGCGTACCGCGAGCTGGGCATCGAGGACGCGACGTACGAACGGTTCGAGGTGCCCGCGGGGGAGCTGGCGCGATTCCTGACCGAGGGACCCGGGCGCGAGCTGTCCGGTGCCAGCATCACCATGCCCGGGAAGGCCGAGGCATTCGCCCTGGCGACCACCCACGACGACACCGCGGCCCGGCTGGGCATCGCCAACACCGTGCTGCGCGGGCCGAACGGTGGCTTCCGGGCCGAGAACCACGATGTCCACGGCATCAGCGCGGCATTGCGCGCCGGCGGCGCGAGCCGGGTGTCGGTGGGTGGCGTGCTGGGATCGGGCGCGACCGCACTCAGTGCAGCGGCGGCACTGCTCGACCTGGGGGCGGAGTGCCTGCAGCTGAGCGCCCGCAGCCCGGAGAAGCTCACCCGGGTGCAGGCACTTGCGCAGCAGGCCGGTGCGGAGGTGCGTTTGATCCCCTGGGAGCGGTCCAGCGACGTGCTGGCCAGCGATGCTGTGGTCAGCGCACTGGCCCATCCCGGTGCGGAGTTCCTGGCGACCACCTGGTCGCGCAGCGAGGACGTCCCGGTGCCGTCCATCATGCTCGACGTGCTGTACGAACCGTGGCCCGCACCCTTGGCCGCTCTGCTGGAGGAGCAGGGCTGCAGGGTCGTCAGCGGGCTGGAGATGCTGCTGCACCAGGCCGATATGCAGCTCCGCTCGATGCTTGGTGTGCCTGCGCCCCTGGGACCGATGAGGCAGGTTGCCCTCGCGGAGCTGGCACGGCGGAGCCCTTGCACAGCAAAGTAAAGACGAAGTAAAGTCGGGGTGCGGCGCCGTCCGCACCACACCATCCCGGGCACGAGGGAGTGACTCATGGATCGAGACCGAGGAACCCTGCTGCAGGCCATGCCCGCAGACCATGCCGAGCATCTGCTCGCGATCCCCGCGTCCCGTTCCACGCCGCTGCTGCGCCGGTGCACGGCTCTGGCCACCCGCGCCAGGGTGGACCTCATGGTCACCTCCCGCCCGGCCGATTGCAAGGAACTTGCCGGTGTCCTCACCGAGCTGGCCAGCTGGGAGGGCGCCCACCTGGACGAGCCGGACCCCACCATGCTGGTCCTGGCGGCAGCGGCCCTGCAGGACCTGCGTGAGCGATGCGGTGAGGCCCAGCAGATGGCACTGGGGGCCGCGATCGCTGCGGTGCTGAGGGTGCTGCATGCCGCGATGCGATGACGAAGGCGTGATGGTCGCCACGAACGCGCTGGCAGCACCCACGGGAGCGGGGGAGGGGCGCCCCGTGCGTGCTAGAGTTTCCGAGTCGCAGGTGCGGCCACCTGTCCGGGTGGCGGAATTGGTAGACGCGCTAGCTTGAGGTGCTAGTGCCCGTATTAGGGCGTAGGGGTTCAAGTCCCCTCTCGGACACTCATCACCACGAAGGGCCCCGGTTTCATCGACCGGGGCCCTTCGTGGGTTAATGAGCCCCATGGTCCACGTCTTCCTCCACGAACCGGTGATCGCCGGCAACACCGGCAATGCGATCCGTCTGGCGGCGGTCACCGGCGCACAGCTCCACCTGATCGAACCCCTGGGCTTCGACTTCGAGGACTCGAAGCTGCGGCGAGCGGGACTGGACTACCACGACCTGGCCGATGTCCGGATCCACCCCGATCTGGATACCGCCCTCTGCTGTGTCGCAGGTTCACGGGTGTTCGCCTTCACCTCACACACGGACGTCACCTTCGAGAGCATCCAGTACCGCCGCGACGACGTGCTGCTGTTCGGCACCGAACCCACCGGCCTGCCCGAGTACGCCCTGGAGCATGAGCGCGTCACCGAGCGGGTGCGCATCCCGATGCTCCCTGCACGACGCTCCCTGAACCTCGCCAACGCAGCGTCCATCGCGGTGTACGAGGCGTGGCGACAACTGGGCTACGACGGGGCCGGCGCATGAACCGCGGCCGACCCGCCCTGCCGGCCCGTCTCGAGCGCCGCAACGCCCTGTTCCAGCAGTGGCAGGCACTGCTGACCAACCGCACCAAGCGCACCCGCACCGGGGAGATGATCATCCACGGCGTGCGGCCCATCACCCAGGCCATCACCCACGAGCACGAGATCCGGGCCCTGCTCAGCGACGGTCGTGAGAACCCGTCCCAGTGGGCCAGGGAACTGCTGGCCGAGCCACCGGCCCCGGTGGTGGTCGTGGCACCCGAGCTGATGGCCGAGCTCGGTCAACGCGATGACGGTGCCCCCGAACTGCTGGCCCTGGTAGCCGTCCCCTCCGATGACCTGGATCGACTGGACCACGGCCGCGTCGATGGTGCATCGCGACCCACGCTGGTGGTGGCCTTCGACCGCCCCGGCTCCCCGGGCAACATCGGATCACTCGCCCGCACCGTCGATGCGCTGGGAGGCGACGCACTGGTGATCACCGGGCGCAGTGCCGATGCGTGGGACCCGGCGGCGATCCGTGCCAGCACGGGTTCCGTGTTCGCGATCCCCGTGGTGCGCCGGGACTCCCACCGGGACCTGATGGACTGGGTGGGGCGGCGCCGCGAAACAGGGGAGAACTGGCAGGTGGTCGGCCTGGAGGAGGCGAGGGGCCACCAGTTGGCCCACACCGATCTGACCGGGCCCACCGTGCTGGTGGTCGGCAACGAGACCGTGGGCCTCAGCAGCGGATGGAGGGAGGCCTGCGATCTGCTCGCCGAGATCCCCATGAGCGGCAGCGCGAGCTCCCTCAATGCCGCCATCGCCGGTTCCATCGGCCTGTACGAGGCGGCCAGGCAGCGTGGGCTGCCGACAGGGTGAGCCCAGCCCCTCAGGCGTTGCCCAGGGCCCCGGCCACGAGCGGCGCGAGCAGCAGCCCGAGGAAGGGGCCCGCCAGTAGCACCGGACCGAAGGGGAAGCGCTGACCCGCCCGCCGGGTCACTGCCAGCACCACTGCTCCCACCGCGCCGCCCAGCAGGGCGATGCCCAGCAGCGCACCGATCAGCACCTCCCCGCCCATCACGGTCGACATCAGCACCACCACCGGGAGCGCCTTCGCATCCCCCATCCCGATCAGCGGAGGGGCGATCAGCGCCACCAGCACCGCACCGGCCCCCAGCACCACGGCGATCACGGCGGCTCCCCTCAGCGATGAGCGCAGAGCAGGCTCCAGGGCCGACGCGAGCAGCAGTGCGGCGGCCACGGCGAGCGTCATCCCTCCCACCCACGCATTGGGCAAGCGATGCTGGAGGACGTCGATGCGGGAGAGCACCACTGCCGGTGGCAGGTACACGACCACCAGCACCACCAGGGCGGCGGTGGGGACCTCCGGAAGCAGCTCGCTCATCCCCTCATCCCAGCAGAACGGGACCTCAGGCGCAGGGGAGCAGCCGCTCTTGTGGACGGCGCTGCGCGAGGGGGAGCCGGCATCGGGGGAGATCGGGGGAGAGAAGTGCGAGGGGGTCAGTGACCCGCA
Organism: Brachybacterium muris; assembly: GCF_016907455.1. Lineage (NCBI taxonomy): Bacteria > Bacillati > Actinomycetota > Actinomycetes > Micrococcales > Dermabacteraceae > Brachybacterium > Brachybacterium muris. The sequence continues at coordinate 1,689,282 of NZ_JAFBCB010000001.1, read as the reverse complement.
GCAGTGATCAGCGTGGACTGCACCCGGATGATCCGACGGCGCATCCACACCTTCTTCTCGCCGCCCATGTAGATCCGGGTACGGGCCAGTTCCCAGCGCCCGTACTCCGCCTCCTCGGTGAGGGCGGCGCGCACGGTCCCGATGGAGGCGCGGCGCGGCATGGTGATGATGCGGAACTCGTAGTCCTCGGGGCGGCGCCCCTTCTCCAGCGGCAGGTCCCGCTCGCCACGAGGATCGTGCACATGGATCACCTTGCTGAGCGGCGGCTGCTGACCTCTGGGCACGTGTTCCCTCCCTGCATGACGAGTGACCGATGACTGTCCATTCTGCCCCCGGACGGGGTACGGTCCAACCATGAACACGGATCCTCGCTCCGCTCTTGCCGCGCTGATCGCCGCCCTGGAACGTCACTACGAGGCCGCAGCCGCCTCACGCGGTGACGACGATCCCTCGCTCGAGGCAGCCACCGAGCAGCTGAGCACCGCCTTCGACACCTACGACGACGCCCTCTTCGACGCCTATGACGTGGCCACGCCGCTGGTGGTGTTCGACGGCGACGACGACTTCGACGACGACGACCTCGATGACCTCGATGACCTCGATGACCTCGATGATGAGGACGACGATGACGACTTCGACGACGATGATGACGACGATGACGATGACGACGACTACGACGACGATGACGAGGACGACGACTACGACGACGAGGACGATGACGACAACTTTGACGACGATGACGACGCCCCCTCCCGGGGCTGACGCCTGAGCATCGCCCCGCGAGGCTGATCCCTTCACGGGATCTGCGTCGCATTTTCACGTGGCACCTCGACGCGGCGCCCGGTCAGCGGCCGGGCGCCGCGTACTGTTTCGGGGTGGGGCATCCGTGCCCCCGTCCGTCCCGACCCGCACCATCGGTGCGATCACCGCAAGGAGCAGTGCCGGTGTCCTTCATCGAAGCGATCATCCTGGGCATCGTGCAGGGCCTGACAGAGTTCCTCCCCATCTCCTCCAGCGCTCACCTGCGCGTGGTCGGGGAGCTGCTCGAACCCGGTCAGGAGCCCGGCGCGGCTTTCACCGCGATCGTGCAGCTCGGCACCGAGACCGCGGTCCTGATCTACTTCTGGAACGACATCACCCGCATCATCGGCAAATGGTTCCAGGCCGTCGCGGGGAAGATCCCGCACTCCGACCCGGACGTGCGCATGGGGTGGATGGTGATCATCGGCTCCATCCCGATCGGCGTGCTGGGCCTGCTGTTCGAGGACCAGATCGACCACGGACTGCGCAACCTCTACATCACTGCCACCATGCTGATCCTCTTCGGCATCTTGCTGGGCGTGGCCGACCGCATCGCCCCGCAGCGCAAGGAGCTGAAGGACCTCACGGTGCGGGACGGCATCCTGTTCGGCCTGGCACAGGCCCTCGCACTGATCCCCGGGGTGTCCCGCTCCGGCGGCACCATCACCGCGGGCCTGCTGATGGGCTACACCCGACAGGCCGCCGCGCGCTACGCCTTCCTGCTGGCGGTCCCGGCGGTGTTCGCCTCCGGGTTCTACAAGGCCGCGCAGGAGGTCCCGGTGCTGCTCACAGCGGACGGCCGCGCCGCCGCTGCTGCCGCGGGGGAGCCGTCCCTGCTGGCCATCGCGGTGGCCACACTGGTCTCCTTCGCCGTGGGCTACGTGGTGATCGTGTGGTTCATGCGCCTGATCGAGAACCGCTCCTACATGCCCTTCGTGCTCTACCGCGTGGTCGCGGGCGTGCTGCTGCTGGTGCTGCTGATCACCGGTGTGATCGACCCCCTCGCCGGAGGCTGAACCAGCTCCCACCCCGGGTCCGTATGATCGTCAGGTGCCTTCCTGGACCTCACCGGCTATCACGCCCCTGCCCGGCTCCGGCATCCCGCCGCGCCTGCACGACACCCGCACGGGGCGCGTGACGCCCCTGGTGCCGATCACCCCCGGCCATGCCCGGCTGTACGTCTGCGGCATCACCCCGTACGACTCCACGCACATGGGCCACGCCGCCACGTACCACGCCGCGGACCTCATGCGTCGCGCCGCACTCGACGTCGGCTGGCAGGTGGATGTCGCGCAGAACATCACCGACGTCGACGATCCGCTGCTGGAGCGAGCCGAGCGCGACGGGGTGGACTGGCAGGACCTCGCCCGTGAGCAGACCGAGCTGTTCACCTCGGACATGGAGGCGCTGCGGATCATCGCCCCGGAGACCTACCTCTCGGTGAGTGAGTCGATGGACTCGATCATCGCCGCCGTGCAATCCCTGCAACGTCGGGGGCGGGCGTACGCACTGGAGAACCCCGAGGGGCAGGCGGCCGGTCCGGACTGGTACCTGGACCTCTCGATCGACGGCGCCCTGGGGGACGTCTCCGGCTGGAGCCGTCAGCAGATGATGGCCGTCTACGCAGACCGCGGCGGGGACCCCGATCGTCCCGGCAAGCGCGACCCCCTGGACCCGCTGCTGTGGCGTGCAGCCCGCGAGGGCGAGCCGTCCTGGGACGCCGGTGAGCTGGGCGTGGGCCGGCCCGGATGGCACGTGGAGTGCGTGTGCGTCGCCGAGCACGGCCTGGGGCTGCCGTTCGACGTGCAGACCGGCGGCAGCGACCTGATCTTCCCCCACCACGACCTCTCCGCCGCCCACGCGGTGGCGCTCGGCCACGGCTTCGCCTCGCTCTACCCGCACACCGGGATGGTCGCCTACGAGGGCGAGAAGATGAGCAAGTCCCTGGGGAACCTGGTGTTCGTGCACCGCCTGGTGGCCGACGGCATCGACCCGATGGTGATCCGCCTGGTGCTGATGGCCCACCACTACCGCGCCGACTGGGAGTGGACCGGCCAGGAGATGGAGCGGGCCACCTCGCGCCTGGCCGCCTACCGTGCGGCCGCGCGCCGCGGCGGCTCGTCCCCCAGCACGGTCGAGGCACTGCGCCGTGCACTGCGCGGCGACCTCGACACCCCCACCGCCCTCACCGTGCTCGACGCCTGGGCGGCCGACTCGTCGGCGGCAAGCACAGCCGATGCGCCATCAGCGGACGAGGCATCGCGCGCCGATGCGCCCGGTGACGTGGCGGCGGCGGTGGATGCCCTGTTCGGGCTGTCGCTGGAGGACTGACAGCCCTCCGGTACGGCAGGACGCCGGATCAGTCCGTATCGCGGCGCCGGCGCAGGAACTGCTCGAACTCACGGGCGATCGCGTCGCCGCTGGCCTCGGGCAGTCCCGCCGCGTCCTGTGCCCGCTCCAGGCGCCGCACGTAGTCGGCCACCTCCTCGTCGGTGCGGGCCAGCTCGTCCACCCCGCGCTCCCAGGCCGCGGCGTCCTCCTCCAGCTCGTCCAGGGGGATGGGCGCGGTGATCCGGTCCTGCAGCTCGCGGATCAGGCCCAGCACCGCCTTGGGGGACGGGGTCTGGGCGACGTAGTGCGGCACCTGCACCCAGATGCTGGTGGTGCGCAGCCCCGCACTGGTGGTGCGGCGGGCCAGCACCGTCGGCACCCCCACGGGGCCCTCGTACAGGTCCTCGTCGTCCACCTTCTCCGCGGCGCCGGGCTCCACCCGGCAGCTCACCGGCAGGGGACGGGAATGGGGGGAATCGGCCAGTAGGGCGCCCAGGGAGATCACGGAGCTGACGTCCAGCAGCTGCATCTGCTCCAGCACCTCATCGCAGAAGCGCTTCCAGCGCAGGCTCGGCTCCGGTCCCAGCACGGTGACGATCTCGGGCCCGCGGGGCGGCTGCACGATCCGCAGCTCGGTGTCCGGCCAGTCCAGGGTGCGGAGCCCCTCCTCGGTGGTGCGCAGCTCGGGGCGGTTGACCTGGAAGTCGATGAACTCCTCGGCGTCCACGGCCCCGGCCAGGCGGGAGGGCCACACGCTCAGCAGGTGCTCGATGGCACCGCTGGCCGCCTCGCCCGCGTCGTTCCAGCCGCTGAAAGCGGTGATCGCGATACGACTCATCGATCCATCATAGGCACCGGCTATCGTCGGGCCTGTGAAGATCCCCCCGCTGCGCCTCGGCTCGCTGCCGCCGATCCGCATCAGCGGCGGCACGCTGGCGACCCTGCTGATCCTCGCCGTCGTCGTCCACCCGGTGATCTCGCTCAGCGGCGCCGTCGGCCCCGGCGGCGCGATCGTGGTGTCCCTGGGCATCGCCCTGTTCATGATCGTCTCGGTGCTGGTCCACGAGCTCGCCCACGCGCTCACGGCCCGGCTGTTCGGCGCCACCGTGGACCACATCGCCCTGACCCTGTGGGGCGGGCACACCCAGTACCGCGCCGAGCGCATGGGCGGTGTGCCCTCGATGGTGATCTCCCTGGCCGGTCCCGCGAGCAACCTGCTGCTGGCGGCGCTGTGCACGGGACTTGCCACCCTCACCCGCACGGACGACGGGACCTCCGTGGCCGCCCTGTTCTGGGGGTACTCGGCCTGGCTGAACGTGGCGCTGGCTGTGTTCAACCTGTTGCCCGGGCTCCCGATGGACGGCGGACGGGCCCTGGAGTCCCTGCTGGGCACCGTGCTGCGCAGCCGCATCACCGGTACCCGGATCACGGCCTGGCTGGGTCGCGCGATCGCGGTGGCCGTGGTGATCTGGCCGCTGTGGCGGATGTGGGGCCGGGACAGTGTGGGCACCGGGTCGATGCTCACCCTGGTGTGGGCGCTGCTGATCGCCGGCATGCTGTGGCAGGGGGCCTCGCGCGCCCTGGAGGCCGCGAACCTGGAGCACCGCATCCAGCACCTCGATGCCCGCAAGCTGGCCCGCCCCGTCGTGGCGGTCCCGGCGGACCTGCCCCTGGACAGGCTGTTGGACGGGCTGCGGGAACGGGCCCAGCCAGGTTCGACGCCGGACCTCGAGGCGGTGGTGGTGCTCGAGCAGGGACCGCCGTTGCGCGTGTACCGGATCGACCCGTCGGCCGTGGCCTCGGTGCCCGCCGGGCAGCGCGGCAACGTTCCCGTGAGTGCTGTCGCCGCACCCCTGGGGGAGGTGGGTGAGCTCGCCGCCGGGCTGAACGGGAGCCAGATGGTCACCGCGATGCTGGCACGGCCCCACCCGCTGTATCTCGTGCGCGAGCAGACCGGGGCCGTCGTCGGCGTGATCAAGAGCGCAGACGTCAACGCTGTCCTGCGAGGACGCTGAGCACGTTCGGCCCCGGCCAGGGCTTCGGACCTATGCTGGAACGCATGACCTCCACACCTCCGCAGCCCCCCGCCCCCGCCGGCGACACCGCGCCCGAGAGCGCGACCAGCCCCGCGGGCGCCCCCGCCCCCGGGGAGCACCAGGAGGCCCGTGAGCGGGGTCGGGGCCTGGACCGCACCGGGCCCTTCGACGTGGGCGACAAGGTGCAGCTCTCCGACTCCCGCGGGCGCCTGCACACCATCACGCTGAAGACCGCCGGCCAGTTCCACACCCACCGCGGTGTGCTCCAGCACGACGACCTGATCGGCGCCGAGGACGGCACCGTCATCACCGATACCGCCGGGAACGCCTACCAGGCGCTGCGGCCGCTGTACGCCGACTACATGCTGTCCATGCCGCGCGGCGCCGCGATCATCTACCCCAAGGACTCAGCACAGATCCTGATGTGGGCCGACATCTTCCCCGGGGCCCGGGTGCTCGAGGCCGGGGTCGGCTCCGGTGGCCTCACCACCGCGCTGCTGCGCGCCGTGGGCGAGAGCGGCAGCGTCCATTCCATCGAGCGCCGGGAGGACTTCGCGACCGTCGCCCGGGAGAACGTGGAGACCTACTTCGGGGCCGAGCACCCCGCGTGGACACTGTCGATCGGTGACTTCCAGGACGTGGCCCTGGAGCTCGCCACCGAGGGGCCGGCCGCCGACCGCGTGGTGCTGGACATGCTGGCGCCCTGGGAGTGCGTGGACGCCGCGGCGCTGGCACTGGTCTCCGGCGGCGTGTTCCTCGCGTACGTCGCCACCGTCACCCAGCTGTCCCGCACCGCGGAGGCGCTGCGCGACCACGGCCAGTTCACCGAGCCCCACGCCTGGGAGTCGTTCGTGCGGCCCTGGCACCTCGAAGGTCTCGCCGTGCGACCCGAGCACCGAATGAACGCCCACACCGGCTTCCTGATCACCGCCCGTCGCACCGCCCACGGCGTCACCGCCCTGACCCGGGTGACGCGCCCCGCCCCCGGATCCCGGGACGCCGAGGAGATCGCCCACCCCGACAACGAGGGCTTCGGCGGTGGGGGCGGAGAGTGGACCGCGAACGACCTGGGGGAGCGGGGCGTGGCCCCCCGCAAGATCAAGCGCGCCCTGCGCGACATCCGCCAGGGCCGCGACCGCTGAAGGAGACCTCATCGAGATGAGCATGAAGACCTACGCGGAGATGTCCGCCGAACTGGAGCGGTTCGCCACCCTCAACGACCGGCTCACCGTGAGCCTGCGCGCGGCCCGCGCCCAGATCGTGGACCTCAAGGCCGACCTGGAGCGGGTGGGAGACCCCCCGAACTCCTACGCCACCTTCCTGCGACGCACCGAGGGCACCACCGTGGACGTGCTGCACAACGGACGCCGACTGCGGATCGCCACCAGCGCCCAGATCGACCTGGACGCCCTGGAACCCGGTGCCGAGCTGCGCCTGAACGAGGCGCTGGCCGCGGTCGAGGTGGTGGCCCCCAGCGACGCCGGCAGCATGGTCACCGTGCTCGAGTCCCTCGCCGACTCCCGGGTCCTGGTGGCGGTGGCCCCCGACGACGTGCGCGTGCTGCGCCGCTCCGGGTCCCTGGCAGAGGAGGTCCTGCACCCCGGTGACCACGTGCTGGTGGACCTGCGGGCCCAACTGGTGATCGAGCGGATCGAGCGGGCCGAGATCACCGACCTGGTGCTCGAGCAGGTCCCCGACATCTCCTTCGAGCAGATCGGGGGGCTCTCCGACCAGATCGAGGCGATCCGCGACGCCGTGGAGCTGCCGTTCCTGCAGCAGGACCTGTACCGCACCTATGGGCTCCGCCCGCCCAAGGGTGTGCTGCTGTACGGCCCTCCGGGCTGCGGCAAGACCATGATCGCCAAGGCCGTGGCCCACGAGCTGGCACTGCGTTCGGCCGAGGCCCGCGGGGTGCCGGTCGAGGAGGCCCTCGCGCACTCCTTCTTCCTCAACGTCAAGGGCCCCGAGCTGCTGAACAAGTACGTGGGGGAGACCGAGCGCTCCATCCGCCTGGTGTTCGAGCGGGCCCGGGAGAAGGCCACCAGCGGCCATCCCGTCGTCGTCTTCTTCGACGAGATGGAATCGCTGTTCCGCACCCGGGGCAGCGGCCTGTCCAGCGACGTGGAGACCACCGTGGTCCCGCAGCTGCTGGCGGAGATCGACGGCGTGGAGACCCTGGAGAACGTGATCGTGATCGGTGCCTCCAACCGCGAGGACATGATCGACCCCGCGATCCTGCGCCCCGGCCGTCTGGACGTGAAGATCCGGGTGCGTCGCCCCGATGCGGAGGCCGGCCGGGAGATCCTGGGCCTGTACCTGGACGAGTCGGTTCCCGTGCGCGGTGACCGTGAGGCGCTGATCGACGAGGCCGTGCAGGAGATCTACGCCGACGGCCCCGAGTCGGCCTTCGTGCGCCTGGAGTACTCCGACGGCACCGGCGAGGTGCTGCACTTCCGTGACTTCGTCTCCGGCGCCACCCTGCGCAACATCGTGGACCGCGCCAAGAAGAACGCCGTCAAGGACCAGCTGGCCACCGGCCAGGTGGGTGTGGGGGCCGAGCACCTGGCCGCCGCTATCCGCAGCGAGTTCGTGGAGAACGAGGACCTTCCCTCCGGCGCCCACCCTGAGGACTGGGCCCGCATCTCGGGTCGCCGGGGACGCCGCGTGGACGCGGTGATCCCCCTGCAGGGCCGCCCCGAGCAGGAGGTGGTCGAGGCATGAGCCACGACCTGACCACCCAGCGGGTGATGGGCATCGAGACCGAGTTCGGGGTGCTCCATGCCGATCCGGAGGACCGCGCTCGTGCCGGCGCCGGCAGCTCCATCCTGCTGTCCCACCTGACCGTGGCCGCCTACGCCCTGCTGGATCCCGCGGAGGGTGACCGGGGCCGCCGCGTGCGCTGGGACTACGGCGACGAGACGCCCCTGCGCGACGCCCGCGGCTTCGAGATCCAGCGGGCTGCCGCGCACCCCACCCAGCTCACCGATCAGGTGCGCGACGCCCACGTGCCCAGCGTCGACTTGGACGCGCCCCTGCAGGGCCCGGAGACCCCGCCCGAGGGCGAGGACGACGAGATCCTCACTTGGGCCGCGCACCGCTCCATCGGCAACGCGGTGCTGGTCAACGGCGCCCGCTGGTACGTGGACCACGCCCACCCCGAGTACTCCGCACCCGAGGTGCTGCGCGCCCGCGAGGCCGTGGTCACCGACCGTGCCGGAGAGGTGATCGCCCGCCGCGCGATGGACATCCTGGCCGGTGCCCACGGCATCCCCGAAGTGGCCCTGTACAAGAACAACACCGACGGCAAGGGCGCCTCCTACGGCACCCACGAGAACTACCTGCTGGACCGCGCCGTCCCCTTCGACGACGTGGTTGCGGCGCTGCTGCCGTTCCTGGCCACCCGCCAGGTGCTGGTGGGGGCGGGACGCGTGGGCATCGGCCCCCGCGGCACCACCCCGGGGTTCCAGATTTCCTCGCGCGCCGACTTCATGGAGGCCGAGGTGGGGCTGGAGACCACCCTGAACCGGCCCATCGTCAACACCCGCGACGAACCCCACGCCGACCCCGCACGGCATCGCCGCCTCCACGTGATCATCGGGGACGCCAACATGCTGGAGGAGTCCACCTTCCTCAAGCTCGGCACCACATCCCTGCTGCTCGCAGCGATCGAGGCCCAGCACCGCACCGGAACGCGGATCCTGCCGGAGATCGCCCTGGCCGATCCGGTGGGCGCCGTGCACACCATCAGCCACGACCCCTTGCTGAGCGCCACCGTACCCCTGGTCGACGGCCGCGAGCTCACTGCCGTGCAGGTCCAGCGCGCCTACCTCGAGGCCCTGCGCACGGCAGCGGACCTGGCCGACGAGGAGACCGCGCAGGTGCTCACCGCCTGGAGCGAGATCCTCGACCTGCTCGAGCAGGACCCGATGCTCGCCGCCGACCGCGTCGAATGGTTGGGCAAGCTGCGCCTGCTGGAGGGATACCGCGCCCGCCACGGCCTTGACTGGTCCGATCCGCGGCTGTTCGCCATCGACCTGCAGTACTCGGACCTGCGCCCCGCCACGGGCCTGTTCGAGCGGATGCGCGCCAAGGGCCGCGTGCGCACCCTGGTCAGCGAGCAGGAGGTGCAGCGTGCCGTGCTCACCCCACCTGCATCGACCCGCGCTCACCTGCGCGGGAGCCTCATCTCCCAGCACCGCGACCGCGTACCGGCGGCCGGCTGGGACACCATCACCGTGGCCGGCACCGAGGGCGGGGCCCGCATCCGCCTGGCCGATCCCACCATCGGCTCGGCGGCCTGGTGCGAGCAGCATGGCATCGACCCCGGCGCCGATGTCGACGACGTGCTCGCTGCCCTGCGCCGCGCCGTCGACGCCTCCCAGACCGCCCCGTAGGCCCCCAGGCCACCACGACCCCCGAGACCACCAGGAGAGACCATGAGCCAGCTGTCCCTGAACGCCCCCGGACCGGGCGAGGACGACCCTACCGACGCCGACGCCGTCTCCGGCGGGCAGGTCTTCGCCTCCGCCCAGGGCGCCGACGACCTGCTCGACGAGATCGACTCCGTCCTCGAGGCCAACGCCGAGACCTTCGTGCGCTCCTTCGTGCAGAAGGGCGGGCAGTGAGGCGATGAAGCGACGCGTGGGTGGCCTGGAGACCGAGTTCGGCCTGGTGTGCGTGCGGGCCGACGGCACCCGTGCGCTGGAGCCCGAGGCCGCCGCCCGGGAGCTGTTCCGGCCGGTGGTCGCCAAGGGCCGCTCCTCCAACGTGTTCCTCACCAACGCCGCCCGGCTGTACCTGGACGTCGGTTCCCACCCGGAGATCGCTACCGCCGAGTGCGACGACTGGTGGGAACTGGTGGCCCAGGACCGTGCCGGGGAGCGCATCCTCGGCGACCTCGCCCAGCAGGCCAATCAGCGCCTGGCCGACGACGGTCAGGACGCCCGCATCCACCTGCTGAAGAACAACGTGGACTCCGAGGGCAACTCCTTCGGCTCCCACGAGAACTACCTGGTGGACCGCCGCGGGGAGTTCACCCGCCTGCCGCGCTTCCTGCTGCCCTTCCTGGTGACGCGCCAGATCGTCACCGGTGCCGGGGGAGTGGTGCGCGACGAGGACGGCGCCCGCTTCGTGTTCTCCCGCCGCAGCGACCACATGTGGGAAGCGGTCTCCTCCGCCACCACTCGCACCCGCCCCATCATCAACACCCGCGACGAGCCCCACGGCGACCCCAGCCGGTTCCGCAGGCTCCACGTGATCGTGGGTGACTCCACCATGAGCGAGGTCTCCACGCACCTGCGCTTCGCCACCACCGATCTGGTGCTGCGCGCCATCGAGTCCGGCCGCACACTCCCGGATCTGGCCCTGGGCGACGACATCGCAGCGATCCGCTCCGTGGCCCGTGACCTCACCGGCCATGAGCCGCTCCCCACTGCCGCCGGAGGCACCACCACCGCCCTGGAGGTGCAGCAGCGCTGGCTGGACGTGGCCGCCGAGCACGCCGAGCCGGGCGACCCGCAGGAGCAGCAGACCCTGCAGACCTGGCAGAAGGCCCTGGACGCCGTGAGCACCGGGGACCGCAGCTGGGCCGCCACCAACCTGGACTGGGCGATCAAGGAGAGGCTGTTCGGCCAGGTCGCAAAGCGCCGCGGGGTGGACCTGGGCGATCCCGCGATCGAGCGCCTGGACCTCGCCTACCACGACATCGACCCCGAGCGCGGGGTGTTCGCGGCCCTGGCCCGGCGGGGCCTGGCCCCCCGGGTCCTCGCGGACGACGTGATCGAGCGGGCCCGCACCGTCGCCCCGACCTCCACCCGCGCCCACCTGCGCGGACAGGTGGTCACCGCCGCCCAGCAGTACGGCGTGGACCACGTGGTGGACTGGACCACACTGCGGCTTACCCGCCCCGGGGCAATGCCGGTGCAGCTGCTGGACCCCTTCACCACCGAATCCGTCGAGGTGGACGCACTGCTGGCTGAGATCCGGGCCGCCGGCACCACCGTCGATCCGCCCCTGCCCGCCTGACATGGCGTGCCCGCTGCCTGGCGCGGGTGTGCCCGGCCTGGGAACCGGCCCGGAGCCCTGCCGTACCCTGAACCCGCCCGTACCGGGCGCCCCTAGCTGAAAGGCCCCCTGGTGATCCGCCGCCGTACCCTGCTCTCCACCGCTCTCGCCGCGACCGCCGCGATCGGTCTGGCCGCCTGCTCCGACGAGGGCACCGATCCCGAGGCGACCGGCGAGGCGTCCGACGGCGGTGGTGCCTCCGACGGCGGCGGCGACTCCGACATCCTGGCCGGCGTCACCGTCAGCGAGGACCTCGGCTCCGAACCCACCGTCGAGTTCGAGGCCCCCCTCGAGGTCTCCGCACCCGATGCGAGGATCGTGGTCCAGGGCGACGGCGAGGCCATCGCCGCTGGCGACACCGTGATCATGCGCAGCGTCTACGTGGACGCCTCCACCGGCGAGACGCTGCAGTCCTGGTGGCAAGGCGCCCCCGCCGGCGGGATCCAGGTGGACCCGGCCGTGATCGGTGAGCAGGCCGCCTCCTTCTTCACCACCGTCACGGTGGGCTCCCGCTTCGCGATGGCCGGGTGGCAGCAGAGCCAGACCGGCCAGTCCCTGTCCCTGATCCAGGTGGGCGACATCGACCGCAAGATCACCACCATGCGCGCCGAGGGCGAGCCCCAGGAGACCTCCGGTCGCTTCCCCTCGGTGACCCTCGCGGAGAACGGTGCTCCCTCCCTGGACTCCGCACCCGAGGGGGAGCCTCCCACCGAGACCACCCGCGAGCTGCTGATCGAGGGCACCGGCGACGCCACCCGGGAAGGCGACTACCTCACCATGCAGTACACCGGCTGGGCCTGGGACACCGGGGAGAAGTTCGACTCCTCCTGGGACCGCGGCGCACCGTTCAGCTTCCTCCAGGGCCAGGGCATGGTGATCACCGGCTGGGACCAGCACCTGCTGGACCTCCCCGTGGGCAGCCAGGTGATGCTGGTGATCCCCCCGGTGGACGCCTACGGGGAGGATCCCGCGCAGCACCAGCTCGGCGGCAAGACCCTGGTGTTCGTTGTGGACGTGCTGGACGCAGCCCATAGGATCGACTGACATCTACCGAGGAGGACGCATGGACGACTGCACCAAGCCCGAGATCGACCACCCCGAGGGCCCTGCCCCCACCGACCTGGTGATCACCGACGAGATCGAGGGCGACGGCGAGGAGGCCGGCCGCGGCGACGTGGTCGACGTGCACTACGTGGGCGTCTCCCACTCCACCGGTGAGCAGTTCGACGCCTCCTGGGACCGCGGCGAGCCGCTGCGATTCCAGCTCGGCGTGGGACAGGTCATCTCCGGATGGGACCAGGGCGTGCAGGGCATGAAGGTGGGCGGGCGCCGCCGTCTCGACATCCCCGCACACCTCGGATACGGCGACATGGGTGCCCCTCCCGTGATCGCACCGGGCGAGACCCTCATCTTCGTGTGCGACCTGGTGGCGGTGCACAAGCGCTGAGCACCCTGCCTCCCGGCGCTGCGGGGGAGCAGGCGGGCCTGTTCGAGGCCCCGGCCCCCGAGGCGCCCGTCGACGAGACCCCCGGCCCGGGACGCGATCATGCGTCCCGGGCCGGTGGGTTGCGCACCACCTCGGGCTTCGACGTGGTCGAGGACCGGCCTGTGGCGAGCGTGCGGCTGATCGGGGTGCTGCCGCACCTGGACCGGCCCTTCGAGTACGCCGTCACCCCGGACACCGCCGCGGCCGGACCGGGCATGCGCGTCCGGGTGCGGTTCTCCGGCCGCGACACCGAGGGCATCGTCCTGACGCGCAGTGAGCGGCCCACCACCGACAGGCCCCTGGCGCCGCTGACCAGGCTGGTCTCCGAGGACGTGGTGGTGCCCCCGGCGATGATGCGGGTGTGCGAGGACGTCGCCCAGCGCTGCGCCGGCACCGTGGGTGACGTGCTGCGGCTGGCGCTGCCCCCGCGCCACGCCCGCGCCGAGAAGAACGACCGTGCAGCGGAAGAGGCCGAGGCAGTAGCAGCAGAGGCTGCAACGCCTGGCGAGGAAGCAGAGGAGCAGGGACCAGAGGAGCCTGGCGCGGCCGAGGCCGGGGAGTCGGCGGACCGCGCGGACGTTGCAGCAGCGCAGCCCCGCCCTGGTCGCCGCTACCGGGGTCTGTCGGCCCTGCTGTCCCGGGCCGGCTCGCCCACCGGTCCCGTGCCCCGCGCCACCATCACGCTCGACCCCGCGGACTCTTGGACCACCGTCGCCGCCGACGCCATCGCAGCTCTGGACCCCGCCCAGGGCGCCCTGGTGATCGCCCCCGACCAGCGGGACGTCGCCCGCCTCAGCCGGGTGCTCACCGAACGGGGCATCGACCACGAGATCCTCGCCGGCACCGAGGGCCCCGAGAAGCGGTACCGCACCTTCCGCCGCATCCTGCGCGGCGCCACCCGCGTGGTGCTCGGGAACCGCTCAGCCGCCTTCGCGCCGGTCAAGGACCTGGCCCTGGCGATCTGCTGGGACAGCGCCGACGACCTCCTGGAGGAGCCCCGCGCCCCCTACCCGCACATGCGCACCGTCCTGCAGTGCCGCTCCCACGAGGAACGATGCGCCCTGCTGTTCCTGGCTGCGAGCGATGCCGTGCCGCTGCGTGCCCTGGTGGACAGCGGCTACCTCGCCCGGCTCGACCCTGAACCCGCGCCGTTGAACCAGGTCAGGCCCCGCATCGTCGCGATGGACGAGTACCTGCGCGAGCGCGAGGGCCCCTCGGGCCGCTCCCGGCTGCCGCGGGAGGCGCTGCGGGTGATCCGCACCGGCCTCGAGCAGGGCCCGGTGCTGGTGCAGGTGCCGCGCTCCGGCTACGTCCCGGCCGTGGCCTGCACCTTCTGCGGCACCCGCTGCCGCTGCCCGCACTGCGCCGGCCCCCTGCTACTGGCCGGCGGCGACGGGCCGCTGCACTGCACCGTGTGCGGGCGCCGGGAGGACGGCTACCGCTGCCCCGAGTGCCATCGCACCCAGGTGCGCGCCATGGTCATCGGCTCCACCCGCACCGCCGAGGAACTGCGCCGCGCCTTCCCCGAAGCCCCTCTGCGCATTGCCGGCGGTGCCCACGGCCCCCTGGCCGACCAGGACGTCCCCGAACGGGGGATCGTGGTGGCCACCCCCGGCGCCGAGCCCGCCCCCCAGGACCGCTACGCCGCCTGCCTGCTGCTGGACGCCGACGCGATGCTGGCCCGCGCCGCTTACGACGCCGACGTGGAGTCCGTGCGCCGCTGGAGCAACGCCATCGCTCTGGTGCGCAGCGCCGAGCACGGCGGGGAAGTGCTGGTGGTGGGCACCGCCACCCTGCCCGCGATCCGACACCTGGTGGCCCACCGCTCCGAGGTGTTCTGGGAACGGGTACTGGCCGACCGGCAGGAACTGGACCTACCGCCCTTCTCCCGCACCGCGGAGGTGGTGGGAGCCCGAGACGCCTGCCGCGCATTCCTGGAGTCCACCCCGCTGCCCGACGGCACCGATGTGTTCGGCCCCGTGGACCTCGATGCGCAGACCGGCCCTGCACCCGCTGCCCCCGGCACCGCCGAACGGGCCCGCGCCGTGCTGCGCCTGGAGGCCAGGCGTTCCCGTGAGCTCGCCGACGCGCTGCGCGCCGGTGTGGCCTCCCGCTCCGCCCGCAAGGCGCCCGGCTCGCTGCGCGTGCGTCTGGACCCGCCCAGCGTGTTCTGAACCGAGCGCACTGAACCTAGACTCGAGGAACCATGCGTCTGATCTTCGCCGGAACCCCCGCCACCGCCCTGCCCTCCCTGCGCGCCCTGCTGGACTCCCGCCACGAGGTGGTCGCAGTGCTCACCCGCGCCGATGCTCCTGCCGGGCGCGGCCGCAAGCTCACCCCCAGCCCCGTGAAGGCCCTCGCCCTCGAGGCCGGTGTCCCGGTGCTCACCCCCACCACTCTCCGGGACCCCGAGGTGCAGGCCCAGCTGCGCGCCCTGGACGCCGACGCCGCCGCAGTGGTGGCGTACGGCAAGCTCATCCCCGCCGAGGCCCTTGCGATCCCCACCCTCGGCTGGGTGAACCTGCACTTCTCACTCCTCCCGGCACTGCGAGGGGCCGCCCCCGCACAACGGGCCGTGCTCTCCGGAGCCACGGCGACGGGCATGACCGTGTTCCGCCTCGACGAGGGCCTGGACACCGGCGAGGTCATCACCACGCGCGAGCGCACCATCGGCCCCTACGAGACCGCCGGCGAGCTGCTGGAGGCCATGGCCGAGGACGGCGCCTCGCTGCTGCTACAGGCCCTGGACGCCATGGCCGACGGCACCGCCACCTTCTCCGTGCAAGACCACCAGGCAGCCACCCATGCCGCGAAGCTCAGCAGCGCCGAGGCCCGCATCGAATGGGACCACCCGGCCCAGCAGGTGAGCGCCCACATCCGCGGCATGAGCCCGCACCCGGGCGCCTGGACCGAGTGGGAGGGCACCCGCATGAAGGTGCTGGGGCTCGAACCCGTTCCCGAGACCACCGGCGATGACCACCTCGCCCCTGGCCGACTGCGCGCCACCAAGCGCCACCTCCTGGTGGGCACCGCCACGGATCCACTGGCGATCGCCCAGGTGGCACCGGCCGGGAAGCGTCCCATGCGCGGCGCCGACTGGGCCAGGGGCGCGAGCCTCGCCGCGGATGCGGCCTTCGACAGCGACGACCAGAAGGAGCAGCGATGAACCCGCAGCGAGATGACCACCGCGGCCGCCGCGAGGACCGCGGACGGCGTGAGGACCGGCCCCGCAGCGGGCGCGACGCGCAGGGCCGCGAGCGCTCCGGGTCCCGCGGTCAGGGCGGCCCCCGTCGGGGCTGGTCCAGCTCCCGCCCCTCCGAGCGCAGCCGCACCTCCACCGGCTCCCGCGAGGTCGCCTACGAGGCTCTCACTGCCGTGCGCGAGGACGACGCCTACGCCAACCTGGTGCTGCCGCGCCTGCTGCGTCGCCACCGCCTCTCCGGCCGCGACGCCGCCTTCGCCACCGAGATGTTCTACGGATCACTGCGTGCCCAGGGTCGGCTCGACGCGATCATCGCCGCCTGCATCGACCGGAGCCTGGACGAGGTGGACGGCGCCGTGCTGGACGTGATGCGCCTGGGCGCCTACCAGCTCGTGGACATGGGTGTCGCACCCCACGCCGCCACCTCCGAGACCGTGGCCCTGGCCCGGTCCGTCGTGGGCGCCGGGGCCGCCAGCTTCGTCAACGCCGTGCTGCGACGGGTGGGGGAGCGCACCCCCGAGGAGTGGATCCAGAAGGTCGCCCCGGACCCCGAGAAGGACCTGGTGGGACACCTCGCCGTGGTCCACTCCCACCCCACCTGGATCGTGCGCGCCCTCGGCGACGCCCTCGCCGGCCACGGCCGCGACCGGGCCGAGCTCGCGGACCTGCTGGACGCCCAGAACCGAGCCCCCGCGGTGTCGCTGGTGATGCGCCCCGGCCTCACCGACCTCGACGAGATGATCGAGGGCGGCGCCGGGCGGGGGAAGCTCTCCATCTTCGGTGCCACCTGGCCCTCCGGTGACCCCGGCGGCATGGACCCCGTCAGACAGGGCCGCGCCGCCGTGCAGGACGAGGGCAGCCAGCTGATGGCACTGGCCCTGGGACTGGGGGCCGATGACCTGGTCATCGCCGAGCAGGAGGGCCCGGCCGAATGGCTGGACCTGTGCGCCGGCCCCGGCGGGAAGACCGCCCTGCTCGGCGGCCTCGCCCCCGGCCACGACGCCGAACTGCTCGCGATCGAGGTGCAGCCCCACCGCACCGTACTGGTGGACCGCGCCGTGGAGACCCTCCGGGAGGCCGGCTGCGAGATCATCACCCGCACCGCCGACGGCACCACCATCGGCCGCGAGATGCCCGGACACTTCACCCGGATCCTCGCCGACGTGCCCTGCTCGGGCCTGGGCGCCCTGCGCCGTCGGCCCGAGAGCCGCTGGCGCCGCACCCCCGGTGACATCGGCCAGCTGGCCGCCCTCCAGCGGGACCTGCTCACCTCCGCCCTGGACGCCGCGGCCCCCGGAGGGGTGGTCGCCTACGTGACCTGCTCCCCGCACCTGGCGGAGACCCGCCTGGTGGTGGCCGACGTCCTCAAGCGCCGCGACGACATCGAGCAGCTCGACGCGCGCCCCGCCGTCGCCGCCGGCATCCACCCCGACCTGCAGGACGAGGTGGACCTGGGCCAGGGCCCCTCCGTGCAGCTGTGGCCCCACGTCCACGGCACCGATGCCATGTTCATCGCCCTGCTGCGCAAGAACCCCACAGGCGACCCCGCCACCCCCGAGGAAGGACACCCCGCGTCATGAACTCCGCCTATGCGACCGACGGCCAGTACATCCACCCCAGCATCCTCAACGCCGACTTCATGCGTATCGGCGAGGAGCTGGACCGCATCTCCAGTGCAGACAGCGTCCACGTGGACGTGATGGACAACCACTTCGTGCCCAACCTGACCTTCGGGGCCGCGATGGTGGAGCAGATCGTGGAGCGCTCCCCGATCCCGGTGGACGCCCACCTGATGATCGAGGACGCCGACCGCCAGGCCCCCGTGTTCGCCGAGGCGGGGGCCTCCTCGGTCACCTTCCACCTCGAGGCCGCCGCCGCCCCGATCCGCCTGGCACGCGAACTGCGACGCAAGAACACCGCCGTGGGCGTGGCCCTGCGCCCCGCCACTCCCGTCGAGCCCCTGCTGGACGTGATCGGCGAGTTCGACATGCTGCTGATCATGACCGTGGAGCCCGGCTTCGGCGGTCAGAGCTTCCTGGAGACCATGCTCCCCAAGATCCGCCGCGCCCGCGCCGCCATCAGCGAGTCGAACCTGCAGGTATCGATCCAGGTGGACGGCGGGGTGAGCCGCGAGACCATCGAACGCTGCGCCGAGGCCGGTGCCAACGTGTTCGTGGCCGGCTCCGCCATCTACCGCGCCCATGACGCCGCTGCCGAGATCTCGGCACTGCGCGATCTGGCCGCCGCCCATGGGGCGCACCACAACGGTCACTGACCGTGCACCGCTGCTGACGGGGTTACGCTTGACCTGTCACATCAGTGACGTGCTCCGGGGTCGGTGAAAGTCCGAGCCGGCGGTGATAGTCCGCGACCCGCTTCGGCGGTGGAGCCGGTGGAACTCCGGCACCGACAGTAAAGCCTGGATGAGAGGCGCACGTCCTGCATGCCGTCGGTCGCGCTTGCGCGCGCTCGGTGCCCATGCCGGATCCTTTTTCCCCGGAGCCACTGCATCCGGACGTGAAAGGACTGACATGGATGTTCTGCAGTGGCTCTTCGACGCCAAGATCGAATTCTCAGGAGGACAGTTCCTCCTGATCCGAGAAGTGCTCGGCAATGTGTTCGGGCTCCTCAGCGCCCTGGGTGGCATGCGCCGCAAGGTGTGGGCGTGGCCCGTCGGCATCCTCGGCAACCTGCTGCTGCTGACGGTGTTCCTGGGCAGCCTGTTCGGCAGCGCCGAGACCGTGGACCTGCTGGGCCAGGCCGGCCGACAGGTGATGTTCATCGCCACCAGCGTGTACGGCTGGGTACGTTGGCGACAGGCCCGCAGCGAGGGCGGCACCGCGGTGGAACCCGAATGGGCCTCCTGGGGCACCCGCGCCCTGCTGGTGGCCGCGATGGTCGGTGGCACCGCCGTTCTCACCCCCATCTTCCGCGCTCTGGGCTCCTACGAGCCGGTCTGGGCCGACGCCTGGATCTTCATGGGCAGCCTGCTGGCCACCTACGGCATGGCCAAGGGATGGGTCGAGTTCTGGCTGATCTGGGTCGCCGTGGACATCGTGGGGGTTCCCCTGCTGTGGAGCGCCGGCTACTACGCCAGTGCCCTCATGTACCTCTTCTACGGGGTGTTCACACTGACGGGCTTCTTCGTGTGGTGGCGTGTGCGCAATCGCCGCGAGGACGGCCGGGTCGAGGTGGAGACAGCGCACCTGGACCCCACGGTCCGCACCCGCTGAACGTCGTCGCTAGTCGGTCGGCCCTGTGATCACGCGTGCCCGGTGGGTGGGCCCCCACAGCACCCGCCCACCGGGACGCGTACCCTGACGGGGTGAAGGATTTCGACACTCTGTTCGCCGAGCTCACCGAGAAGGCCCGCACCCGCCCGGAGGGCTCCGGCACCGTGCGCGAGCTGGACTCCGGGGTTCACGGCATCGGCAAGAAGATCGTGGAGGAAGCGGCGGAGGTCTGGATGGCCTGCGAGCACGAGTCCCTCGACGACGCCGCCACCGAGATCAGCCAGCTGCTGTACCACCTGCAGGTGATGATGATCGCCAAGGGGCTGACTCTCGAGGACGTCTACCGGCGTCTCTGAGTCGCCGCTCGATCCGGTCGTCCCAGCCCCGCCCCCCATCCGTCCCGTCCCTTCGCCCCAGTGGTGACCGAGGAGAGAACCTGTGCTGCGCATCGCCGTCCCCAACAAGGGCGCCCTGTCCGAGCCCGCCGCCGAACTGCTGCAGGAGGCCGGCTACCGGCGCCGCGGCATGGCCAAGGAGCTCGTGGTGGTGGACCACGACAACGACGTGGAGCTGTTCCACCTGCGCCCGCGGGACATCGCGGTGTACGTGGGGTCCGGGACGGTGGACGTGGGCATCACCGGGCAGGACATGCTGCTGGACTCCCGCACGCCCGCCGCGGAGATCCTGCCGCTGGGCTTCGCCCGCTCCACCTTCCGCTTCGCCGCCCCCGTGGGTGAGCACCAGGACCTCAGCACCCTCGAGGGCACCCGCATCGCCACCAGCTACGAGAACCTGGTCAGCGACCACCTCGCCGGCCACGGCGTGAGCGCCGAAGTGGTCCACCTCGACGGGGCCGTGGAGTCCTCGATCCGCTTGGGCGTGGCCGATGTGATCGCCGATGTGGTCGAGACCGGGACCACTCTTCGCCAGGCTGGCCTGGAGCCCTTCGGCGACCCCATCATGACCAGCGAGGCCGTGCTGTTCTCCCGGCCCGGCCTGGAGCTGTCCGACGACGCCGCCCATGCCCTCGAGGTTCTCGAGCGGCGCATCCGCGGCGTGCTGGTGGCCCGCGAGTACGTGCTGCTGGACTACGACGTGCCCACCGCTCTGCTGGACCGTGCCGTCACCATCACCCCCGGTTTCCAGTCGCCCACCGTCTCCCCGCTGCACGGCGGGGAGTGGTCCGCCGTGCGCTCCATGGTGGAGAAGGCTCACGCCCACCGCATGATGGACGAGCTGTACGAGGCCGGCGCCCGCGCCATCCTGGTCACCGCGATCCAGGCCTGCCGGATCTGAGCCGATCGCCATGCATCCCGCCGGCACCGTGGTGTTCCGCCCCCGCATGGTGCGGGTGGTGGGCTACGGGATCGCGGCGGTGATGCTGGTGGGGCTGGTGGCCGGCGGGATCCTGATCCCCGGTTTCAGCCCGTTGGACCGTGCCGGCATGATCATGTTCGGCGTGCTGGCGGCCCTGTTCTGCCATCTGCAGGCGTCCGTGCGCCTGGTGGCCGGCCCGGAGACGCTCGAGGTGCGCAACCTCTTCCGCAGCCGCACCATCACCTGGCCCGAGGTGGTCGGGGTGAGCTTCCCGATGGGCGACCCCTGGGCGCACCTGGACCTCGCCGACGGCACCACCCTCGCCACCTGGGCGATCCAACGTGCCGACGGCAAGAGGGGCATAGCCGACGCCCATCGCCTGGCGGCCCTGGTGCGTGAGCGCGGGGAAGCGGCGGACAACGACGCCTGACGTGTCAGCGCTGGGTGGTCAGCCCCGCCGCACAGCGGCCGGCGAGCGCGGCGTAGAGGAACGCCTCGGGATCCTCGTCCAGCCCGCGCCCCATGGTGGACAGCTTCACCGGTAGCACGTCGAGGGCCGCGCGCAGCCCCTCGGATCGCAACGCGATGTTGCGGTGCTCCACGCCGCGTTCCCTGCCCACGCCCATGATCGTCGATTCCACCTGTTCAGCGACTGACGCATGAAATTCGCTGTACTGCGGATCGTCGGTGTGGAGCACCGGCAGCAGCAGGGGAGCGAGGGTGGCGCGCCCGAACATCGTGGCGCTGTGGTGGGAGAGTCCCCGGTGCCGTTCGCGGGGATCCGCACTGGAGACCCGCAGGGCTGCGATGGGCGTCCCGCCCAGCACATGGGCGGCGTGCACGGCCTCGGCGGCCTGCACGCCGGAGAAGCCCCAGCCCGTTCCGGTGCCCAGGTTGCCCGGGCCCTGGATCACCACGGCCACGTCGGCGCCCACCACGTGCCGGGCGCCCAGCAGTGCCGAGTGCACCGTCACTGCTTCCAGGTCACCGCCGAAGGACTGCCCGGCGCTGATCGTCGCCTCCAACAGGCCCTCAGCCCGGAGTGCAGCCGCGGTCGCCGAGTACGCGGCAGGAAGTGCGGCGGCATCGGTGTGCACGTACGCGATGCGCGCAGCGGGTGCATCGGCCCTGATTCCCGCCACCACCGCGGGCAGTGAGGAGTGCAGATCCGCCACCACCACTGGCATGCCGTCGAGGCCGTCGGCGCTGCGCAGTGTCTCGTAGTGCTCGGAGGCCGGGTCGTCGATCGCGTCGACCATGGTCTGCATGGGGGTGTAGCGGGCCTTCACCATGTGCCCGTCGATCTGCTGGGGCTCCTGCTGCACCTCCGGGCGGGCCACCACCAGCGCCTCGCCGCCGGTGCCCAGGTCACGGCGCAGTGCATTCGTATTCAGCAGCACGCTCTCGCCCATCCCGGGCGATCCCGTCAGCTCCGGGTAGGCCAGGGCCTTGACGGTCTGATCGGTGTCCTCGAGCCTGACCAGCAGGCGCGTCACTCCCGCCCACCCGGCACGGAGCTCGACCACGGTTCCCCGTTCCCAATGCAGCATGGGCCCAGCGTAGGACGTCGATGAGGGTGGACCGGTACGCTGAGCTCGTGGCTGCCCGTGGCGTGGAACGACTCCTCAACGTGATCATGACCATCGGTTCGCGCCGTCGCATAGACCGGTCGAAACTGTTCCGGGTCATCCCCGACTACGCCGATGCCCCCAGCGAGAGCGCAGCGGAGCGCATGTTCGAGCGGGACAAGGCCGCCATCCTCGAACTCGGCCTGCCCCTGGTCACCGAGGCCGACGTACTGGACGAGAACACCGTGTACTACCGGCTCGACACCACCGCCGGGGACGCGGTCCTGGACCTGACCACTGCGGAGTACACGGTGCTGCTGGCCGCCAGCCGCGCCTGGGACGATGCTGCCGCCGGGGGAGCGGCCCGCCGGGTGCGCTCCAAGCTCCTGAGCCTGGGCCACGATGCCGACCCCGATCTGCTGCGCCGCGCCCCCCGCGGCTCCGTCGAGTCGCTTCCCGTACTGACCCCCCTGCTGGAAGCGGTGACCAGCGGCAGCACCGTGAGCTTCGACTACCGGGCCACCACCGGTGCCCTGAGCACCCGCACCGTGGAGCCCTGGGTGGTGGGCGTCCACGACGGGCACTGGTACCTGCACGGATGGGACCGGGTGCGCGAGGACGCCCGCATCTTCCGGGCCTCCCGCATCGAGTCCTTCCCCCGGGTGGGCAAGGCTGCCTCCCAGCCGCGGCCCGCGAGAGTGGACCTTGCCGAGGTGCTGGGCAGGCTCCACACCGGGGACGAAAGCGCTCCCGCGCTGGTCGAGGCGGCCCCGTACAAGGCCCTCGAACTTCGTGACCGCTCCGATGCACCGCTGGATGTGGAGCGCTTCGAGACGGCCGCCATGCCGCGTCCCGCCCTGCGTCGCCTGGTGCTGGGCTCTGCCCGCTGGGTGACCCTGCTGGAACCTGTCGAGTGGCGGGACGAGATCGCCCAGGTGCTGGCGCGGATAGCCCAGCGCCATGAGGGCGCCGCCGATCTGGATGCCGTGCTCGATGCGCCTGCGCGTCCGGTGCCGCGGATCCGGGTGGCCAGCAGTGGTGCCGAGCAGCTGTCCCGCCTGATCAGCGAGGCCTCCTACGTGCAGTCCCGAAGCGAGGTGGACCTCGCTGAGCTCGCCGAGGCGCTGGGCATCACGCAGCAGCAGCTCATCACCGACCTGCAGGTGCTGTTCGTGTGCGGGGACATGGGCACCGGCTTCGAGGACCTGATCGAGGCCGAGTGGGAACAGGGCACCGTGAGAGTGCGCAACGCCGATCCGCTGCGCCGTGCCCTGCAGCTCACCGATGTCGAGGTCACCGCGCTCCTGGCCGGGCTCGCGGCACTCGAACCCGCAGCCGGCGAGGAGTCCCGCCTGGTGGCCGCGGCCCGCAGCAAGCTCCTGGCCACACGTGCCGCGGGCCCTGCTGAGCACAGGGGAGAAGGGGCCGAGCACGCTGGCGGAGGGGCCGAGCGCCGACCGCCCACCCCCGGTGCGAGCACCGGCCCCGCGCACCGCGGCGAGGTGGTGCTGGCCGCCGTGCACCGCGCCCTCGCCGCCGATGGCCCCTCCGATCCGGCAGGCACCCTGACCATCCGCTACTCGGCGGCGGACCGTCCCGGGACCTCCGTGCGCCGGATCCGCCCGCTGCGCATCGAGACCGATGGCACACGCTCCTACCTGCGTGCTCACTGCGAGCTCGCGCAGGGGGAGCGCCTGTTCCGCCTGGACCGCATCGTGGAGCTGCTGGCGGATGACACCCCGCAGCAGCGGGACAACGGGAGTGAAGCGGGATCCTCGGTGGACGTCTCCGGCACCGTCGCGGGCGAGGTGTGGCTGCGTCTCGAGCCACCGGCGCACTGGATCGCCGAGGCGTTCGGCGCCCGCGAACTGCGTGATGCGGGCACTGCCGATCAGCCGGCGTCCTACGCACTGCTCGTCGATCCGCTACGGGCACCTCTGGTGGATGCGGTGCTCGAGGCCGCCGGCGCGGCGGACGTGCTCCATCCCACATCACTCAGAGACACGATCGTGACCGTTTCACGGACCTCCGCACTGCGGCATCGCCCTACTTAAGCGCTACCCTGAGGGGGCCCGCCGCGCGGTGGGCGCGCCGCCGCCAATCGGTACGGCTCCGCACCAGTCCACTGTGGGACCATGGGCGGGCTCCCGCATGATCGCGGCGCTGTCGAAAGGGTCTTTGATGAATCTGTTCCGCAATCCCTGGGCGATCGTCCTGCTGATTCTGGTGGTCGTGCTGCTGTTCGGTGCCGGCAAGCTGCCGGGCCTGGCACGCAACCTGGGTCAGTCCATGCGCATCTTCAAGAGCGAGGTCGAGGAGATGCGCGGTGACGACCGCGACGAGGACGTGGACGAGGACCGCCGTGGCGGCTCCCACCGCGTCCGCGATGATCGCGACGATCGCGACCGTCTGCGCGACGATCGTGATCGCGATGCCCGCGATCGTGACCGCTACCGCGATGACCGGGATGACCGCTACCGCGATGATCGCGACGACCGTCCCCGCAGCCGCGAGTACGATCCGCGCGACGAGGTCGAGCGCGAGCCCGTCCGCTCCCAGGACGACGACTCCTACCGTCGCGACTGAGCGGTACATCGTTCAGCGGGTGTCCCGCTGAGCGACAGGACGGGTCCGGCCGCTTCGCGACCGGACCCAGATTGCTGGGAGGAGCACACCCGTGGCGAGTGACAGTCAGGCACGCCGTACGGCGAAGAAGCGCAAGCAGCGCAAGGAGAAGGACCCCGAGGGCAGGATGTCCCTCGGTGAGCACCTCACCGAGCTGCGCAACCGCCTGGTCATCTGCGCCGTTGCGATCCTAATCTTCGCCATCGTGGGCTGGTTCCTGTTCCCCGCGGTGTTCGAAGCACTGCAGCGCCCCTTCCGCGTCGCCGCGCTCGGTGGCAGGGAGGCGGACCTGAACTTCCAGGGTGTTGCCACGGGTCTGAACGTCCGACTGCAGATGTCCGCCTACCTCGGACTTCTGCTGTCGGCACCGATCATCATGCTCCAGGCCTGGCTGTTCGTGATGCCCGGCCTGCACAAGAACGAGCGCAAGTACGCGATCGGATTCTTCGGAGCGGCGATCCCGCTGTTCTTCCTGGGCTGCGCCGCCGGGTACTGGGCGGTCAACCAGCTGGTCCCGGTGCTGCTGAGCTTCACCCCGGATACCGAGGGCGTCCAACAGCTGATCAAGTACGACGAGTACCTCGCCCTGCTGGTCAAGACCATGCTGGCATTCGGCATCGCCTTCGTGATGCCGGTGGTGCTGGTGCTGCTGAACTTCCTGGGGATCCTGCGCGGCAAGTCCATGCTGAAGGCCTGGCGCTGGGTGATCTTCCTGTGCTTCGCCTTCACCGCGGTGATGGTGCCCACCCCGGAGCCCTTCACCCTGATCGGCATGTCCGCCGCGATCTCCAGCCTGTTCTTCGCGGCCGTGTTCATCTCGATCTACAACGACAAGAAGCGCGACAAGAAGGCTGGGCTCGAGGCGCAGGACCTCGACCCCGACCAGGCCAGCCGCATCGATCACGTGGTCGAGCCGATCGACGCCCCCTCCCAGATCGACGAGCCGGAGAACAGGTGAGTCGACTCCGGGTAGGGCTGCTGTCCAACCCCACCGCAGCGCTCGGCACCGCTCACCGGGTGGGCCGCCAGGTGGGGAACCTGCTGCGCCTGTCCGGGATCTCCGTGGTGGACCTGTCCGGTTCCTCCGCGCACGTGGCCCGCGCCCGCGCCCTCGAGGTGCGCGACACCCTCACCGCGCTGGTGGTGGTGGGCGGCGACGGCACCGTCTCCCTCGGCGCCGAAGTGGTCGCCAACACGCCCGTGCGCCTCGGCGTCGTGCCCGCCGGCAGCGGCAACGACTTCGCCCGAGCCCTGGGCCTGCCCGAGAACAACCCCCAGGAAGCCACCCGCGCACTCCTGCATGCCCTGTCCCGGCCGGTCGTCACCATCGATGCCATCGAGATCACCGCCGCCTCAGGGACCGCTCTGCCGCACCGGTCCCTGGCCCTCGGGAACGTGAACCTCGGATTCGACGCCCTGGTCAACGCCCGCGCCAACAGCGCCTCCCGCGGCCACGCCGTCCGCTACACCACCGCGGTCCTGCGCGAACTGCCCGCGTTCCGCCCCTTGCCGTACTGGCTCAGCATCGACGACGGCGAGCGCATCGACCTGGACGCCTCCCTCATCACCCTCAGCAACTCCGGGGTGTTCGGCGGGGGCATGCGCATCGTCCCCGAGGCCCGCGTGGACGACGGCGTGCTGGAGCTGGTCACCCTCACCGGCATCGGCCGGACAAAGCTCTTGCGGTTCTTCCCGAGGGTGTTCCGCGGCACCCACACCACGGTGGAGGGCTTCGGTGTGCAGCCGGTGCAGAAGGTCACCGTGGGCCTGCGCAACGATCGCCGCCTGCGGGCCTATGCCGACGGTGAGCCGCGCATCGACCTGCCCGTCACCGCCCGGGTGCTGCCCGGCGCGGTGCGGATCCTCGCCGAACTGAAACGAGGGGACCGATGACCCCGCGATCACGACGTCCATCCCGGTCCGACGGTGCCTCGGCATCGTCGTCCGAGAACCCCTCACCGTCCGAGCGGTACGCCCTCTGGGCGCAGGAGGAGCGCGAGCGGAAGCAGCTCGAGGACACGGAGCTGGCCGTCTTCACCGCCCGCTACTCCTTCGCGCTGGACGCCTTCCAGCTCGATGCCTGCCGGGTGCTCGAGCAGGGCCGTTCCGTGCTGGTCGCCGCGCCCACCGGTGCCGGGAAGACGGTGGTGGGGGAGTTCGCGGTGCACCTGGCACTGGCGCAGGGCCGCAAGGTCTTCTACACCGCCCCCATCAAGGCGCTGTCGAACCAGAAGCACGCCGAGCTCGTGGAATGGCTGGGCGCCGACCGGGTGGGCCTGCTGACCGGGGACACCTCCGTGCGGCCGGACGCCGACGTCGTCGTGATGACCACCGAGGTGCTGCGCAACATGCTGTACGCCGACTCCTCCCTGCTGGACGGGCTCGGCTTCGTGGTGATGGACGAGGTGCACTACCTCGCCGACCGCCTGCGCGGGCCCGTGTGGGAGGAAGTCATCATCCACCTGGCCCCCTCGGTCCAGCTGGTGGCGCTCTCGGCCACCGTCTCCAACGCCGAGGAGTTCGGGGTCTGGGTGCAGGAGGTGCGCGGCGCCACCGACATCATCGTCTCCGAGACCCGGCCGGTGCCGCTGTGGCAGCACGTGATCATCGGCGACCAGATGCTCGACCTGTTCGTGGACGAGTCCGGGGACCCGGTGATCTCCCACGGCCCCGGGGCCCGCTCGGACCGCATCATCAATCCCGAACTGCAGCGCATGGCCTCCCTCGCCACTCAGCTTCCCGAACGCCAGGGCCCCGATCGTGGCCGCCGCGGCGCACCCCCCAGCCGTAAGGGCACGCGCGGGCGACACCGGGCACGGGGCTCGGCCCAGCGCCGGCCCGAACGGGGGGCCCGCCGGGATCTCGACCAGCGGGATCAGCACGGGCACCACGGCAGAGGGGACCACCGCGGTGGTCAGGGCGACCGCTTCAGCGGTGGTCACGGCGGCCGCTTCGGTGGCGGCCATCGCACCCTGCGCCGACCCGATGTGCTCTCCCTGCTGGATCAGCAGGCGCTGCTGCCGGCCATCATGTTCATCTTCTCCCGCGCCGGCTGCGAGGCCGCCGTGCGGCAGTGCGCCCAGGCCCGCTTGCGTCTGACCAGCGAGCAGGAGCGCCGCACCATCCGCGCCGTCCTGGACGAGGAGCTGGCACCGATCCCCTTCGAGGACGAGGAGATCCTGGGCGTGGCCGCCTTCCGCCGCGCCGCGATGGACGGCTACGCCTCCCACCACGCCGGCATGCTGCCGCTGCTGAAGACGGTGGTGGAGCACCTCTTCGAGCAGGGCCTGATCAAGGCCGTGTTCGCCACCGAGACGCTGGCCCTCGGCATCAACATGCCTGCCCGCTCCGTGGTGCTGGAGAAGCTGGTGAAGTTCAACGGCATCGAGCACGCCGACCTCACCCCGGGGGAGTACACCCAGCTCACCGGCCGCGCCGGCCGCCGCGGCATCGACACCGAGGGCCACGCCGTGGTGGTGGCCGGGCCCCGCTTCGACGCCGAGGCCGTGGCCTCCTTGGCCTCACGCCGCACCTACCCGCTGCGCTCCGCGTTCCGACCCACCGCCAACATGGCGGTGAACCTGCTGGACCGCTTCGACCTGGCCCGTGCCCGCGAGACCCTCGAGACCAGCTTCGCCCAGTTCCAGGCCGACCGCTCCGTGGTCGGGCTGGCCCGCCGTGCCCGCGAACTGGAGGACACCGCCGAGTCCTACCGGGAGGCCATGGAGTGCGAGCTCGGTGACATCGCCGCGTACGCCGATATCCGCGAGCGCATCACCGAACGGGAGAAGTCCCTGTCGCGCGCCCGCGCCGGGGCCGACCGCGACCGCACCCGCTCCGTGCTGCGCAGCCTGCAGCGCGGTGACGTGCTCGCCCTGCCCGGTGGCAAGCGCCGCGGCTACGCCGTGGTGACCGACGTGGAGAGGGACGTCCTCGGCGGCCCTCAGATCCAGGTGCTGGACACCGAGGGTCGCCGCCGCAGCATCCGCCCCGGTGACCTCCCCTCGCCCCCTGCTGTGATCGACTCCCTGCGGCTGCCCCGCCCGGAGAAGCTCAACAGCGGCAAGATCCGCAAGGACACTGCCGCCGCCCTGCGCCAGCGCTTGGCCGGGCACGACGACGACCCGCGCCGCGAGGTGCGCAGCAGGGCCGGTCGCACCCCGTCCACCGCCGCCACCGACGAGACCCTGCAGGGACTGCGGGCCGAGCTCGCCGCGCACCCCTGCGCTGCCTGCCCGGAACTCGAGTCCCATCTGCGCTGGGTGAACCGCTGGCGTTCCACCCGCCGCGACCTGGCCGGTGTACATCGACGCATCGAGGGGCGCACCAGCTCCCTGGCGCGACAGTTCGACCTGCTCACCGGCCTGCTGGTGGAGCTGGGCTACCTGCGACGCGCAGGAGAGGATGAGCTGGAGCCCACCGAGCGCGGCCTGCGCCTGCGCCGCATCTTCAGCGACCGTGACCTGCTGATCGCCGAATGCCTCGAGCACGGCGCGTGGGACGGACTGGATGCCGCGGGCCTGGCAGCGGTGGTCTCCGCTGCCGTGCACGAGTCCCGCCGGGACGAGGGCCGAGCCCCCGAGCTGATCGACGATCCCGCCGTGGAGGCCGCCCTGATCGCCTCCGGTGAGATCGCCACCCGCCTGCAGGCCGCCCAGTCCCGTCACGGCGTGGACGCCACCGCGCCCCCGGATCCGGCGGTTGCCGCCGTGGTGCACCGGTGGGCCCGAGGACTGCACTTCGCCGCTGCCCTGGACGGCTCCGACCTGCCGCCCGGCGACTTCGTGCGCCACTGCCGCCAGGTGGTGGACCTGCTGGACCAGTTGACCCCCGACGAAAGCCTGGGAACGACCGCCCGGGCAGCCATCGCCGCGGTGCGCCGCGGACTGGTGGCACAGGAGATCGATCGATGAGCCCCACCGCTCCCGCTCAGCTGTACACCGGGATCGTGCTGTACTCCACCGCGGATCCGGAGGCCTCCGCGATGCTGGTCGACGGCGGCCTGATCGCCTGGGCCGGCCCCGAGGACTCCGCCCGCGTGCTGTTCCCCGACGCCCAGGCGATCGATGCGACCGGCTGCCTGCTCACCCCGGGTTTCGTGGACGCCGCCGCTCCCGACGACGCCATGCCAGCTGCGTCCCTGGCCCGGGGCATCGTGCGTCGCCTTCCCGTCGGCACCGGTGCCTCCGAGGGGGTGCGGGTGATCACGCCGCTCACCGAGCAGGCCGACTACCGCGCACTCCTGGCCGAGGGGGTGCCGCTGGCCTTCGGCTCCGGCGGCGCACCGGATGCGGCCGACCCCTGGGCGTGGGTGCGCGCCGCCGCCCAGGAAGGCCCCCTGGAGCACCGTATCAGCGACCGGGCTGCGTTCCTCGCCGCCACCCGTGGTGGCCACCGCGCCGCCGGGGACCGCGCCCCGGGCTCCCTGCTCACCGGGGAGGAGGCCACCTTCGTGGTGTGGGAGCCGTGGGACCTCACGGTTCGAGGCCAGGGAGAGCAGTTCGAGACCTGGTCCACCGACCCGCGTTCGCGCACCCCGCTGCTGCCGGACCTCGCAAAGGGCTCGCCCCGGGCACTGCGCACCGTGATCGGCGGTGAGGTGGTGCACGACCTGATGATGCAGGATGCTCCCAGTGACAGGACGGAGGATGGGCGGCCGTGACCACCACCGCCACCCGTTCTTCCCGCACCCATCGGGCCGAGCTTGACGAGCTCGACCCCACGCCGTGGCCCCTGGCCCTGCTGTGCGGCGCTGTCGGTGGGGCACTGGCACTGCTCGCGTTCCCCCCGTACGACCTGTGGATGCTGCTTCCGGTGGCCCTCGCGCTGCTGAGCGTCGCGGTGCTCACCCGCTCGGCGTGGATCGCGCTGTTGTCCTCCCTGGCCTGGGGCCTGGCTTTCTTCGTGCCTCTCACCGAGTGGGCGAACACCTACGCCGGCACCATGCCGTGGGTGGCCCTCGGTATCGTCCAGGCGCTGTACATCGTGCTGTTCGGGTTGCTGGCCCGCACCGTGATGGTGCGCCGCGGGCTCACCCCCAGCACCCTGATCGTGGTCAGTGCCCTGTGGGTGGCGGTGGAGACGTTCCGCAGCCACGTCCCCTGGGGCGGTCTGCCGTGGGGCGCCTCCGGGTTCGCCCTGGCCGATTCCCCGCTGCTGAACCTGGGGCCGTGGATCGGGATGGCCGGGATGGCGTTCGTCGTCGCCGCCCTGGGGCAGCTGCTCGCACGCGGGGTGCTGACCCTGGCCGGTCGGCGTCGCAGCGTCCTGGGTGGCCTTGCCGGCGTGTGGCCGTTGGCACTGGCCATCGCAGCGGTGCTGGCCACGATGGTGGTGCCGCACCCGGCGAACCGGGCCCCGGAGGGCCGACCCACGATGACCGTGGTGGGGGCCCAGGGGTCCATGGATCCGATCGACCCGGTGGCACTGACCATGCCCGAGGGCGTGTTCGAGAACCATCTCGAGGTGACGAACGAGGCCACGACCGCCTTCCAGCAGCAGGGCCAGCAGATCGAGCTGATCGTATGGCCGGAGGACTCCACCACGTACGACCCGCGCCAGGATCCCTACCGCGGCAACGCCCTTACCGACGCGGCCACACGGGCCGGGGCCCCGATCCTGGTGGGCACCCAGACCGCAGTGGGGGAGCACCACCGCTACAACCACTCCGTGCTGTGGACCTCCGAGGGCGAGACCCCGTACGTGTACGCGAAGCGGCACCCCGTGCCGTTCGGCGAGTTCGTCCCCGCACGCGACTTCTTCCGCATGATCACCGACAAGGTGGACCGGGTGGGCCGGGACATGCTGCCGGGGACCGAGGTGGGCCTGCTGGACCTGGAGGCCCTCGAGCTCGGGCAGGGCAAGGTGGGCGTGCTGATCTGCTTCGAGATCGCCTACGACACCCTCATCATGGACACCGTCGATGCAGGGGCCGAGATGGTGGTGGTGCAGTCCAACAACGCCCTGTTCGGTGACTCCCACGAGGCCATCCAGCAGCTCGCCGAAGCGAAGGTGCTGGCCGTGGTCACCGGGCGCAGCGTGGTGCACGTGTCCACCGTGGGCCACTCCGCGATCTTCAGCCCCGAGGGCCGCAGGCTGGACTTCGTGGACCACTGGGAGCAGGGCTACGTCAGCGCGGAGGTCCCCCTGCGCACCGGTATTACCCCGGCGGTGGCCGGCGGCATCTGGATCGCGATCGGGATCTCAGCCCTCGGCCTGCTGGGCTGGATCGGGGCACTGTCCACCCGGCACCGGGCCGTGGCCCGCCGCACCCCACGACGCGAACAGGCACGGAGAAGCACCCGATGAGCACCACCGAACTGCGCGCCCTCGTGGTGATCCCCACCTACGACGAGCGCGAGGCACTGCCCGGCACCCTGGCGCGCCTGCGCACCGCGGTGCCGCACGCCCACGTGCTGATCGCTGATGACGCGTCCCCCGACGGCACCGGCCAGTGGGCCGACCAGGCCGCCGCCCGCGATGAGAACGTGCATGTGCTGCACCGCGCGGGGAAGGAGGGGCTGGGGCCTGCGTACCTCGCCGGCTTCGCCTGGGGGCTGGAGCTGGGGTACGAGGTGCTGGTGGAGATGGACGCCGACGCCTCCCATCGGCCCGAGCAGCTGCCGCGACTGCTGGACGCCATCGCGGGCGGGGCGGATCTCGTGATCGGCTCCCGCTGGGTCCCGGGTGGCCGTGTCCACGACTGGCCGGTGCGCCGCCTGGTGCTCTCCCGCGGGGCGAACCTGTACGCCGGAGCGCTGATGGGACTGTCGGTGCGCGACGCCACCGCCGGGTACCGGGCCTTTCGGGCGCCCCTCCTGCAACGACTGGTCGACCAGCAGGTCGCCTCCCAGGGCTACTGCTTCCAGGTGGACATGACCCGCCGCGCCCGCGATGCCGGGGCGGTGATCCGTGAGGTCCCGATCGACTTCGACGAACGCGCCGAGGGCGCCAGCAAGATGAGCTCCGGGATCGTGCGCGAGGCCCTGGTGAAGGTGACCGCCTGGGGGCTCGCGCATCGCGCCCAGCAGCTCCTCGGGGCGCTGGGCTACCCTGGGCGCGGCCGCCGCAGGCACCTGCGCGGACGAGAAGGAGGGGACGCGACGTGAGCACCGCATCGCAGCAGACACCACCCACCGGCCACAGCCGCGGCAGCGGCAGGACGGGTGATCCCCGCAGGGACGGATCCCGCCGAGCCGCCTGGCTGCCGGTCGCCTTCGTGGCGCTCGGTGTCGCCGAGCTCGCCATCCTGATCGCGATCGGCGTGAACACCAGCCTGTGGTGGTCGGTGCTGATCGTGGTGCTGGGTTGGATCATCGGCGTGGCACTGCTGATCACCGCCGGTCAGCAGTCGTTCGTGCGCCTGCGCTCCCTGGTGCGGGCGGTGCGCGGCTCCGGGGACGTTGAGTATTCGTAGTCGTGGGAGCCACCGAATCTTGCTCTTGGGGACCGCCGATCGTGCCGACGGGGGCCAGTAGCCGCCGCGGTGGGGACCACTGGCTCCCGCCGGCATCGGGTCACTGGGGCAGTGCGGTGTGTTCTCGCATGTTCCTGTCGCCGGTGTCGATCCAGATTGTGTTGTGCACGATGCGGTCCATGATCGCATCGGCGTGGACTGCTCCACCGAGCCGGGCGTGCCAGTCCTTCTTCGGGTACTGGGTGCAGAACACGGTCGAGCCGGTGTCATAGCGGCGCTCGAGCAGTTCCAGCAGCATCGAACGCATTCCCTCGTCAGGATGGTCCAGCAGCCACTCGTCGATCACCAGCAGCGAGAACGTGGAGTACTTCCGCAGGAACTTCGTCTGGCCCTGCGGCTTGTCCTTTGCCAGGGCCCAGGCCTCTTCGAGGTCGGGCATTCGGATGTAGTGGGCTCGGAGCCGGTGCTGGCAGGCCTGCTTCGCCAGCGCGCAGCCGAGGTAGGACTTCCCTGAGCCGGTGAAGCCCTGGAAGACCACGTTCTGTTGCCGCTGGATGAAGGAGCAGGTTGCCAGTTGCGCGATCACGTTCCGGTTCAGTCCCCGTTCCTCGACCAGATCCAGCCGCCGCAGGTCCGCTCCGGGATAACGCAGCCCCGCCCGGCGGATCAGACCCTCGACCTTTCCATGATTGAAGATGGAATGCGCCTCGTCCACGATCAGCTGGAGCCGTTCCTGGAACGACATCCCCAGCACGTGAGCCTCATCCTGGGCATCGATCGCGTCCAGCAGCGCGGTCGCGCCCATCTCGCGCAGCTTCCGCTTCGTGTCGTTATCGATCACGCTCACCGGACACCTCCGGCGTAGTAGTCGGCGCCACGGACGTATCCGCCGTCTTCCGCGGGTTCCTCGCGGGGTGGACGCAGGGCGGCGACCTTGTCCTGCCCGGTGGCCAAGATCGGGTGCAGATGCGCATAGCGCGGTGAAC
This sequence comes from Brachybacterium muris, assembly GCF_016907455.1. NCBI lineage: Bacteria > Bacillati > Actinomycetota > Actinomycetes > Micrococcales > Dermabacteraceae > Brachybacterium > Brachybacterium muris. The sequence continues at coordinate 1,655,218 of NZ_JAFBCB010000001.1, read as the reverse complement.
GGACCCGTCCCGTCAGCGCGAGTGCGCAGGCCGCCTCGACCCGATCTACGGAGAAGCGGCGAGAGAGCCGTAGCACCGCCAACGCGGGATCCAGGCCCTGTTCCACGATCGGCACGGACTCGAAGATCCGCTGGATCACGATCACCGTGGCCGGCCCGACCCGATCTGCCCACGCCCGCACCCTCTGCGCGTCCCAGGCCTGGAAACGCTCGCCCGCAGGTAGGTCCGCGTCGTTGGTGCGGTACTCATTGCTCGCGGTCTCCGGGAGCAGCAGGTGACTGGTCAGTCGCTGGCTGCCCTGATAGATCTCCAGCGTCCGGGCCGTGATGCGCAGATCGACCTTCGCGCCGATGTGCGCGAACGGCGCGGAGTAGAAGTTCCGCGCGAACGTGACGTGCCCGTTCCTGCCCACTCGTCGTCCGTAGTGCCATGTCGAGATCTCGTAGGGCACCGCCGGCAGCGGCGTCAGCAGCGGCCGCTCCTCCGCGTCGAACACGCTGGCGCGGGATCCGGGCCGCTTCTGGAACGGCTCCGCGTTATAGGCCTCCATCCGCTGCCCGATGGCGGCTGCAAGTTCGGGCAGGGACGTGAATCGCTGATCCCGCAGCCCGGCGATGACCCAGGTCGCGACGTGCGCGACGGTGTTCTCCACGCTCGCCTTGTCTTTCGGTTTCCGCACCCTCCCCGGGAGCACCGCCGCCGAGTAATGCGCTGCCATCTCGCGATACGCATCGTTCAGGACGATCTCGCCCTCGCGGGGGTGCTTCACCACACCGGTCTTGAGGTTGTCCGGAACGATCCTCGGGACCGTCCCGCCCAGCGCCTCGAACATCGCTACGTGCGCTCGCAGCCAGGACTCCTGGCGCATATCCAGCGCCGGGAAGCAGAACGCGTAACGAGAAAAAGGCAGGCAGGCAACGAACAAGAACACCTTCGAGACCTCGCCGGTGACCGGATCGGCCAGCTCCATCGTGGGGCCGGACCAGTCGACCTCCACGCTCTGGCCGGCCTTGTGACCGACTCTCGAAGCGGCACCGGTGACCATGACGTGGTGCTGGTAGGTGCGGCAAAACCGGTCATACCCCATCGCCGGATCCCCAGCCGCCGTGGTCGCGTCGAAGTACTCGCCGTGCAACAGCTTCAGCGTCACGCCGACCCTGGCCATCTCTCGATGGACCTGTTCCCAGTCCGGCTGTGCGAACACGCTCTCGTGCTCGCCCCGGCCCGGGAACAACCGGGCATACACCTGCTCATCGGCGACGTCCGCGATATCGCCCCACCCGATCCCTGCAGCGTCAGCGGCCTCGAACACCGCCCTCACGGACTTGCGGGACATGCCCTGCGAGGACGAAATCGCTCGCCCCGACAGACCTTCTGCGCGCAGCTGGAGCACCAGCTTCGCCCTGATCTTCCGTACCATTCCAGATTGCTCCTTCCGCCGCGTGCCCTATACACACGGCGGAAGGAGCGTAGACAGAGCGGCCCCAACGACACCACTGGTGGTCCCGAACGACGCCACCGCTACGGCAGCGACGTGGCACCCGAACCCTCGATCAGCGGACCCCAGCGAGGCGAATATTCAGACGTGCAGGACCACCTCTCGCGCCCCGCCTTCACCCTGCTGTCGGCCCTCGCGTTCTTCTTCCCGGGCCTGATCACCGACGTCGTGGGCCTGGTGCTGCTGCTCACCCCGGTGCAGCGCTGCACAGTGAAGAAGATGGGGCTGGGCAGCGGTTCACAGGGCGCCCGCAGCGTGCTGTACCGCCGCTCCAGCGGCGGCGTGATCGACGGTGAGATCGTGATCAACGCCGAACCCACCGCCGAGGACACCCCGGGCGGACCCCGCAGCAGCGATTCCCGGCCCACCGGTACGACGAAGCCGCCCACCATCACCCAGGACTGATCGTCCCGGGGACGGGGGCGGCGGTTCAGCGCTCAGGCCAGGCCCGAGCTCTCTGGTCTCAGAGGGTGCGGCTGGAGTGCAGCTTCCCGGCGCGCAACAGTTCAAGGCGCTGATCCAGCAGCACCTGCAGGTCCTTCTCGTCACGACGCTCCAGCAGCATGTCCCAGTGGGTGCGCTGGGGCTTGCCCGGCTTCTCCTCGGGCTTCTCGTGGTCGCGCAGCACCGCGGTGGCACCGCAGCGGCACTCCCACACGGCGGGGACATCGGCCTCGACAGAGAAGGGCAGGACGATGTGGTGACCGTTGGGGCAGTCGTAGACCGCCTCCTGGCGCGGTGCGGCGAGCACGCCCTCGTCGGTCTCCATGGAGAGGGAGCCCAGTCGGGTCCCTCGCAGGCTGCGGCTGTTCATGCGGTTCTCGCTTCCTGCCGGTGGGGGCGCACGGTGCGGCGTCAGCCCCGCCGGTGGTTCGGGGGTTCAGGTCTCAGGGGTTCAACGCCCCGCGTGCCGGTTCTGTTCCCGAGGCCCGTCCAGAAGATGGCCGAGCCGGTCGACACGGTTGCTGATAATACCATCCACGCCCATGACCAGCAGTTCCTCCATGGCGGGGATCTCGTCGATCGTCCACACGTGCACCTCGCAGCCGGCCCGGTGGGCTGCCGCCACCGTACGCGGGGTCACCACCGGTATCCCCCGGTACGCCCGCGGCACCTGCAGGGCAGCGTAGGGCGCCAGCAGGCGCCTGACCACGGCATGGGGTGCCTCGGACGCGACCAGGCCCAGGAACAGTGCGATGGCGCGACGGGAGGGACTTCGAACCGGGGCGACACCGGTGACCTCCCGCACCCTCCGCACGGCGAGAGCGGTGACGGCGTCGTCGAACCCCGCCAGGCAGATGCGGCCCGCGCTCCCGGTGCGGGCGATGGCCGCTACCGCCGGTTCGATCGCCGAGGGTGATTTGACGTCGATGTTCACAGGCAGATCGGTGAAGGTGCCCAGCACCTCCTCCAAGGTCGCCAGCGGCTCGTCGCCGGCAAGGCGCACCTGGCGAGCATCGACGGTGCTCAGCCGGTCGATGCGGCGGGGATCATCGGCGACGCGCCGCAGGTCCTCGTCGTGGAAGGCGAGGGCGAGGCCGTCGGAGGTGGCGCGGGTATCGGTCTCGAGCATGTCGGCACCGGCAATGACGGCATCCTCGAAGGCACGCATGGTGTTCTCGGCCCCGTCCAGGGCGAGCCCGCGGTGGGCGATGCGCCGAGGACGGGGACCGGGCAGGAAGCGCAACGGCGGCACGGTCCTGCCGCTCGGGGACGCCGGCCGGTCAGGGCGCAGAGGGGTCGAGGAGCGCATCCTCCTCCTCCTCGTCGCGGCTGCGGCGGCGGGCGCGGGGTTCCCGCGGGGCACGGGGGGTGTTCCCGTCATCCTCGGACTCCTCCTGGATCAGTCGGTGGGTGCGGTAGATCAGCGCCGCCGGGAAGAAGAGGGCGAAGATCCACCACTGGAAGGCATAGGACAGGTGCGGGCCCAGCGACGTGTCCGGGGCAGGCAGGGCGGTGGGCTTGGGGGCCGAGGGGTCCTCAGCTACCAGGGACCCGTAGGCGCCGGTGACGAGGCTCTCGTCGAGTCGAGGCAGGGAACCGGTGGGCAACTGCGCCCGGATCTGCTCGGGGGCCACGGAATGGACCTGGCCCTCGGGGTTGCCGCGACGCTCCAGGGCATCCTCGGCGGGGCGCAGTCGCACGGTGATCGTCTGCTCGCCCTCGGGGACCGGCGGGGGATCGGCCGGAACGGATTCCTGGGAGTGCGCGGTGACCCAGCCGCGCACCACCATCAGGGTCGTCCCGTCGTCCGCCACGAAGGGGACCAGCTGCCAGAAGCCGACCTGAGCACCCAGGGTGCGGTTGCGCACGTAGAGCTGGCACGCGGGATCGGTGCAGTACTGTCCGTGCATCTGCACGGGGGTCCAGTCGTCGGTGGGGGCCAGGGGATCCTCGGGCGCGCTGATCACCTCGCTGAGGGGCACCGGGTCGGAGGAGTAGTTAGCCTCCACCACCCGGGCCTGGTCACGGCGCGCCTCGAACCTGCCGTACTGCCACAGGCCCAGGCCCACGCACACGGCCACCGCCAACAGGACCACGAGCACGCCCACCAGGGTGTCGCGGCTGAACAGGACCCTGCGTCGAGCGGTGGGGGAGGTCATGAATCTCCCGGCGGGGCCGGGAGAGAACCGCCGAGCCAACCGGTCATCATGCCCGGGAGGTCCTCGACCGCGAAGTCGGTGAGCTGGACGAACAGCACGACAGTCGCCGCCGCCAACAGGAAGCCGAGCACGGTCGCCACGATGGTGAGCGCCAGGCGCAGGCGGGGGCGGTTCTTCACGGGCTTGGCCGGCTCGAAGCCGTAATCCTCAGCCTGCAGGTGGTTCTCGGTCCACATGCCCGGGTTCAGCACCGACACCGGATACGCCTCGACGCGGGCGCGGGGCTGCGCGCCACTGGCGGGAACGTCCTCGCTGAGCTGCAGGGGCGAACCGGCCCGGGAGGGGAGCTGCTTGCCGAGCCACAACCGCCACCCGGCCGGGACCGGACCCCACTCATGCTGCGGACGGAAGTCCGCCGGCGGGGTCCACCCGTCGTGCGGGGGCTCCGGCCAGTTGGGCGGGGGGTTGAATCGCTCGGTCACTCAGCGATGTCCCAGGTGTACTGGTCGGTGAAGGTGTCGTACTCCAGGTGCATGCCGCCGGCCCGCTTCGGGGCGAACAGCATCCTGATGGAGTACTCCTCTCCGGCCTTGATGTCGGTGGGGGCCTCGATCCCGATCCCGGAGTCCTTGAGCGAGTAGGACTCCAGGTCGGTGCCCAGTTCGCCACCGTAGGGGGTGACGACGTTGAACTGGGCGTTGCTGAAGAACATCTGTCCTTCGGTGACGGAGATCTTGGCGGTCACCACCAGGTACTCCCCATGCTCCGCGGGCTCGACGGTGCCGCCGTACTCGCTGGGAAGCTGCTCGGCGGGAAGCCACTCCATCGATACCTGCATGGTACCGCGCCCATCGTTGGAGACGACCTCGACCGACTCTGCCGCCGGATCCACGGTGGGAAGCACCGAAGGCGTCACGGCCTCCTCGGATGCCTCCTCAGTGGTGGGCTCCTCGGAGGTGGGCTCCTCCTCTGTGGCCGTGGGATCGTCCGTCGGGTCGGCCGAGGCGGAAGTGGTGGTGCCACCACTCCCGGTGGGCTCCTCCTCGCCCCCGCGGTTCATCAACAGCATGCCGCCGGCCAGCACGGCGATCAGCAGACCGACCAGCAGCAGCACCAGGCAGCCGACCCACCAGAACCGCGCCACGACGCCCTTCTTGGGGGCGTCCTCGGGAGCAGTGGTGGCGGTCCAGGTAGAGGCGCTGTCCGGCGAGCCGTAGCCCTGGTTCGGGGAGGCCTGACCGTAGCCCTGGCTCGGGGAGGCCTGGCCGTAGCCGGATGCCGCGGCGGTGCCGGCACCTGCAGCCGCTGCGCCTCCGGCAACGAGCGGGGCGTCACCGGCCGAGGGCTCGTGAACGGTGTCGTCCTGGTCGATACCGGGTCCCGGCTCAGGCTGCTGCGGGAAGTCCTGATCGCCGGTCTCGTAGGGAGCCTGCTGTGCGAGGTCGGCCTCCAGGTCGGGCCCCTCGTACTCCGCAGTCTCGGGCGCCCCTTCGACAGGCGCGTCGCCCACAGGAGCAGGAGCCTCAGTGGAAGACATGGGCTCCTCGGGGGCGAGGGCGGGGGCAGAGGGCTCCTCAGGTGCCGAGCGCTCCTCAGGGGCAGCAACAGGGTCGTCGGCCTCGTCAGCAGCCCCGGCCGGATCCTGACCCTCCAGGTGGTCTGCCGGGTTCGCCTCAGCGTCGGCGACCGGCGTCTCCTCGACCTTCTCGGCCTGAGCGTCCTCGACCTCGACCTGAGCGTCCTCGGCCTGGGTCTCCTCGACTTCACTCTGGGTGTCCGCGACGCTCTCGGCAGGGGTGTCGTCAGCGACCCAGAAGTTCCAGTCCGCGGGCGGCGGACCCCACGACGGATCCGGCTGCCAGCCGGGCGGGGGAGTCCAGTTCGGATCCTCGATGGGCCAGTTCGGCGGAGGATTGAAGCGATAGGCCATCTGGGGCACCTTCCGAAGTCGACGTCGGCCAGGTCCCCCCGAAGGTCCTGGCCTCTCTCGACACGTATCGTAGAGCACACCCCTTATCAGTCCCCTCATCCAGGAGAGCCGATGTCCGATCCCGTCACCGAGCCGCGCAGTGTCCTGATCACCGGAGGCAACCGGGGTATCGGCCGGGCCATCGCCGAGGAGTTCCTGCGCCGCGGGGACAAAGTCGCGGTCACCAGCCGCTCCGGCTCCGGCGGGCCCGAGGGATCGATCACCGTCGCCGCCGACGTCACCGACGGCGACAGCCTCGACGCGGCCGTGAAGGCCGCAGAGGAGGCCAACGGCCCCATCGAGGTGCTGGTCGCCAACGCCGGGATCAACGATGACCAGCTGCTGATGCGCATGAGCGACGACTCCTTCGAGAACGTCGTGGACACCAACCTCACCGGTTCCTTCCGCATCGTGAAGCGGGTGATCCGCTCGATGATGCGCAAGAAGAAGGGCCGGATCGTGCTGATCAGCTCGGTGGTGGGCCTGTACGGATCCCCCGGGCAGATCAACTACGCAGCCTCCAAGGCAGGCCTGGTCGGCATCGCCCGTGCGCTCACCCGTGAGCTCGGTTCCCGCGGCATCACCGCGAACGTCGTCGCCCCCGGCTACATCGACACCGACATGACCGCGCAGCTCTCGGACGAGCTCCAGGACTCCTACCGCAAGTCCATCCCGGCCGGCCGCTTCGCCGACCCCAGCGAAGTGGCGCGCGTGGTGGCGTTCATGGCGAGCGACGACGCCGCCTACATCTCCGGAGCCGTGATCCCCGTCGACGGCGGCCTCGGCATGGGACACTGATCCCGGCCGCATCGATCCCGGCCCCACGAACCCCGAGACACAAGGTGTGATCGCTCCCTCATGTCATCCTCCGACCCCGACAGTCGGCTCCTGCTGCTCATGCGACACGGCAAGGCGGACAGCGGTGCCGGCCAGCCGGACCACGAACGACGCCTCACCGACCGCGGCCATTCCCAGGCCCAGCTGGTGGGGGAGTACCTGGAGTCCCAGAACGTGCGCCCCACCCGAGTGTTCGTCTCGGACGCTGCCCGCACCTCGGAGACCTGGCAGCACGTGCTCTCCACGATGCACGGCTTCGACGGCCAGGCCACGTTCCACGAGGAGATCTACAGCGGCGGCACCGCCGAGCTGCTGGACCTGATCCGCTCCACCGGCGACCAGGACACAGTGGTGATGGCCATCGGTCATGAGCCCACCATGTCCAGCCTCGTCGCCCAGCTCGCCGATGACGAGTCCGACGCCGGTTCCGTCGCGCAGGCCCGGATCGGCCTGCCCACCGGCGCGATGGGGGTCCTCTCCGGGCCGCTCGCGCACTGGGCGGACCTCGACGAGAGCGCCCTGACGCTGCACACGATCGTCCGACCCTGAGGGCATGGCGCCGCTGGGACCCTTCAGGTCCGGGCGGCGGCCTCCAGGTGCGGCCACACGTCCATCAACGTGCCGTCAATGACCACGTCGGCCGCTTCCCGAAGCGCGGGCTTCGCCCGGAAGGCGATGCCCGTGCCAGCTGCCTGCACCATCGCCCGATCGTTGGCGCCGTCACCCACCGCCACCACCCGGGAGCGGGGCACTGCATGAGAACGAGCCAGCTCCTCGAGGGTGTCCAGCTTCGCCCGGCCATCGATGATCGGCCCGTCCAGGGTGCCCGTGAGGCGGCCGTCGCGGATCCCGAACCGATTGGCGACCACATGGTCGATCCCGGCCGACGCCGCGAGTTCGTCGATCACCTCGTGGAAGCCGCCGGAGACCAGGGCCGTCACCCATCCGGCTTCCCGCGCCCGGCGCATCAGCTCCAGCGCCCCCTCGGTGGGTACCAGCACCTCTCGCACCTGTGCGAGCACCGCTGCGGGAAGACCCTCCAGCAGCGCCACCCGCTGCCGCAGTGAGGCGGAGAAGTCCAGCTCCCCACGCATCGCAGCCTCGGTGATCCGCTCCACGTCCGCGCGCACCCCGGCGTGCTCGGCCACCAGTTCGATGACCTCCTGCGTGAGGAAGGTGGAGTCGACGTCGGAGACCAGGAGACCTGTCACGCGAACGGTGCCGGTCGCGCCGGCGGCACCCGTCACGGTTCGAGGACCGTGCCCTTGCCGATCACGGTGATCCCGGACTCGGTGACCACGAAGCCGCGGGCCCGGTCCTGCTCCGCGTCCAGACCGATCTGGGTGCGGGGAGGGATCACCACGTTCTTGTCGATGATGGCGCGGTGGATCTGGCTGTGGCGGCCGATGGAGACGCCGTCCATCACCACCGAGTCCGAGACCGAGGACCACGAGTTCATGCGGACCCCCGGTGAGACCACCGAGTTGGAGACCTGCGCGCCGGAGATCACCACCCCGGGGGAGATGATCGAGCCCACGGCCGAACCCATGCGGCCCGGCCCTGCGTGCACGAACTTCGCCGGCGGCACGGTGCGGTGCCCGGTGTAGGTGGGCCAGTCCTCGTTGTACAGGTTGAACACCGGGTGGATGGCGATCAGGTCCATGTGGGCGTCGTAGAACGCGTCCAGGGTGCCCACGTCCCGCCAGTAGTCACGATCGCGGTCGGTGGAGCCGGGCACGTCGTTGTCGATGAAGTCGTACACGCCGGCGGCGTCCTGCTGGACGAAGTACGGCACGATGTCGCCACCCATGTCATGCGCGGCGTCGTCGTCCTCCGCGTCCTTGGTGACCGCCTCCACCAGCGCGTCGGCGGTGAAGATGTAGTTGCCCATGGAGGCCAGGATCTGGGTGGGATCGTCCTCCAGCCCGGTGGTCTCCTTCGGCTTCTCCACGAAACGGGCGATCGTGGACGGGTCCCCCGGGACCGTCTCGATGACGCCGAACTGGTCGGACATCTCGATCGGCTGGCGGATGGCTGCCACCGTACACGCCTTGCCGGAGGCGATGTGCGCATCCAGCATCTGGGAGATGTCCATGCGGTACACGTGGTCGGCGCCGACCACGACCACGTAGTCGGGCTTCTCGTCGTAGATCAGGTTCAGCGACTGGTAGATGGCGTCCGAGGAGCCGCGGTACCAGTGCTTGCCCATCCGCTGCTGCGCGGGGACGGGGGCCACGTAGTTGCCCAGCAGCGAGCTCATGCGCCACGTCTGGGAGATGTGCTTGTCCAGGGAGTGCGACTTGTACTGCGTGAGCACCACCACGCGCAGGTAGCCGGAGTTGACGATGTTGGACAGAGCGAAGTCGATCAGGCGGTAGATCCCGCCGAAGGGGACGGCGGGCTTCGCCCGGTCGAGGGTGAGCGGCATCAGGCGCTTGCCCTCTCCGCCTGCGAGAACGATGGCGAGGACCTTTTTCTGCATGAGTCGAGGATAATGCAGAGGTGGTGTCCATCACGTCGTCGAACGGCCCTCGGACGAAGGTGCCGGAGGAGGGATCGCTATGCGCGTGGATCTGCTGACCAAGGAGTACCCGCCGGAGGTGTACGGCGGGGCCGGTGTGCACGTGGCCGAGCTGAGCGCCGTGCTGCGCCACCACATCGAGGTGCAGGTGCGCGCCTTCGGCGCAGATCGTGACGAGACCGACACCACCTCCTACCGCCCTCCGGCAGAGCTGGACGGTGCCAACGCCGCTCTCAGCACCCTGGGCACCGATCTGCTGATCGCCCGTGACTGCGAGGGAGCGGACCTGGTCCACTCCCACACCTGGTACGCGAACTTCGCCGGGCACGTGGCCTCCCTGCTGCACGGGATGCCGCATGTGCTCAGCGCCCACTCCCTCGAGCCCCTGCGCCCGTGGAAGGCGGAGCAGCTGGGCGGCGGCTACCGCCTCAGCTCCTTCGCCGAGCGCACCGCCTACGAGTCCGCCGCGGGGGTGATCGCTGTCTCCGCCGGGATGCGGGAGGACATCCTGCGCTCCTATCCGTCCGTCGATCCGGCCCGCGTGCACGTGGTGCACAACGGTATCGACATCGAGCAGTGGTCCCCGAACCCCGAGACCTCCGCTCTCACCTCCCGCGGTATCGATCCCGAAGCACCGACGATCGTGTTCGTCGGCCGCATCACCCGGCAGAAGGGCCTGCCCTACTTCCTGCGCGCCGTGCGGGAACTTCCGGCCGACTACCAGGTGGTGCTGTGCGCCGGCGCCCCGGACACCCCGCAGATCGCCGCCGAGGTGGACGAGCTGGTGGGGGAGCTGCACCGCGACCGCGGCAACGTGCACCTGATCACCGAGATGCTGCCCCGCACCGACCTCACCCAGATCCTCACCCACGCCACCACCTTCGTGTGCCCCAGCGTGTACGAGCCGCTGGGCATCGTGAACCTCGAGGCGATGGCCTGCGGCACCCCCGTGGTGGCCTCCGCCACCGGCGGCATCCCCGAGGTGGTGGTGGACGGTGAGACCGGGTACCTGGTCCACTTCGACCAGCTCACCGACGGCACCGGCACCCCGACCGACCCGGACCGCTTCGTGGCCGACATGACCGACGCCCTGGTGCGGATGGTCTCGGACCCGGCGCGGGCCCGCGAGATGGGCGAGGCATCACGGCGTCGGGCCGCCGGGCACTTCTCCTGGACCTCGATCGGTGAGCGCACCCTGGAGGTCTACAAGCAGGTGCTGGAAAGCTACGACGGCTGAGGGCGGTTGAGAACGGCTGGCTGAGGGCTGCTCAGTCAGCCGGCAACATCCGCGGCGCGCTCGACGGTCTCGACTAGGGCCTCGCGGGCCGCGTCCCGCAACTGCTCCAGGATCGTGCGGCGTGCCTGGTCGTCGGCGAGCCCCCGAGCATGCGGGGAACCCGCAGTGAGCTCGTACCCGGTGAGAACCAGGACCCGCCCCGCGAGCTCCAGCAGATGGGCGTCCGCGGCGCTCAGATGACGGGGCGGGACGGAACGGATCCAGCTCAACGGCAGCTCGTCCGCGGGGATCGGCTCATCGGGCACCAGGTCCAGGTCGACGGTGGAGCGGGCGGCGGCCTGCATCACCCGCAGCAGCTGCTCGCGGGCAGTGCCGGAGCTCGGGGTGGGCGGCAGACTCGCACCTCTGGGCGCGGGGTAGTGCATCCAGTCCACCAGGCCGATCGGCCCGTCGACGGAGGACACCGGCGTGACCTCGGGAACCAGGGTGTGGTCGGGCAGCCCGGCAGCGGTCACCACCACGGCCTGTTCGCAGGCCAGGGCCGCCTCGACCGCCTCCGGTGGTCCCACGAGCCCGGCGATCCGGCCCGGTAACGGCAGCACCAGACGCAGGTGGAGCAGCGGGATCCGCCGCAGCGAGGTGAGCCAGTCGAACAGCTCGACCCCCTCCGCACCGTGCCGGTCCCTGCCGCTGCCCAGGCTGAGCTGGGTGATGTCATCGGGCCCTGCATCGCCTCGCAGGTAGGAGGCGGCGTGCATCATCAGCGCTGCAGCACGGGGCAGCGCCAGGTACTGCGCGCGAGCGGCGGCGCTCACCGGTCGCCGTCGGCCGATGCCGACAGGTCGCCGGCCGGCACGAAACGGGCCGTGCCGTGCCGGGGGTCCACCGAGTCCAGGCGCACCCGCACCACGTCACCGGGACTGGCATCCATCGGCACCCAGGCGGTGACCGGCGGGTCGGTCAGCTGCACCTCCACCCGGGTGGGGCTGCCGTTGCTCGTGCCCTTCCCAGATTCCTTCGACGGCGTGGCCTCACGGCGCTCGATCACCGAGGCGTCGAACTCCTCGCCCACGAAGGCCCGCAGGGCAGCGGTCTCCACCAGCTCGATCGCGTGCCGCTCCAGTTCCCCGGCCTTCGCCGCGGTGGTGCGCATCGCCTCCGGGATCGCCTCCAACGCCTGCAGCAGGGCCGGTTCCGGGGTGCGGCCTGCGGCGTGGGCGTGGCACACCAGCAGCACGAAACGATCCACCAATCGTCGCAGCGGCGCCGTGGCATGGGCGTACGGCGCTGCGATTGCGGCCTGCGCGGGATCATCCGGGACCTCCTGCGCAGTGGTGAAGGCGGCATAGGAGGCACCGCGGAACAGGGAGGTGGCCTGGTTCAGCAGCGCCAGGTGCCCGGGATCGCGCCAGTCGAGGGAGCGCAGGAAGTCCCCGTAGGCGACGTCCTTCGGCCACGGGGTGCCCAGCACCTGGGACTGGCGCCGGAAGCGCTCGATGGCCTGAGGCTCCGCAGGGGGCATGGTGCGCAGGATCCCGGCGCCGTGCTCCAGCATCAGCTGCGCGGCAGCCATCCCCGTCATCAAGGAGATCTGCGCGTTGGCCTCCTCGATCGGGTTGGGGCTGCGCCAGGTGAGCAGAACATGGTCGCCATCGCCCTCCACTTCCTGCTCGGGCACGTTCAGGCTGGCCCCACCGCGTGCCGCCTCCTGCTGCTGGCGCAGGTCGCCGATCTCCTGCAGCAGCTGCATCATCGGGTGGCCCTGGCCGGCATCGAGCTGTTCCTGCACCGTGTCGTAGTCGAGCTTGGCCACCGAGCGCACTGTGGCCCGCTCCAGGTCGATGCTCTGCACGGCGCCGGCCTGGTCGAGGTCGAAGATCCACACGAAGGCGGGGGTGTCCTGCTCGGGCAGCAGGGACGCCACGCCCTCGGAGAGGACCTCGGGGTGCAGGGGGACGCGACGGTCGGGCAGGTACACGGTGGCGCCGCGCCGCCGGGCCTCGGTGTCGATCGCGCCGTCCAGGTCCACGAACAGCGGGACGTCGGCGATCGCGTACAGCACGCGATACCCGGCATCGGTGCGCTCCAGGTGCATCGCCTGGTCCAGATCGGTGGAGGACTCGGGGTCCAGCGTCACGAACGGCACATCGGTGCGGTCGATGCGGTCGATGCGGGCAGTGTCGTCGGCCGAAGCAGCACTTCCGGTACGGGGTGCCGCCCTGCCTGCCACGCGCTCGGCCTCCGCCAGGACCTCGGCGGGGAACTCGAGGGGCACCTGGTCGCGGTACTCCTCCAGCAGGGCGTCGATGCCCTGGGAGATCTCCTGGGCGGCGACGGAACCGCGGGTGGCGTGGAGGGAGACGGGACGGAGCGGCACGGTGACCTCCTGCTGGGCGGATCCGGGCTCAGTCAGTCTAGGGGCGATAAGCTCGACCCATGGCCGTTGCTGCAGCTTCCCTGAACGATGTCGTCGTCCGCCGCAATGGGCGCGACATCCTGTCCACCGTGAACCTGACCATCGCCGAGGGGGAGCGCTGGGCAGTGCTCGGCCCCAACGGCGCCGGCAAGTCCACCCTGGTGCGCCTGCTCTCGGCGCGACTGCACCCCACCAGCGGCACCGTGGACCTGTTCGGCGAACGTCTGGGCCGCACCGACATCTTCGAGCTGCGCCCCCTGATCGGGCTGGCCAGCCAGGAACTGGCCGAGACGGTGCCGGTCGAGGAGAAGGTGCTCGACGTGGTGGTCACCGCCGGGTACGGCATCGTGGGCCGCTGGCGCGAGCAGTACGACGACCTGGACCTGGACCGCGCCCGCGTGCTGCTGGACGCCTTCGGTGTGGCCGACAAGGCCGACCGCATGTTCGGCACCCTCTCCACCGGTGAGCGCAAGCGCGTGCTGTCCGCGCGCGCCCTGATGACCGACCCGGAGCTGCTGCTGCTGGACGAGCCCGCCGCCGGGCTGGACCTGGGCGGCCGCGAGGAGCTGGTGCGCACCCTCAGCCAGCTCGCCAAGGACCCCGCCACGCCGGTGACCGTGCTGGTCACCCACCACGTGGAGGAGATCCCCCCGGGCTACACCCACGCCCTGCTGCTGCGCGAGGGCGGCGTGGTTGCCGCCGGCCCCATCGCTGAGACGATCACCTCGCAGAACCTCACCCGCGCTTTCGGGCTGCCGCTCGTGGTGGAGCAGCGCGGGGAGCGGTTCACCGCGCGCTCGCTATCCCTGTCCTGACGGCGCAAGCCCCGAGCTCGCCCCGCCTGGCCCCGTGACCTCCCAGATCCGTCGCATCCTGGACCCCGCCGATCCGGTCCTGGACGACTACCTGCGCATGACCGATGTGCGCCTGCGCTCCCGCATCGAGGTGGAGCGCGGCCTGTTCATGGCCGAGAGCTACGAAGTCATCTCCCGGGCGATGGACGCCGGCATGGAGCCCCGCTCCTTCCTGATGAGCGAGAAGTGGCTGGAGAAGTTCGAGCCCCTTACCTCCCGCTTCCCCGACGTGCCGGTGCTGGTGGCCGACGAGGCCCTGCTGGAGCAGATCACCGGCTTCCACCTGCACCGCGGGGCACTGGCTGCGATGCACCGGCCCGCACTGCCGCCCGTGGCCGAGGTGCTGGCCGGGGCCCGTACTGTCGCGGTGCTCGAGGACATCGTGGACCACACCAACGTGGGTGCCATGTTCCGCTCCGCTGCGGCACTGGGGGTGGATGCGGTGCTGGTGAGCCCGCGCTGCGCCGACCCGCTGTACCGCCGCTCGATCCGGGTGTCGATGGGCACCGTGTTCCAGGTGCCGTGGACCAGGCTCCGGGAATGGCCGGCCGACGTGGACCGCCTGCGCGAGGCCGGGTTCGACGTTCTGTCCCTGGCCCTCTCCGATCAGGCGTGTGCGCTGGATGCCGTGGACCTCGGGCCGGAGCGCAAGGTCGCTTTCGTCCTCGGCACGGAGGGGCACGGGCTCACGCCCGCCACGCTGCGGGCCGTCCCGGACCACGTGGTGATCCCGATGGCCGGGGGAGTGGACTCGTTGAACGTGGCTGCCGCCAGCGCCGTGGTGTTCTGGCAGCGCCGGGCGATGCTCTCGGCGGGCTGACACTGTTCCTCGTCCTCCGGGGCCCAGGGGTTCTGGGTTCCTGGGTTCCTGGGTTCAGGTTCCTCCCCCATGTAGGGTTTTCCACCGGGTCATCCCCATTCTTGGTGAGCAATGAGGGTAAGCGGGGGATGGTTGAGCCACATCGTTCGGTTATCCACAGGGATTGCCCCGTCTGACTGGGAGGTGTTCCTCCCCAGGGGTCGGTTATCCACAGGGATTTCCCCGTTTGGGGGCCGAGTTCCTCCCCAGGGGTTGGTTATCCACATTTCTGGGTGAGAGTGGGGTCTGCCCGCAACCCCGCAACTCCGCATTTCCACCGGTCCATCGGCCCATAGCCCCGCGACTCCGCCGACCCACCGGTCCGCCAGCCCACTCTTCCCGCAGTTCACGAACGCTGCACTGGTCGGCGTATGGCGCCGGTAGTTGTCTCCATCGGCCCACCCTCCCGCCTTCATCGCCTTTCGGTGTTCCTCCCCAATACCGTGTTTTCCACATTCTTGTGCACATTTCCGGGTGGGGCTTGAATTGTCGGAGGTGGCCTCTAGGATCGAATCAATCAAGTAATCAAATCGGTCCGTGGGCAAGGGGGTGTGTGATGGGCGGCATGGGTGAGTTGCAGGACGATCCGCGCAAGCGCAGTAGCGATCAGGTCGACGACTCGGCCTGCGTGGCACTGCCGTCGCCTTCACCCCCGGGTTCGACGCAGTCATCCGCTGCTGACGGGCGCGCGCACTCCCCAGCACTCATGCCCGCCCCCGATCTCGTCCCCATCCCGGACCCTGTCCCTGCGCCCCTGACTGCTGCCCCCGCTGCTGGTGTGGTGGTGCCGCCGGGTGGGGATCTGGAGGATCCGATCCTGGGGGGCCTGCTGACCGATCCTGGGCTGCAGGAGATCTGGGCTGAGGGGCCGGCCGAGTCCCGCCGCCAGGCCGCCCACTACCGGCGCCTGGCCGCGTTCTGGCGGGAGACGGAGATCCCCAAGGACGCGGACCCGGCCTGCCTGGACGTGTACGAGGCAGAGACCCTGGCGGTGGCTCTGGCGCTGCGCTGCACCCGTGGTGTCGCGTTCCACCGCATCAACGACGCCCACCGGGCCCTCACCAGCTTCCCGCGGTGCTTCGCCCGGCTGGAGGCCGGGGTGTTCCCGGTGGAATGGTTCGGGCGTCTCCTGCTCCGCACCCGGATGTTTCCCGAGCCGGACCTCGCCGCCCTGGACGCCCAGGTCGCGTCGTGGCCGCTGGATGTCACGGTCGAGCAGTACCGCCGCAAACTCTCCCACGCCCTGACCCGTATCGAAGCATCCCGTGGGACCCCCGCCCAGCACACCCCCGAAGGCCGCCGCCGCGTGGACCTGCTGCCCGTGGGGGAGGACGGTATCGGCTGCCTCCAGGTCACCGGGCCGATCCCGGAGATCCTGGACCTCGCCCAGCGCCTGGATGCCGCAGCCCGCGCGATCCAGGACACCCAGCGCCGCGCCCTCGAAGCCGGCGAACCCCTGCCCTTGGATGCCACCGGCGCCGTCGAAGCGCACGGCAAGCCCCTGTCCCTGGCCAGGATCCGGTACGAGCTGCTCACCGGCGCGACCCTGGACACGGACGGGGTGAAGGTCCCGGCAGCCCGTTTCCGTCTCACCGTGACCGTCCCGGCCCTGACTCTGCTGGGCATCTCCGAGGAACCCGGCACCCTGGACGGCACCATCCCGGTCCCCGCGTCGATGGCACGGGAGCTCGCCGGGGACAGCGAGGTCTGGTACCGGGTCCTGACCGATCCCGCATCGGGCGCGTTCCTTCCCCTCTCAGCAGACACCTACCGGCCGAGCAAGCCGATGCTGGAGCACCTCCGCCTGCGGCACGCGACCTGCGCGGTCCCCGGCTGCACCCGGGCCTCCTCGTGGGCCACCGAATGCGACCACATCCAGGAATACGACCACACGAACCCCGAACAGGGCGGGCAGACGGAGGTAGAGAACCTGCACCTGCTGTGCTGGATGCACCACCGGCTCAAGACCACCGGCCTGCTCGACCCGATCCGCCACCCCACCCCCACCACGAAGCCCGGGGTGACGCAGTGGGAGATCCGTGCCGGAGCATCGGTCGCGGTCCGGGACGACACCGACCTGGCCACCCCCGCCACGATCGCCGACCTCACCGCCGCCTGGGCCGCCTACCAGGACCACCGCGAACAACGCGCCCTCACCATCAAACACCGCAAACAACAACGAGGGACACCTGACCCCGGCGACGAACCCCCAGCCCGTCCGTCCCCGTACGACGAACCCCCACCCTTCTGACAGATCGCAGGGGTTACGACGAGATCGATCAAGGATCTGCGCCCGCGGATCCTCGTCTGTCACACCCCTCCACCATGCTTCGTACAACTGTTCGAAGCGATGACCTGCTGTCCTTGAGGCTCTCCGAATGTCGGCGTAGAGTTCGAACGCCTGTTCGAGTAATGCGGCGATACGAAGTGCCCTGGGCAGCAGAGCGGAGGTGGATCCATGACAGCGGTGACCCGCGAGAACCCTGTGCAGGAGGAGCGCCTGGCGCAGGCACGCGCCGTGCTCTCTGCGGCGGAGCGCAGCGCTGCCCGCTGGGGTGGGCGGATCGACCGCACCGCGCTGCGGCCTGTCCAGGGGGCGCCGTCCGAGCCGGCATCCACCCGGCATGACGCCTCTCCTGGGCTCGTCGACGACGTCACCGGCACGCGCCTGCCCGTCCCGGACCCCCTGGCCGATCTGTTCCCCCGGGCAGGGGTGCGGGCCGGCAGCTCCGTCGCGGTGCAGGGGGCGGCCACCACCTCCCTGCTGCTGTCCCTCGCGGTCGCCGCCGCGGGGGAGGACTCCTGGTGCGCGGTCGCTGGGATGGACGATCTCGGGCTGCGCTCCGCTCTGGACGCCGGGCTGGATCCCTGCCGTCTCGCCCTCGCGCCCGCCGGCGGGGAGCAGCGTCCCCAGGTGCTCTCCACCCTGGCCGATGGGGTGGGAGTCCTGGTGCTCGGGCCCGACCTCGACCTCGCCCCGGCGCTGTGGCGCAGCCTGCTGGGCCGGGCTCGTGCCGCCGACACCCTGGTGCTGGCCGCCCGTCCGCCCGGCACCGCCGACATCACCCTGCACACCACCAGCCGCGGCTGGACCGGGCTGCAGGCAGGGTCGGGGCGGCTGCGCCGGCGCCGTCTGCATGTCACCTCGAGCGGGCGGGGCATCGCCGGGCACCGGGATGTCGAGGTGCTGCTGCCGCAGGTGGGCGGGGCGATCAGTGAGGCGCCGCTGGTCCCGGCAGGGGCCGGGCGCGGGGTCGCCGCCAGCGGAGCCAGCGGCGGTCGGCCTGCCCTGCATCCCGTACGGAGGGCCGGATGATGGGAACCTCCACCACCGTGCCTGACACGGGCACCCCCACCGGCAGCCCCGCCACCCGCACCGCCGCCGTGATCGTCCCGGACTGGCCGCTGGTGGCCGCCCTGGACCGCCACCAGCGCCGCACCGACTCCGAACCGGTCGATCTCGCACTCACCCCAGTGATACTGCTGGATCAGCACCGGGTCACCCATGCCGGGTCCGCCGCCCGGCAGGCCGGGGCGCTGCCGGGGATGCGTCGCCGTGCAGCCCGCGCCGCCTGCCCCGACGCCCTGGTGCTGGAGGGCGACAGGGAGAGCGAATCAGCTCTGTTCGAGCTGGTGGCCGCCGCGGTGGACACCGTCGCCGCCGGGGTGGACGTGCTGCGGCCCGGCACCCTGCTGATGTCGGCCCGCGGCCCTGCCCGCCATCACGGCGATGAGTCCACGCTCGCCGAGCACATCATCGACGCCGTCGCCGACCTCACCGGCTGGGACTGCTCCGTGGGCATCGCCGACGGCCCCTTCGCAGCCCTGCTCGCTGCCCGCGCCGGCAGGATCGTGCGACCCGGCCGCTCCGGCGACTACCTGGCCCCGCACCCCATCGCAGCCCTGCGCGACGCCCCCGTCGGCCCCGGCTGGGGACACCGCGGCCAACCGGCCGCCACCCGGGCCGAGCGCCGCCTGGACCTGCCCGAGACGGTGGACCTCCTGCAGCGTCTGGGCATCGCCACCCTGGGGGACCTGGCCGCACTGCCCGCCGCCTCGGTGGCCGACCGCTTCGGCCCGGACGTGGCCACCCTGCACCTGCTGGCCACCGGCCAGGAGCCCGCCCCGCCCGCGGCGCACCACCCCACCCAGCCGATCCTGGCCGAGGCCGCCCTGGACCCACCCCTGGTGCGCACCGACCAGGCCGCCTTCGTGGCCCGCCCCCTGGCCGAGCAGTTGCACACGATGCTGGTGGAGCGGGGCCTGGTGTGCACGCGGCTGCGGATCGTGGCCCGCACCGAGGGCGGCGAGGAGATGGAGCGCACCTGGCGGCACGACGGCGCGCTCACCGTGGCCGACGTGGTGGACCGCATCCGCTGGCAGTGCGACGGCTGGATCACCCGTGCCCGCTTGGGTGGGCCCGCCACCGGGGCGATCGTGCGGATCGGTCTGCACCCCCTGCAGCTGGCGCCCGCCGGGCAGAACGCCCCCGCCCTGTGGGGCAGTGCCGGGGAGGCGGCCCAGCGGGCAGCCCGCGCCTTCGCCCGTGCGCAGGGCCTCGCGGGGGAGGACGCCGTGCAGGTGCCGGTGCTGGTGGGCGGGCGCCTGCTGGCTGAGGAGGTGCAGCTGGTGCCCTGGCGCGCCGAGAAGCCTGCACCGCGCCACGGCCCCTGGCCGGGGTCCCTGCCGCGACCGGTGCCGGCCACCGTGTTCCGTACCCCGCCACCGGTGCTGCTCCAGGACGCGCACGGCAGCCCGGTGGTGGTCACCG
This sequence comes from Brachybacterium muris, assembly GCF_016907455.1. Taxonomy (NCBI): domain Bacteria; kingdom Bacillati; phylum Actinomycetota; class Actinomycetes; order Micrococcales; family Dermabacteraceae; genus Brachybacterium; species Brachybacterium muris. Next base: position 1,635,653 of record NZ_JAFBCB010000001.1, on the reverse strand, counting down.
CCCGCGGTCTGCTCAGCGCCCCGCCGGCCCGTCTGCTGGTGGCCGCACCCGGCGCCCCCGCCCTGCAAAGGGCAGGGCTGCGTGCGGGCACCGCGCTGACGGTGCTGGCCCACGGTGCCCCCACCGTGATCGACGAGCGCTGGTGGACACCCGGCGGCAATCGCGCGGCGCGTCTGCAGCTGGTGCTCGCGGGAGCCGGTGACGAAGAGACAGCGGTGCTGGCCCTGTCCCGCACCGGCGAGTGGTTCCTGGAGGGGATGTATGACTGAGGTGACCCACAGGAGGAGCAGAACAGCCGACATCTTGAGTACTGGGAGAGCCCCCATGGCAGTGACACCGTCGTGACCGGGCAGCACCGCAGGAGCACCGTCTGATGGCCGGCTGGTTCCTGGGGCCGCCCGCGTGGAAGGACCTCGAGGCGATCCTCTCGGACCGTCCCGCGGAGCTGGTCTCCCCGCCGATCACGGTCGAGCACACCGGCCACCGCAGGCCCGCCCAGCCCGATCAGCCCCGCTCCGCCCACCGGGTGGACTACGCCGAGCTGCACGCCCACTCCCACTTCAGCTTCCTGGACGGCGCCTCCAGCCCCGAGGAGATGGTGGAACAGGCCGCGCAGCTGGGCCTGACCGCCCTGGCACTGGTGGACCACGACGGGCTGCCCGGGGCGGTGCGCTTCGCCCGCGCCGCCCGCGAACAGGGCCTTTCCACCGTGTTCGGCGCCGAGCTCACCCTGGGCCTGGAACCGGGCGCCGAGCACGCCGGGACCGTCCCCGTGCGCTCCGCGCCCCGCACCGGGGTGCCCGACCCGGACGGCGAGCACCTGCTGGTGCTGGTGCGCGATGAGATCGGGTACCGGGAGCTGTCCTCCGCGATCGCCCGCGCCCACCTCGACAGCGGCGAGAAGGGCGTGCCGCGCTACCGCCTGTCCGAGCTGTCCCGCATCGCCCACCAGGGGCACTGGCAGATCCTCACCGGCTGCCGCAAGGGATCGGTCACCCGCGCTGCCGCCGCGCACCTCGAGGCCGGTGACCTGGATGGCGCCGCCCACGCCGCGGCCGAGGCGATCGCCCGGCTGATCGACCTGTTCGGCCCCGGCAACGTGGCCGTCGAACTGGTGGCCGGCGGGGGAGGAGCCGCCGATGAGCTGCACGACGCCCTTGCCCAGGGGGCCCGCCTGGTACGCGAGAACCACGGCCTGGACCGGATCACCCTGCCACTGGTGGCCTCCACCAACGCCCATTACGCCGATCCCTCCGGCAAGCACCTGGCCGACACCCACGCCGCCCTGCGCGCCGGGGTGCCGCTGGCCCAGGCCGACCCGTACCTCCCGGACCGTCTGGCGCACCTGCGCAGCGGCGAGGAACTGGCGCACCTGCTTCCCCGCTACCCGCAGGCCATCAGCGACGCGGCCCGGCTGGGGCGGGAGTGCGCCCTGGACCTGCGGCTGCTGGCCCCGGACCTGCCGCCGTCGCCGGTGCCGGCCGGGCACGACGAGGCCAGCTGGCTGGTGGAGCTGGTGGAGATCGAGGGGCGCGCCCGATACGGGCCCCGGCCAGGGCCCGACGGTGCCGAACGGGTGCCCGGGGCATGGGCGCAGATCGACCACGAGCTGAAGGTGATCACCGACCTGCATTTTCCCGGCTACTTCCTGATCGTGCACGACATCGTGGCCTTCTGCCGGCGTGAGCGGATCCTGTGCCAGGGCCGCGGGTCGGCCGCGAACTCCGCGGTCTGCTACGCGCTGGGCATCACCGCCGTCGAACCCGTCGGCCATCATCTGCTGTTCGAACGGTTCCTGGCACCGGAGCGGGACGGGCCGCCCGACATCGACATCGACATCGCCGCCGACCGTCGCGAGGAAGTGATCCAGTACGTGTACCGGCGCTACGGCAGGGAGAACGCCGCCCAGGTCGCCAACGTCATCACCTACCGGGCGAAGCTCGCGGTGCGCGACGCCGCCCGGGCGCTCGGCTACGACCCCGGTGCGCAGGACGCCTTCTCCAAGCGCATCGAGCGCTCCTTCTCCTCCCTGGCCGAGGCGCAGATCCCCGCGGACGTGATGGCCCTGGCCCAGCAGCTGCGGGATGCCCCACGGCACCTGGGCATCCACTCCGGGGGCATGGTGCTGTGCGATCGGCCGGTGATCGAGGTGTGCCCGGTGCAGTGGGCGGCGATGGCCGACCGCAGCGTGCTGCAGTGGGACAAGGACGACTGCGCCGACGCGGGCCTGGTGAAGTTCGACCTGCTGGGCCTGGGGATGCTCACCGCGCTGGACCACTGCCTGCGCCTGGTGGCCCACCACCACGGGCAGTCCTACGAACTGCGCACCCTGCCGCAGGAGGACCCGGCGGTGTACGACATGCTGTGCACCGGTGACAGCGTGGGCGTGTTCCAGGTGGAGTCCCGCGCCCAGATCTCCACCCTGCCGCGGCTGAAGCCCCGCGAGTTCTACGACCTGGTGGTGGAGGTGGCGCTGATCCGGCCCGGCCCCATCCAGGGCGGCTCCGTGCACCCTTACATCCGCCGCCGCAACAAGGAGGAGCCGGTCACCTTCATCCACCCGCTGCTGGAGAAGTCCCTGGGCCGCACCCTGGGGGTGCCGCTGTTCCAGGAGCAGCTGATGCAGATGGTGGTGGACGTCGCCGACTTCACCCCCGCCCAGGCCGACCAGCTGCGCCGCGCGATGGGCTCCAAGCGCTCCACCCAGAAGATGCTGGAGCTGTCCGACGCACTGTTCGCGGGGATGGCCCGGCACGGCATCAGCGGGGAGGACGCCGAGGCGGTGCACCGCAAACTGCTGGCCTTCGCCAACTACGGCTTCCCCGAGTCCCACGCCTACTCCTTCGCCTACCTGGTGTACGCCAGCTCCTACCTCAAGTGCCACTACCCGGCCGCGTTCACCGCCGCCCTGCTGCGCTCCCAGCCGATGGGCTTCTACTCCCCGCAGTCCCTGGTGGCCGACGCCCGCCGGCACGGCGTGCTCACCCGCGGGCCCGACGCGCTGCGCAGCGCGGCCCGCACCGACCTGGAGTGCGACGAGGAGCACCGCCCCTACCAGGTGCCCGATCACGACCCCGGCCCGCAGGTGCAGGGGGAGCAGGCCCGTGGCGGGCCCGCGATCCGCCTGGGCCTGGACCAGGTGCGCTCCATCAGCACCGATACCGCCGAGCAGATCGTCGCCGAGAGGGAGGCGCACGGCCCCTTCACCTCGGTACCGGACCTGGCCCGGCGGGTGGGGCTGACGGCCCGACAGCTGGAGGCACTGGCCACCGCCGGAGCCCTGGACGCGCTGGCCTCCTCACGCAGGCAGGCGCTGTGGGCGGCCGGGGCCGCCGCCCAGGAGTCCCCGCACACCCTGCCGGGCCTGGCGGTGGGGGCACGGGCGCCGATGCTGCCGGGGATGAGCGACGGTGAGCTCGCCTCGGCCGACGCCTGGGCTACCGGCATCACCCTCGATGACCACCCGATGGTGCTGGTGCGGGAGCATATGGGTGCCGAGGGGGTGCTGGCGATCGGTGAGTGCCGGGACGTGGAGGACTCCACCCGGGTGCGGGTGGGCGGGGTGATCACCCACCGGCAGCGGCCGCAGACGGCCAGCGGCATCACCTTCCTCAGCCTCGAGGACGAGACCGGGATGCTCAACGTGGTGTGCTCGGCCGGGTTCTGGTCCCGTCACCGGGCGCTGCTGCGCACCTCCCGCGCCGTGGTGCTGCGGGGCATCGTGGAGAACCGCACCGGGGCGGTGAACCTGGTGGCCGACGGCGTCGAGCATCTCGAACTGACAGCCGCGGGCACCTCCCGGGACTTCCGGTGAGGGTCAGGCCGCGGCCGGCACCATGCCCACCGCGCCGTGCTCGGTGCGGCGCGAGCTACGGGCGTTGCGAGTGGCCACGAGGGTCACTACCACGCCGATCAGAGCCCACGCCAGGATCGAGCCCAGCACACTGCCCAGCGAGGTGACCTGGCCACCGAGGGCCGCGTGCACCAGCCCCTGGGAGACGACCGTCAGAGGCATCAGGTCGCTGACCGACTGCAGCAGCGGGGGAGCGGTCTGCACCGGCACGATGCCCACCAGCGCCACGGCCTGCAGCACCAGCAGCAGGACCGACACGATCCGGCCGATGCGATCGCCGCACAGGGCCATCAGCGCCTGGTGCAGCACCGCGAACATGATCGCGCCCGCCAGCGCCACCACCCCCACACCGAGCGGCGACACGGGGGACACACCCATGGCGGTGATCACCGCGAGCACAGCCACGGCCTGCACCACGGCGATGCCCACGGCCGGGGCCAGGGAGCGCAGCGCCACCTGCCACATCGGCAGGGCCCGGTCCAACAGACGCCCGGACAGCGCCGGCAGCAGCAGGAACGTCGCGAACGCGCCCATCCACAGTGCCAGGGCAGCCACGAAGGGGAAGGTCGCAGTGGAGGCACCGGCGGCCTCGTTCTGACGCTCGGCGACGGAGGTGATCGGCTCAGCACCCATCTCGGCCATCCGCTCCCGCTCCGACTCGGAGTAGGTGGGGACCGAGTCTGCGCCCTCGCGCAGACCGGTGGCCAGCTCGTCGGTGCCGTCGGCCAGCTCCGTGCTGCCATCGGCCAGCTGACGGGTGCCGTCAGCCAGCTCCTCCGTCCCGGAGGCCAGCTCACCGATGCCACCGGCCAGCTCGTCACTGCCCTCGGCGAGCTCACGGGTGCCGTCGGCCAGCTGTCCTGCGCCATCGGCCAGTTCACCGGCGCCGTCGGCGCTGGAGCGGGCACCGTCAGCGAGCTGTCCGGCTCCGTCGGCCAGGTCATCGGCGCCGTCGGCGCTGGCACGGGTGCCGTCCGACAGCTGGGCGAGACCACCGGAGAGCTCACCGGCGCCATCAGCGGCGTCCCGGGCGCCGGTGGCGAGCTCGGAGGCGCCGTCGGAGAACTCGCCCACGCCATCGGCGTAGGCGTGCAGCCCGTCGGCCAGCTGACCCACGCCGTCCACCAGCACAGGGGCGGAATCGGCGCTGGTCCGGGCACCGGTGGCCAGGGCCTGCGCCGGAGCGATCAGGCCCGGGTTCTCGGCGGTGCCGTCGCCGTTGAAGGCGGTGTCGACGCCGCCCGCGAGGGCAGCGGTGCCGTCGGCGATGCCCGACGCACCATCGGCGACTCCGCGGGTGCCGGTGACGAGACCGGGATTGCCCTCGGTGCCGTTCAGACCCTCGTCCACGCCCTGGACGTAGGCGAGGTTGCCCTCGGCCTGGGTGCACAGGGCCCGGGCACCTAGGTCAGCAGGATCCGCGTCAGCGACAGCGCATGTCTGGGCCTCGAGCGCCCGTGCCAGGTCCAGCATGCTCGGGACACCGGCGGCCTCGTCCCCGGCGATCCCATCGCGCAGTTCCGCGGTACCGTCCGCCACCTGCGTGGCGCCGTCGGCCACGCCGCGGCTGCCCGCGACCAGGCCAGGGTTCTGCTCGGTTCCGTCACCGTTCAGTCCGACGCTTAGACCGTCGTAGGCGCTCTGCACACCGTCGGCGTAGCCCTCCAGGCCCGTGGCGAGCTGGTCGGCGCCGGCCACCAGGCCCGGGTTCTCCGGGGTGCCGTCGCCCTCGACGCCGCTGCGCAGCGCGTCCGCACCGTCCAGCAGACCCGGCTCGGTGTCGGTACCGGTCAGACCGGTCTCCAGTGCGGTGGCGCCGTCGGCCAGTTCCTCGGTGCCATCGGCCAGCTCATCGAGGCCGGTGGCGAGCTCGTCGGTGCCGGAGGCCGCGCCCTCGACGCCGCCCGCCAGCTCGTCCAGGCCCGTGGCCAGGTCGCGGCTGCCGCCGGCGACCCCGTCGGTGCCGTCGGCCAGGCCGCCCAGTCCGTCCGCCAGCTGGCGGTTGCCATCGGCCGCCGCGCGGGTGCCATCGGCAAGGCCCCATGCGCCGTCGGCCAGTTCGCGGGTGCCCCCAGCGGCCTCATCGGCGCCATCAGCGAGTTCCTCGGTGCCGTCGGCGGTCTGCCCCAGACCGTCGTCGAGCTCGGAGGTGCCGTCGGCCAGTTCGCGGGCACCGTCGGCGGCCTCGTCGAAGCTGGACTGCAGGTCGTTGAACCCGAGGTAGATCCCGTCGAGGTACTGACGGGCCATCTCCCCGCCCATGGTAAAGGCCGAGGCCTGCGCGACCGCGGTGCCCACCAGTGCGTTCAGCTGCCCACTGGCATCGTTGGTGGTGACCTGGAGCTGCGCCTGGACCGCGTCGGGGGTGCCCAGGGTGCCCACCTTGTCGGAGAAGTCGGCGGGGATGGTGACCACCGCGGCATAGGTGCCGTCGCGCAGGCCCTGGCGGGCGTCCTCGGCGTCGGTGAGGCGCCAGTCGAAACCGGTCATCTCCGGTGCTTCCTGACCCTCGACGGTGCCGGGCTGGGTGAGTGCACCGGCCAGCAGCCGGCCGAAGGGCACCATCTGCTCCTCGCCGTCGACCTCCATGGTGGTGCCCTCGTCGAGGTTCACCACGGCGGCGGGCACCTCGTCGATGCGGTCGACGCGACCGCTGAGCGCCCACATGCCCACCGCGGCCACCAGCAGTGGCAGCAGGAGGACGACGATCAGGGTGCGGGGGTGGCGCAGGCGGTTCATACCAGGGCTCCTTCAGGGGCGGGGGAGCGGTGCAGTGCAAGGGCGGTGAGGCGGGTGGGATCCTGCAGGGACTCGTGCAGATGACGCTCGGCGTCCAGGGCGTGCTCGGAGCGGGAGCCGATCACCACGGTGACGCCGCGCTCCAGCAGCTCGTCCAGGAGCTGGATGGTGTGGTCCTCGGTGACGGTCGCGGCGTGTGCGAGGTCCTCGATCTGCTCGATCACCACCACCCGGTGTGCAAGGTCCTTGCCGGTCACGTCCCGGAGCCGAGCGGTCACGTCGGTCCGCGGGCCGATCCAGTGGGTGCGGCCCTGGACGGCGCCGGTGTCCTGCGGCAGCAGCCGGTCGTGCAGGGCGACGATCCCCTCGGTGGGGGAGAGGCGGCCCGCGACCAGGGACAGGAAGGCACCACGGGCTGCGTCGTCGGCGCTGCGCACCACCAGCAGGGTGCCGGGGGTGATGGACCCGCTGAGCGGTCCCAGCGGTTCGCCGTCATCGGGGGTGGGGACCACGGCTCCGTCCAGTCGCAGGGCTGCCTTGCCGTTCTGCTCGGTCCAGCGGCGGTGCTCGAGCACGTGCGCCAGGCCCTCGCCCTCGACGTCGACCGTGGGGAGCAGGCGGTCCAGCCATGCCGGCAGCGTCCAGGCGCGCGGGCCCAGCAGGGCCAGCACCGCGGGCACCAGGGTCATGCGGACGATGAAGGCGTCCACCAGCACACCGACAGCCAGGCCGATCGCGATGGGCTGCAGCATGAACCAGCCGGTGGTGATGAACCCGGCGAACACGGCGACCATGATCAGGGCGGCGGCGGTGACCACGGGGGCGCTGCCGGTGAAGCCCTTCTCGATGGCGCGCCTGGCATCACCGGAGTGGACGTACTCCTCGCGCATCCGGGAGACGAGGAACACCTCGTAGTCCATGGCCAGGCCGAACAGCACACCCATCACGAAGATCGGCATGAAGGCCACCACCGGGCCGTTGACGCTCACGAAGAACAGATCGTTCATCCAGCCGTACTCGAAGACCATCGCGGTCACGCCGAAGGCTGCACCCACGGACAACAGATAGCCCAGCGACGCCTTGATCGGCACCCAGATCGAGCGGAACACCACCATCAGCAGTATCAGCGACAGGCCCACCACGAAGATGCCGAACGGCAGCAGGGCCTCCGAGAGCATGTCGGTGACGTCGATGCCGACGGCGGTCGCACCGGTCACGGTGACCTCGGAGATGCTGAACTCCTCCTCCCAGGTGGGGCCGGCGTCGCGCAGGTCTTGCACGAGGTCCTTGGTGGACTGCTCGGTGGGGCCGCCCTCGGGGACCACGGCGATCACCGCCAGGTCGGCGCCGCGGTTGGGGGTGGCGATCTGGATCTCGCGCACGTCGGGGTGGGAGGCGATCTCGTTCTCGAGCTGCTCCACCACGCCGAGCGGATCGGTGGTGTTGATGATGTCGGCGGTGACCAGCAGCGGACCGTTGTACCCGGGGCCGAACTCCTCGGCGATCAGGTCGTAGGTGTCGCGGGCGGGGGTGCCGGGCTGCTCGGTGCCCTGGTCGGGCAGGGCCAGCTCCAGGTCCTTCAGCGGGACGGACATCGCACCGACGCCCAGCACCACCACCAGGATGGTCAGGGCCGGGACCTTGGTGACAAGGCGCACCCAGCCGGTGCCGAAGGGCTTCTTCCGGGGGCCCTGCTGGGGGTCCTCGGCAGGCAGGGTGCCTCCGTTGTCCGCCATCAGGCGGCGCACTTTCCTGGGGCGCAGTCTCTCGCCGAGCATGCCCATGATCGCGGGCAGCATCGTCACCGCCACCAGCACGGACAGGGCCACGGTGGCTGCAGCTGCCACACCCATGACGGTGACGAAGGGGATGCGGGTGACGAACAGGCCCACCAGGGCGATGATCACGGCGATGCCGGCGAAGATGACGGCGCTGCCGGAAGTGGCCAGGGACGTGCCGATGGACTCGGTGACGTCGTCGCCCTGCTCGAGGTTGCCGCGATGGCGGTGCAGGATGAACAGCGCGTAGTCGATGCCCACGGCCAGGCCCAGCATCGTGCCGAGTGCGGTGGTGACCGAGGGGATCTCGATCCCGGCGGAGAGCGCCACCAGGGCCAGCATGGAGATGCCCACGCCCATGATCGCGGTGACGATCGGGATGATCGCCGGCAGGAACGAGCGGAAGATGATCGCCAGGATGATCAGGGCCACCACGATGCCCAGCACCTCACCGATGCTGAAGGGGATCTCGGCGCTGTTGAGCACCTGACCGCCCAGGTGGGCCTCCAGCTCGGGGGTATTGGCGGCCTCGACGATCTCCAGCACCTCACTCGGCGCGGATGCGGGGAACTCACCGATCTGCCCGTCCAGCTGGAACTGGGCGATCAGGGCGGTGTCGTCCTGGTTGCGGGTGCCGGGGGAGAGCTCGTCGAAGGGGGAGGGAGCCACCTCCACGCCCTCCACCTCGCCGATCGCCGTCATCGTCTCCTCGATCGGCCCCTGCAGTTCGTCCACCGTGGTGCCGTCGGTGGTGCGGAAGACCACCTGGCCGGAGGTGCCGCCCATCTCGGGGAAGCGGGTGGCGAGGTTGTCGATGCCGGCCTGCCCCTCCGTGCCGGGGATCTCGAACTCGGTGGAGAAGGAGCCGTTCAGCCCGAAGGCGAGGGCGGCGACCGCGATCAGCAGGGCCGTCCACAGGGCGACGATCTTCCACCCGGCCGCTGCCATGGCGCGACCGAGTCGGTACAGGGAGGAGGACACACGATCTCCAGATCGGGATTCGACGGATGGCGAAGTGGCGGCACGGGCACGCGCTGGCCGGATGCGAGGACGCATTCGAGACAGCCATGCACTCGATACACGAATGTATCAATGGGATACTATCCAGAACCTGAGTGCTCGCCCAGGTGCACGACGCGAGTGAGAGCATCAGCACCCGATCCCTCCGCGCCCCTGAAGGACCCATGACCGATCTGTTCGAACCGCTCCCGGAATCCGCCGCCACCCGGCGCAAGGAGAACACCCGCACGCGCCTGGTGCGGGCCTCGCTGGACGTGTTCGTGGAGAAGGGGATCGACGGCGCCACCGTGGACGACCTGGTGACCGCGGCAGGCTTCACCCGCGGAGCGTTCTACTCGAACTTCTCCACCAAGGAGGAGGTGTTCGACGAGCTGTTCGCCTCGGTCACCGAGGAGCTGCTGGCGATCATGGGTCGGGAGCTGATCGAGGCGATGCCCGCCGGCGGCGAGGCGCCGGCCGACGACGCCACCGTGATGGTGACCATCTTCGAGGCGATCCGCCCTTCGGACGCCAGTGGTACCTGCTGTACTCCGATGCGGTCTCCCGCTCGCTGCGCGACGTCGAGCTGCGGGATCGGCTCACCGTGCACCGCGAACGTCTGCGCGACGAGATCGGCCAGCTGCTGCTGGCAGGCATGGAGGTCAAGGGGGAGCGGCCCCTGTTGCCCGTCGAGGACCTGGCCCAGCTGCTGGTGGGCGTGTTCGTGGACCTCATGCTGCGCGAGCAGATGGACGGCCGCGACGTCACGGACCTCGCGGCCACCACCATCCTGGGCACCCTGCGGGCATTCGTGGTGCCGGAGGGCGACCCCCGGGCTGTGTAACCTGCCCCGGTGAACACACGAAAAGACACCCACCCTGGACGCCCGGCCGGCGCCGTCTACGCCGACCGGGGTTCCTCGCACTTCGACATCCTGTTGGCAGCCATGGTCACCGTGGTGATCCTCTCCGGCATCGGCGCCGCCAAGGGCGTCAGCTTCGGCACGGTCCCCGGCACCGGTTTCGAGATCATCACCGACGGCGGCTTCTTCCTGTTCCCCCTGGCGTACATCCTCGGCGACGTCATCACCGAGCTGTACGGCCCTCGCTCCGCGCGCCGCGCGATTATCACCTCCTTCACCGTGAGCGTCATCGCCACCCTCAGCTACCAGGTGATCATCGCCCTGCCCCCGTTCCCCGACGACTACGGCCTGGCGAAGCAGGAAGCCCTCGAACTCGCCCTCGGCCCCGTCTGGATCGTGGTGGTGGCGGGCTTGGCAGGCTTCGCCGCCGGGCAGTCGCTGAACTCCTTCCTGGTGAGTCGCATGAAGCAGCGCACAGGCGAGCGCGGCCTGATCGGCAGGCTCTTCACCGCCAGCGGCCTTGGCGAACTGGTGGACACCATCATCTTCTGCACCATTGCCGCGGCCGCGATCGGCATCACCACCGTGGAGCAGTGGGCGCAGTACACGATCCTCGGATTCCTCTACAAAGTGCTGGTCCAGTACGCCGCGATCCCCGTGACCGCCTGGGTGATCCGCTGGCTGAAGCGCACCGATCCCACATACCAGGCTCGCCTCGTGGGGGAGGCCGCTGACGCGGACCCGGGCGCCTCGACGATCGTCGCAGGGGACGCCCCGACGAAAGCCTGAGGGGCAACTCCCGACTCGGGCCGCTCGGTCAACCCCACGGTGAACCCCTGGACGTGCACGGCAGGCCCTCCCTTTGAAAGGGTCGAGGCATGACGAACATCTATCAGGAGCCTTCCGTCCCTGAACGGGCCGGTGCTCCCACCCCCGACCCGAACCCGACGCCCGCCGTTGCCTCGGTACGGCCACCGGCCGTCGACCAGAGCCGCCCCTTCGGTGCTCACGTGCGCATGAGCTGGTGGAAGCCACTGGTGATCGTGCCCCTGCTGATCATCCTGATGCTGGTGATCCAGATCGTCGCCAGCGTCGGTGTGGTGATGTTCGAGTGGCTCGTGCTCGGCAACGAGCCGGACATGGCGAATCTCGCGCTGTCGCCGCTGATGATGCTGGCCGCGAACCTGAGCATCGCCGCGATGGCACCGATCTCGATCGCTCTGATGCGGTGGATCGGGAAGGTGCCGGTGCGTGAGCAGTTCGCCCTTGCCCGCCGCGCCTCCTGGGGGCGACTGGGCGTGTACACCGGGATGTTCCTGGTGCTGCTGCTGGTGGTCAACGCGATCTTCTTTGTGATCGACCCAAGTTCCCTGCAGGCCATCTCCCTCAGCGGTGGGGTGATCGCACTGATCGTCATCACCCTGTTCACCACCCCGTTGCAGGCCGCTGCCGAGGAGATCATGTTCCGCGGCGCGATCATGCCGTCGGTCGCCTCATGGATCCGCCCCGCGAAGGTGGCTCTGGTGGTGGGTCTGGTGGTCTCCAGCATCATCTTCGGCATCATGCACGGGTCGGTGGACCCGTGGCTGCTGAGCTACTACACGATCTTCGGCGCCGCGATGGCTGCGATGGCCGTGATCAGCCGAGGTCTGGAGGCCCCGATCGCCCTCCACGTCGTCAACAACGTGGTGATCATGGTGATCGGCGCGCTGGGGTCGGACGATGGTGCGATCGTGATCGACCGCTCGGTGGGCATGGGCGGACCGTTCATACTGGCGTTCATCGCGATGGATCTGGTGGCCGTGGGGCTGGTGTGGCTGTACGAGCGCCGTCGACGCGCCCAGCAGAAGGACAACGTCCGCGGGGGAGTAGCGCAGCCCACTGCCTGAGATGTATCGGGAAGTGCCGCCACCTCCCTAGGATGGTGCGGTCGAGCCGGGCGGGATCCTTGCGACCCTGCCCGGCTCATCCTTTTCCCCTCGAAAGGACCCCCGTGGCTTCCCCCGCCCGCCAACCCCGCCGCGATCAGAGCGATCAGCACGAGCAGTACCCGCAGCACGACGAGCACGTCCCCACCACGACCGGCTCGATCCCCACCATCACCGGTGCGATCCCCGTGATGGAGGACGAGGCCGACCGCGACCTGGCCCACCTTCCCGATGAGCAGGACCTCTCGCGCACCCGCGCCAAGGTCACCGTGATGGTGATCGTCGTGCTCACCACGCTGAGCGCCATCGGCCCGCTGGCCACCGACATGTACATCCCGGCGTTCCCCCAGGTGGCCTCCGACCTCGCCACCAGTGCCGCGAGCCTGCAGTTCACCCTGACCGCCTTCTTCGTGGGCACCGCCACTGGCCAGGTGGTGGCTGGGCCGCTCTCGGACCGCATCGGGCGGCGCACCCCGCTGCTGATCGGCATCGTGCTGTGCCTGCTGGCGTCCATCGGCTGCGCCCTCGCCCCGAGCGTGGAGATCCTGCTGTTGATGCGGGTGCTCCAGGGCATCGGGGGCGGCTTCGGTATGGTGCTGGGCCGGGCAGTCCTCATAGACATGACCGACGGCCCCGAGCTGTTCCGGATCATGAACATCATGCAGGGCATCGGCGGGATCGCCCCGATCGTCGCACTGAATATTCGCCTCGCTGGGGTCCGCTGATCGAGGGTTCGGGTGCCACGTCGCTGCCGTAGCGGTGGCGTCGTTCGGGACCACCAGTGGTGTCGTTGGGGCCGCTCTGTCTACGCTCCTTCCGCCGTGTGTATAGGGCACGCGGCGGAAGGAGCAATCTGGAATGGTACGGAAGATCAGGGCGAAGCTGGTGCTCCAGCTGCGCGCAGAAGGTCTGTCGGGGCGAGCGATTTCGTCCTCGCAGGGCATGTCCCGCAAGTCCGTGAGGGCGGTGTTCGAGGCCGCTGACGCTGCAGGGATCGGGTGGGGCGATATCGCGGACGTCGCCGATGAGCAGGTGTATGCCCGGTTGTTCCCGGGCCGGGGCGAGCACGAGAGCGTGTTCGCACAGCCGGACTGGGAACAGGTCCATCGAGAGATGGCCAGGGTCGGCGTGACGCTGAAGCTGTTGCACGGCGAGTACTTCGACGCGACCACGGCGGCTGGGGATCCGGCGATGGGGTATGACCGGTTTTGCCGCACCTACCAGCACCACGTCATGGTCACCGGTGCCGCTTCGAGAGTCGGTCACAAGGCCGGCCAGAGCGTGGAGGTCGACTGGTCCGGCCCCACGATGGAGCTGGCCGATCCGGTCACCGGCGAGGTCTCGAAGGTGTTCTTGTTCGTTGCCTGCCTGCCTTTTTCTCGTTACGCGTTCTGCTTCCCGGCGCTGGATATGCGCCAGGAGTCCTGGCTGCGAGCGCACGTAGCGATGTTCGAGGCGCTGGGCGGGACGGTCCCGAGGATCGTTCCGGACAACCTCAAGACCGGTGTGGTGAAGCACCCCCGCGAGGGCGAGATCGTCCTGAACGATGCGTATCGCGAGATGGCAGCGCATTACTCGGCGGCGGTGCTCCCGGGGAGGGTGCGGAAACCGAAAGACAAGGCGAGCGTGGAGAACACCGTCGCGCACGTCGCGACCTGGGTCATCGCCGGGCTGCGGGATCAGCGATTCACGTCCCTGCCCGAACTTGCAGCCGCCATCGGGCAGCGGATGGAGGCCTATAACGCGGAGCCGTTCCAGAAGCGGCCCGGATCCCGCGCCAGCGTGTTCGACGCGGAGGAGCGGCCGCTGCTGACGCCGCTGCCGGCGGTGCCCTACGAGATCTCGACATGGCACTACGGACGACGAGTGGGCAGGAACGGGCACGTCACGTTCGCGCGGAACTTCTACTCCGCGCCGTTCGCGCACATCGGCGCGAAGGTCGATCTGCGCATCACGGCCCGGACGCTGGAGATCTATCAGGGCAGCCAGCGACTGACCAGTCACCTGCTGCTCCCGGAGACCGCGAGCAATGAGTACCGCACCAACGACGCGGACCTACCTGCGGGCGAGCGTTTCCAGGCCTGGGACGCGCAGAGGGTGCGGGCGTGGGCAGATCGGGTCGGGCCGGCCACGGTGATCGTGATCCAGCGGATCTTCGAGTCCGTGCCGATCGTGGAACAGGGCCTGGATCCCGCGTTGGCGGTGCTACGGCTCTCTCGCCGCTTCTCCGTAGATCGGGTCGAGGCGGCCTGCGCACTCGCGCTGACGGGACGGGTCCGTTCACCGCGCTATGCGCATCTGCACCCGATCTTGGCCACCGGGCAGGACAAGGTCGCCGCCCTGCGTCCACCCCGCGAGGAACCCGCGGAAGACGGCGGATACGTCCGTGGCGCCGACTACTACGCCGGAGGTGTCCGGTGAGCGTGATCGATAACGACACGAAGCGGAAGCTGCGCGAGATGGGCGCGACCGCGCTGCTGGACGCGATCGATGCCCAGGATGAGGCTCACGTGCTGGGGATGTCGTTCCAGGAACGGCTCCAGCTGATCGTGGACGAGGCGCATTCCATCTTCAATCATGGAAAGGTCGAGGGTCTGATCCGCCGGGCGGGGCTGCGTTATCCCGGAGCGGACCTGCGGCGGCTGGATCTGGTCGAGGAACGGGGACTGAACCGGAACGTGATCGCGCAACTGGCAACCTGCTCCTTCATCCAGCGGCAACAGAACGTGGTCTTCCAGGGCTTCACCGGCTCAGGGAAGTCCTACCTCGGCTGCGCGCTGGCGAAGCAGGCCTGCCAGCACCGGCTCCGAGCCCACTACATCCGAATGCCCGACCTCGAAGAGGCCTGGGCCCTGGCAAAGGACAAGCCGCAGGGCCAGACGAAGTTCCTGCGGAAGTACTCCACGTTCTCGCTGCTGGTGATCGACGAGTGGCTGCTGGACCATCCTGACGAGGGAATGCGTTCGATGCTGCTGGAACTGCTCGAGCGCCGCTATGACACCGGCTCGACCGTGTTCTGCACCCAGTACCCGAAGAAGGACTGGCACGCCCGGCTCGGTGGAGCAGTCCACGCCGATGCGATCATGGACCGCATCGTGCACAACACAATCTGGATCGACACCGGCGACAGGAACATGCGAGAACACACCGCACTGCCCCAGTGACCCGATGCCGGCGGGAGCCAGTGGTCCCCACCGCGGCGGCTACTGGCCCCCGTCGGCACGATCGGCGGTCCCCAAGAGCAAGATTCGGTGGCTCCCACGACTACGAATACTCAGTCGCACCGCTGATGGGCGGCCTGATCCTGGTGGTCGGGCAGTGGCGCGAGATCTTCTGGGCGATCGCGGCGATGTCCCTGATCTCGTTGCTGGGCACACTGTTCCTGATCCCCGAGTCATTGCCGCAGGAGCGCCGCCATGCCGGCGGCTTCCGTACCTTCCTGCACAACGCCGGGACTCTGCTGCGGCGACGCCTGTTCGTCGCCTACATGCTGGTCAACGCCTTCTCGGCGTTCGCGCTGATGGCATACGTCTCCGCCTCCAGTTTCGTGGTGCAGGAGATGCTGGGCTTCACCTCCACCCAGTACTCCGTGAGCTTCGCGATCAACTCCACGGGCATGATGGCCGCCGCGTTCCTCTCAGCCCGCCTCACCCGCACCATCCACCCCCGCCGCATCATGCGAGTGGCGCTGGCGGTGGTGAGCCTGGCGAGCTTCGCCCTGCTGATCGGCAGCCTGTTCTTCGACACCCCGGCCTGGATCGTGCTCCCGGCGTTCTTCTTCACCGTGGCTCCGCAGGGCATGATCTTCGGCAACGGCGCAGCGATGGCCTCCGAGCAGGCCCGCGAGTTCGCCGGGACCGGCTCGGCGATGCTGGGCCTTGGCTTCTCCTTCTCGGCCTCCCTCGCCGCGCCGCTGGTGGGTATCGCCGGCACCCATTCCTCGTTGCCGATGGCGATCACCATGGTGGTCGGCTCCCTCATCTCGATCGGCTGCTTCGTGCTGGCCGGCCGGCACACCCCCTCGGCGCAGCGCGCATAGGCTCCCGGTATGGATCAGGACCAGCAGCGCCGACGACTGGGCAGCAACGACCTCGACATCAGGACGAGCTTCTGGACGAGGCGGTCTCCACGGTGGCGGAGGGCGCGGAACGACTGAACCGCAAATGGCCCGAGCTGATCATCACCGGCCTGTTCGGTGGGATCGACGTGGGTCTCGGCATCCTGGCGATGGTGCTGGTCAAACAGGCCACCGACTCCGACATCCTGGCCGGGATGGCATTCGGCGTGGGACTGCTGGCCCTCAAGCTCGCCCACTCCGAGCTGTTCACCGAAGAGTTCCTGCTCCCGCTGAACGCCGTGATCGCCGGCCAGGGCACCTGGTGGCAGGTGGTGCGGCTATGGGCGGTGAGCCTGGTGACCAACCTCGCCGGGGGCCTCGCCTTCGCGTGGCTGATCGTCGTGTCCCTGCCCGGGTACCACGACACCATCATCGGGACCGCCCACAAGTACCTGGATCAGGACTCGCTGCCGGTGATGATCGGTCTGTCCCTACTGGCGGGAGCGACCATCACACTGTCCACCCGCATGCAGCAGGGCACCTCCAATGACGTGGTCACGGCGCTGGTGTGCCTGGTCTCGGGCCTGCTGGTGATCGCCCTGCCACGAGTGATCCGCACCTGGCGCATCCTCGGCGCCCTGCGCCGCGACGAGCTCACCCTGGAGCAGCTGGAGGAGCAGGCCGAGGGCTGAGCCCTCAGAGGTACTCGAGGTTGATCTCGCTGTCGGGGTGGAAGAAGGAACAGGAGCCGGGTCGAGGTCGCAACCAGAGCACATCCCCCTGCACCGCGTCCTTGGCGGAGTCCAGGCGCACGGCGATCCGCTTCTGCCGGATCGACACAGTGGAGCCCGGGGTCACCTGGGCCACGCAGTAGGCGAAGGCCTCTGCCCCCAGGTTCTCCACCAGCTGCACCTCCAGGGGCACGCACTGGTCGTCACGGTCCTCATCGGAGCGGGAGACGATCTCCCAGTGCTCCGGCCGCACCCCCACCAGCACGCGATCGGCGATCTTCTCGTCGAACTCGGGCGGCATGCCGAGGTCCAAGCGGTGGCCCTCGCCCAGCAGGGCGCGGCCCTCCTTCACGGTGACGCCCTCCAGGATCGTGATCGAGGGGGAACCGATGAACTCGGCGACGAAGGTGTTACCCGGGTGCTCGTACATGTGGGTGGGCTCGTCGACCTGCTGCAGCACCCCGTCCTTCAGCACCGCCACCCGATCGCCCATGGTCATCGCCTCGGTCTGATCGTGGGTGACGTACACGGTGGTCACCCCCAGGTCGCGCTGCAGGGAAGCGATCTGGGCGCGTGTGGCCACGCGCAGCTTCGCATCGAGGTTGGACAGCGGCTCGTCCATGCACCACACCTTGGGGTCGCGCACGATGGAACGGCCCATCGCCACGCGCTGCCGCTGGCCGCCGGACATCGCAGCCGGCTTCTTGTCCAGCAGTGGCTCCAGCTCGAGCATCCGGGCCGCCTCCTGCACCTTGCGGGCGATCTCGTCCTTGGGGAGCTTCAGGTTCTCCAGGGCGAAGGCGATGTTCTGCCGGGCGGTCATGTTCGGGTACAGCGCGTAGGACTGGAACACCATGGCCACGTCACGATCACGGGCACGCATCTCGGTGACGTCCTGGCCGTCGATGAGGATGCTGCCCTCGTCTACCGGCTCCAGTCCGGCGAGCATCCGCATCGCGGTGGACTTGCCGCTGCCGGACGGTCCCACGAGCACCAGGAACTCGCCGTCGACGATCTCCAGGTTCACGCGGTTCACGGCCGGCAGGCGTGCAGGGTCGAAGATGCGGGACGCCTGGCGGAAGGCGACGTGGGCCATGGTGGTCTCCTTGGACGGGGGAGTGGGTGTGGGTCAGCCGAGCAGCGGCTCGATGTCGCGCTCGATGACCTCCTGGGTCTCGTCGGACAGCGACTGGAAGACGGTCTGCACGTCCTCGTCGCCGATGGTGATGCGGTCCAGGCCGCCGCCGATCCGGGCACCGCCGCCGGGGACGAAAACGCGGGCCGCGTCCTGCGGGGCGGTGTTCTCGGCCAGTTGGTCGATGGCGGTCTGCGCGTTGGGGTTCTCCTCGAGGTAGGCGACCTCGTCGGGGTGCTCCAGTGCGGACTTCCGCACCGGCATGTAGCCGGTGGCCTGGGTGAACGTGATTGTGTTCTCCGTGCTGGTGATGAAGTCCATGAACTTCACGGCGATCGCCTTGCGCTCGTCGGAGATCCCCGCGGGGATCGCCAGTCCGGCACCGCCGGTGGCGCAGGACGGACCGGGGCCGGGAAGGAAGGTGGTGTGGAACGGGGCGGAGGCGGTGTCGTTCAGTCCGCCCAGGGACCCGGTGGACTGCAGCAGGCCTGAGGCCTCGCCGATCGCGAAGGTGTTGCTCGCGTTGGCGTCGATGGCGATGTGCCCGGCGCGCACCTGCTCCTGGAGGAACGTGCCTGCCTCGACCGCCTCGGCGGAGGTGAAGGTGGGCTCCCATCCCTCGGAGTACTTCCCGCCGAAGGCCCAGATCATGCCCTGGAAGTACCAGTCCAGGTAGTTGGCACCGTCCGGGACCACCAGGGCGGGCTTGCCGTCGTTGGCCTCCACGATCTTCGGGGCCCACTCGGCGAACTCCTGCCAGGTCTCCGGTCCACGGTCGGTGGGCAGCCCGGCAGCGGTGAGCACGTCGGTGTTGAAGTACATCAGGCAGGTGGAGCGGCAGTACGGCATGCCGTAGTGCTTGTCCTCGAAGGTGTAGTCCTCACGGAGGGTGTCCACGATGTCGTCGGAGTCGATGTCGTTCTCGGTCCACAGGTCGTCCAGCGGCGTGGTCGCCTCGTTCAGCGCGAAGTTGAACCAGGTGACGTCCGAGGCGATGAAGACATCCGGCAGATCACCACCGGTGAGGGCGGCGTTGACGCGCTGGGCGAGCTCCTCGTAGTTGGCGCCGGCGCTGACCAGGGCGGCGGGGGTATCGGGGTTGGCCTCGTTCCAGGCGTCGATCATGGCCTGCTCGAGCTCCTTGGAACCACCGGGGTGGTTCGACCAGAACTGGAGGGTGCCGTCGCCCTCCTGCCCGCCACCGGATTCTGACCCGGCACCGGCACCGGAGCAGGCAGCGAGGGTGAGTGCGGCGGCGGAAGCGCCGGCCAGGCCGATGAAACTGCGACGGTCGACGGACATGAGTGTCTCCTTGTTCGGGGTGGTGCGGGGGAGGGCCCGGGAGGGTCTCCCGGGAGAACGTGGGCCGATGGGTCGGCCGGGGGTGTGGGTCAACCCTTCACAGCGCCTGCCGTGAGGCCCTTGATCATCTGCTTCTGCAGCAGCGCGAAGACGATCAGCATGGGGATGGTGGTGATGACGGTTCCGGCCATTACCGGGCCCCAGTTGGTCATGCCCTCGGCGTCCTGCAGCTGGGTCAGACCGATGGGCAGGGGGATCACGCTGTCGTCGTTGGCGATCAGGAACGGCCACAGGTATTGGTTCCACTCGGTGACCACGGTGATCAGCGTGAAGGCGCTGAGGGTGGGCCAGGACATCGGCAGGACGACCTTGAACAGGGTGCGGAAGAAGCCGGCGTGGTCCATTTCGGCCGCTTCCATGATCTCGGTGGGCAGGGACAGGAAGTGGTTGCGCATCAGGAAGGTCCCGAAGGCGACGCCCGCCAGCGGCACGATGATGCCGATGAAGGTGTTGCGCCAGCCCCACTGCGCCACCAGCGCGTAGTTGGAGATGATGGTGATCTGGTTGGGGACCATCAGTGAGCCGATGACCAGGACGAACAGCAGGTCCCGTCCTGGGAACTTCAGGAACGCGAACCCGTAGGCGCTCAGCACTCCCAGCGTCACCTCCACCACGGTCAGCGCCGAGGTGATGATCAGGGAGTTGCGCAGGTACATCCCGAAGTTGAGGTTGTTGAACACGTCCACGTAGTTGCCCGGGACGAAGGGGTCGGGGATCCAGCTGATGGGGTTGGAGTAGATGTCGCCGTGGGTCTTCAGCGAGGTGATTACGATGAAGTACAGCGGCAGCAGGAACATCAGCGCCGCGAGGACCATCGCTGCGTACCCGGCGATCCTGCCGGCGGGGGAGCCGGCATCGCCCACTGCCGCGGCGCGCCGGCGCTTCTGTGCGGCGGTGAGGGTGGGCTCTGCCTCGACGGTGGTGCCTGGTGTTGGAGGGAGGACGACGGTGCTCATCGGTCAGGACTCCTTCTGCAGCCGCGCCTGGATCACCGTGATGATCAGGACGAACGCGAACATCACGGTGGCCACGGCTGCGCCGTACCCGGCCTGGGAGTTCACGAAGGTCTCCTGGTACACCTGGTAGACCATCGTGGTGGTGGCAGTCTCGAACGGGCCGCCCTTGGTCATCACCTGGATGATGTCGAACACCTGGAACGAGTTCAGCAGCACCGTGATGGACAGGAACACCGTGGTGCCTCGCAGCTGCGGCAGGGTGATCCGCCAGAAGCGGCGCCACGGGGGAGTGCGGTCGATCTCGGCGGCCTCGTCCAGGTCGGCACGGCGGCCCTGCAGTGCGGCCAGGTAGATCACGAAGGTGTAGCCGAGGTTCTTCCAGAAGTAGGTGAAGGTGACCATGAACAGGGCCCACCAGCGGTGCTGGTAGAAGTTCGGGGACTCCACAGAGGTCCACGCCAGCAGCTGCTGGACCAGCCCGAAGTTCGGGTCGAACACGAACTGGAAGGCGACGCCGATGGCGGCTCCGGCGATCACGTAGGGGGCGAACACGACGGCGCGCACGAAGTTGCGCCCGCGCAGGTTGCGGTCCAGCACCAGTGCCAGGCCCAGCCCGGCGACCATCGACCCGACGACCGTGGCCCCGGTGAACAGGAAGGTCTGCAGCATGATCTGCCAGCTCTCGGGGTCCGAGAAGTAGCGGACGTAGTTGTCCAGACCCACGAACCTCATCCGCGGTGAGGAGATGTTCCAGTGGTAGAACGAGATGCGGATGTTGTCCAGCAAGGGGCGGTAGGTGAACACGAGCAGCAGGGCCATGTTCGGCAGCACCAACAGGGCTGCGAGGCCCACGTGCCGCCAGTTCACGCCGCGCTTGCGGCGCAGCGGGGCCTGATCATCCGCGATCGGTTCGATCCCGGGGATGGAGTGTGTGGTCACGACGGGGACTATGTCCGGCGGCGGTGAACGCTCCGGGCGACGTTGCTGACCAGAGGGTGAACCGCGCGGCCCGGGAAGGGCGCGTCGTTGCGGGCGCAAGATGAACAGCGGGTGATCCGCCCGGGTGCCGCGCGATCCGGTCTCGACCCAGGCCGCTGCATTCGTACTGGTCATGATGATGCTGGGCCTCGAGCAGTTCGGCTACCGGTAGGTCACCAGAAGGTTTCCGGTGGGGGTCTTCCTGCGTCCTGGAGGCGTCCGCGTGAGGGTGATCACCGGAGTCGGAGATACCGGACTGCCGTCGATTCCGGCCCCCTGACCTGGGCAGACGTACACGAATCGGGCGGATGCATGGCGGTTTCGCTGCATGTTCTCGCGGGGGAGAGGCGGCCGTTCAGACCTGGGGGACCGGGATGCGAGGAACCGGGGAACGCGGGGTGAACATTCCTGGCGGGCGGTCTTGTGGCACGCCGGAGACATGCCTAGCCTGAGCGCCATGGTCAACGATGCGCAGGTGCCGGCTGACGGCGAGACCGCGGGGGAGAGGTAGCCATCGATCCTCCAGGTGGTCCTCGATGCCGAGGACGCCCGTGGGCTCGCAGAGTTCTACCGACAGCTGTACGGCCTCCACTACCGACCCGGCGACGAGCCCCCGGCTGAGGGGGAGGCGGACGACGACGGGTGGCTGGTGCTGCGCGGTGCCGGGATCTCCCTGGCGTTCCAACGCACCGAGAAGGTGGCGCGGTCCACATGGCCCTCGAGCGAGGTGCCTCAACAATTCCACCTCGACACCACCGTGCCCACCATCGACGAGCTGGAGCGGCAGAAGGACAGGGCTCTGGCTCTGGGGGCCACACTCCTGCTGGACCGCACGGATGACCCGGAGGAACCGCTGTACGTGGTCGCCGATCCTGCGGGCCATCCGCTGTGCATCTTCGTGAGTGAGTGACACCAGCTCTTCTCCCGCGCGGCAGTGCGCTCTAGTATGTGCCGTATGACGGGGCTCACACCGGGGTGGTCGATGATCGACGGCGCTGCGACGGCATGGTTCGAGACGTCGTCCCTGGTCGATTCGGTGGCGCTGGGACGACGCGTCGCGGAGCGGGTGCCCGCGAGCAGCATCGACGTGCGACATTCGGGGCTGCAGGTTCGACTCAATCCGGACGAGGACGTCGCGGCAGTGGCCGGAGGAATCCTGGAGCTCGGCTCTGTGGCGAGCGAGGCGGCGCCTCCACGGATCGGCCTGGTGATGGAGTCCCCGCACCCGGAAGCCGTCTCCGGTTTCTGGCACAGCGCGCTTGGCTATGTGCCGGGGGAGCGGGGCGCACTTTCAGACCCCCTGCAACGGGATCCAGCGTTGCAGATCCGCGCCTCGAGCGAACACCGACCCCTGCGCAATCGGATGCACGTGGACGTGGTGCGGCCGTCAGCTGTTGTCGAGCAGGTGAGCCCGGGGGAGCCCGGTGGTCCGTACGGGCTGCGTCACAGCGACGCCGATGGCAACGAGGTGGACCTGGTGCCGGGAGAGCCCTACGGTGACGGCCCCGGCACGGACGGCTGGCAGGCGGTGTTCAGCGTGATGGCCTGCTACCGGATCGGTTCGACCGCCCAGCAGGTGGCGGTGGCCGATACGGCGGCCACCATCGCCACGGAGGTCGGCTTTCCCCTGGTGATCGACCTGCGCCCTGGGCTCGTGATCCTGGATTCCGGCAAGGACCAGGCCGATGCCGAGGCACACGGCCTGAACGTCGATGTCGCTTCGATGGCCCGGAGGATCCAGCGAGCAGCCCAGGATCTCGGTGCTGCCACCGATCCGATGCTGCCGCGGTTTGTCCAGTTCGTGCTGGATGCCGCCGATGTCGCGGCGGTCCGGGCCTTCTGGTGCGCCGTGCTCGGGTACGTGCCTGACCGGCGAAATGACGTCACCGACATCGTCGACCCGAGGCGGTTGAACCCTGTGCTGGTGTTCCAGGATCTCGAGGCCGACGAGGAACGACGCAGCCAGCGCAATCGCCTGCACCTCGAACTGACGGTGCCGCCCGGCCAGGGACGAACGCGTCTCGATGCGGCGCTCGGCGCCGGAGGCCGACTGCTCGAGGAGGCGCCGGGACTGTGGGCCCTCGCCGATCCGGAGGGGAACGAGCTGGTGATCATCGATGGCACCTGAGGCCGAGCAGGCGGAACAGCCGGTGATCAGGCCGCTGAGCCCTGATACGTGGGACGCCTTCGCAGATCTAGTGGAGCGTCACAACGGCATCTTCGGTGGGTGCTGGTGCATCTACTTCCATCCGGACTGCGCGGAGCGCGGCCAGAGCGCACAGGGGAACCGTGAGTTGAAGAAACAGCTGGTCAGCGGGGGACAGGCGCACGCTGCACTGGTGATGATCGGAGATGAGGCCGTGGCCTGGGCCGAGTACGGGACGCCGACTGAGCTGCCGAACATCCACCATCGCAAGCAGTACCTCGCCGAGGCCGATCTGGAGCCGGACTACCGCATCACCTGCATCTTCGTGGACAAGCGATACCGCAGGAACGGATTCGCCCGGGTCGCGCTGGATGGAGCTCTGGCGCAGATCGCCGAGGCGGGCGGCGGCGTCGTGGAGGGCTATCCGCACGAGATCGGCGAGAAGCGGATGAACAACTCGTTCGTCTACAACGGCACGCGCACCATGTACGAGGACGCCGGGTTCGAGTTCATCCGATCCAAGGGACTGCGCAACACCGTCATGCGGCGATCGGTAGAGGCGGCCTGATCCTGCGCACTCTTTGCTCGACCGGCATGACACGCCTTACCCTCATGTAAGGAGAAGGAGAGTGTTGCCATGCCGATCTCAACGGTGACAACGAAGGGTCAGATCACGATCCCCAAGTCGGTGCGGGAAGCCCTGGGCCTTACCGCAGGGTCCAAGGTGGCCTTCCAGATCCACGAGGATGGATCTGTCTCCATGTCGACGAAGCATGAACGCGCGACAAAGCTGCTGGGATTGATCCCGTACGACGGCCCGCCGTTGACTCTCGAGGACATGGACGAGGCCATCGCCGAAGGCGCGACCTCGTCGTGATCGCACTGGACACGAACGTCCTGGTGCGCGTCCTGCTGGACGACGACCCGGATCAGCATGACGCTGCGCGCGAACTCCTCGAGTCCTTGTCGATCGAGCGCCCAGCCTGGATCGGGCCTATCGTCCTGGTCGAAACATACTGGGTGCTGACCAGGGTCCGGAACGTGAGCGTCGAGATGGTGCTGTCAGCTTTTCGTCAGCTTCTGGGGACACCCGAGCTCGTCTGTCCACGCGGGCTGAAGGAAGTCCTGGACGCCGCCGCGGCTGGGGCTGACTTCGCCGACGCGATGATCGACGTCGGTGCGCGTGACGCACATGCACGCACGGTGATGACCTTCGACAAGCGAGCCGCGCAGCACCTCGGCTGGGCCTTACTGGGCACGAGCGGGTCGCGCTGACCCCCATCACCACCCCTTGTACCCAACGCCGATAATGTACGTTATGTAAAGTCCGGCGGAGAGGCGAAGGCTCGTTGCTCTGACCCCTATGTCTGCTCCCGCGAAACCTGGCCACTCTCCCTCCCTCCCCCGAAGCACGTGACGCTCGGTCCATGCTGGATGCCTACTGCGAGGCGATGGCTGCCGCCGGTACCCCCGTGGTCAAGGCAGAGACGCTCCTTACCGGCATTCGGGCAGCGCTCCGTGCTGGCTACTCCCCTCGCTCGGTCCTCATCGGTCTGGGCATGTGGGACTCCGAAGGCTTCCGCAGTCCAAGAAAGATCGAGGAGCCGGTCCAGAAGTCGGCACGTCAGGCTCCAGAGCCCGTCCATGCCATGAGCGTCGACGATCTCCTGGCCGAGGGCCGGGAGCGCTACACACGCTTTCTGGGACGCAAGGTCATGGCCACCCCGTCCAAGGCTGATCTTCGTCGCGAGCGGTCGATGGCAGCCGTCAGGGCGTACATCGAAGGATCACCATGACTGAGCGTCGTCGTCCTCGGCCCAGCCTGGCGGGTTCTGTCGGTGCCCCGGAATACCATGAGCGGAGCGGGTCTGAAGCGCTCGCAGACGGTGAAGGAGACGTAGCGAGTGTCGCGACTGACTGAACTACTAAGGCAGGCCCGCAAGGCCGACAAGCAACTCGGTGACGACCTGGAGAAGGAGTTCGCCGCGCTGCTGAAGCGACGGACCTTCGGCCTGGTCTTCGAGCAGCACCAGCCCGAGGTCGTGGAGTTGCCCGGGCGCACGGTGCGTCGGGGCGACAAGGTGCGGGTGCTCCCGCCCCGTGGGGAGGTCAAGCCCGGGGACCAGCGCTTGTGGCGGGTCGAGCAGATCGAGCGCGTGGATGGGAGCCGAGTCGCGCACCTGCTGGAACTGGACGCTGAAGAGCCAGAAACCCAGTCCGTCATCACCGACGACCTGGTGGTGGTCGCGGAGTTCAACGACCGCATCTACCCGGGCCTCGTGGAGACGGGGCGGGTCGAGCGCGGCGGGGACAAACCCTTCCACACGGTCATCAACGCGGAGAACTACCACGCCCTGGAGATGCTCACCTACACGCACGGGCACTCCATCGACGCCATCTACATCGACCCGCCCTACAACACCGGAGCGAGGGACTGGAAGTACAACAACAACTACGTCGAAGGGGATGACGACTACCGGCACTCGAAGTGGCTGGCGTTCATGGAACGACGGCTGGAGGTGGCGCGCGAACTGCTCAATCCCGAAGACTCGGTGCTCATCGTCACGATTGACGAGAAGGAGTACGCTCGCCTTGCTCTGCTCCTGGAGCAGACTTTTCCCGCTGCACGAATCCAGATGGTAAGCACACTGATCAACCCCGCCGCTGTAGCGCGCGCTGGTTACTTCGGCAGGTCAGACGAGTATTACTTCTTCGTCATGCAAGGAACCGCTGGGGCTCGCCCCCTGCCTCTCCCTGGCGAGTGGGTCACGACTGCGGGCCGAACGCACAAGGGGGAGATTCGTTGGGACTTGTTGCGCAAGTCGGGATCAAGCCCGACTAGAGCCGGTCACCCTGAAACCTTCTACCCGTTCTTCATCAACTTGGACGGCAAGAGCATCCACAGCGTTGGTGAGCCAATCGGGGTAGGCGCTGATCGGCACGCCACCGTGGCTCCCGAGGGGACTTTCGCAGTCTGGCCCATCCGCCAGAACGGAACCGAGGGCCGCTGGCGGCTGAAGCCAGCGACCGTGCGAAAAGTGCTAGAGGCTGGCTGCATCCGAATCGGAACGGTGAAGGGCGAAACAACCCCGATCTACTACCTGGCCGAAGGTGAGAGAGCCAAGATCGAGGCGGGGGTATACACGGTGATCGGGAGGAGGAGCGACGGCTCCGTCGAAACATCGACGCTGGCACTGGCCGAGAGAAACACCGTTCCGGGCACTCAGTGGAGGATCGGGTCGCACGACGCAACTCAGTATGGGACCCGACTGTTGCTCAACTTCATGCCGGACCGCAAGTTCCCATTCCCCAAGTCCTTGTATGCCGTTGAAGATGCACTCCGGTTCTTTGTCAAGGACAAGCCTTATGCCGTCGTACTTGACTTCTTCTCCGGCTCCGGCACCACAGCGCATGCCCTCATGCGGCTGAACAAGCAGGATGGTGGTCGTCGTCAGTGCATCTCGGTGACGAACAACGAGGTCAGCGCCGACGAGCAGCGCGCTCTCCGCAGGCAGGGTCTGCGTCCCGGAGATGAGGACTGGGAGTCGCAGGGTATCTGTGACTACATCACCAAGCCCCGGGTGACCGCCGCGATCACGGGCAAGACGCCAGAGGGCGAACCAATCAAGGGTGATTACAAGTTCACAGATGAGTTCCCCATGAGCGAGGGCTTCGAGGAGAACGCGGCCTTCTTCACCCTGACCTACGAGGCCCCGTTGTCGGTGCGCCACAACCGGGCGTTCGAGCGGATCGCTCCGATGTTGTGGATGAGGGCCGGGTCGCAGGGGCGGATCATCACCGACCTGGGCGAGGACGGCTGGGACGTGGCCGAGACGTACGCGGTCCTGGGGAACCTGGATCAGGCCGGGGACTTCGTGGCCCGGGTGGCTGAGGAGGAGTCGGTGCGCACGGCGTTCATCGTCACGGATGATGACTCGGCGTTCCAGATGGTGTGCCGTGACCTGCCTAGCGCGGTGCTCCCGGTGCGGCTGTACGAGTCGTACTTGCAGAACTTCATGCTGAGGGGTGGTCGCTGATGCGCTACACGTTGAAGGACTACCAGGGCGAGGCCGTCCGGGACGTGCTGCGGAACTTGGAGCAGGCCAGGGACATGTACCACCGCTACGGCTCCAAGACGCAGTTCTCCCTCACGGCGACGACCGGCGCGGGCAAGACCGTGATGGCTGCTGCGGTGATCGAGGCGCTGTTCTTCGGCAACGACGAGTTCGACTTCGACGCCGACCCGGGCGCGGTCGTGCTGTGGTTCTCCGATGATCCGTCACTCAATGAGCAGTCACGGGCGCGATTGCAGGAGGCCGCGAGTGAGTTGGACTCGCGGCTGCGGGTCATCGAGACGACGTTCTCCGAGCCCTCGCTGCGTCCCGGCCACGTCTACTTCCTGAACACGCAGAAGTTGTCGAAGAACTCGCGCCTGGTGCGAGGCGAGCCGACCCCACTGCCCGGGCAGGAGCGGCTGTTCCAGCCGCGTCCGGATGAGATGCAGACCTCGATCTACGACGTGATCACCAACACGGTCGAGAACAAGGACCTCACGCTGTACTTCGTGCTGGACGAAGCCCACCGTGGGATGGGGACGACGAGCAAGGACCGAAGCACCATCGTGCAGCGGCTGATCAACGGCAACGGCGCGGTGCCGCCCATGCCGGTGGTGTTCGGCATCTCGGCCACGGTGGAGCGGTTCGAGGCCGCGATGAAGGATGCGAAGGGTCGGACTGCCCTGCCTTCGGTGGAGGTGGACTCCGCTCTGGTGCAGGCGTCGGGGCTGTTGAAGGACGACATCGTTCTGAGCATCCCGACCGAGCAGGGGGTCTTCGACACGGTGTTGCTGCGGCGGGCGGTGGAAAAGGTCCGCGCCTCGACGGCGGCGTGGCTGGCGTATGCCGATGAGCAGGAGGAGGCCGATCCGGTCATTCCGTTGCTGGTGGTGCAGGTGGGTGACAAGCCCACCACCGAGACGCTGGTGCGGACGTTGGACACGATCTATGACGCCTGGCCCGAACTCGGCCCCGACGCCGTGGCGAACGTCTTCGGGGAGCACCAGGACCTGCTGGTCGGCCAGCAGGGCGCGCCGTACATCGAGCCCCAGAGGGTGCAGGATGCCACGCACGTGCGGGTGCTGCTGGCCAAGTCTGCGATCTCCACGGGCTGGGACTGCCCGCGCGCTGAGGTGCTGGTCTCGATGCGCCCGGCGAAGGATCGGACCCACATCACCCAGTTGCTCGGACGGATGATCCGCACCCCGCTGGCACGGCGCATCCCGGGCAACGAGTTGCTCAACTCTGTGGACTGCCTGCTGCCGTTCTTCGACCGCAAGACCGCCACGGGCGTGGCAGAGATGCTCATGAAGGGCGCGACCTCCAAGGACGAGGAGGACAACGACACCGGAGGCGGTGAGGGACGCCGTGTCCTCTTCGACCCGGTGGACCTGCACCCCAATCCCAAGGTGCCCCAAGAGGTCTGGGACCGCTTCGCGGCCCTGCCCTCGGTGACGATCCCGAAGAAGGGCGTCAAACCCATCCGCCGACTCACCGCGCTGGCAACGGCACTGTCCAAGGACGACCTGGTCGAGGAGGCCGTGGAGAAGGCCCACAAGCACCTCCACGCGGTCCTGGACGGTCGCGCCGTGCAGTACCAGGAGAAGGTCGACCAAGCGCGTGAGGACGTGCTCACGATGAGCGGTGAGGAGGCCCGAGGCCGGATCGGTGGCGGGTTCTCCTACAAGTCGTTCCAGGAGTCGGCTGACCCTCGGGCCATCGAGGACTCCTACCGGGCCGCTGCCCGTGTCCTGAGCCCCGCCCTGTGCTCCTCCTACGTCAACCACCTGGTCGGCCCGGACGGCGACGATGACGACCTCCTGGAGGCCAACATCACCGTCGCTGCCCTCGGGCGGGTGCCCGAGATCGCAGAGGCCGTCGAGACCGAGGCCGACGACCTGGCCCGGATCTGGCTCAACCAGACCCGCGTCGCCCGCAAGGGACTGTCGGACGAGCGGCAGGCGGAGTACGACCGCTTGGAGGGCATGTCCACCCACCCTGAACGCATCTCCCTGACCGTGCCCAAGGCAGCCCAGGCCGAGACGATGGTGCGTGAGAAGGACGGGACCGAGAGTCCGCTGGAGACCCGGCTCATGCACCTCATGGCGGCTGAGGACGGCACCTACCCGATCACGCTCAACGAGTGGGAGCGGAAGGTCCTCGACTCCGAGGCCAGGCAGCCCGGCTTCAAGGGCTGGTACCGCAACCCCGCCCGGGCCACGAAGGAGTCTCTGGCCATCGCCTACAAGGAGGACACCGGCACCTGGAAGGCAGTCCGGCCCGACTTCATCTTCTTCGGCACCGATCACACGGGTGCCGTAGTGGCTGATCTGGTGGACCCTCACGGCCACCACCTCTCCGATGCCCTGCCCAAGTTGCGAGGGCTGGCGGCGTTCGCGGAGAAGTACCAGGGCGAGTTCCGCCGCATCGAGTCCGTGGCCGAGACCGGAGGCACCATGAAGGTCCTCGACCTGACCAAGCACCACGTCCGACAGGCCATCCGAGACGCAAAGAACGCCAAGGGACTCTACGAGTCCGGCGTAGCGAGCGACTACTGAGGGCATGATGTGAGAGTCGAGTCGATCCACCTCCGCAACTTCCGTAGGTTCAGTGACCTGAGCATCGTTGGCTTGCCAGAGTCAGCGCGGCTCATCGTCCTTGCTGGCCCGAACGGCGTGGGCAAGTCCTCGTTCTTTGACGGGCTTCAAACTTGGTATCGCCTTGCTGCCTGGAGCCGTGCTGAGGGCAGCCCAACCTACGCTGCCAAGGTGGGGGTGGCGGACCCATCTGAGTGGTACCAACGGGTCACGGTGAATCTCCACGGCGGTGCCCGAGAGCAGGCTCTCCTCCAGGAATCGTCCCTCTACTTCCGGACGGCATACCGTCACGAGGCCGACTTCAGCATCCAGCACCTGTCCCAACCGCCGCGCCCGAACGAGAACGGAGGACCCGCACGGAGGGCTGTGGACGAGGATAGGTCTGTCTCAGAGAACTACCAGCGACTGCTGTGGGCGACCTTCTCTGCCGTCTACGACGATGTGACTCCGGATAGAACTACCAAGGCAGAGATCAGAGACCGCGTTACCGGAAGGCTCCGTGAGGCCGTCCTGCGAGTGCTGCCCGATCTGACGTTGACACGGGTGGGAGCACTGGGAGCAGGGCACTCCTTCGAGTTCACCAAGGGAATCGCGACCGGGTTTCCGTACCTCAACCTCTCGGCGGGCGAGAAGGCCATCTTCGACCTCCTTCTGGACGCGGTTGTGAAGGCGGACTACTACACGGACTCGATCTGGTGCATTGACGAGCCCGAACTTCATGTCGGCACAAAGGCGCAGGGCCGTCTGCTGCGCGAGTTGATGAGTGTGCTTCCCGAACAGTCTCAACTCTTCCTCGCCTCACACAGCCTCGGGCTCATGAGTGAGGCCGTGAAGATGGCACGAGAGAGCACTGGCGAAGTGATCTTCTTGGACTTCGAAGGCCACGACTTCGATGTTCCTGTCACGCTCCAGCCGGTGACGCCAGACCGACAGTTCTGGAAGCGAATGCTGGCCGTAGCGCTGGACGACATGGCCACGCTCGTGGCCCCCGCGATGGTCGTGATGTGCGAGGGCAGTTCTGATGGGTTCGACGCGCGGTGCTACCGGACCATCTTCACGTCTGAGTTCCCCGACGTTGACTTCATCTCGGTTGGCAACAGCGATGATGCCCAGAGCGACAAGATCGGTCTCACCTCCGCGTTGCAGACACTTACCCAGGGAACGAAGGTCATCAGGCTTCGAGATCGCGATTTGGCGAGTGACGAAGAGGTGGAGCGTTGGCGTGCTGCCGGAACCTCGGTGCTCACGCGACGACACATTGAGGCGTACCTCTTCGACCCCGAGGTGTTAGACGCCTTCTGTGACAGCATCGGACGCAGCGACGCCAAGCGAGATGTTCGAGACATCTACCACTCGCAGATGGCAGCACTCTCGGGACGAGGCAAGGATGCGGATGACGTGAAGTCCGCCTCTGGCCCGATGTTCGTTGAGATTCGAAAGGCCCTGTCGCTCGGTCGCCCCGGGACTACAGCGCGCTCGTTCGCGGAGGACAAACTGGCCTCTCTGGTCCAACCCGACATGGCCATCTACCAGGAGTTGCGTCGAGACATCTTCGAGACGTGAGTCCCCGGTCTAAGGTCCTGGGTTCTCAGGCCCTGGGCACCTGGCAGAATGACCTCTCCAGCGCCTCCCTGAACTCGATCCCCGGCAACTCCCGCCACGTGTACCGCTGCCACCGCGAGGGGTGACGAGGAGCACCGCCGACCCACCAGGTCGGCAGGGCGCGATCCTCGATCTTCTCGTCAAGCCACCTCACTTGATCCCGGTGATGAGTCCGTGCCTCACCACTCGGCTCCTGCGTGCCGTAGGCCAGCAGCACCCCATCGCAGTCATCGAGCCCCGAGACAAGATGTGGTCGGGCGTCGAGCCACCCTTCGCGGGTCCGCCCGAGGTCAGCGATGCCGCCGCTGCGATAGGTCGGCAGGATGAATATTCGCCTCGCTGGGGTCCGCTGATCGAGGGTTCGGGTGCCACGTCGCTGCCGTAGCGGTGGCGTCGTTCGGGACCACCAGTGGTGTCGTTGGGGCCGCTCTGTCTACGCTCCTTCCGCCGTGTGTATAGGGCACGCGGCGGAAGGAGCAATCTGGAATGGTACGGAAGATCAGGGCGAAGCTGGTGCTCCAGCTGCGCGCAGAAGGTCTGTCGGGGCGAGCGATTTCGTCCTCGCAGGGCATGTCCCGCAAGTCCGTGAGGGCGGTGTTCGAGGCCGCTGACGCTGCAGGGATCGGGTGGGGCGATATCGCGGACGTCGCCGATGAGCAGGTGTATGCCCGGTTGTTCCCGGGCCGGGGCGAGCACGAGAGCGTGTTCGCACAGCCGGACTGGGAACAGGTCCATCGAGAGATGGCCAGGGTCGGCGTGACGCTGAAGCTGTTGCACGGCGAGTACTTCGACGCGACCACGGCGGCTGGGGATCCGGCGATGGGGTATGACCGGTTTTGCCGCACCTACCAGCACCACGTCATGGTCACCGGTGCCGCTTCGAGAGTCGGTCACAAGGCCGGCCAGAGCGTGGAGGTCGACTGGTCCGGCCCCACGATGGAGCTGGCCGATCCGGTCACCGGCGAGGTCTCGAAGGTGTTCTTGTTCGTTGCCTGCCTGCCTTTTTCTCGTTACGCGTTCTGCTTCCCGGCGCTGGATATGCGCCAGGAGTCCTGGCTGCGAGCGCACGTAGCGATGTTCGAGGCGCTGGGCGGGACGGTCCCGAGGATCGTTCCGGACAACCTCAAGACCGGTGTGGTGAAGCACCCCCGCGAGGGCGAGATCGTCCTGAACGATGCGTATCGCGAGATGGCAGCGCATTACTCGGCGGCGGTGCTCCCGGGGAGGGTGCGGAAACCGAAAGACAAGGCGAGCGTGGAGAACACCGTCGCGCACGTCGCGACCTGGGTCATCGCCGGGCTGCGGGATCAGCGATTCACGTCCCTGCCCGAACTTGCAGCCGCCATCGGGCAGCGGATGGAGGCCTATAACGCGGAGCCGTTCCAGAAGCGGCCCGGATCCCGCGCCAGCGTGTTCGACGCGGAGGAGCGGCCGCTGCTGACGCCGCTGCCGGCGGTGCCCTACGAGATCTCGACATGGCACTACGGACGACGAGTGGGCAGGAACGGGCACGTCACGTTCGCGCGGAACTTCTACTCCGCGCCGTTCGCGCACATCGGCGCGAAGGTCGATCTGCGCATCACGGCCCGGACGCTGGAGATCTATCAGGGCAGCCAGCGACTGACCAGTCACCTGCTGCTCCCGGAGACCGCGAGCAATGAGTACCGCACCAACGACGCGGACCTACCTGCGGGCGAGCGTTTCCAGGCCTGGGACGCGCAGAGGGTGCGGGCGTGGGCAGATCGGGTCGGGCCGGCCACGGTGATCGTGATCCAGCGGATCTTCGAGTCCGTGCCGATCGTGGAACAGGGCCTGGATCCCGCGTTGGCGGTGCTACGGCTCTCTCGCCGCTTCTCCGTAGATCGGGTCGAGGCGGCCTGCGCACTCGCGCTGACGGGACGGGTCCGTTCACCGCGCTATGCGCATCTGCACCCGATCTTGGCCACCGGGCAGGACAAGGTCGCCGCCCTGCGTCCACCCCGCGAGGAACCCGCGGAAGACGGCGGATACGTCCGTGGCGCCGACTACTACGCCGGAGGTGTCCGGTGAGCGTGATCGATAACGACACGAAGCGGAAGCTGCGCGAGATGGGCGCGACCGCGCTGCTGGACGCGATCGATGCCCAGGATGAGGCTCACGTGCTGGGGATGTCGTTCCAGGAACGGCTCCAGCTGATCGTGGACGAGGCGCATTCCATCTTCAATCATGGAAAGGTCGAGGGTCTGATCCGCCGGGCGGGGCTGCGTTATCCCGGAGCGGACCTGCGGCGGCTGGATCTGGTCGAGGAACGGGGACTGAACCGGAACGTGATCGCGCAACTGGCAACCTGCTCCTTCATCCAGCGGCAACAGAACGTGGTCTTCCAGGGCTTCACCGGCTCAGGGAAGTCCTACCTCGGCTGCGCGCTGGCGAAGCAGGCCTGCCAGCACCGGCTCCGAGCCCACTACATCCGAATGCCCGACCTCGAAGAGGCCTGGGCCCTGGCAAAGGACAAGCCGCAGGGCCAGACGAAGTTCCTGCGGAAGTACTCCACGTTCTCGCTGCTGGTGATCGACGAGTGGCTGCTGGACCATCCTGACGAGGGAATGCGTTCGATGCTGCTGGAACTGCTCGAGCGCCGCTATGACACCGGCTCGACCGTGTTCTGCACCCAGTACCCGAAGAAGGACTGGCACGCCCGGCTCGGTGGAGCAGTCCACGCCGATGCGATCATGGACCGCATCGTGCACAACACAATCTGGATCGACACCGGCGACAGGAACATGCGAGAACACACCGCACTGCCCCAGTGACCCGATGCCGGCGGGAGCCAGTGGTCCCCACCGCGGCGGCTACTGGCCCCCGTCGGCACGATCGGCGGTCCCCAAGAGCAAGATTCGGTGGCTCCCACGACTACGAATACTCAGGCAGGACGAAGAGGTTGGCAATGGTGGCTGTCTCGAAGCCGAGGATCGTCGCCGCCTGGTGCACGCGGGCAATGGTGCGCTGCCCGCTGGTCTGGGAGGGCGGGTTGCTTCCCACCACCAGCAGGGTGCCGCGCTCAGTCACCCGGCAAGCCTACGCGAGAGTCTGCGTGCCCCAAAGGAGGAACTACACCGTTGTCATTAGCAGCAACTAGACTTCTTCCCAAGAGCACCGAAGCCCCGAACTCTCCGGGGTGGAGCGCTCAGGGCCTGGTGTCTAGTTGGCGAACTAGGACTCCGACTCTAGTCGTTCCATGCGCAGTGCTCGCAAATGGGCCACGGCCCAGAACGGAGGCGAGCCCCATGGCACGCACCGCGAGTAGGAGCGCCCGCACAGGGCGTTTTGTGAAGGCTTCGACCGCGCGTCGGAGTCCCCGGACGACCACGACCGAACGGATCGGTCGGGGCACGTCCAACAAGACGACCGTCCACCGCTCCACCATCACCGGGCGGTTCGTCAAGGAGTCCACGGCCCAGCGCCACCCGAGCACGACGATCAGTCAGCGGGTGTGAGCCATGGCCAACTTCAAGATGAGTCCCGGCTGGGAGAAGGAACTGGAGAAGGCCGTCCGGCCCGCCCTGAAGGACATCGCGTCTGACTACCAGAAGATGTTCGACTCCCTCCTCCGTCGCTACAAGGGTCGGCCCGTCTCCGAGATCAAGCCTGTGCTGCGGCGCGAGTGGTCTCGGGTCGGGGGGTCGATCTCCGATCCCGAGTTGACCGAGTACGCGACGCACATCAGCGAGGGCACTCGCATCCAGATGCGGGTCAAGTAGGTCAGGTGGGGTGCAGCGGCGAGGGGAAGCGTCCGCTGCACCCCATCCCCCTCTGGCGGTGATCCAGGTGTGTCGGACCCGCCTGCTAGAGATGTTCGTGAGCCCGGCCAGACCGGGGACCACGAGAAAGGAGCCATCATGGCCAAGTCAGTCTTCTACTCATTCCACTACGACAACGATTGGTGGCGTGTGAACACCATCAAGTCGATGGGCGTCATCGAGGGCCAACCGGTCCTCGACTCCCAGGACTGGGAGAGCGTCAAGCGACAGGGCGAGGATGCCATCTGGCGATGGATCAAGAAGCAGATGGCGGGCAAGGACGCCGTGGTCGTTCTCGTGGGCTCCGGTACCGCGAACAGGTCATGGGTTCGAAAGGAAATCGCCTACGCCTGGGACAACTACATCCCGCTATGCGGCGTGCGCATCCACGGACTGAAGGACCAGAACCAGCGCACGGCGAGCGCAGGACCCGACCCCTTCGCACAGGTGTCGTTGCAGGGCGGAGGAACCATCGCAGACTTCATCCAGCCGTACAACCCAAGCGGCTGGGACAGCCAGTCCGTATATGCGGACATCAAGGCCGCCCTTCCGAAACTGGTTCAGAATGCCTACGTACGAGCCTGACTGCCCATTCTGCGAGATCGTCCAGCGGGATGACCCAGACGCCCGCGAGGTCTACCGGGACGAGCACGTCGTCGCCTTCTTCCCGACCGAGCCCGCCGTTCTCGGCCACACCATGGTCGTGCCACGAAAGCACGTTCCGGACATCTGGTCACTCTCCGAGGAGACGGCGGCTCATCTCGCCCGCGCAACAGTTCGGCTCGCCGGGGCGATCCGCGAGGCGCTCCACCCCGAGGGGCTCAACGTCATCCAGTCCAGCGGAGAAGCGGCGACCCAGACCGTGTTTCACCTCCACGTGCACCTCGTGCCTCGCTGGGACGGCGATGCGATGGGACCGATCTGGCCGGAGGATACGGACTACAGCGAGGCAGAAAAGGACCATGCGCTTGGGGCCGTGCGTGAGGCGTGCAGAAGACTCCGCGACGATGTGTGA
The DNA here is from genome assembly GCF_016907455.1 of Brachybacterium muris. NCBI lineage: Bacteria > Bacillati > Actinomycetota > Actinomycetes > Micrococcales > Dermabacteraceae > Brachybacterium > Brachybacterium muris. Next base: position 1,599,081 of record NZ_JAFBCB010000001.1, on the reverse strand, counting down.
ACCGAAGCCGCCGCAGCGTGACCCTGAGGACACTCGCAAGCACCTCGACTTCATCCAAGCCATCGTCACCCGCATGTCCGCCGCGTCTTCCACGGCCAAGGCGTGGCTCTTGCCGGTGGTGACTGCTGCTTACGGCTATGCGCTGACGCAGAACGCCGAATCCGTGGCCTTGCTGGGGGTCGGAGCGACGCTGCTGTTCGCCTATCTGGACGCCAACTACCTCAGGCAGGAGAAGCGCTATCGCTGCCTGTATAGGGCAGTTGCCGAGGGAGACCCCGATATTCAGGCATTCACTCTCAGCACCAAGGCGTTGCCAGCCAGGTTCACCCGTGACGAGACAGGGGGCTGGAAGGATGCGCCCGAGTGGCTGGAAAGGTTGCTGCCCGGACCGTCCGTATGGAGGTCTTGGTCAATCGCCCCCGTCTACCTCACCCTGGTCCTCCTGGGTGTGGGCATCGTGGCGAGAGTGGCCGGGGCGTCTCCATGAAGGGGTCACACGATGGATGACACTTTCTGGGGCCTGTCGGCCACGGGCTGGACTGCCTACTACACCCTGCTGACCGCTGGACTCCTTCTGGTCGCCATCGCCGCTGCCTTATACGCCCGGAACCAGGTGCAGATCGCCCGGGCCGCCCAGCGAGAAGCAACTCGCCCGTACATCATCGTGACTGCGGAACCGTCGCCAATCGGCTGGCGGGTCATGGACCTGGTAATCCGAAACATCGGGCAACGCCCTGCGTACAACGTCAAGGTCAGTTTGACCCCAGAGCCTGTCCGGGCCAACGAAACGCCTGGAGCCCCCATCAGCGAAGTGCGGTGGTTAAGAGAACCCATTCCGATGCTTGCTCCAGGTCAGGAGTTGCGCACGTTCTACGACGCCATGGACGAACGCCTGAACTCAGGGAGGTCGGACCTGCCGACCAGTCACGATTACTCGGTTGAGTACGACGAAGGCACCGTCGCCGCGAAGAAGGGCAAGCCTGATCACCGGGACTCAGGAGTAGTGGACCTCAACGCGATGGCGGGGGCCATGCAGCCCGACGTGTACAACATCCACCATGTCGCTTCCGCGCTTCGTGACATCAAGAAGGAAGTCGCCAAGATGAATAGGTCCGGGACCTACTGAGTATTCGTAGTCGTGGGAGCTGAGTATTCGTAGTCGTGGGAGCCACCGAATCTTGCTCTTGGGGACCGCCGATCGTGCCGACGGGGGCCAGTAGCCGCCGCGGTGGGGACCACTGGCTCCCGCCGGCATCGGGTCACTGGGGCAGTGCGGTGTGTTCTCGCATGTTCCTGTCGCCGGTGTCGATCCAGATTGTGTTGTGCACGATGCGGTCCATGATCGCATCGGCGTGGACTGCTCCACCGAGCCGGGCGTGCCAGTCCTTCTTCGGGTACTGGGTGCAGAACACGGTCGAGCCGGTGTCATAGCGGCGCTCGAGCAGTTCCAGCAGCATCGAACGCATTCCCTCGTCAGGATGGTCCAGCAGCCACTCGTCGATCACCAGCAGCGAGAACGTGGAGTACTTCCGCAGGAACTTCGTCTGGCCCTGCGGCTTGTCCTTTGCCAGGGCCCAGGCCTCTTCGAGGTCGGGCATTCGGATGTAGTGGGCTCGGAGCCGGTGCTGGCAGGCCTGCTTCGCCAGCGCGCAGCCGAGGTAGGACTTCCCTGAGCCGGTGAAGCCCTGGAAGACCACGTTCTGTTGCCGCTGGATGAAGGAGCAGGTTGCCAGTTGCGCGATCACGTTCCGGTTCAGTCCCCGTTCCTCGACCAGATCCAGCCGCCGCAGGTCCGCTCCGGGATAACGCAGCCCCGCCCGGCGGATCAGACCCTCGACCTTTCCATGATTGAAGATGGAATGCGCCTCGTCCACGATCAGCTGGAGCCGTTCCTGGAACGACATCCCCAGCACGTGAGCCTCATCCTGGGCATCGATCGCGTCCAGCAGCGCGGTCGCGCCCATCTCGCGCAGCTTCCGCTTCGTGTCGTTATCGATCACGCTCACCGGACACCTCCGGCGTAGTAGTCGGCGCCACGGACGTATCCGCCGTCTTCCGCGGGTTCCTCGCGGGGTGGACGCAGGGCGGCGACCTTGTCCTGCCCGGTGGCCAAGATCGGGTGCAGATGCGCATAGCGCGGTGAACGGACCCGTCCCGTCAGCGCGAGTGCGCAGGCCGCCTCGACCCGATCTACGGAGAAGCGGCGAGAGAGCCGTAGCACCGCCAACGCGGGATCCAGGCCCTGTTCCACGATCGGCACGGACTCGAAGATCCGCTGGATCACGATCACCGTGGCCGGCCCGACCCGATCTGCCCACGCCCGCACCCTCTGCGCGTCCCAGGCCTGGAAACGCTCGCCCGCAGGTAGGTCCGCGTCGTTGGTGCGGTACTCATTGCTCGCGGTCTCCGGGAGCAGCAGGTGACTGGTCAGTCGCTGGCTGCCCTGATAGATCTCCAGCGTCCGGGCCGTGATGCGCAGATCGACCTTCGCGCCGATGTGCGCGAACGGCGCGGAGTAGAAGTTCCGCGCGAACGTGACGTGCCCGTTCCTGCCCACTCGTCGTCCGTAGTGCCATGTCGAGATCTCGTAGGGCACCGCCGGCAGCGGCGTCAGCAGCGGCCGCTCCTCCGCGTCGAACACGCTGGCGCGGGATCCGGGCCGCTTCTGGAACGGCTCCGCGTTATAGGCCTCCATCCGCTGCCCGATGGCGGCTGCAAGTTCGGGCAGGGACGTGAATCGCTGATCCCGCAGCCCGGCGATGACCCAGGTCGCGACGTGCGCGACGGTGTTCTCCACGCTCGCCTTGTCTTTCGGTTTCCGCACCCTCCCCGGGAGCACCGCCGCCGAGTAATGCGCTGCCATCTCGCGATACGCATCGTTCAGGACGATCTCGCCCTCGCGGGGGTGCTTCACCACACCGGTCTTGAGGTTGTCCGGAACGATCCTCGGGACCGTCCCGCCCAGCGCCTCGAACATCGCTACGTGCGCTCGCAGCCAGGACTCCTGGCGCATATCCAGCGCCGGGAAGCAGAACGCGTAACGAGAAAAAGGCAGGCAGGCAACGAACAAGAACACCTTCGAGACCTCGCCGGTGACCGGATCGGCCAGCTCCATCGTGGGGCCGGACCAGTCGACCTCCACGCTCTGGCCGGCCTTGTGACCGACTCTCGAAGCGGCACCGGTGACCATGACGTGGTGCTGGTAGGTGCGGCAAAACCGGTCATACCCCATCGCCGGATCCCCAGCCGCCGTGGTCGCGTCGAAGTACTCGCCGTGCAACAGCTTCAGCGTCACGCCGACCCTGGCCATCTCTCGATGGACCTGTTCCCAGTCCGGCTGTGCGAACACGCTCTCGTGCTCGCCCCGGCCCGGGAACAACCGGGCATACACCTGCTCATCGGCGACGTCCGCGATATCGCCCCACCCGATCCCTGCAGCGTCAGCGGCCTCGAACACCGCCCTCACGGACTTGCGGGACATGCCCTGCGAGGACGAAATCGCTCGCCCCGACAGACCTTCTGCGCGCAGCTGGAGCACCAGCTTCGCCCTGATCTTCCGTACCATTCCAGATTGCTCCTTCCGCCGCGTGCCCTATACACACGGCGGAAGGAGCGTAGACAGAGCGGCCCCAACGACACCACTGGTGGTCCCGAACGACGCCACCGCTACGGCAGCGACGTGGCACCCGAACCCTCGATCAGCGGACCCCAGCGAGGCGAATATTCACCTACATCCAACGGCTCGGAAACACGGCGGGCCGTCCTGCTTCCGAGGTTCGTGACATCCTCGACCAGCGCGGGCCCAGGACAAAGCCTCGTTCAACAGTGCCGGAACCTTTGCCTGCGGAGCGGTCCGCGCTGCGTCGGCTTTATGACCGCTTCACGGGCCGGTGAGAACCTGCTCGTACGCCTGTGTGTCTACGCTCGATAGCACCCAGTCACACAAACCCACATCAGGAGGGACCGTCATGACCAAGCACAACCCCCAAGACACCCTCCAGGCCGACCTCGAAGCGCTTGCTGAGGTTTTCGAGGCTGAGGACCGAGAAGACCGCCGCAAGGAGGCCCAACGTCGCCGTGACGGCCTTCCCGAGCCCAAGCGAGACATCCGGGCATACCCCGGCTTCGCGGATGGTGGAGCGGCTCCCCGAGACTGAGGTCTGACTCAGCGACTGCTGACCCACGCCTCCTCCAGGAGCACGCTCACGACGGCGTACTCAGCGCGGTCACGGTCGAGGTCGGGCACGAGGTGGGTGATGCTGTCCGTGGCGCGCTCGGCTGCCTCGAAGACTGCGGTGATCAGGGCCTGCTGATTGGTCGCTCTCATGCGCCTGGAATGTAGCCAGGTGGACCGACATTCGACAGGAGTTCGTAGTCGGTCGGGCTGGTGCTCGGCGTACTGTGGGTGCTGGACTAGCGGTAGCGGCCCGTCACGTGGGGGTTCGATGCGCTACGGAAGTCTCATCTAGAGTGCGAGAGAAGCAATCCGACTTGCGCAGTCATTCTGAGATAACCCCTAGTTACGTGTCTCATGTCAACTGCGGAAGGTCAGGCAGCCCCCCCCCAGGCTGGGGTCGCCGCTTCCCGAGGTCCTCGCCCATCACCACATCGCTCAACGCCGATCCGCGATCGTGCACACGCACGCCCGGTTGCCGTCGGCATCAGCCAGTACCGTGAACGACGGCGCCTGGGAATCGTCGACCACGGTTCCTCCCGCCGCGACGGCTGCAGCGATCCGCGCCTCGCCCTGATCGGCACCCACCCACAGATCCACGTGCATGCGCTGCTTCGGCACATCGTGCTGCTCGGTGCCCTGGAACCACAGCAGCGGTACCCGGTTGCTGGGATCGACCACGTCGTCACCGTCGACATTGCTCGCATCCCCGGTCAGCAGAGCCGCCCAGAACGGGCCGATCACATCACGGTTCGCCGTATCCAGTCCCAGCTCCAGTACGGTCGGCGCTGCTGAATCGACCTTCACTCCGGCCTCAGCTGCCAACTCGCTGATACGGCCGGCCATCCTCAGGTCCCGGCCCGTCACTCCCCCGGCATCGTGACTGATCAGCTTCACGTCCAGGTGCGGATACGTGAGGGTGAGATCCGGGTGGTGGTTCGCCTCCTCGGCTGCCTCGCCTATGGCGTTCACCAGCGTCAGTCCGCCGGCGAAATCCTTGGTGAGGAAGCGTGCCCGCAGGCCGTCCGGGAACCCCTGCCAATCGGTGAGGGCCTTCCCGTTCAGAGTGTCCAGCAGTTCCTGTCCGCGCATGGTGTTCATGGGGCCACGGTGCCACTGACACATCACAGACGGAAGGCCTCCGACCGTGCGTTCCGCCGCTCCCCCATCCCGCGGGAGACTGTTCTCAGGAGTACACAGGCAGGGATGACATGGTCGAGTGACCGGCTATCGAAGGAGATACCCCATGGCAGATCCCCGCATCGTGCTCATCACCGGAGGTGCCGGTGGCATCGGCATCGCGACCGCCCAGACGTTCCTGGACCGCGGTGACCAAGTGATCCTTGTCGACCTCAAGGAGGAGGCGCTCGAGAAGGCCGTCCAGACCCTTGGCGGCGCCTCCGACCGTCTCGACACCCTGGTGGCCGACGTGACCAAGGAGGAGGATGTCGAGAACTACGTCCGCACCACTGTCCAGAAGCACGGTCGTATCGACGTGTTCCACAACAACGCCGGCATCGCCGGCCCCAACTCCCCCATGACCGAGCTGGACGCGTCCATGTTCCGCACCATCCTGGAGATCAACACCACCGGCGTGTTCCTGGGGATGAAGCACGTGGGCCGCCAGATGACCGAGCAGGGCGAGGGCGTCATCATCAACACCGCCTCCAACGCCGCCTACATCGGCTCTGCCGGGATGGCCGGCTACATCGCCTCCAAGCACGCGGTCGCCGGACTCACCAAGACGGGCGCGCTGGAGCTCGCGGCCGCCGGTGTGCGCGTGAACGCCGTGGCCCCGGCTGCGATCGACACCACCATGCTCTCGGAGATCCAGCAGAACGCCACCGGTGATGACGAGGAGGCGTTCAAGGCCGCCCTGCACGCAGGCATCCCGGTGGGCCGCTACGGCCGTGCCGACGAGGTGGCCAACGTGGTCGTCTTCCTCGCCTCCCCCGAGGCATCCTTCGTGACCGGGTCGATCTACAACGTCGACGGCGGCATGCAGGCCGACTGACCTCGTCCTCTGTTCGACGGGCCCGGCTCCACCTCGCGGTGGGGTCGGGCCCGTTTCGATGCAGCTCCTCGAGATCTGGGCGGATCGGCACCACTGGTCATGTCGATGACACCCGGTGTTGATCTGGCAGTGGTCGGCGCTTCTCCCCCGGCCCCTACGGTCGATCCTGACGGCCGCCGCTGCTGCACTCGCACCACAGGCGGACAGATCACCCCAGCTCAGGAGCATAACTGTGCATAACCATGCCCTTTCCCGCCGCGGATTCGTCGCCCTCTCAGCCGGCCTCGGGGTCACCGCCGCAGCCGCCACCATCAACGGCCAGCAGGCGTCGGCCCTTCCCACCCGCCCGCTCAGCGAGGACGCCTGGACCTTCGGACTGCAGGCCGACACCCAGTGGCGCGAGGACCGCGACGGCGAGAACCCCGGGACCACAGCGTTCGGCATCCAGCAGATGGTCAACGAGCAGTTCATCACCAAGGGCGTGGACTTCGTGGTGCAAGTGGGCGACAACGTCGACGTCGAGCACGACACCAAGAACGGCAACCCCGACGTGCGCACCCTGCCAATCAAGGCCCAGGCCGTGCAGCCTCTGTATGACGCCGGCATCGGCTTCTACACCCTGCGCGGCAATCACGAGAGCTCCCAGCGCGCTGCCCAGGAGTTCCCGGTCGTCTTCCCGCAGAACCTCGGGCAGGGCCCGAACCCCCTGGCCGGCGCCACCAACTTCTCCTCCCCCTCGGATCTGCTGGCGGGGCTGTCGTACTCCTTCGACGTGAAGAACCTGCGGATCATCATGCTGGACCAGTTCCGCCGCCCCGACGGCTCCGGCAGCACCAACACCAACATCGTCGATCAGCTGGACTGGATCGAGGAGCGCGTGATGGGCCGCCCCGAGGACATGCACTGCCTGGTGTTCGCGCACAAGAACCTCATCGGCCAGAACCACGTGGACACCCTGTTCGGCTCCAACCCCGGCGAGAACCCCGAGGCCTACGACCGCTTCATTCGCATCATGGACGAGGGCCAGGTGCCCTACGTGATCGGCGGCCACGACCACGTCCACCACCGCTCCATCATCACCAGCCCCGACGGCTCCTCCCAGGTGGAGCAGCTGATCGCAGGCTCCAACAGCCACAAGTTCTACGTGCCGAAGAACCCCAGCAACGACCAGCGCTACGGCGGTCCCAGCGAGGTGGTGCTGGCCCAGGAGCTGTGGACCATCACCCACTACGTGGTCACCGTGGACGGCCCGCGCCTGTACATCGACTTCTACTCCATGAGCACCGGGCAGGACTACGACAACTCCTCCCTGGCCGTCACCCCGCCCGAGAGTGACTGGTACTGGCGCGAGCAGTGGGGCTACTCCCTGAACGGCGAGGCCTTCCTGGTGGACCAGGGCGAGGCGTACACCGAGGTCGTGGACGAGTTCGAAGGCACCACCGCGTCGATCATCGCCGGGGTGAACACCTCGACGAAGGTCGACTACGCGGGCCGCCCCATGAGCAAGGAGATCAACACCGGCTGGCAGAGCGCGGGCAAGGGTGACAACACCGCGCGCCTGTTCCTGTGGGGCACCGCCACCAACCTCCAGCTGAACGACCCGGCCCTGGAGGGCACCTGGCCCCGCAACAACGAGACCGACGAGTCGGACCCGTTCGTGCTGCGCCTGTCCGGTGGACCGGCCAAGGGCTTCAACGCCAGCGGCTCCTACGGCCTGGCGACCCTGGACGCCGACGGCACCTGGGTCAACGCCGTCCAGACCAACTTCGGTGGCACTGCCCGCTTCGTGCGCGGCGCCTACAAGCCGGGATACGAGCTGGGCACCTACGGCGTGGATCCGCGTACCAAGGATGTGTGGGCCGTGATCAACCACGGCGGCGTGTTCGCAGCGCGACGCGGCATCTGACCACCGTATCCGGTCGCGAGAGGCTCAGCTCTCGAGCAGCTCCCTGAGCGACTCAATGCGCTTCACCCCCGGCTCCCCCAGTGGGATGCCGGGGGTGACCAGCAGATAGCCCCGAATGCCGGCGGCCTCCGCGGCCGCGACGTCGCCCGGCCGGTCCCCCACTGCGCAGCAGTCCGCGGGATCCAGCGAGTGACGGCGCAGCAGCTCCAGATTCATCGCCGGATCCGGCTTACGCGGGAACCCATCGGGCGCGCACACCATGTCATCCACCGGCAGCCCCAGCGAGTCCACCAGCACGGTGGCACTGGCGCGGTCACGATGCGTGGCCACCAGGTTCAGGCCCCCGGACTCGCGGATCGCCTCCATCACCTGGAGTGCACCGTCCACCAGCGGCGGAGCCTGCTGCTCCCACTGGTCCTCGAGCGCCTCATAGGCATCGCGCAGCTCGGCCTCGGGTTTCCCGTAGCGCTCTGCGAGAGTCGAGATCGCATGGGAGCTGGAAATCCTGGTGAGGCGGGCGACTTCCATGATCGCCGCATCGGTCACCTCGTCATGGACCACACCCGCCAAAGTGCGGTCTACGTCGGGGTAGGTGTCCATCAGCGTGCCGCCCAGGTCCCAGATCATCGAGGTCATGGCACCAGTCTCGCAGGCGCACCCGGGGAACGGGTCCAGCCCATCCTCTGACCCGATTCGCCGCGCCGCCCGCGCCAGGTGTTCACTTGTCCGGTGCCCCTGCTCGAACCGCTCATGCAGCTCTCCACGCTCACGCTGGTACTGCTGATCGGTGCCGCATTCCTCGCCGGCTGGGTCGATGCCGTGGTCGGCGGAGGCGGCCTGATCCAGCTGCCCGCCCTGCTCACCGGGCTCCCGGCCGAGACCTCCACCGGCACCGTGTTGGGCACCAACAAGTTCGCCAGCGCCGCAGGGACCACCGTCTCGGCCGCCACCTACGTGCGGCGCGTGACCCCAATAGCCGCCACCGTGATCCCGCTGGTGATCTGCGCCCTGGCAGGGAGCGCCGCCGGGGCGGCCCTGGCCATCTTCATCCCCCGCGCCTGGATGTCCCCCATCGTGCTCATCGCCCTGATCGGGGTGGGTACCTACACACTGCTGCGACCCGCGATGGGACTGGTGCACCAGCCGCGCCACCAAGGTCGTTCCCATGTGCTGCGCACGGGCGCGATCGGCGGCGGGGTGGGCTTCTACGACGGCATCCTCGGCCCCGGCACCGGCAGCTTCTTCATCATCGCCATGGTCGTGGTGCTGGGCTACGGGTTCCTCGAGGCCAGTGTCCACGCCAAGCTCGCCAACCTCACCACCAACATCGGTGCCCTGCTGGTGTTCGGCAGCCAGGGCGAGGTGTGGTGGCTGCTGGGCGGCGTCATGGCCGTAGCCAACGTGGCCGGCGGCTACCTCGGGGCGCGTCTGGCGCTCAAGCTCGGCTCCGGCTTCGTGAGGATCGTGTTCCTCGTGGTCCTCGGTGCGCTCGCCGCACGTCTCGCCGTCGACTCCCTGGCGCTGCTGGGCTGACAGCGTCGGCACGGCTGGGCTGGCCATGCCTCGACTGATCGCCCACGGCGAACAGGGCACCTGGGCAGCTGCGGGAATAACGTGCACACGGGCCCGGTTGGAACGCAGGTCATCCCCGCGCCCCCCGGCGCACGCACCAAGGAGGCCCCGATGGACCCCACGAGCCTGTTCAGCTACGAGCGCCATGTCGACTCTCGCGGCCTGCGCGGCCGCACCCTGCTGATCACCCTCGGTGCCTTCACCGACGCCGGCAACGCCCAGGCAGTCATCGATGATCATCTGTTGAACTCCCTGCCCAGCCGGGTCGTGGGGCGCCTGGACATGGATCAGGTATTCGACTACGCGGGGCGGCGCCCCGAGGTCACCCTGGAGCTGGACCACTTCGAGGACTACGAGCGTCCCGAGATCCTGCTGCACGAGGTCACCGATACCGATGGTGAACCGTTCTTCCTTCTCACCGGGCCGGAGCCGTCCTTCCAGTGGGAGCGCGTGGCCAGCGCGCTGCGCATCGTGGCGGACCAGCTGGGCATCGAGCGCATCCTGATGCTGCAGAGTTTTCCCGCACCGGTCCCCCACACCCGCGAACTGCCGGTGACCCGCTTCGCCGGGAACCCCGACTCCATCAACGTGCGCCGCACCATGCCGGGCACCTTCCGCCTGCGGGCGCCGTTCACGGCCTTGCTGACCATGCGCCTGGCCGATGCAGGCCACGACGTGGTGGGCCTGGTGGCGCACGTGCCGCAGTACCTCCACGAGATCCCCTACCCCGACGCCGCGATGGCTCTGCTGCGCGCCGCGGGCGAGGAGGCCGGCCCCACCGTGCCCTACGGGGCACTCGAGGCACAGGCCGAGCCGGTGCGGGAATCGATCGCCGCACAGGTGGAGGCCACCCCGCAACTGCAGGAGATGGTGGCGGGCCTGGAGAAGCAGTTCGACCGCGCGATCACCGCCGGTGCCGGCGAGGAGGTCCCCACCGGGGACGACCTGGCCGCCGAGTTCGAGCAGTACCTCGCAGGGCTCGACGAGTCCGGTGATGATCGTGATGAGCGGCACCACCTTGGCGGACCGGAGGACCGGGGCGGGTCCGACGACGCCGGCCCCGAGGACATCGACGGCCAGGCCGACCAGCGCGACGCGTGAGTGTCGGCACCCGGGCTGGTGAGTGACCGGCCGGGAGTCAATCGAACCCCGCGGTTGCTACCCCTCAGCGCAGCTGGACCGTCTGCTCCCAGTCCTCCGCCGGCAGCTCCGGGTGCGCCACGGCGTTCACGCGGATCCCGGTCAGCTTCACGCTCCCGGCCAGCGTCGTCATGAACGCGGTATCGGCAGCGTCCTGTCCAGTGGCAATGCGCGCCATCGACTCGCGCGGCGCCAGGTGCGTCGCGTCCACCACGACCCATTCCTCATCCACCAGCGCCTCCACCGCGAGGTGGAAGTCCATCGGCGAGAGCCCCGGCGCGTAGGCGGCCACACAGCGGGAAGGCACGCCGGCGGCGCGCAGCAGCGTCGAGGTCAGGTGCGCATAGTCGCGGCACACCCCCTGGCGGGCCACATAGGTGGTGCGAGCCGAGTCGGTGATGGTGCTGGAACCGGGAACGTAGTCCAGGTGCTGGTGCACCCAGGCCACCACGGCCTGCACCGCGTCGATGCCGGTGCGGTCCCCCACCACCTCGGCGGCCACCTTGGTGAACTCGTCCACCTCGCAGTACCGGGAGGGGCGCAGGTGTGACGCCGCATCGGTGGGCTCCACCGTCGGCGGCTCGGCCCGGCCCACACCGGTCGCCTCGTACTGCAGGCGCACGGTGCCCTGCGGGAGATCCTTCAGCAGATGCATGCGGTTGCCGAAGCGGTCACGCGTCTCCTCCACCGGAACCTCCTGGTCGCCGACGGTCACCTGCAGCGTCTCCTGCTCGATCGGAGCGGCGGAGACCGCGAACAGCAGGGCCACCTCCGTCCCGTCGATCACGTCGAAGGTCAGCGATGCACTCACGTCTCGTTTCACCCTCCCAGTGTGCGCCATCGTCTGTGCCACGATGACCGGCATGCAGCCCGCCCAGGTGATCCACCTCGCCCGCTCCCGACCGTGGGGTCGGCAGGCATGGGCGAAGGACCTGCTGGAGCGCCTGCCCCAGCAGCTCGCCGGCGCCGTCCAGCGGTGGGACCTCACCATCGAGGATGCCTACCCCGACGGGGCAGGACTGCCCGTGCTCGCCGTGCGCACCGGTGGCCTCCCCGCCGTCCTCACCTTCGACGGTGTCGGTCGTGATCAGGCGCAGCAGGCGAGGATCCTTGGAGTGGCTGATGGTCACGGCTTCGTGCGACTGCTCGATCACGCCCCCGAGCTCGGGGCCGCACTCCTGGAACGTCCCGGCGCTCCCCTGGCCCACGAGGTCGGCGACCCCGTCGCGCAGACGGACCAGCTGTGCACCCTGCTGGAGCAGGCCTGGCAGCTGCCGCTCGAGGTGGGCGTTGCCACGGCACCGGACCACAAGGCCCTCGGGCTGCTCGGCATCGTCGAGGCCGGTCTCGCAGACCCTCCCACCGCCGACGCGCATGGCGCGGTCCTGGCTCGGGCAGCCGGGATCGCGCAGGAACTGGCACTTTCCCCGCAGGCCCAGCAGGTGGTGGTCCACGGCGATCCGCACACCTTGAACGCGCTGCGCCGACCGGACGGCAGAGCGGGCAGCGAGCAGTTCGCGTTCATCGACCCCGACGGGTTCCGCTGCGAACGGGAGTACGACGCCGGCGTGGTGCTGCGCGACCTCGCCGGTCCCCTCACGCACCTGGAGCGCACCGAGGGCGTGGGCGCAGGGCGCCGCTGGCACGCCGAGCTCGTCGCCCGTGTCGCACGACGACTGGACCTTGATGCCGACCGGGCCGCCGCATGGGCGTTCCTGGAGCGCGTCACCACCGGGGTGCATCTGGGCCGCCTCGGGTATACCGAGGAGAGCCGATCCTGGCTGGCGCTGGCCCATCGCATGTGACGAGTCCTGACAGTCTTTGCCGGACCCCAGGAACGGGCCATAGGGTGGTGTGACCCAATCGACAGCCCTATTTTCCAGGAGTCACCCCGTGGACATCTCTGTCCAGCTGTACAGCGTCCGTCAGCACCTGGCCGACGACCCTTCCGCCACCTTCGCCCGCCTCGCCGAGATCGGCTTCACCCAGGTGGAGCCCTACGGCCTGATGGACCACGCCGAGATGCTGCGCGAGCAGTTGCCTGCCCACGGCCTCACCGCCCCCTCCAGCCACGCCTCCCTGGTGCAGCACGAGGACCCGGCCAGCGTGTTCGCCACCGCCGCCTCCATCGGCGTGCGCACCGTGATCGATCCCTACGTGGACCGCAAGAAGTGGGACAGCGAGGACGACATCAAAGCCACAGCTGATCGTCTCAACGAGCTGGCCGGCATCGCCGGGGAGAACGGCGTGCGCGTGGGCTACCACAACCACGACTTCGAGACCCGCCCGATCTTCGACGGACGCTGCGGCCTGGACATCCTCTCCGATCATCTGGATCCGCGCGTGGTCCTGGAGCTCGACACCTTCTGGAGCGCCGTGGGCGGCACCGACCCGGCGGAGCTGCTGGGTCGCCTGGGCCAGCGCGTGCAGCTGCTGCACCTGAAGGACGGACCGTTCGCCGGCAGTACCGCTGAGCAGCAGCCGCTGGGCAAGGGCGACATGGACGTGCCCTCCGTGCTCGCAGCCGCCGACTGGATCGAGACCGGAGTGATCGAGTTCGACGACTACACCGGCGACATCCTCGAGGCGATCGCCCAGTCCTACGCCCAGCTGGGCGAGTACCAGCAGGGGGCACGCGCATGAACACCCGCACCGGAAGGGTCGGCGTCGGCATTATCGGCGCCGGCGTCATCGCCGCCCAGTACCTCGGCCAGCTCACCACCTTCCCCGATGTGACGGTGCACGCCATCGGTGACCTGCGCCCCGAGGCCGCGAAGGCCCGCGCCGAGGAGTACGGCGTGCCCCACCACGGTGGGGTGGAGACGGTGCTGGAGAACCCGGAGGTGGAGATCGTCGTGAACCTGACGATCCCCGCCGCCCACCACGCCGTCTCCAGCGCGATCCTCGCGGCAGGCAAGCACGTGTGGAGCGAGAAGCCGCTGACCACCACCCGGGAGGACGCCGCCGACCTGCTGCGTGTGGCCGAGGAGAAGGACCTGCGGATCGGCTGCGCCCCCGACACCGTGCTGGGCGCCGGTGTGCAGACCTCACTGCGCACCCTGGCCTCGGGCGCGATCGGCGAACCGCGCTCCGCCGTGGCGCGCTTCCGCTCCCCCGGCCCCGAGTCCTGGCACCCCAATCCCGACTTCCTCTTCCAGGTGGGTGCCGGGCCGCTGTACGACATCGGCCCCTACTACCTGACCGCCCTGGTCATGGCCTACGGGCCGGTCACCTCGGTCAGCGCCGTGGGCTCCCGCGCCTCCGCGACCCGCACCATCGGCTCCGGGCCCCGAGCCGGGGAGACCTTCGAGGTGGAGGTCCCCACACACGTCAACGGGCTGCTGCGCTTCGCCAGTGGCGCCACTGGCGCCGTTGAGTTCTCCTTCGACGACCCGATCGGACGGCCCCACGTGCTGGAGCTGACCGGCTCCACCGGCACCATCGGGCTGCCCGACCCCAACGTGTTCGACGGTCCCACCCAGGTCGCCCAGCGCGGTGACAAGGACTGGAGCGAGCACAAGGCCGTCGGTGCCGGGAGCAGCGACAGCCGCTCCAACCGGGCTCTTCCTCCTCACGACCTCCAGGTGGGACGCGGCCTCGGCGTGCTGGAGATGGCCCGCGCCATCCGCGCCGGCCGCCCGCACCGCCTCACCGGGGAGCTCGCCGATCACGTCCTGGACATCATGATCAGTTTGGACGAGGCCACCCGCACCCCGGAGAGCGTGACGGTGGCCTCCACCGTCGCTGCCCCCGCACTGCTGGACGAGGACTTCGATCCTCACGCCGCAACGCTCTGACCGACGCGCGGCCCACCCACGCCGCTACCCAGCCCGCCTACTTCGAGGAGAACCCTGTGACCAGTCCTTCCGCCCCCGCAGCTCCGACAGATCGCCCGCTCGGCGTTGCCCTGATCGGCTATGCCTTCATGGGTCGGGCCCACTCCCAGGCCTGGCGCACCGTCGGTGCGGCCTTCGAGGTGCCGGACGTGGCCCGCAAGGTCATCGTGGGTCGGGACGAGCAGGCCGTCTCCGAGGCAGCTGATCGCCTGGGCTGGGAGGAGCACGCCACCGACTGGCGCGAGGTGATTGCCCGCGACGACGTGGACATCGTGGACATCTGCACCCCCGGCTTCCTCCACGCCGAGATCGCGATCGCGGCGCTGGAGGCCGGCAAGCACGTGCTGTGCGAGAAGCCTTTGGCCAACGACACCGCCGAGGCGGAGGCCATGGTGGAGGCGGCGAAGGCTGCCCAGGCCCGCGGGCAGGTAGCGGCGCTGGGCTTCACCTATCGGCGGGTGCCGGCTCTGGTTCTGGCCAAGCAGCTGGTGGCCGACGGGCGCCTGGGCTCCATCCGTCAGGCCCGCGCCAGCTACCTGCAGGACTGGCTCGTGGACGAGGGCGCCCCCATGACCTGGCGGCTGCGCAAGGAGACCGCCGGCTCCGGGGCGCTGGGCGACATCGGCTCCCACGCCATCGACCAGATCCAGGAGCTCACAGGGCAGCGCACCGCCGCTGTGCGGGGACGCCTGGCCACCATGGTCCCGGAGCGTGCTGGGGAGGACGGCACCGAGCAGGTCACCGTGGACGACGCCGCCTGGGCCACGCTCGAGCTCGACGGCGGTGCGGTCGGTTCCGTGGAGGTCTCCCGCATGGCCACCGGCGCCAAGAACCGCCTGCAGATCGAGCTGTACGGCACCGCCGGTGCCCTGAAGTTCGACCTGGAGAGCCCCAACGAGCTGTGGTTCCTGGACGCCACCGCCCCCATCGCCGAGCAGGGCTTCACCCGGATCCTGGTCACCGAGCCCGAGCACCCCTACCTCGAGGCGTGGTGGCCGCAGGGCCACGTGCTGGGCTGGGAGAACGCCTTCACCAACCAGGCCCGCGACCTGCTGCTCGCCATCCGCGACAGCGGTGGCGCAGCCGGCGACGGCACGGGCTTCTCCCCCGACTTCGCCGACGGCCTGGCCCTGCAGCGCGTGCTGGACGCGATCATCGCCTCCGACGCTGCAGACGGCACCACCGTCACCCTCTGAGCGACCGCACGACGACCCCTCGAACCCCTCGACACCCTTCCTGAAGGAGCAGCACCATGGCACAGCACACCCTGTTCACCGGCCAGTGGGCCGATCTCACCCTCGACGAGGTCGCCGAGCTCGCAGCCGGCTGGGGCTACGACGGCCTGGAGATCGCGATCTCCGGCGAACACCTGGACGCCTCCCGCTGGGACGACGAGGAGTACGTCGCCGAGCGCCTGGGGATCCTGGAGAAGCACAGACTGAAGTGCTGGGCGATCTCCCACCACCTGGGCGGTCAGGCGATCTGCGACGACCCGATCGACTTCCGCCATGAGGCGATCCTCCCCAAGCGCATCTGGGGCGACGGTGAACCTGAGGGTGTGCGCCGGCGCGCCGCCGAGGACATGAAGGACGCCGCCCGCCTGGCGCAGAAGATGGGCGTGAAGACCGTCATCGGCTTCACCGGCTCCAAGATCTGGCAGTACGTGGCGATGTTCCCGCCGGTGGGGCAGGACGTGATCGACGCCGGTTACCAGGACTTCGCCGACCGCTGGAACCCGATCCTGGATGTGTTCGACGAGTGCGGCGTGCGGTTCGCCCACGAGGTGCACCCCTCCGAGATCGCCTACGACTACTGGACCACCAAGCGCACACTGGAGGCCATCGGTCACCGCGAGGCGTTCGGCCTGAACTGGGATCCCTCCCACTTCATGTGGCAGGAGATCGACCCGGTCTCCTTCATCACCGACTTCGCCGACCGCATCTACCACGTGGACTGCAAGGACATCCGGGTGCGCACCACTGGCCGCAACACCCGACTGGGGTCCCACCTGCCGTGGGGCGACCCCCGGCGCGGCTGGGACTTCGTCTCCTTCGGACGGGGCGACGTGCCGTGGGACGCCTGCTTCCGGGCGCTGCGGTCCATCGGCTACGACGGCCCCATCTCCATCGAATGGGAGGACGCCGGCATGGATCGCCTGCACGGCGCCAAGGAGGCGCTGGAGCACCTGCGCACCCTGGACTACCCCGTCTCGGAGACCTCCTTCGACGACGCCTTCAGCAACCAGAGCTGAGGGCGCGGGTCAGTTCCCCGCACCGCTCCCCTCGCCCAGCACCCGGATCCCCAGGTGCTGGGCGAGGTCGTGTGGTCATGCGATGTCGGGGTGGGCACAGGGTGCGGTCCCTAGGATGGGTGACATGAGCGACACACGAGCAGTCTCCCTGGTCCAGCGCGAGCGGGCGGCCCTGGCCGACGCACTCGAGGCCGGTGGTCCTACCGCCCCCACCGTCCTGCCCGGATGGGAGGCCGCCGACCTGCTCGAGCACCTGCTTCTGCGCGAGCAGCGACCCGACCTCATGATCGGGCCGAAGCTCCCGGTGCCGCCGCTGGCACGCAAGGCGCAGGAAGGGCTGGAGGGGCTGCGGGCGCTCCCCTGGGCCGATCGGGTGGAGAAGTTCCGCTCCGGGCCGCAGAAGCTGTCCCCGGTGCGGGTGCTGGACGGGCTGATGAACACTATCGAGTACTACATCCACCACGAGGACGTGCGCCGAGCCCAGCCCGACTGGGAGCCGCGCACGCTCTCCGCCGAGGATCAGGCCGAGCTGTTCGCGGCCCTGAAGCGGATGGGCAGGATGCTGGTGCGCGCCGATGTGGAGATCACCCTGATGTCCCCGCAGGGATCCATCCGGATCCCCGCGAAGAAGAGCTCTCGCGGTGCGGTCTCCGTGCAGGGCAACCCTTCGGAGCTGGTGCTGTGGACGTTCGGTCGGGACGACGCTCAGGTGAGCGTGCAGGGCGAGGACTCCGCCATCCGGGCACTGGAGAACGCCAAGCGCGGCGTCTGAGCCCGACCCCCACCCGAACGCCGGAGCCCGGAGCTCGGGGCCCGGACAGCCCTCGGCTCACCGCCGCAGCAGGAACAGCCGGGGGTGGTGGCCCTTCTGGAAGAAGCGGTGCTCCTTCTCGAGCTTCCATGCGCCATCAGCGCCGGTCTGCGCCTCGAGCACCTGGTGCATGCGGCGGATCTCGTGGGTGAGGACCCCCAACCGGGCACCCGGCGCAGCGAGCTGGGAGGCCCGTCGCAGCAGGTCGGTGTGCAGCTGCTCGTTGGTGCCGTGCTCGCCGTGCAGCGTTCCCCACGGCGGGTTGGTGAGGATCCGGGTGAAACCGGGCTCGAGCGGCTCGGTGAGCACGTCCCCCACCACCCAGTCGATCCTTCCCTTGCGGCGGGCGCCGCGCTGATGGGCCTGGGCTGCTTCGATCGCGGTCGGATCCGCGTCGATGCCGACGGCGCGGGCAGGGGCCACCTCGTGCAGCTGTTCGACCAGGAAGGTACCCGAGCCGCAGGTCATGTCCAGCAGTTCGTCCTCGGCGCTGATCTCCATCAGGTCCAGCACCGTGGCGGCGATGGTGCCGTTGACCGCGCCGGGATAGTTCACGGTGCGCCAGGCGCGGGTTGCCAGCGGTCTCGGGGTGGTGCGCAGCATCAGCTGCCAGCTCTCCCCCGCACCGGCTGCACCACGCCGCACCCGCAGCAGCAGGTCACCCTCCTCGTCGACAGGGACCTGGGCCAGCTCGGCGACGGACTCGGCGATGCGCTGCATATCGGCCGTGTCGGAGCCGGCGGCGGCCAGGCGCAGTCCGTGGAAACGCTGGCGGGGCCGCTGCCTGCCGAGATCCTCGATGAGGGAGCCCACCTGCTGCATCACGGAGGTCTCCAACAGCTCCCGTGGCCTGCGGGCAGGCACCGTCACCGTCGTGTATGCGGAGACCACACGGCGCAGGTTCCGCACCGCGTCGAGATCGCAGGTGGAAAGCAGCAGCTCGGTGGGCGAGACGGTGCCGACGGGACCCAGGCGGGCCGCCTCGGTGCGGGCGCTGCCGGCGCAGCCCTCGAGCACCTCCAGGACCAGCTGATGCTCGATCTCGGACATGCAGGACTCCTCGGGGCAGGCGATTCGTACGGGTGCGGCGCCGGGGTGACGCGGTCGTAGCAGGCTATCGCCCCGGGTGCACAGGATCGGGCCCGGGCGGTCGGTAGACTGCGGGGCGTGTTCATCGTGAGTGTGTGTTCCCTCAAGGGCGGCGTCGGCAAGACCTCCGTGACGCTCGGCCTGGCGTCCGCTGCCCTCCACCAGGGCGTCAACACGCTGGTGATCGACCTGGACCCCCAGGGTGACACCACCCTGGGGCTGCTGGGCGAGCCCGCCACCGGCCCCGACGTGGCCGAGGTGCTCACCTCCCCGCGCACCGAGACGGTGGACCGCGCGATCCGCCCCACCCCGTGGTCGAAGGGCGAGAGCTCCCATCTGGACGTGATCCCGGGCTCTGCCCGCTCCTCGATGATGGACTCCCCCTCCCCCTCCCCGCGCGAGCTGCGGCGCCTGCGGGATGCACTGGACAAGCGGACCCACCAGTACGACCTGGTGCTGATCGACTGCCCGCCCTCGCTGAACGGGCTCACCCAGACGGCGCTGGCCGCTTCGGACAGGTCCCTGGTGGTGGCCGAGCCCGGCTTCTTCGCCGTGACCGCCGCGGACCGTGCGCTGAAGCTCGCGGCCGAGATGCGCGAGGAGGACCTCGCGCCCCGTCTGATCCCGCTGGGCCTGGTGGTCAATCGCTACCGGCCTCGTTCGGTGGAGCACCAGTACCGGCTCGCCGAGCTGCGGGACCTGTTCGGCGACATCGTGCTCGAGCCGGTGATCGAGGAGCGCGTGGGGCTGCAGCAGGCCCAGGGTGGCGCGGTGCCGCTGCACCGCTACGAGGGTGCCTCCGGCAAGCGCCTCACCGAGGACTTCGATGCCCTGCTGCGCACCGTGCTGGACTCACGTCAGCTCTCCTGATCTCGATTCCCCGCTGACAGCAAGAAACGGCGAGTCCCCTTCCCCCGGGCTCGCCGTTCTCGTGTGGTGACTCGGCGCGGTGGCGCGGCCGATGATGCGGTGGGGGTTCCTCAACCGGCCTGGCGGGAGCGGCGGCGGGCCGCCAGCTCGTCCTGCAGGGCAAGGGTGGCGTCGTCGGCCGGATCGACGCTGGGAAGCACGGCCAGTTCGGTCTCGACCTCGCGCCATACGCGGCCCACGGCGATGCCGAACACGCCCTGGCCACCCTGGACCAGGTCAAAGACGTCCTCGGCGGAGGTGCACTCGTACACCGAGGCGCCATCGCTCATCAGGGTGATCTCGGCGAGGTCGTCGATGCCGCGCTCACGCAGGGCCGCGACGGCCACCCGGATCTGCTGGAGGGAGACGCCGGTGTCGAGCAGGCGCTTGACGACCTTGAGCACCAGCACGTCACGGAAGCCGTACAGGCGCTGGCTGCCGGAGCCGGAGGCGGCGCGCACGGAGGGCTCGACCAGGCCGGTGCGGGCCCAGTAGTCCAGCTGGCGGTAGGTGATGCCGGCGGCCTTGCAGGCGGCGGGACCGCGGTACCCGAGCTCGCCGGGCACGTCGACGACCTCGTCGAACAGCACTCCCTGAGCGGGTTCGGCGGGCACCGTGGATTGTGCGGTGCGATCATCGCCTCGGCTGGCGTTCACATTGACCTCCGGATCAGGCTCCTGTCGGGGAAGGAGAGGAGCACCCCGCCAGGGTAGCGCGTCCTGAGTGTTCGCCGATAGCAACGCGCCGGATCCAGGTCACGGCTCGGTGACGGTCCGGTGGTGGGGGCGGGGACTCAGCGCTCGCGCAGCTTCGAGCGCAGCAGGGCGCTGTGCAGGCCGATCATCGACTCCCCCAGGTCCCGTGCAAGATCCTCCGCTCCCCCGCGGGCTGCGGCGTCCCGGGGCCGGGACAGCGGCCGGGCGATGGAGTTGATCATGTGCGCCTCACGCTCGGCGGAGGTGCGCAGCATCACCAGGTGCCGCGGATGCAGGCCCACCTCGGCCAGCTGACGTGCAGCGTTGGTGATCTCCAGCTCTGCGGCACCGTAGAACAGCAGGCCGTCGGCCAGCAGTCCGTACTGCTCCAGCTCGGTGATGAAGTCCTCGTCCACCTTCGCCTGCAGGGCGAGGCCCCGGCGGTCCAGGCGCACCGCCTGGATCTGTGCGGAGGGGCCGGGCCTCGAGGCGATCGAGGTCACCGTGGAACTGGCCGCAGCGTCCACCCCGTGCTCGAGCAGGTGCTCCTTGATCACCTTGAGTGGCCAAAACCGGTCCCGCTGAGCACGAAGGACGAACAGCAGCCGGTCCACATCGTCCCGTGAGTACTTGCGGTAGCCGGAACCTGTGCGCTCTGGAGCTATCAGCCCCTCGGCCTCGAGGTAGTGCAGCTTGGAGTGCGCGAGATCCGGGAACTCGTCACGCAGCAGTTCGAGCACCTGGCCGATGCTCAGCCGTGCGGCACTCGAGCTCGGCCTGCGCGATGCGGAGGCCGCCACAGGGTCAGGCCTTCCCGTGGAACGGGTGGTACGTGAGGCGGTACTTGCCGATCTGGACGTCCTGGCCGGGCTGGAGGTGGACTTCGTCCACCCGCTCACGGTTCACGTAGGTGCCGTTGAGGGACCCCAGGTCGCGCACCAGGAAGCCGCTGCCGTCGCGCACGAAGGCTGCGTGCTTGCGGGAGACGGTGACATCGTCCAGGAAGATCTCGCTGTTGGGGTGCCGACCGGCCACGGTGGTGTCCGAGTCCAATAGGAAGCGCGCACCCATGTTCGGGCCCTTGCGGACGATCAGCAGGGCGCTGTCCGGGGGGAGATTGTCGATCGCGGCGCGATCCTGCGAGGAGATGCCCGGATCGACGTCATCGGTCGGATCGACGGGCGAGATCGCACTCAACTGCGACGTGTGATCCAAGTTCCTGTCGTTCCACTCGGTGTTGTCGGACACCGTGCACCCCTTCCCTGATCAGCGGTCAGCCCGAGGACGGTTCTGGCACCGGGTGCCGCCCGCTCATCTTCGCACGTCGAGAGGGGTATCGCGAGCCGAATCAAGCTCTCCCCGTCAGGATTTGACGATCACTTGACCACCCGCGCGTGCTGGGGATCTGCCAACTCCCTCACCGCGTCGATCTGCACCTCGTCCTCGACCCGGACGGTGAAGGTGCCACCGGCGGAGGCGACGGTGTCCGCTGCGCCGCCGGGGATCTTCAGCGCCGGCTCCATCACGGTGGGGTCACCGATGGCGCGGATCACGTACGGCGAGGGCACTACGGTGCCGTCCACCACGATGCCGCCGTCGGCCGAGGTGGTGATAGCGGTCGAGGCCACCACCCGCACCGGGCCGATCTGGAGGACCTCGGCTCCGGCATTGCGCAGTTCCTGCACCACTCCCAGCACAGTGCCGGTGGAGACAGTCCCTGTGGGGTCCGCGATCGTGACCCGGACGCCTCGTCCGTGGGCGGGGATGGTGCCGGCAAGGATCTCGAGGTCCTCGAGACGCTCGGCCGCAGCACTCTGCGCGGCGGCGTCATCCTCCTGACCGGCCTCCAGGGTCGACAGGGTGCGGTCGAGCTCGGCGTTCTCGTCCTCCAGGGAGTCCACGTGGCGACCGGACTCGTCCAGCAGCCGCAGCAGCTCCTGCTGGGAGGCGCCCTGCAGGGAGTCCTCCTCCCGCTGGCCCACCTGCGCCACGATCGACAGGCCCAGCAGGAAGCACAGCAGCCCCACGATCACTTGCGACCAGTTGGCGCGCGGCATCAGTGTTCCGCGCAGGTTGCGCCACGCCCGTCGCTGCTCGCGGGGCGATTCGGGGGTGCGGGTGCCGGTCATGAGCGGAACAGCCGTCGCCTGATCGCGGCGGCATTGGAGAAGATGCGGATGCCGAGCACCACGATCACCGCGGTGGACAGCTGTGCTCCCACCCCGAGCTGGTCCCCGAGGAACACCAGGAACGCGGCGATCACCACGTTGAACAGGAACGAGGTGATGAACACGTGCGAGTCGAAGGCGCCGTCCAGGGCCGCCCGCAGGCCCCCGGCGAGGGTGTCCAGTGCGGCCACCACGGCAATGGGCAGATACGGCTGCAGGAACACCGGGACATCGGGCTGGACCACCACACCGATGATCACGCCGAGCAGCAATCCGATGATGGCGATCATGAGTTGTCCCCCTCGGGATCGTTCGTGGGCGGTTCGTCGGTGCCGGAGCCTTCGGCGGTGGGCTCATCCGTGGGGACGGCTCCGCGCTCGGCCTGCACCCCGGAGGCCTCGCGCAGGGTGGCGGTGGTGCGGGCAGGAACGGTGAGCTCCTCCCCCGCCTCCCAGGACTGCCGGATTCCGAAGCGGCTGGCCAACTGGTTCAGATAGGTACCGGTCTCGCTGTCGTCGACGGCGGCGCGCAGGGCCTCGCTGTCCCCCAGGGCGGTGATCCGGTAGGGCGGGGACAGCGGCCGGAAGTCCACCAGTACCGCATCCCCGGCGCGGCGGATGGCGCTGGTGGAGGTTATGCGCTGGCCGTTGATCGACACGGCCTCGGCACCGGCGGCCCACAGGCCGTTGACCGCGATCTGGAGATCCCCATCGGTCACCCGGTTCACTGCACCGCCGGTGGTACCCGGATCCGCAGGCAGTGGGGCGGAGTCGGTGAGAGAGAGCACCACACCCGGACCGCTCATGGGGACCGCGCCGGTGGCCTGCTCGTACGCGGCCACGCGCTCGGCAGCGCCGGTGTCACCGTTCTCCAGCACCTGCTCCTGCAGAGCGGCGATCTTCTCCGTGGTCTCCTCGCGGTGGGTCTCGAGCTCATCAGCATGGGTGCGGGACTCCAGCACCCGCTGCTGCAACTGAGCACGGGGACTGTTCTCCGGAGCGGCGGCCTCACGCAGGTTGGTCACCGAGATCGCCACACCGAAACCGAGCACCACTGCTGCCGCGACCGTCAGGGTGCGGGTGAGGCGGGTGTCGGCCGGGGCCTCGTCCTCATGGCCGTCCTCGGTGCCGCGCAGGGCCTCCACGTCCAGCGGGTTCGAGGTGAGGGCGCGCAGCAGAGACATCGGTGAGTACGGGGTCTCACCGTGTGGGGTGGTGGGCCGCTCCCGCCTGGCCGGAGGCGGGGTGCTCTCCGGTTGCTCGGGCTGCGGCGGCACTCCCCCCTCGGGCGTGTCGGACTGCTCGGCGTGCATACCAGCACAGTAGCCCTCGGGGCCGACGCATCAGGGCTGCGACGCAGGAACAGCAGGGCCCACGAGCGCACGGCCCCTCAGACGCGCGGGACCTCGAGGTCGTCATCGGGCAGGGAGCTCAGGTCCAAGCGGCCGGAGTCGGGGATGCCCGGGGCGCGGGCCAGCAGCACGAAGCGACTGGCGGTGGCCTCCAGCGGCCCCTCCTCGAAGTGGGAGGCCAGCTCGGTGAGCGTCGCGTCCAGGCCGGGGGCATCCGGCTGCACGCTGGGCAGCCACGGCATACGGGCGGTGTACCGCAGCAGCGCCCCGGGATCATCGAAGGTGTACTTGCCGCGGAATGCGTCGGCGCGCTCGATGGTGAGGCCTGCGCGCACGAGGGAGTTCTCCATGTCCATCAGCGAGGCGCGCGGCACGCTGGGCTCACTCGATGCGCCGCCGAGGTCGTCCAGCACCTCGGCCAGGTCGTCGCTGCCCGCCTGCTCGGTGAGGAATGTGCCGTCGGGCTGGAGCAGGCCGGCAACATCGTGGGCATCGAAAGCGCCGAAGCGGCACACCACCAGGTCGTAGGTGCCGTCTGCCGCCTCGGGCAGCTCCTCCCCCAGGTCCAGCACGCGATCTGCGGTCTGGGACAGGTTCGCCACCAGGGTCTCGAAGCGCCACGGTGCATCCTGCTCAGCGAAGCCCGGTATCTCCTGACGGTCTGCGGTCTCCGTATCGGATCCGTTTCCGGCCTGGGCCTCCTGGGCCACCACCTGGCGCCACTGCTGCAGACGATCCTGATCGACCATGTTCGTCCTTCCCATAGGGTGCCGCAGGTCACGGTGCTCTCGATTCGCTCCCTGCCGTTCCTGCAGGGTACTATCGACGTCGGCCCTCCCGCCGCGGAGGGTTTCGGGCTGTGGCGCAGCTTGGTAGCGCACTTGACTGGGGGTCAAGGGGTCGCAGGTTCAAATCCTGTCAGCCCGACCGAGAGAACCGCAGGTGACAGGCATCTTCCAGATTCTGGGAGGTGCCTGTTCTGCTGTTCGGGGGTGCCCGTGTAGCAACGCGTGTAGCAACGAGTACGCGAACGGTCACGCGGTCCGCTCCCCCAGTGCGCCGCTGAGCGTGGCCATGGCGGCGCGGGCGGTGTCGTCTGTGACGTGGGCGTAAACGTCGCCGGTGATCGCGACGGACGAGTGCCCGAGCAGGGACGAGACGGCCTTGATGTTCACGCCTCCCTCGAGCATGAGCGTGGCGGCGGTGTGGCGTAGGGCATGGACGCCGACGTGCTCGAGGCCGGCGGCCCTCGCGGCGACTTGGACGACGCGGTAGAGGTTGCGGGGGTCGACGGGCTCGCCGGTGGCGGTGGTGAAGACGAAGTCGGTGTCGGTCCAGACGTTCGCGGCCTTGAGCCGGTCGCGCTTCTGGGCGGTGCGCTGGGCTCGCAGCGCGTCGACCGCGTCGGGGGCCAGGGGCACGGTCCGGATCGACTGCGAGGTCTTCGGTGTCGTGACGGTGAGGCGGCCGCGGGATCGGGCGAGTGTGCCACGGACTCGGATCGCGGGGTTGTCGGTGTCGAGGTCGACGTCGTCCCACCGTAGGGCGAGCGCCTCGCCGCGGCGCAGGCCGGTGTGGGCGATGAGCACGACGGCGTGGTGGTATCGGGACCCCTTGGACGCGTGCATGAGCGCCCGGGCCTCGGGGATCGTGAGGTAGCGGGCCTCGGTGCGCTCGACGGCGGGCCGCTTCACGGCCTCGGAGGGGTTGCGGGCGATGAGCCCGTCGCGCTTCGCGCCGTCGAGGATCGCGCGGAGGACGGTGTACGTCGTGCGGATCGTGGAGCCGCTGTACTTCGGCGCAGAGTCGGGGTCCTCGCTCTCGGGGTCCTTCGGTGTGTTCCGCATCCGCAGGAGGAAGGCCTCGATGTCGGACGGCTTGAGTTTGTCGAGTGTCCGGCGGGCGATGGGATCCTCGCTGATGTAGCGGCGGGCGATGGTGGCGTAGAGGTCGCGGGTGGACTGCTTGCGGTCGCTTGCCTCGAGGGTGGTGGTGATCCACTTCTCGATCCATTCCCCGAGAGTGGCGCGGGTGTCGGTGATGGGGAGGTCTTGCTCGGCGCGGTCCTGGGCGGCGCGGAGCTTCTGGCGGGCCTCGGTGCGGGTGCGGCCGTAGAGCACTCGGCGCTTGCGGTCGCCGGTCTCGGGGTCCTCGACGACGAGCGCGGCGACCCACTTGCCGTCGGCGCGCTTGTAGATCGACCCCTCGCCGTTGGCGTTGGTGCGGGTGCGGGTCATGGCTTTGGCTTCCTTCCTCGGACTGCGGTGGCGGTGATGCGCTTGGCGTCGCGGGCGTCGCGGATGAGGCGGTCAACTGTGGAGCGGCTGACCTCCCTGCCGCGGGCTTCCTCGAGCGCCGCCTTGGCGGCCAGTGCCGGCGCGCCCTCGAGGTTCGAGTTGTAGGCCTGAGCGACGAGCTCGAGCTCGTCATGGGTCGCGCTCTTGCGCTTTCGGAGTGCGGCGCGGGATTGCGGGGCGGGTGCGTGCGCGGCCGAACTCGGAACGACTGCGAGGCGGTCGAAGCGGCTAACGCGCTCGAAGAAGGCGAGCGCTTCCCGGAGCACATCGTCCACACCGACTCGCTTGGCGTCCTCGCCGGTGATCGGCAGCGGTGCGTGATCCTCCTCGACGGCACGGTCGATGCGGACGCCGTACACCTGGAATGCATCACGTCCGGGGTCCTTTCGGATGACGTATTCGACGATGAGTCCATCCTCATGCCACGCCACAGCGTCGAACTCTGCGGGCGCTCGGATTCCCGCAGTGGTCGGCCACGTCTGGGGGTCAAGGTCCCTGTAATCGGCTGCATCGATGAAGAAAGCGAGCTCGACACCTCCCCCCGTAGTGGTGTGGAGCGGTAGTGGGATGCGGGGCACGTCATTACCTCATCAAGTCGTCGGGCTGTGCTGTGGAACCGACATTACATCACGGCACACGATGACACCACCAGATACACCAGACCGTGGAGGTAATGATGGAGACGCTGTTGGTGCCGATTGAGGAAGCGGCGCGCGCGATCGGTGGGAGCCGGTCGACGGTCTACCGGCTGATCGAGTCGGGTGACCTCGAGCGGGTCAAGATCGGACGCCGTGCCCTGGTGACGACGGAGTCCGTGCGGGCGTACGTCGACGGACTGGTCTCGTCGGACCGATGAGCATCGCGCAGAATGAAGGCCGCCCCGCGGTGAACGGGACGGCACTCGAGGTGCAGGACTCGACTGCTGCCCCCGAGAGTACCCGCTGCGTGCCCGTTCTCGCCGTGCCCTCGCCGGTCGACGTGTCGCTGCTCGAGGCTGTCGCCGGGGCGGGTCGTTCGCTCGTCGGGGGTGAGCCCTCATGACGGACGCACGGTTCCCGGAGCGGTGGCTGAACGACCGCCGGATCATGCGTCTCCCCGCTGAGGTGTTCCGCGGGTGGTGGCTCGCGACGGTCTGGACGGTCGCGAACCGGACCGAAGGACGGATTGAGGACGGCGACGTCGACCTGGTCCCTGGGCTCACGCCGGCAATGCTCGAACACCTCGAGGGGGTCGACCTTGTCACGCGTGACGGTCACGCGTGGTGTCTCTGCGACTGGGAGGGCGTGCAGTCCTCGCGAGAGCAGCTCGAGGCGCTCGAGCGGAAGAAGCGCGGGGACCGTGAACGGCAGCGTCGCAAGCGTGAGCGTGAGCGTGAGGCGGAAGCGTCCCGTGATGGTTCGCGTGATGTCACGCGTGACGTCCACGCGACCGACTCAGGACAGGACAGGCCAGGACAGGCCAGGACAGGCGAGGACAAGAGCGCGCAGAACGAAGTCGATTCTGTGCAGTGGCCTGAGGTCCGGAAGCCAGGGTCTCCGTCTCGGGCTGAGGCGGTAGCGGACGCCGCCGAGGAGTGCCCCGAGTGTGGTTCTGAGGACTGCGCCGGTGAGTGTCTGGACGAGATTCGATGACGGGCCGTGCGTTGCCGCCGCCGGACGACGACCGGACCTCGCGGGGCGTGCTGGTGCCGGTGCTGGCGGACGACGTGCACGAGTGCACGGGCGGCTGGCTCCCCGTCGTGGGAGCGGGCGGTCCCCGGCCGTGCCCGGTATGCAAGCCGCATCTTCGCTGGGTCGTGGACTCGAGGACGGGCCGCGGCCGGTGGGAACTCGACAGGATGAGGCTGCCGGCACCGGGCCGGGGCCGAAACAGGAGGACGGGATGACGGTCAAGGTGGACGGGTTCGGGCTCGAGCATCGGGCGGACTGCACGGGGCCGCGGTGGGGCATCGCGGAGCTGCGCCGGGGTGCGGCCGCGATCCGGGTGCACCGGTGCTGGGGCTGCGGGCTGATCTGGCGGCCGGGTGACCCTGCGGGGTCGCCGCGGCCGCGGGCCGGGTACGGGCGGGCGCGGCGATGAGCCGGAAGAACATCGCGACGCTGACGGTCCCGGCGGGGGCTGAGGCGGAATGGGCGCGGCTCAGGGACGGGATCGCGGCGCTGCCGGTGGCGGTGCCGTGCGCCGGGCCGGAGCGGCCGTTCTGGCACAGCACGGACGTCGCGGAACAGGCCGTGGCGGCGCGGGCGTGCCTCGAGTGCCCGCTGTTGGACCGGTGCGGCGACTACGCCACCGCGGCCGGTGAGCGCTGGGGCGTGTGGGGCGGCACGACCGACAAGGAACGACGAGCAGGACGAGAGGCACGGAGGGCAACGGCATGAACGAGCACGACGGCATGAACGAGGACGACGAGAAGATCGGCGGGGCGGTGCCGGGGCCGGTCATCGGTGCGATGTTCGACGCGGTGGCGGTGCTGTCGGCGTCGTGGTCGGAGGATGACGACGGGCTGGCGGCTGCGCTCACGGCCATGGACGCGGGTGAGGCGAGGTCCGTGATCGGCGTGATGCCGTGGCTGGTGAAGTTCGCACTCATGGCGAACCCGGGCACGGACCCGCGCGCCTTCCTGGCTGCGGTGCATGGCGACCTGGTGCGCCTCGCCGCCGGGGAAGGCTGACCGGTGTTCGGCTGGGCGGAGGTGCCCCCCGAGAACACCGGGGACGGGCTGGGACCGGGTGAGGTGCCGGAGGGCACCCCGGGTGCGGTGCCGATCCGGTTCGAGGTCGACATGCTGGGCCGGCGTGTCCCGGTCGCGTGGGCGGTACCGGCCGACGGTGCGCGGGATCACTGGGACACGCGGCGCGCGGGGCCGAACCTGCTCGAACAGCCGTTCGAATGACGGTAGGGTGATCCTGTCGGTGCACGTAACGACGAGGCGACCCGGGCTGGGCGTAAGTCGGAGGCGATGCGCGGGACACGGAACACGAGGACGACCGCCACGGGGGCGGCCGTGCCTGAGCGCACGACGACATCGGTCGTCGGTGGCGCTCGACTCTTTCCGGCCGCGCACGTGACACGCGACGGCGCGGCCCTCACAGCACGGAGGGTGCACACGATGAATCTCAAGGACAAGCGGGCTGACGCGCTCGCAGAAGCGAAGGCGATCGCTGAGCGGGCGACGGCTGCGGGCCGGGACCTGACCGACGGTGAGGCCGCGCTGGTCGACCAGAAGATCAGCGAGGTCGAGGACCTCGACAAGCAGCTCGCGAAGGCTGCTGAGCACCGGGAGTGGCTCGAGCGGTTCGCCGGCAACGGTGACGACGAGGACGACACGGGCACGGCGTCGCGGCTGATTTTCGGGCGGAAAGGTGCCGGGCGGCGTGCCGCGGAGGCGCTGATGAGCGCGACCACCGGGCCGATGGGCTCGAAGGTCATGCCGACGAGCGTGCCCCAGACGGTCCCGCTGAGGGAGGACGCGCTGCCGATCGCGCGTGAGGGTCGACCGGTGACCGTGTTCGACCTGCTGCCGGCGCTCGTCTCGCAGACGCCGGGTTGGTACTTCCGACAGCAGGTCGGTCGGACGTTCAACGCCGGCATCGTCGGGACCGGTCAGGTCAAGCCGGACAGCGAGATCACGTTCCGCGATATCGAGAACCGGCTCGCCGTGTTCGCGCACATCGCCGGACCGATCCCGGAGCACACCCTGCGGGACTCGGCCGCGCTCGGTGAGTTCCTCCAGTCGGAGCTGATCTACGGGCTGCGGCTCGCGGTCGAGGACGAGGTGTTCACCGGCGACGGCTCAGACATCATCGGCGAGGACGGCACGAGCGTCGTCGGCAAGCACTTCGCGGGGCTGCTGAACACGAGCGGTGTCCTGGATCAGCCGTTCACCACGGACGCGGTGACGACCATCGCGGCCGGCGCGAACAGGCTCGAGGCGACCGGCTTCAACGTCGCCGGCGTCGCCGTGCATCCGGACGACTGGCACACCATGACCACGACCCGGCACGCCGGCGGCGGCTTCGACCTCGGCGGGGCCGTCGACGCGGCGGCCCGCACCGTGTGGGGTCACCAGGTCGTCGTCTCGGGTGGCATCCCCTCGGGGACCGCGGTCGCGCTGAGCGAGGGCTCCGCCGCGATCCGTCTCGGGGCTGAGGGTCTCGAGGTCCGGGCGATCACGATCAACGACGACGCCGCGCGCAACCAGGTGCGGCTGCGCGGCGAGGGCCGGTTCGCGCTCGACGTCTACCGCCCGGCGGGGATCAACGTCCTGAGCCTCACCGCCGGCTGATCGTCGGTGACCAGACCGGGCGGGCTCTCGCGCCCGCCCTCGGCCCCGCCACTCCCTTCCGGGTGCGGAGCCCTGCACGGCCCCCGGGATGTTCCGTCCGGGGGCCGTGCTCATGCCCGGCTACGCTGACCGCATGAGCGACATGCCGAACAGCCTGCCCGCCACGGGCTCGAGCCTCTCTTTCCCCCTCGACGGTGGCGACGAGTTCGCCGGCTCGTGGATCAACGAGCTCGCGGACGGCGGCGATTCTGTGACCGTCGGCCTCCAGGATGGGCGGCGGGTTCGGTACCGGCTCGACATGTTCCCCGGAGGCGGCGGACGCTGGGTCCTCGAGCGCTAGTCCCTGTGCGGCCCGTAGACGTGTGAGGACGGGTACGAGGTGTCCCGGGTCCACTGCGGTGCTGCCGGGTCGTTCCCGGCCCCGCCTCGCGTCGCGGTCGGCGCTCTCTCCCCGCTCAGGGGGAGGGGCGTCGTCATCTTGGCGGGCCGGGGCACCCGAGTGGGGTTCCGGTTAGCGTTCTCTCTCTCCGACGGGTCTCCGGGGGGTCGCGCGCGCGGGCGCGCGCATGGCCGGGCGGCTACTCGAGGTAGACGATCGGGCAGAATGAGGCGATGAACACTCCTTCATGCCGGAACTGCCGAACCGACGCCTACCTCCGCTACCTCCAATTCACGCCCGCGAGGCACTACAAGGTGCAGCACAGGTTCCAGCAGGGAACAATCGAGCGCGATCGAACTGACGCGCCCGTCTCGGACTACTTCTGTGCGAAATGTGGGCTTCAAGATGGGCGCTCGGTCCCAATGGGCTGGGTCGAGCCGGAGACCAAGACCAGTGATGAGGCGATCCTCGAAGAGTTTGGAGCGGTGTACGTAGCCCCCGGAGCGAGGCAGACCCGTGACGGTTGGATCTACCGCGGATGATTACTTTTCGGCCAGGAATCCGCTCGGCGGTCGCGCGGGTACCCGGCTAGGCATACTTCGGCTATGGATACGAACACGATCCTCGCGACAGGGGCCGTCGCGATTCTCTCTGCGCTCGTCGGTGCCCTAGCCTCGATCTTTCACGGTGCTGCTGAGCGGCAGTGTCGGGCGTCGAGGCCGATGTCCGTAGCCGATTCTGGCATCAGGGTGTGACGGTCCGCCGCGTGTCGGTCGCGGTGGTCGGGCGTCCAGAGCCAGGGTCCTTGGGGAGTGCGGTCAACGACGAGTTTGTGAGGCTATCCGGCGGGGGCGGGGAGTTGGGTGAGGCGGGCGTGGCCTGCCAGGACGATCCGGGCCCAGAGTGACTGGTCCGAGAGGTGTAGGACCTGCTGACGAGCATGCCGTGCGATGGTCGCGGGGATCTGGAACAGGCGGTGGCGCACGCGTTTGGGTTCCCACCGCCGAGCGGGCTGGTCGGCGTAGCCGAGCAGCCCCATCCAGGCAGTGATCTCACTGGCCAGAGCCACGATCTGGCACCAGATCCGGTTCTGCGCGAACGAGGTCAGGGGCAGGTTCCGCAGGCCCATGTCTTTCGCGGCCCGGATCCGGTCCTCGCAACGAGCACGCCGACGGTGACGCACCTCGAGATCGGCGAGCTGGCCCGTGGAGGTGTTGGTCGCGAACGCAGTGAGCCGGTAGCCATCGACGTCATCGAACCGCAGCTGCGCCCCGGGATGAGGGCGCTCACGCCGGACGATGACTCGCATCCCGGTCGGCCAGTCCTCGTCGAGGTCGAGCAGCCCGGTCAGTTCGGCGACGTCCGCGCCGTCCCGGACGTCGCCGCCTGGGTTGTAGGCCGGCTCCCACACGTCCTTCGGGATCAAGCGAAACAGTTCCGGCGTGTTCGCAGGCAGGGTGAATCCGACCGAGTACGAGACCCGCCGCTTCACGAGCTCCTGCAGCGTCTTCTTCGTGCCACCGGCCCCGTCAATCCGGACCAGCACTTTCTTCCCGGGCCGGGACCCCATCCCCACCTGAGCCAGCGCATCGGCGATCACGCTCTTGTGATCGGCGGCGGTGTTCGAACCGGCGTTACCGGGGCGCAGGAGACAGGTCAGCATCTCTCCGCTTCCTCCGGTGCCGTGGTCGACGAACGCCAGCAACGGATGGAATCCGAAACCCTTCTTGAACGTCGGCCTGGCGAACTCCTTCTCGCTATGGGACGTCACCAGTGATGCATCCAGGTCGATGACCAGCGGATTCTTCACCGTTGCGTTCGCATTGGGGGCGTGATGCCCGGCCTGAGCCCAGGCGTTCTTGCGAGCATTCCGGCGGGCCGTGCTGATCGCGTTCTCGGCCTTGTCGACGTCAGCCGCCAGGGCGGTCAGCAGGCGGGAGATCGTCGGATCCGAGGCCACAGGCCCATACACCTCCGGTTCCGCCCGCAGCGTCGCGACGTCGGCCAGGCAGTCCCCACCGACCGCGAGCATCAGCGCAAGATCGGTGAGGATCTTCCCCGGATCATGCCGCGAGAACTGCTTCCTCCACGGGGCCAGCGCTCTAGACAGCTCGTTGGCCAGGCCCGTCGCCCGCAGCGTCTGGGTCAGCAGGATCCCGCCTGCTTGACCGACGGCGGGCACCGATGCGACATCAACCTGAGGACGTGGATACAACCCGGTAGTATTCACCCTGAAGGTGCTCCTTGGACTGCGAAGAACTGGACTCTTGACAAGCCCTATTCTTCCAGTTCAGGAGCACCTTCACCCATTGAATATTCGCCTCGCTGGGGTCCGCTGATCGAGGGTTCGGGTGCCACGTCGCTGCCGTAGCGGTGGCGTCGTTCGGGACCACCAGTGGTGTCGTTGGGGCCGCTCTGTCTACGCTCCTTCCGCCGTGTGTATAGGGCACGCGGCGGAAGGAGCAATCTGGAATGGTACGGAAGATCAGGGCGAAGCTGGTGCTCCAGCTGCGCGCAGAAGGTCTGTCGGGGCGAGCGATTTCGTCCTCGCAGGGCATGTCCCGCAAGTCCGTGAGGGCGGTGTTCGAGGCCGCTGACGCTGCAGGGATCGGGTGGGGCGATATCGCGGACGTCGCCGATGAGCAGGTGTATGCCCGGTTGTTCCCGGGCCGGGGCGAGCACGAGAGCGTGTTCGCACAGCCGGACTGGGAACAGGTCCATCGAGAGATGGCCAGGGTCGGCGTGACGCTGAAGCTGTTGCACGGCGAGTACTTCGACGCGACCACGGCGGCTGGGGATCCGGCGATGGGGTATGACCGGTTTTGCCGCACCTACCAGCACCACGTCATGGTCACCGGTGCCGCTTCGAGAGTCGGTCACAAGGCCGGCCAGAGCGTGGAGGTCGACTGGTCCGGCCCCACGATGGAGCTGGCCGATCCGGTCACCGGCGAGGTCTCGAAGGTGTTCTTGTTCGTTGCCTGCCTGCCTTTTTCTCGTTACGCGTTCTGCTTCCCGGCGCTGGATATGCGCCAGGAGTCCTGGCTGCGAGCGCACGTAGCGATGTTCGAGGCGCTGGGCGGGACGGTCCCGAGGATCGTTCCGGACAACCTCAAGACCGGTGTGGTGAAGCACCCCCGCGAGGGCGAGATCGTCCTGAACGATGCGTATCGCGAGATGGCAGCGCATTACTCGGCGGCGGTGCTCCCGGGGAGGGTGCGGAAACCGAAAGACAAGGCGAGCGTGGAGAACACCGTCGCGCACGTCGCGACCTGGGTCATCGCCGGGCTGCGGGATCAGCGATTCACGTCCCTGCCCGAACTTGCAGCCGCCATCGGGCAGCGGATGGAGGCCTATAACGCGGAGCCGTTCCAGAAGCGGCCCGGATCCCGCGCCAGCGTGTTCGACGCGGAGGAGCGGCCGCTGCTGACGCCGCTGCCGGCGGTGCCCTACGAGATCTCGACATGGCACTACGGACGACGAGTGGGCAGGAACGGGCACGTCACGTTCGCGCGGAACTTCTACTCCGCGCCGTTCGCGCACATCGGCGCGAAGGTCGATCTGCGCATCACGGCCCGGACGCTGGAGATCTATCAGGGCAGCCAGCGACTGACCAGTCACCTGCTGCTCCCGGAGACCGCGAGCAATGAGTACCGCACCAACGACGCGGACCTACCTGCGGGCGAGCGTTTCCAGGCCTGGGACGCGCAGAGGGTGCGGGCGTGGGCAGATCGGGTCGGGCCGGCCACGGTGATCGTGATCCAGCGGATCTTCGAGTCCGTGCCGATCGTGGAACAGGGCCTGGATCCCGCGTTGGCGGTGCTACGGCTCTCTCGCCGCTTCTCCGTAGATCGGGTCGAGGCGGCCTGCGCACTCGCGCTGACGGGACGGGTCCGTTCACCGCGCTATGCGCATCTGCACCCGATCTTGGCCACCGGGCAGGACAAGGTCGCCGCCCTGCGTCCACCCCGCGAGGAACCCGCGGAAGACGGCGGATACGTCCGTGGCGCCGACTACTACGCCGGAGGTGTCCGGTGAGCGTGATCGATAACGACACGAAGCGGAAGCTGCGCGAGATGGGCGCGACCGCGCTGCTGGACGCGATCGATGCCCAGGATGAGGCTCACGTGCTGGGGATGTCGTTCCAGGAACGGCTCCAGCTGATCGTGGACGAGGCGCATTCCATCTTCAATCATGGAAAGGTCGAGGGTCTGATCCGCCGGGCGGGGCTGCGTTATCCCGGAGCGGACCTGCGGCGGCTGGATCTGGTCGAGGAACGGGGACTGAACCGGAACGTGATCGCGCAACTGGCAACCTGCTCCTTCATCCAGCGGCAACAGAACGTGGTCTTCCAGGGCTTCACCGGCTCAGGGAAGTCCTACCTCGGCTGCGCGCTGGCGAAGCAGGCCTGCCAGCACCGGCTCCGAGCCCACTACATCCGAATGCCCGACCTCGAAGAGGCCTGGGCCCTGGCAAAGGACAAGCCGCAGGGCCAGACGAAGTTCCTGCGGAAGTACTCCACGTTCTCGCTGCTGGTGATCGACGAGTGGCTGCTGGACCATCCTGACGAGGGAATGCGTTCGATGCTGCTGGAACTGCTCGAGCGCCGCTATGACACCGGCTCGACCGTGTTCTGCACCCAGTACCCGAAGAAGGACTGGCACGCCCGGCTCGGTGGAGCAGTCCACGCCGATGCGATCATGGACCGCATCGTGCACAACACAATCTGGATCGACACCGGCGACAGGAACATGCGAGAACACACCGCACTGCCCCAGTGACCCGATGCCGGCGGGAGCCAGTGGTCCCCACCGCGGCGGCTACTGGCCCCCGTCGGCACGATCGGCGGTCCCCAAGAGCAAGATTCGGTGGCTCCCACGACTACGAATACTCACCCATCACGACCCGCCCCTCGGACACCTCAACGATGAAAGCCCGAGGCTAGTGCCCGGGTTGCTCGGGCTCTACTCGGATGCGCGCGCACGGAGGGCGGCGCGGCTCGAGACGATCGCTGATCTGGCCGGCGAACTGCTGGAGGGGTGCGAACGGTACCGAGCAGCGGCGCAGGACGTCGCCGTGCTCACCGAGCTGACTTCTCTTGAGATCCCTGGACTCACCTCGGGGCGCTCTCCAGTGCGCCGCGAACACGATGACGAGAGAGCCCGACTTAGGGCGCTGGCAGTTCGGATTCGGGCGCGGGATACAGAGCTCGGCAAGTTGGCGCAGGCTCTCGTCGTCAGCGCGCGCCAAGACTCGTGGGGTGGCGAGCGGGACCGCTTCGTCAAGGGGCTGAGCGGCAAGGTGAGGTGAGCATGCCACGGCCCCGAGTACCGGGGCCGTTCGCGGGAGCGTTGCCGGTGGGGTGCTTACTTGCCGCAGATGCTGAGCACCTGGGATTCGCGGCCATCGATGCGGTCGGCTGCCTCGAGTAGGGCGGCGGCGGTCTCGCGGGCCTGCCGGGCAGTCATCGGCTCGTCGTCGACCTCGAGGATCACGTGGCGCTGGTAGTCGTGGCCGTCGTGCACGGTGCGGACGCTGAGCACGGCGCGGTCGGTGCGGACCTGGTCGGTGTCGGTGACGACCGTGGTGGTGTTCTGGCTGTTCATGATGGGCCTTTCGTGTAGCAACGCGTGTAGCAACGGGGTCTAGTTCCGGGGTGTCTCTGGGCTTCTCTCGGCGTATCAACCTCGAGTTGACCAGCGGAGTTGACACGTCGGGGGACGTCGTGCCACGTCACGCCTGAGGCTGGGGGTCAAGGGGTCGCAGGTTCAAATCCTGTCAGCCCGACCGAGACAGGCCGCTGATCAGTGATAACACTGGTCGGCGGCCTTCTTCGTTGCTGGCAGCTTGGGGGCTGGCGGTCATGGGATGTGGCCGCTGACGCATATGGACTGCTCCCGGGCCCTGGCCGAACTCATTGCGCAGACGACTTCGTCCCAGTATTCGGGCCGGAGGACGGCAATGTGCAAGATCGTGAATCCGTTCCAGCTCCAGCCTTCGGCAACTAGTGCCCCACGGCCGCGCTGTACAGCTCGAACAGGTGTGCCACCACATCCTTCTCATCAAGACCCGGCTCGAGGCCATAGGCGCGCTCGACAGCAGCGTCAAGAGCGGAATGCGCAGCTGTGAGAGCCGGGAACATGAAGTCGAGATTCGGGTCGTACATCTGCGAAATGGTCGAGTCGGGATACTGCTGACGCGCATCCAAGACCGCTTGGGCGAGCTCGGCGATCTTCGCCTGTTGGGTCTCGGTGGCCTCTGGCCACACGAAGTTGTTGTAGACGACCCCGCCGGAATACCGGTAGTCCGACTTCAGCCGCCCGGCGACCGTGCGCATCCAGGCGTTGTGCGCACGTGAATGCAGAACACCAAAGTGGTAGAGCGAGGCGTTGGCGATCAGGAACACGAGGTCGCTGGCCATCGCGCCCTCGCCGAGGTGCCCGAGCGGGATGTAACGACGACGCTCTGAGGAAACCTTGGGCACCAGGATCGACTCGCCCTCGGGCATGTTCTCCACGTGGAAGCGGGTTGGCGTAGCTGCGATCGCCCGTGTTGGAGCGCTCTTGCTTGCAGCTCGGAAGTCCCGCACCGCCTGTACGCGCTTGACCGACTCCGGGAGCTTGGCGAGCTCGGCCGGGGTCGCCTCTCCCAGCCAGAGAACCCAACGCTCTACACCGCGAATGAACTCCACCGATCCGAACCAGCGATGGAAGAACTGCTCCGCTGCTGGCTCCAACGCAAGGAAAGCGGCCTTCTCTTCCGGGGTGAACAGGTAGTTGCCGCCGTCGATCGGCTTGTTCCCGATGCCGATACGAGGGACGTAGCACAATGGTCTGGAGCGGTTCCACACCAGGACGTCAGGAGCATCCTTCAAGTAGGCGTTCAGCTGCTCCGGGTGCTCCAGTACTGGCTCGGAATCAACCGTTGCGTAGTGGTAGAGCCGCTTCGGCCCGCCCTGCTTCGAGAAGCCGACGATGACAACGAACACTGCTGCGGCATCGGCGGCCTCGTTCGTCCAGCGGAAGGTGTCGTGTGCGAAGTCGATCCGGAAGCCCAGCTCGTAGATCGGCGCCCACACGTTCGCCACCTGCTCGCCCTGGCAGATCGAATTGGTTGCGACAAATGCGGCCCGGATCGGGCGGTCGCCCATGTACTGCGCGGCCTTCATGAACCAACCGGAAACGTAGTCAACGTTCCCGGCGTTGCGGGCGCCACCGAATACCTCCGCCAGTTCGGCCTTCTGTTCAGCAGTTTGGTATCGAGCACCGCGGAACGGCGGGTTGCCGATGATGTAGTCACACTGATCAGCGGACAGAACTTCCTGCCAGTCGACTTCCAAAGCGTTACCGAGCACGATGTGGGCCGCGTCTTTGAGTGGCAGGTCCTGGATTGCTTGGAACACGATGGTCTGCGCCTCAGCGTTGGCCTGGAGCTCGGCGATCCACATCGCTGTCGAGGCGACGTTGACAGCGAAGTCGTTGATCTCGATCCCATGGAACTGCTCGAGCGAGACCTTGAGCGGGGTGTCCTCAGGCGTCAGCCCGAACACTCCCTGATTGTTGAGCAGCTCCGAGAGGACCTTGTTCTCCAGCCGGCGCAGGCTGATGTAGGTCTCGGTCAAGAAGTTCCCTGAACCGCAGGCCGGGTCGAAGAACGTCAGGCCCGCTAGCCTGTCGTGGTACTTCTCCAGGGCGAAGCGCCTGGCCCGATCGCCCAGGTCCGTATTCATCAAGATCGCGTCGAGCTCGGACTTCAAGCCGTCGAGGAATAGCGGGTCTATCAGCCGGTGGATGTTCTCCGGTGACGTGTAGTGCATGCCACCGGAGCGGCGCGTCTCAGGGTTGAGCGTCGACTCGAACACCCCGCCGAAGACCGTCGGCGAGATCTCGGACCAGTTGGTTCCATGGCTGACCTCCTCGAGCAGTACCTCGACGATCTCGTCGGTGAAGCTC
Organism: Brachybacterium muris; assembly: GCF_016907455.1. NCBI lineage: Bacteria > Bacillati > Actinomycetota > Actinomycetes > Micrococcales > Dermabacteraceae > Brachybacterium > Brachybacterium muris. The sequence continues at coordinate 1,560,255 of NZ_JAFBCB010000001.1, read as the reverse complement.
GGGACCTCCACCTCGGCCTCGAACAGGCCGCCATTGACGTAGGGGAACGCGCGAAGCTCATCGGAGGCATAGGGATCGCGCTCTTCAGGCTTTGCCCGAAGGTAGGCGAACAGCTCCTTCATCGCCACACGGACCTGCCTGGTTGGCATCCCCTTGAGGTAGTTGTAGAAGGCATCCTTCGGGAACAGACCGGCGTCCTCAGCGAACAGGCAGAACACCAGCCTTACGCAGAGCACGTTCAGGGCGTGGCGGCTCTCGGGAGAGTCGGGATCGACGTACTGAGCGCGCAGAAGCCGGTAGACCTTGCCGATCAGAGCACCGGCGTCGAGGGAGACCTGTTCCTCGCGGGCGGCGCGGGCCCGCTGAGGGTCGATCAGGAAATCGAGCAGGTGGAGCTGCTGGGGAAGCTCATCCAGCCGGAACGAGACGTAGTTCTTCGCTGGCTGCTCGGTGTCGAGATCGTGGATACGGAAGTGGTCGAAGTCCGACACGATGATCGTGTCGGGCCGCTGTGAGTTCGGGAGCGAGTCGGCGTAGCGCTTGGCCTGGGCGAACGGAGTCACTGACATTCCCTGGCGCATTTCCGGCCTATCAAGGTCGATACCGAGGGACTTCTGCTCGATGACGGTCTTCGCACCGGGGATCACGACGTCGATGTACCCGCGTTCAGAGGTGGAGCGCTCGAAGCGGACATTGGTCGTGACATCCTCCATGCCGACCACGTCCCGCAGCAGTTCGAGCCAGAACGAGTGGGTGTCGCCCTTCTCGTAACCACGGCCAGCCCACTTCTGCGCAAAATCCTTGGCCCGCGTGACGCGTGCTCGCTCATCCACCTGGAACTTCTCCATGATGTCCTCTCCTGGCCCTCTGCACATGCTATCGGCGAAGCTGGACGTCCTGACCCTCCCTGCACCCGAGGTCCGCGGACGGACTTGCCGCACGAAAGGCCGAGGGCGGTACTCCGTTCCATCTCTTGAAAGCGATTGAGAAGGCCGCTGGATCGGCGTAGCCGAGCGTGCGGACGATGGAGGCGATCGATCTGTCCGTCTGCTGGAGCAGCTCGACGGCAATGGCGTTCACGGTGGCATCGCGGATGGTCCCGAAGTCCGTCCCGCTCTGGGCGAGCCGGCGCTGCAGGCTTCGTGCGGAGACCTACGGCGTCACCTTCGACGGCACCCAGCTGGGTGACTGGCAGCTGGCGGATGACCAGGGCACGATCACCGTCTCCCTGCCGGACACCCGCGGTGGGGCCGACACCTTCGCGGTGCATGCGGCCGACGGGTCCGTGCTGGGCTGGTCGATCGTGAAGCTGCGCTGACCCTTCATCTCCGCACGACAGGAGCCGGGGCGTTCCCGCGGGACCGCTCCGGCTCCTGTCGTCCCCGAGGGGCCATCCCCCGCCCGCCTAGTCTGGGTCGATGACGCACTGGCTGCTGCCCATCGACCCCGCGGCCCACGCCGAGCACCAACCGCACGACTGGGCCACCCGGCCGGACGCCACCTCCGTGTGGGAGGCGATCGCCCGGTCGCAGAGGATCGACCGCTGGTGCCTGCGCAGCGGATTCCGCATCATGCGGGAGGGGGACAGGATCTGGGCCTACCTGTCCCGGCGGCAGGAGCTGTGCGCTACGGGCTCGGTGCGCCGCATCACCCGGGAAGCCGACCGGTGGTACGTCCAGATCGCCTGGGACGAGGACCTCACCGCCCACCTCTGCAGGCAACCGCTCCCCCGCCGCGAGTTCGGTCAGGTGCCGATGTCCACCTGCCGGGCGAATCCCGGTGCGGCAGGGGTGCTGGACGAGCACCTCAGGGTCCTCAGGGTCCTCAGGGTCCTCAGGGCAGGGTGAGCACCGCCCCGCATCGTCACGGGACCGTCCGAATCGCTCTCAGTCGTCGTCGAGCTCCAGCTCGGGATGCTCCTCGCGGGTTTCCCGGAACACCTCCACCGGGGCCCCGGCGTTGACCGCCGCGATCACCAGACCCACCACGATGTCCGGCACAGGTGACGCCCAGACCAGCATCACGGCACCTGCCGCGATGATCAGCACATTGGCCAGCGCGTCGTTGCGGGCGGCCAGCCACGCGCCGCGCCCCAACGAGCCGTGGCCGGACCGAAGCCGCATCAGCAGCACCGCGCACACCAGATTGACCACCAGGGCACCGGCCCCGGTGGCGCCGAGCACCAGCGGCTGCGGGGTGCCGCCCTCCAGGATCCGATGGATCGCCGTCCACAGGGCCGCGAACGCCGGCAGCAGGATCAGCCCGGCCAGCGCGTACGAGGCCTTTCGACGCGAGGCCAGCGGCCAGCCCGCCGCCACCAGTACCAAGGTGTTGATCAGGAAGTCCTCGAGGAAGTCGGCCGCGTCGGCGAACAGTGCCACCGAGCCGATCCGCCAGGCGATCACCCCCTCCACCACGCAGGCGATCAGGTTCAGCGCGGCCACGATCGCGACGATGCGCCGCATCGATGAGGTGAGATCACGGGAGTCCGAATGGTCATCCTCTCGCTCCCATCCCGGAACGTCGTACCGGAAGGTCCTCGCGAGTCGTACAGTGCCACCGTGACGAAGAGCGCTACCACCGCCCCCAGCACCGACACCCCGCCCCGCGGGGACCACGACTACTCGCTGGAGCCGGTGCCGCTCGGCGCACGGCGCGGCTTCTGGTCGGTGGGCTTCGTGATGCTGGGCTTCACCTTCTTCTCGGCCTCCATGAGCGTGGGCGCCCGCCTCGGCAACGGCCTGGACCTCACCGGTTTCCTCGCCGCGATCATCATCGGCGGCCTGATCCTCGCCGCCTACACCGGGGCCCTGGGCTACATCGGCGCCCGCACCGGCATGAGCATGGACCTGCTGGCACAGCGCGCCTTCGGCAGGGCCGGCTCCTACCTGCCCTCGGCCCTGATCTCCCTGACCCAGATGGGCTGGTTCGGGGTGGGCGTGGCGATGTTCGCCCTTCCCACCGGGGAACTGCTGGGCATCGGCCCCTGGCCCATCGTGCTGATCGCCGGGGCTCTGATGACCGCCTCGGCGTACTACGGCATCCGCGCCATCGAGATCGTCAGCTTCATCTCCGTGCCGCTGATCGCCGTGCTCGGCACCTATTCGATGATCACCGCCACCGCCGAGGGAGGGGGCCTTGCCCAGGTGTTCGCTCAGTCCTCCGGGATGCCGCTGGTGGTGGGCATCGGTCTGGTGGTGGGCTCCTTCGTCTCCGGCGGCACCGCCACCCCCAACTTCACCCGCTTCGCCTCCAGCCCCCGCATCGCCGTGATCACCACCGTGGTCGCGTTCCTGCTGGGCAACGCCCTGATGTTCAGCTTCGGAGCCGTCGGCGGCGCCTTCACCGGCCAGCAGGACATCTTCTACGTGATGATCGCCCAGGGACTGGCGATCCCCGCACTGATCGTGCTGGGCGCGAACATCTGGACCACCAACAACAACGCCCTGTACACCACGGGCCTCGGCTTCGCGAACGTGACCAAGATCGACAAGCGGCCCCTGGTGCTGGTGGCCGGTGTGCTCGGCACCCTGGGCGCCCTGTGGCTCTACGACAACTTCATCCTGTGGCTGAACGTCTTGAACGCCACCCTCCCCCCGATCGGTGCGATCCTCATCGCCGACTTCCTGCGCAAGCGCCGCGACTATGCCGACGGCCAGGCTCCCCACTCGGTGGTGGCCTGGGGATCCGTACTCGGTGTGGTCGCCGGCGGCCTGGTGGGCTGGACCGTGCCCGTGGGCATCGCCTCGATCAACGCGATGGTGGTCGCGGTGGTCTGCTACCTGCTGGGCGATCTGCTGCTGGACCGTCGTGCCCCTGAGAGACTGGCCTCATGAGCGCCTCCAGCACCCTGATCCGTTCACTCCGCATCGAGGACGCAGAACAGCCCAGCGACCTGCGCATCCAGGACGGCCGAATCACCGCGATCGCCCCGAGCCTCGATCCGCTGGAGGGCGAGGAGATCGTGGAGGGCCACGGACGGCTCGCGCTGCCGCCGATCATCGAGTCCCACGTCCACCTGGACTCGGCACTCACCGCCGGCCAGCCCCGGTACAACGAGTCCGGCACCCTCTTCGAGGGCATCGAGGTATGGAGCGAGCGCAAGCGCGACCTCACCGTCGAGGACGTCAAGGACCGCGCCGGCCGGGCGATCCGCCAGCAGGCCGGCTTCGGCATCCAGTACGTGCGCAGCCACGTGGACGTCACCGATCCCGAGCTGACCGCACTGCGGGCCCTGCTGGAACTGCGTGAGGAGCTGAAGGACACCATCACCCTCCAGCTGGTCGCGTTCCCCCAGGAGGGCATCCTGTCCTTCCCCGACGGCCCCGCCCTCATGCGCAAGGCCGCCGAGATGGGCGTCGACGCGCTCGGGGCGATCCCCCACTTCGAGTTCACCCGCGAGTACGCCGTGGACTCGTTGAACCTGGTGTGCGAACTCGCTGCCGAGTTCGACCTGCTGGTGGACGTGCACTGCGACGAGATCGACGACGAGGCCTCCCGGGGCCTGGAGACCCTCGCCACCCGCGCACTGGAGCTGGGGCTCCGGGACCGGGTCACGGCCAGCCACACCACTGCCATGCACTCCTACAACAACGCCTACGTGGTGCGCCTGATGCGCCTGCTCACCATGAGCGGGATCAACTTCGTCTCCAACCCCCTGGTGAACACCCACCTGCAGGGCCGCACCGACACCTACCCCAAGCGCCGCGGCGTCACCCGGGTCAAGGAGCTCACCGAGGCCGGCATCAACGTCAGCTTCGGGCAGGACGACATCGTGGACCCCTGGAACCCGCTGGGCACCGGGAACCTGCGCGACGTCGTGCTCAACGGCCTGTACGTCACCCAGATGATGGGCCGCGAGCAGATCCAGCAGTCCTACCGCTTCATCACCCACAACGCCGCCCGCACCCTGCACCTGGGCGATGACTACGGCATCGAGGTGGGCAAGGCCGCGAGCTTCGTGATCCTGGATGCCTCGAGCTGGCAGGAGGCCCTGGCCTGGAACGCGGGACTCATCGCCTCCTACCGTGACGGCCGCGTGATCGCCCGGGGCGAGCCGGCCACCCGCGAGATCCTCTTCTGAGCCAGGGGCGCCCGGTGTACGCCAGGCGCCTAGTGCAGTGCCCGTCCTCAGTGCGGACACTCCGGCATCCGCATTGGTGGATACCTACACTGCCCGGATGACCACCCAGAACCATCATCTCGTGCTGACCCTCGTGTGCGAGGACCGCCCCGGCATCGTCCACGCCGTCACCGGCGCGGTGGTCGCCACCGGCGGCAACATCACCGAGTCCCAGCAGTTCGCCAGCGCCTCCACCGACCGCTTCTACATGCGGATCCAGGTGGACACCCCGGCCGCCCAGGAGCAGTTCGAGCAGGAGCTGCAGCCTGTCATCGATCGTTACGACATCGAGCACACCCTCGACGTCGCAGGCAGGCCGCTGCGCACCCTGATCCTGGCCTCCACCGCGAAGCACTGCGTCAACGATCTGCTGTTCCAGACGGACGCCGGGAACCTCCCGCTCGAGGTGCCGCTGATCCTCGCCAACCACGACACGCTGGCCCCTCTGGCCGGGTTCTACGAGGTGCCGTTCGAGCACCTGCCCGTCAAGGGGCCCGAGCAGAAGGCAGCCTTCGAAGCCCGGGTGCTGCAGGCCGTCGATGAGCACGACGTGGAGCTGGTGGTGCTGGCGCGCTACATGCAGATCCTCTCCCCCGAGCTGTGCGATGCGCTCGCCGGGCGCTGCATCAACATCCACCACTCGTTCCTGCCGGGCTTCAAGGGCGCCAACCCCTACCGGCAGGCCCACGCCCGCGGCGTGAAGCAGATCGGTGCCACCGCCCACTTCGTCACCAGCGACCTGGACGAGGGCCCGATCATCGAGCAGAACGTGACCCGGGTGGACCACACCCGCTCCCCCGCCGAGCTGATGGCCATAGGGCAGGACACCGAGTGCCGCACCCTGCGCCAGGCCGTCGGCTGGTACGCCCAGTCCCGCGTGCTGCTGGACGGTGCCCGCACCGTCATCTTCCGCTGATCAGAAGACGGGCCGGCCGCCGGTGACACCGAGGACGGTGCCGGAGACGTAGCTGGCCTCGGCGGGGCTCGCGAGGAACACGAATGCCCCGGCCACCTCGGAGGGCTGACCGGCACGGCCCAGTGGGGTGTTGCCGCCGAACTCGGTGTAGTCGTCCGGGGTGCGGGTGGCGACGTTCAGCGGGGTCCAGATCGGTCCGGGAGCGACCGCGTTCACGCGCACTCCCTTCTCGCCGAGGTCCGCAGCGAGGTTCACGGTGACGTTGTTGATCGCGGCCTTGGTGGCGGCGTAGTCCATCAGCGGCACCGAGGGGTCGTAGGACTGGATCGAGGTGCAGTTGATGACCGAGCCGCCGGGCTTAAGGTGCTTCGCGGCCTCCTGCGTGATCCAGAACAGTGCCTCGAGGTTCGTGGTCAGCGTGCGGTGCAGGCGCGCGGAGTCCATGCCCTCGATGCCCTTGGGCTCGGCCCGGCCCCACTGGAAGGCGGCGTTGTTGACCAGCACGTCCAGCCGGCCGAACCCCTCCACGGTGTCGGTGACCAGGGAGCGGGCCAGCTGTTCGTCCTGGATGTCACCGGGCAGCAGCAGGGCACGCCGGCCGGCCTTCTCGATCCAGCGACCGGTCTCCTCGGCGTCCTCCTGCTCCTCGGGCAGGTAGGAGATCGCGACGTCGGCGCCCTCGCGGGCGTAAGCGATCGCGACGGCGCGGCCGATGCCGGAGTCACCGCCGGTGATCAGCGCGGCGAGGCCCTCCAGGCGGCCGTGTCCCACGTAGGACTCCTCACCGTGATCGGGCACCGGCTGCATCGGGGCGGTGAGCCCCGGGGGCTGCTGGTCCTGGGACGGGAAGTGGGGCTCCCCGTCCTTGGTGCCGAGCCCGAGGGCGTGCTCTGCCACCTGCGGCTGCAGGGTGGAGCGCGCCGGGTCCGCGGCGATCTGGGTGCTGCTCTTCTGGTTCTCGTCCTGGTTCATGGCTGCTCCTTCGTCGAGGGCGGTACGACACCGACGCTAGTAAGGCCCGGGCCCGAGGGCACGGATGAGGATCGAACGAGTGGTCGGCTCAGCCCTTCACACCGCCTGCGGCGGCGAAGCCCTGACCCAGGGTGCGGCCCAGGAACAGGTACAGCACCACCACCGGGATGGAGTAGAAGATCGAGAACGCCGCCAGCTGCCCGTACGCCACCTGCCCGTACTGGGAGGAGAAGGTGTACAGGGTGACCGCCGCCGGCAGGTTCTCCGGGCTCAGCAGCAGCATGAACGGCACGAAGAAGTTGCCCCACATGGACACGAAGGTGAAGATCGTGGCCACGGCCAGGCCGGACTTCATCAGCGGCATCACCACCGACCACAGCGCCCGGTACACCCCGGCGCCCTCCGTCCAGGCGCTCTCCTCGATCTCCACCGGCACGCCGTCCATGAACCCCTTGGTCAGGAAGATGGCGTACGGCAGGGAACTGGCACCCAGGAACAGGATCGCCCCGAACATCGAGTCGATCAGGTTCACCTGCACGAACAGCGAGTACACCGGGATCATGATCGCGGTGATCGGCAGACCGGTGGAGAAGATGATCGTCAGCAGCAGCGGCCGCTTGGCGCGGAACCGGAACCGGCTCATGGGGTAGGCGCACAGGACCGCAGCGGTCATCGTCACCAAGGTGGCACCGCCGCACAGCAGCAGCGAGTTCCACAGCGGCCGGAAGGTGGTCTCCGTGTTCCAGATGGCCCCGTAGTTGTCCAGGCTCCACCTCGAGGGCCACTTCACGGCGAGGCTCGCCTCGGTGTCGAAGGAGGCCAGGACCACCCACAGCAGGGGCACCAGGAAGGACAGGCCGATCACCAGCATCGCGATGCTGCTGGCGATCGAGGCGCCGCGGGAGCGGGTGCCGGTGCTGGAGCGGACCGGGGAGGGCGAGCCGGCCTCGTCGTTGCCAGAACGATCCTCGACGGCGGTGGCGGTGTTCGGGGCACTCATCGCTTGTCCTCCTCGGGGAGCAGACGCAGGTACACCAGGGAGGCGGCGGCACCGATCAGCAGCAGCAGGAGGGCCACTGCCGTGCCGTAGCCGAGCTGGCCGTAGGAGAAGGCCTGCTCGTACATGTACAGCGGCAGGGTCTGGCTCTGACGGGCCGGGCCACCGCCGGTCATGATGAAGATCAGGCCGAACACCGAGAGGGTCTGCAGGGTGATCAGCATCAGGTTGGTGGCGATCGCCGGTCGGAGCATCGGCACCGTCACCGACCAGAAGCGCCGCACGGGCCCGGCACCGTCGATCGCGGCGGACTCGTAGATGTCACTGGGCACGGAGCTGAGCGCCGCCGAGTACACGAGCATCGAGAACGCGGTGCCGCGCCACACGTTGGCGAAGGCCACCGCGATGATCGGCAGGCTGAACAGCAGGTCCTGCGGGGGCAGTCCGATCGCGGTGATGATCGCGTTCAGGCTGCCCTCATTGGCAAAGAAGGTGTACAGCAGGTAGCCGGCCACCACCTCGGGCAGGATCCAGGCAGCGATCACCACCGAGGTGACGGCGAAGGTGATGATCCGGTTCGCGCGCTCCATCAGCAGCGCGAGCGCGAGGCCCAGCAGGTTCTGCCCGATCACCGCGGAGATGATGGTGAACACCAGGGTCAGGGCCACCGAGTTCCAGAAGTCGCCGTCAGTGAAGGCCTTGACGAAGTTGTCGAAGCCGACGAACGAGGTCTCCTCCGCGCCTCGGCCTCGGATCGCGTTGTCCGTGAAGGCGAGGTACAGCGAGTACAGGATCGGGCCCAGCATGAAGCCGATCAGCAGCAGGCCCGCCGGCAGCATGGGCACCGCGCGGGGGAAGGTCAGGCGATCCCCCAGGCTGGCGTGACTCTTGCGCTTCTGCGGCGCGGGCTGCGCCTCGGTGCGGTCGGTGGTGGCGGTGCTCATGCGTTGGCCTCCTGCACGTTCTCCGCACCCACGATCTCGGTGACGGTCCGGTCGTACTCGGCGGCGGCGTCCTCCGGGCTGGTGTCGGTCATCACCGCTTCCATGGCCTCCTGGATGGCCGAGGACACCTCCGGATAGGACGGCAGTGCGGGCCGGTAGTAGGCCGTCTCCAGCAGGTTCGTGAAGTACTCGACCGCCGGGGAGTACGTGCGGTACTCCTCACTCTCGGCGACGTCTGCCCGCACCGTGATGTGGTTGTCGCGGATCGCGTAGTCGACCAGCGTCTCGGTGGAGACCAGCTTCTTGAGGAACTCGAAGGCCACGTCGCGGTCGGTGACGTGCTGCGGGATCGACAGGCCCCATCCGCCGGCCAGGGTGACGGTGCCGGTTCCGCCGCCGTCCTGGGTGGGCATGTCCGCCAGGCCGATCTGATCGGGCCACTCCGGCCAGGGCCGGGTGCCGGTCTCGGTCCAGTTCTGGGAGATCCAGGAGCCGTCGATGAGGATCCCCAGCTTCTTGTCCGGCAGCAGGGAGGTGTAGATCGACTCGCCGATGTTCGGGTCCAGGTGCTGGCTGAGGGAGAGGGTGAGCTCCTCGTCGAAGATCGTGCGCAGGAAGGTGAGGGTGTCCACGAAGCCCGGGCTGCCCAGGATCCACTTCTCGGTGTCCTTGTCGTACAGGCCCGTGCCGTCCCCGGTGCCGTACAGCAGCATCTCGAAGCCCTGCATGGAGGCCTTCTCCCCCTGGGGGGTGCCGGCGAACATGAAGAACGGGGTGGCCTCGCTGCCGGAGTCGCGGATGGTGCGGGCGGCCTCGAGGATCTCCTCCCAGCTGGTGGGCTGCCAGTCCTCCGGCAGGCCGGCCTCGGCGAACACCTCCTTGTGGAACCACAGGGCGCGGGTGTCGGTGGTGATGGGGACGCCGTAGATCTCACCGTCCTCGCCGGTGACGGCTTCCTTGGAAGCATCGGCGATGTCGTCCCAGTTCTCGAAGCCCTCCACCAGATCGGTGATGGGCTGCAGGTAGCCGGCACCCACGTCCGACAGCAGGATGAAGGAGTCCTCGTACACCAGGTCGGGGCTGGTGCGGGGCGAGCTCATCAACAGCTCGTTCTTGGTGAAGTAGTCGTTCTCCGAGGCGACGATCGGCACCAGTTCGACCACCAGGTCGGGGTTCTCGGCGGAGAACTCCTGTGCGGCGGTGGTGATCCACCACTCCTTGATGGTGCCGGAGCCGAACTGCTGGAAGGCGATGCGGATCAGGTTGGGGTCGCGGTTGGTGCCTCCGCATCCTGCGAGGGCGGCCAGGGGGAGCACGGCGGCCACCCCGGCGGTGTACCGCAGGAACGTGCGGCGATCGGTCCCCGGTGATGGTGGGGGCTGCGTGGCAGGCACGGGCTCCTCCTCAGGTCGACGTTGACGTGATCCGCCGGGCTCACGCGGAGCCAACGGCGGGGCGGCCCAGGGTACACGCAAAATGTGGTGGGCGTCTCACCCGATCCCGTGCAGGCGCAGCGCGTCGCGGTAGGTCGCGGTGGGCGGTACATCGGCCATCTCGAACCACCAACGGGCATGCGGCACGAGGCGCACGTCGTGCCACGGCACCTCGAAGCCGGGATCGCGCCACAGGGTGAGGGCCACGTCCTGCCGGCGACCGGCGGCCACCAGCGCCAACCTGCGCAGCCGTGCGGTGGAGTGGATGCTCGCCCGGCACACGGTGGGGATGGCGACGGTATCGTCGAAGGGCAGCGTCCACACCGTCTCCCCCCAGTGCAGCTGGGCCGCGGAGCCCTCCCCCGCCACCACGGCGGGCAGCCGGAGGTCGTCGGGCACCACTTGAGTGCGTGGCGCTGGCCGGCCCTGCTGCAGTATCGACGGTTCGACCCAGGCGCCGGGGATCACCACCCTCCCTGCCACGGACACCTCCACCAGCAGGGCATCGGCGAAGGGCAACAGGTGTGCGGCAAGGGCCCCGGCCCGGGTCAGGTCCCGGCGGGGCACGGCCAGCAGCCGCACCAGTGCCAGGTCCTCGAGGTCATCGCCCTGGGGGTCCAGAGGCAGCGCGACGGTGGTGCCCGGCGCCGGCCCGGCGTTCGAGCTTCCGGCCAGGTTCCTCCCGGTCACTGCCTGAACCCGGCCTGGAGGCGTCCCGACAGGGCGATCTGCAGCTGCTCGGCGAAGCGCTCGCTGAGCTGAGGCAGCTCGTCGAGGGCGAACCAGCGGGCCTCGGTGTTCTCGCCGTCGGCGGGGTGCGGCTCCCCGCTCAGGTGCTCGGCGAGGAAGCACAGGTCCAGGTACTGGGCACGATCGCCGTTGTCGTAGGTCATCTCCGGCAGGGTGCACACGTCGATCAGGCGCACCATGCGGGTCTCGATGCCGGCTTCCTCGCGGACTTCGCGCGCGGCGGCCACGGCGGGCTGCTCACCCGGGTCGATGATCCCGGTGATGTGGGTCCAGGCCCCGTTGTCGGCGCGGCGCACCAGCAGCACGTGGGTGTGCGAACGGTCCAGGACGACGGCTGTCACCCCGCTCATCCACAGCAGTGCGTGGCCGATGTGGCGGCGGAGGTTCAGGACGAACTGCGGGGTGGCCATGGGGTGTGGGACTGTGCGCCGGACGGTCAGTCGGTCAGCGGGCGACCGTGGGCGTCGTGGGTGAAGGACCCTGCCTTGGCGAGCACCATGATGCCTTCGATCAGTCCCCAGATCGAGCCGATGCCGCAGGTGACCAGGGTGACCGCGATCTGGATGATGCCGATAGTGGTGTAGCCCATGAGGAAGCGGTGCACACCCCAGCCGCCCAGGAAGATCCCCAGCAGGCCCACCACCAGGCGGCTCTGCCCGGCCGGGGCGCCGGCAGGCACAGGTGCCCCGCCGGGAGCAGCGCCGGCAGGCACAGGTGCCCCGCCGGGAGCAGCGCCGGGAGCACCGTATGGCTGCTGGTAGCCGCCGCCTGCGGCCTGCTGAGGCGGGCCCCACGGCTCCGAAGCGGAGGACTGCCCCTGCGCGGGCTGGCCGTAGGGATCGGAGGCGGACGGCGAGGAGTACGGGTCCGACGACGAGGACGGACCGTAGGGATCATCGGAGGGCTGGTTCCACGAACCGTTGTCGGAAGGGCGGCTCATGCTCCCAGCCTACTGTGCGTGCCGAACAGGACGCGGGTGGACGCGCCTGAGCTCAGCGCTTGCGCTTTTCACGGATCCGCACGCCGATCACGATCGGTGAACCGGTGAACTCGAAGTCCTCCCGCAGGCGGCGCTCGATGAAGCGACGGTAGCCGTGCTCCAGGAACCCGGAGGCGAAGATGACAAACCGTGGCGGCCTGGAACGGGCCTGCGTAGCGAACAGGATCCTGGACTGCTTGCCGCCGCGCAGAGGGTGCGGGTGGGCCGCCACCAGGGTGCCCAGGAACGCGTTGAGGCGACCGGTGGGGATACGCGTGTCCCACGACTCCAGTGCCGTCTCCAGCGCCGGGACCAGGCGGTCCGCGTGGCGACCGGTGCGGGCCGAGAGGTTCACCCGCGGCGCCCAGGCCACGTGGTGGAGGTCCTTCTCGATCTCCCGCTCCAGCTGCTTGCGGCGCTCCTCGTCCAACAGGTCCCACTTGTTGAAGGCGAGGACCAGGGCACGCCCGGACTCCAGCACCATGTCGATGATCTTGAGGTCCTGGGTGGAGATCGGCTCGTTGGCCTCCAGCAGCACCACCGCCACCTCGGCGCGGTCCAGGGCGGCCCGGGTGCGCAGGGAGGCGTAGTAGTCAGCGCCCTGGGACTGCAGGACGCGGCGGCGGATCCCGGCGGTGTCCACGAAGGTCCACTCGCGCCCGCCCAGCACGATCTTCTCGTCAACCGGGTCGCGGGTGGTGCCGGCCAGGTCGTCGACCACCACGCGGGTCTCCCCTGCCAGGCGGTTCAGCAGGGAGGACTTGCCCACGTTGGGGCGGCCCACCAGGGCCACACGGCGCGGGCCGTGGTCCACGGGCTGGCCGCGTCCCTCCTTCGGAAGCACCCTCAGCACCGCGTCCAGCAGGTCGCCGGAGCCGCGGCCGTGCAGTGCCGAGACGGGGTACGGCTCCCCCATGCCCAGGTTCCACAGGGCGGCCGCCTCGAGCTCACCGCGCGCATCGTCCACCTTGTTGGCCACCAGCACCACGGGGTGGTCGGTGCGGCGCAGCACCTTCAGCATCTGCTCGTCGGTGGTGGTGATGCCCACGTTGGCGTCGACCACGAACATGACCACGTCCGCCAGTTCCACGGCGACCTCGGCCTGCTGGGCGACGGAGTAGGCGATGCCCTCCACCTTCTCCTCCCAGCCGCCGGTGTCCACCAGCCAGAAGTCGCGCCCGGCCCACTCGGCCTCGTAGAACACGCGGTCGCGGGTCACGCCGGGCACGTCCTCCACCACGGCCTCGCGGCGGCCCAGGATGCGGTTGACCAGCGTGGACTTGCCGACGTTCGGGCGGCCGACCACGGCCACCACCGGCAGGTTGGGGCTGGGCGAGCCGGTGGGCAGCTCGTCGTCTTCCCCCTCCAGCAGCGCCAGGTCCTCGTCGTCCAGGTCGAAGTCTGCGAGGCCCGCACGCAGGGCCGTGGCCACGTCCTCGTCGGAGGGCCCCTCACCCCGGACAGCCCCGGCGCGGTCACCGCGCTGGGCGTCCACACCCTGCTCGGAGGCCGGACGGTGGTCGGCCGCGGAGACGGAGGCCGCAGCGGCACGCTCGGACTGCTCGGCCTCGACCCGGTCCACCAGGGCCAGGATCCGCACCACCACGTCGTCGATGCCCAGGCCGGTGGTGTCGATGGTGGTGACGCCGTCGGCAGCGGTGAAGAACTCCGAGACGGTGGCGTCGTCGCGGTCGCGGCGCAGCACTTGGTCGGCCATGCGCCGGCGGGTCTCCTCGGTCTGCTCGAGGTCAAGCTCCGCGGCGCGGCGGCGCATCCGCTCGTCCTCACTGGCGGTGAGCAGCACCCGCACATCGGCGTCGGGGGCCACCACGGTGGTGATGTCCCGGCCCTCGGCTACGCAGCTGCCGCGCTCGGCGGCGGTCGCGAACAGCACCTCGCGCTGGCGGCGCTGCAGGATCGCCCGTACCAGGGTGTTGGTGGCGACCGCGCTGACCTGCGTGGAGATTCGCTCGGTGCGGATCTCGCCGGTGATGTCGGTGCCCGCCACCACCACGGTGGCGCCCTCGGGGTCGGTGCCCAGGTCGAGGTCCAGCTCCTCGGCGACAGCGGCCACCGCTTCCCGGTCCTCGAGGTCCACGCCGGTCTCCAGGCAGCTCCAGGCGACGGCCCGGTACATCGCGCCGGTGTCCAGGATGCCGCCCTCGAGGGCCTCGGCCACGCGCCGCGACACCGTGGACTTGCCGGATCCGGCCGGGCCGTCGATGGCGATGGTCACGCCGGAAGAAGTGCTCGTCTGCATCCGTCCAGGATACGGGGCGCTCAGCCCTCGGCCACCGTCCAGCCGCGCTCGGCGAGCTCCCGGGTGAGCAGGTCCTCACGGGTGGCCATCACGGCGATGTGGGCCAGGCCCACCTTCTGGCCGAGGGTGTGCTCCAGCCGCAGGTCCTCGAGGTTCACGCCGATGTCGCCGATCTCGGTGAGCAGGCGCGCCAGTTCGCCGGGTCGGTCGGGCACCAGCACCGTCAGGGTGCCGAAGTCGTCGCCGGCGCCGCCGTGCTTGCCGGGGATGCGGCGCACACCCCGGTTGCCGTCGGCCACCAGGTCCGCCAGGGCCCTGCGGGAGCCGACGGCCGGATCGGGGTCACCGGCCAGGGAGTCCAGCGCGTCCATCACGCCGTCCAGGCGGGTGCGCACCTGCCCCAGCACCCGGGCGATGGCTTCGGCGTTCGCGCCCAGGATCTCCACCCACAGGCGGGGGTCGGAGTCGGCGATGCGAGTGGTGTCGCGCAGTCCCTGTCCTGCCAGGCCCATCGCGGTCTCCGTGGGCGTGAGCAGCGTGGTCGCCAGCAGGCTGGCCAGGAGCTGGGGGACGTGGGACACGTGGGCCACGGCGACATCGTGCGCGGCGGCCTCCATCACCACCGGCACGGATCCGATCTCGGTGGCCAGTCCCTTCAGCATGGTGGTGGCCTCCGGGAGCGTGCCCTCGTGCGGGACGATCACGAAGGGGCGGCCGCGGAA
Organism: Brachybacterium muris; assembly: GCF_016907455.1. NCBI lineage: Bacteria > Bacillati > Actinomycetota > Actinomycetes > Micrococcales > Dermabacteraceae > Brachybacterium > Brachybacterium muris. The sequence continues at coordinate 1,545,160 of NZ_JAFBCB010000001.1, read as the reverse complement.
CAGGTCGCCGCGGGCGGCGATCACTCCGGAGACCTCGCGTCCGGCCATCGGGTGGGTGCCGATGTAGCGGGTCAGCAGTTCCTCGTCGACCGACTCCCGTACGGCGTCCAGCACCGTCTTCTTCACGCTCGCCACGTCCGCCACGATGGCCCGGGGCCAGGTGGTCAGGGCGCGGGCCACGATCTGCGCGGTGATATCCGGCGGGGCGGCCACCAGCACCAGGGCGGGGTCCGGGTCGTCGGGTCCGGGCCGGGAACCGACCCCCATCTCGACGGCGAGGGCGGTGGTCCCCGGGGAGGCGTCCTCCACCTGCACGCGCACGCCGGTCCCCATCAGGGCCATGCCGAGGGAACCGCCGATCAGGCCGGTGCCGATCACCCGCACCGGCGAGGGGACCAAGCTCACAACCCGACCTCCGCCATCAGCGTGCCCAGCTCCTTGTCGGTGACCTCGCGCATCTCCCCCGGCGCCAGCTCGCCCAGCAGTACCGGCCCGATGCGGGTGCGCACCAGCCGGGTCAGCTCGAAGCCCTGGGAGGCGAACATGCGACGCACGATGCGGTTGCGGCCCTCGTGCAGCGTCACCTCCACCACCGCCTCGCGGCCGTCCTGTGCTAGCACCCGGGCCTTGTCGGCGCGGGCCGGGCCGTCCTCGAGGTCCACGCCCTCACGCAGCGTGCGCACCAGGGAGCGGGGCGGCCCGCCGGGGGCGTCGAAGCGGCACACGTAGGTCTTGGCGATCTCGAAGCTGGGGTGGGTGAGGCGGTGGGCGAGCTCCCCGTCGTTGGTCAGCAGCAGCAGACCCTCGGTCTCGTAGTCCAGGCGGCCCACGTGGTAGAGCCGCTGCTCGTACCTGCCCGCGAACTCGCTGAGGTCGCGGCGCCCCTCGGGGTCGCTCATAGCGGAGACCACCTTGCGGGGCTTGTGCAGCACCACAGTGGTCTTGCCCTCATCCAGCTGGAGCCGGCGCCCGTCCACATGCACCACCTGGCGGGCTGGATCCACCCGGACACCTTGGGTGACGACGACTTGGCCGTCCACCGTGACGCGGCCGGAGGAGATCAGTGCCTCACAGGCGCGGCGTGAGCCGAATCCGGCCCGGGCCAGCACCTTCTGCAGCCGTTCCCCGTCCTCAGCCTGCACGGTGTCGCCACCCGATCGGACCCTCTCCCCCTGATCGTCGCGCAGGCGCACCGTGCGCGGCGGGGTGAAGGCGCTACGGCGCCGCTTCTTCGGTGCCGGCGAACCGGTCGAGGAGGAGGACCTGGAGCGATCAGCCATGGGCGGCGGGCTCAGGCCGCGGAGCCGCGGGAGATCAGCTCGCGCGCCAGCTGCCGGTAGGCATCGGCCCCCTTGGTGGAGGACGCGAAGGAGATGATCGGCTCGGCCGCCACGGAGGCGTCGGGGAACTTCACGGTGCGGTTGATGGTGGTGTGGAAGACCTTGTCGGGGAAGGCCTCGACCACGCGCTGGCACACCTCGCGGGAGTGCAGGGTGCGCGGGTCGAACATGGTGATCAGGATCCCGTCCACCTCCAGGCGCGGGTTGATGCGGTCCTGCACCTTCTCGATGGTCTCCACCAGCAGCGCCACGCCTCGCAGCGCGAAGTACTCGGCCTCCAGCGGGATGATCACGCCGTGGCTCGCGGCCAGCGCGTTGATGGTGAGCAGGCCCAGGGAGGGCTGGCAGTCGATGATGATCACGTCGTAGTCGTCGGCCACCGGGCGCAGCACGCGGGCCAGGGCCATCTCGCGCGCCACCTCGTTGACCAGCTGCACCTCCGCGGCGGAGAGGTCGATGTTCGCCGGCAGCACGTCGAGGTTCTCGGTCTCGGTCTCGTGGATGACCTCGCGGATGTCGTGGCTGCGGTCCATCAGCAGGTTGTAGACCGTCACGTCGAGGTCGAAGGAGTTGATCCCCGTGCCGGCGCTGAGTGCGCCCTGCGGGTCCAGGTCCACCAGCAGCACCTTGCGTCCCAGCTCCGCCAGGGCCGCCCCCAGGTTGATCACGCTGGTGGTCTTCCCGACGCCGCCCTTCTGGTTGACCATCGAGATCACGCGGGCCGGGCCGTGGCTCTCGAGCGGCGCTGGCTGCGGCAGTTCGGGCATCGGCCGGCCGGTGGGGCCGAGGTCGATGTCGAGCTGCTGGTTAGCGGTCGGGCTCACTGTGCGTGTTCCTGTCGTCGAGCGGTCTGGTGCTGCGGGCCGGGGCCCACATGATGCCGGGCCAGTCTACTCACGGGCCCTGCTCGCCCGTGGGGTTCCCGGCGGGCCCCCGGGGGTTCTCCTCAGCGGTCCCATCGGTGCTCCCCGACCGGGCGGGACGGCGACGTGCACGCGGGTGGGCCGTGGCGTGGATCTCCCGCAGGGAATCCACCGTCACCTGCGTGTACAGCTGGGTGGTGGTAACCGAGGCATGCCCCAGCAGCTCCTGCACGGCACGCACGTCGGCCCCGCCGTGCAGCAGGTGGGTGGCGTAGGAGTGGCGCAGGGTGTGGGGGCTGATCTGCTCGCTGATCTCCGCGTCACGGCCGGCGCGCTGGACCACCTGCCAGGCGGCCTGGCGGGTCAGTCGTGTGCCGCGGGATCCCAGGAACACGGCAGGGGTGCCGCGGCCACGAGCTGCCAGTGCGGGCCGGCCCCGGGTGAGGTAGGCGTCCAGGGCGTCCAGGGCGTAGCGGCCCACCGGGACGGTGCGGTGCTTGTCGCCCTTGCCGCGCAGCAGCACGGATCGCTGCTCGCGGTCCACGTCGTCCAGGTCCAGCCCGGTGGCCTCCGAGATGCGGGCACCGATCCCGTACAGCAGCTCCAGCAGGGCCCGGTCGCGCAGTGCCCGCTCGGTGGCCAGTTGCCCGGTGCTGGGTCTGCCTGCGGCATCCAGCAGTCGCAGCACGTCATCGATGGGAAGAGGGTGCGGGAGCCGACCGGGCCGGGCCGGGGCCGGCAGCAGGCGGGTGGGGTCACCGCTGGTTGAGGCCCTTTCCGAGTCCAGGAACCCGTGCAGACCGCGCACGGCGGCCAGGGAACGGGCAGCGCTGGAGGCGGAAAGGGCGGCGCCGCAGTCCGCACCGGACCGCACGGCCTGCAGCCAGTTCGAGAGCTGCGCGGGCTGCACGGCGAGGGGGTCGATGCCCTGGGTCTCGAGGTACGCGAGGTAACGGGTGAGGTCGCGCCGGTAGGCGGCGACGGTGTTGGCGGCCAGGCCGCGCTCGATGCGCAGGTGGCTCAGATACTGCTCGAGGATGCGGCGGTCACCGTCCCTCATCGCCGGCCGTCCCTCACCGTCGATGGCCCGTCACCGCTGGGACGTCGTCACAGGGTGACGAAGGGATCGATTGCCAGTGCGATGAACAGCAGCGACAGGTACGTGATGGAGGCGTGGAACACCTTCATGGGGGCCAGCTTCTTGCCGCTGGCGCCCTTACGAACGCGGTGCGCGTACCGCACCACGAGGTAGCCGAACCACCCGCCCAGCAGTACGGCGGAGACCCCGTACACCCAGCCGGTGTCGCCCAGCGGGATGATCGCCAGGCTCGCCACGATCATTAGCACGGTGTGCATGACCATCTGTGCGGACACCTTGGAACGGGAGGCGACCACGGGGAGCATCGGCACGCCGGCGTCGGCGTAGTCCTTGGAGAACTTCTCGGCCAGCGGCCAGTAGTGCGGCGGGGTCCAGAAGAAGATCACGGCGAACAGCAGCACCGCGGTCCAGGACACGGTGCCAGTCACGGCCGACCAGCCGATCAGTACGGGCATGCAGCCGGCCACTCCGCCCCACACGATGTTCTGGCTGGTGCGGCGCTTGAGGATCATCGTGTAGAAGACGACGTACAGGAGGATCGCGGCCAGGGCCAGCGCCGCGGACACCCAGTTCACCAGCACGCCCAGCCACACCGTGGAGACGATCGACAGCACGATCCCGAAGATCAGCCCGTCTCGCGGGGAAATCTGCCCGGTCACCAGGGGCCGGTTGCGGGTGCGCTTCATCTGGGCGTCTATGTCGCGGTCCAGATACATGTTCAGCGCATTGGCGCCACCGGCGGCGAGGTAGCCGCCCACCACGGTGGCCAGGATCAACCACGGGGAGGGGAACCCGCCGGCCGCCAGGAACATGGTGGGGATGGTGGTGATCAGCAGCAGCTCGATGATGCGCGGCTTGGTCAGCGCCACGTAGGCCTTGATCACGGAGCCCACGGAGCGTTCACGACGCCCGGGACCGTCCGTGCGACCCTTGCGGCCGCTGCTGCGGTTGCCGTCACCGGCTCGCTGGTCCCTGCTCGGGATCGACGACGTGCCCTGGGTGGCGGTCACCGTCCACCGTCCTTCCTCGTGGTCCCGGCATACCGGACCGTCCGATGGTCCTGCCGGAGTGCATCCGGTCCAGTGTATGCAGAGGTTCCCGAGAGGTCCCGGAACGGCGGCGTGAGACCAGGCACCCGCCATCGCCCGGCCCTGCCGGTCGGTCCGGCAACCGCGGGCACCCCGTGGCGCGTGCGCCGCACCGGACTAGGCTAGGAGGGTGTTCCGCGTGCCTATGCGCGCGGCGGTCGACCTGAGCGGCTTCGACGCCGCTCCCCCGACGAAAGGAATCCCCGTGACCGATACGTTCAAGGCACCCGAGGGCTGGACCGAGCTGGATCGACGTGCGGTGGACACCGCCCGCGTCCTCGCCGCCGACGCCGTGGAGAAGGTGGGCAACGGCCACCCCGGCACCGCGATGAGCCTGGCCCCGGCCGCGTACCTCCTGTACCAGGACGTCATGCGCCACGACCCGGCCGACTCCCGCTGGCTGGGCCGCGACAAGTTCGTGCTCTCGGCCGGTCACTCGAGCCTGACCCAGTACATCCAGCTGTTCTTCGGCGGCTTCGGGCTGGAGATCGAGGACATCGAGGCGCTGCGCACCTACGGGTCCAAGACCCCGGGCCACCCCGAGTACCACCACACCGACGGCATCGAGACCACCACCGGTCCCCTCGGCCAGGGCATCGCCACCGCCGTGGGCATGGCCATGGCCCAGCGCCGCGAGCGCGGCTTGCTGGACCCGGACGCCGCCCCCGGCCAGAGCCCCTTCGACCACTTCGTGTACGTGATCGCCTCGGACGGCGACATGCAGGAGGGCATCTCCAACGAGGCCTCCTCCATCGCCGGCACCCAGCAGCTGGGCAACCTGATCGTGCTGTGGGACGACAACGACATCACCATCGAGGGCCACACCGACATCGCCTTCACCGAGGACACCGCGGCCCGCTACGAGGCCCTGGGCTGGCACGTGCAGACGGTGGACTGGACGAACGGCGGCACCGAGTACGTCGAGGACGTCGCCGCGCTGAAGAAGGCCATCGAGGAGGCCCAGAAGGTCACCGACAAGCCCTCCTTCATCGACCTGCGCACCATCATCGGCTGGCCCACCCCCGAGCTGCAGGGCACCCACAAGGTGCACGGCAACAAGCTCGGCACCGAGGCCGTCAAGGCCGTCAAGGAGGTGCTCGGCTTCGATCCGGCCAAGGACTTCGAGGTCGCCGACGAGGTCCTGGCCCACACCCGGGAGCTGCGCGAGCGCGGCGCCGAGGCCCGCCGCCAGTGGGACGAGAAGGTGAGCGCCTGGCGCGAGGCGAACCCGGAGCGCGCCACGCTGCTGGACCGCCTGAGCGCCCAGGAGCTTCCCGAGGGCTGGGCCGAGGAGCTGCCCACCTTCGAGGCCGACGCCAAGGGTGTCGCCACCCGCGCCGCCTCCGGCACGGTCCTGAACGCCCTGGCCGCTGTGCTGCCCGAGCTGTGGGGCGGCTCCGCCGACCTCGCCGGCTCCAACAACACCACCATGGAGGGCGAGCCGTCGTTCATCCCCGCCGAGCACTCCACCGACGAGTTCACCGGCACCCCCTACGGCCGCACCCTCCACTTCGGCATCCGTGAGCACGCCATGGGCGCGATCCTCTCGGGCATCACTATCGGCGGGCTCACCCGGGCCTACGGCGGCACCTTCCTGCAGTTCTCGGACTACATGCGGCCCGCGGTGCGCCTGGCCTCCCTGATGGGCGTGCCCAGCATCTACGTGTGGACCCACGACTCCATCGGCCTGGGCGAGGACGGACCCACCCACCAGCCGATCGAGCACCTGGCGGCCCTGCGTGCCATCCCCGGTCTGTCCGTGGTGCGTCCGGCCGATGCCAACGAGACCGCTGCCGCCTGGAAGGCCACCCTCGAGCACCGCGACGGCCCGGTGGGCCTGATACTGACCCGTCAGGCGGTCCCCACCTTCGACCGCTCCGAGTACGCCGGCGCCGAGGGCCTGGCACGCGGTGCGTACGTGATGAAGGAGGCCGAAGGCGGCGAGCCGCAGCTGATCCTGCTGGCCACCGGCTCCGAGGTGCAGATCGCCGCCGAGGCGCAGAAGCAGCTGGAGTCCGAGGGCGTGCCCACGCGACTGGTGTCGGTCCCCTCCTTCGAGTGGTTCGACGCGCAGGACGAGGCGTACCGCGAGTCGGTGCTGCCGAAGTCCGTGCGGGCCCGCGTCTCGGTCGAGGCCGGCATCGCGATGCCCTGGTTCCGCTACCTGGGCGACGCCGGCCGAGCCGTCTCGGTGGAGACCTACGGCGCCTCCGCCGACTACAAGGTGCTGTTCGAGAAGTACGGCGTGACCCCGGAGGCGGTCGTGAAGGCCGCCCACGAGTCCATCGCCGCGGCCAAGGCCTGAGACGTCGAGAGTCCTGAGGAGGACCAGATGAACGATCAGCGAAACCCCCGCACCCGCGCCCTGTCCGAGGCCGGCGTGTCGATCTGGCTCGACGACCTCTCCCGGCAGGCGATGACCTCCGGCGACCTCGCCGAGCTGATCGCCACCCGTGACGTGGTGGGCGTGACCACCAACCCCTCGATCTTCCAGGCGGCCATCGCCGGTGTCTCCGTGTACGACGAGGACATCGCGCGCCTGGCCGGTGAGGGCAAGGACGTGGAGGCCGTGGTCGAGGTGCTCACCACAGACGACGTGCGCTCCGCCTGCGACCTGTTCAAGGAGCAGTACGAGGCCTCCGGCGGCTACGACGGTCGCGTGTCCATCGAGGTGGACCCGCGCCTGGCGCACGAGACCGAGGCGACCATCGAGCAGGCCGAGCGCCTGCACGGGATCGTCGGCCGCGAGAACGTGATGATCAAGATCCCCGCCACCGAGGCAGGGCTGCCGGCCATCACCGCCACCATCGCCAAGGGGATCAGCGTCAACGTGACCCTGATCTTCTCGGTGGCCCGGTACCAGGACGTCATCGAGGCGTACCTGGCCGGTCTCGAGCAGGCCACCGAGAACGGCCACGACCTGTCCACCATCCACTCGGTCGCCTCGTTCTTCGTCTCCCGCGTGGACACGGAGATCGACGAACGGCTCGCGGCGCTGGGCGGTGAGGCCGAGGTGATGCGCGGCTCCGCCGGCGTCGCCAACGCCCAGGCCGCCTTCGGGGAGTACCTGGAGGCCTTCGGCTCGGAGCGCTTCGAGGAGCTGAAGGCCAAGGGCGCCAACGTGCAGCGGCCGCTGTGGGCCTCCACCGGGGTGAAGAACCCCGAGTACCCCGACACGCTGTACGTGGACTCCCTGGTGGCCGACCCCAGCGTGAACACCATGCCGGGCAAGACCCTCGACGCCGTCGCCGACCACTCCGAGCCCGGGGAGCCGCTCAGCGCCGAGACCGCCCAGAAGGGCGAGAAGGTGCTCGATGCGATCGCCGAGGCCGGGGTGGACCTGGCCGACGTGTTCGCCGTGCTGGAGCGCGAGGGAGTGGAGAAGTTCGAGAAGGCCTGGGAGGAGCTGCTCTCCACCGTCAAGGCCACCATCGAGGACACGCGGGGCTGACCCCGTACCCGCCACGGGGGCGGGCCACCAGTGCGGTGGACCGCCCCCGTCGCTCTCCCCTGCTGCTCAGCTTCCCTTGCTGAAAGGACCCCTAGTGACCGACTCCCCCGAACCCACGGCGGTCAACCCGCTGCGCGACCCCCGTGACCGGCGCCTGCCGCTGATCGCCGGACCCAGCTCCATGGTGATGTTCGGTGTCACCGGCGACCTGGCGCGCAAGAAGCTGCTGCCGGCGATCTACGACCTCACCCATCGCGGCCTGCTGCCACCCAGCTTCGGCCTGGTGGGCTTCGGTCGTCGCGACTGGTCCGACGAGGACTTCCAGGACTACGTGCGCAAGAGCGTCTCCGAGCACGCCCGCACCCCCTTCACCGACAGCGTCTTCGAGCAGCTGCGCGGCGGGCTCCGGTTCGTCACCGGCGAGTTCGACGACACGGCGGCCTTCGAACGGCTCACCGAGGTGGTCTCGGAGCTGGACGCCACCCGCGGCACCGGCGGCAACCACGCCTTCTACCTGTCGATCCCGCCCAGCGCCTTCCCCGAGGTGTGCCAGCAGCTGGCGGACTCCGGCCTGAACACTCCCCGTGACGGCTCCTGGCGTCGCGTGGTGATCGAGAAGCCCTTCGGCCACGACCTGGCCTCCGCCCGCGAGCTCAACGACGTCGTCGAGAAGGCGTTCCGTCCCGAGGACGTGTTCCGCATCGACCACTACCTGGGCAAGGAGACGGTGCAGAACATCCTGGCGCTGCGCTTCGCCAACCAGATGTTCGAGCCGGTGTGGAACGCCACCTACGTGGACCACGTGCAGATCACCATGGCCGAGGACATCGGCATCGGCTCCCGCGCCGGCTACTACGACGGCATCGGCACCGCCCGTGACGTGATCCAGAATCACCTGCTGCAGCTGTTGGCCCTGACGGCCATGGAGGAGCCGGTCTCCTTCCGCGCCTCGGACCTGCGGGCCGAGAAGGAGAAGGTGCTCTCCGCCGTCGAACTGCCCGAGGACCTCGCCGCGCACACCGCGCGCGGGCAGTACGTGGGCGGCTGGCAGGGCGGCGAGAAGGTCAGGTCCTACCTCGAGGAGGACGGCATCCCCGCCGACTCCACCACCGAGACCTTCGCCGCGATCCGTCTGGACATCGCCACCCGCCGCTGGGCCGGGGTGCCGTTCTACCTGCGGGCCGGCAAGCGCCTGGGCCGCCGCGTCACCGAGATCGCGGTGATCCTCAAGCGTGCCCCGTTCCTGCCGTTCCGCTCCACCGACACCGCTGACCTGGGGCAGAACGCCATCGTGATCCGGGTGCAGCCCGACGAGGGCGTGACCATGCGATTCGGGTCCAAGGTGCCCGGCACCCAGATGGAGGTGCGGGACGTGACCATGGACTTCGCCTACGGCATGAACTTCACCGAGGAGTCCCCGGAGGCGTACGAGCGCCTGATCCTGGACATGCTGCTGGGCGACCCGCCACTGTTCCCCCGCCAGAAGGAGGTGGAGCTGAGCTGGAAGATCCTCGACCCCATCACCGAGTTCTGGGCCGAGAACCTCAGGCCCGCCCCCTACCGCCCCGGCTCCTGGGGACCCGATACCGCACACGAGATGCTCGCCCGCGACGGGCGCACCTGGAGGCGACCGTGATCACCACCCTTACCGACACCACCGCATCCGAGGTCGAGAAGACCATGATGCAGATGCGGGAGACCTTCGGCGCGACCACCATCGGCCGGGTCCTCACCCTCATCATCGTCGCCACCGGTGACGACATCGACGGTCCCGTCGAGGCCGCCGTGCGAGCCAGCCACGAGCACCCCGCGCGGGTGATCGTGGTGGACACCGACCCCGATGCCGCCTCCAGCGGCCTGGACGCCGAGGTGCGGGTGGGCCGCGACGCCGGGGCCGGCGAGATCGTGATCCTGCGGGCCCGCGGGGAGATCCTGTACTCCCTGGACACCCTGATCATGCCGCTGCTGCTGGCCGACGCCCCGATCGTCACCTGGTGGCCGGAAGGTGCGCCCTCCTCCCCCGTCCACGACGTGCTGGGCTCCATGTCGCAGCGTCGCATCACCGATGCCGCCGCCTGCGAGGACCCCCTGGCCACCCTGAAGCGCCTGCGCCGCGGCTACGCCAGCGGCGACTCGGACCTGGCCTGGTCGCGCCTGACCAACTGGCGCGGCCTGGTGGCCAGCGTGTTCGAGATCCCTCCGGCCACCACGCCGAAGGCGATCCGGGTGGTGGGCCACAAGGACGATCCCTCGGTGGTGCTGATGGCCTCCTGGCTCGAGCACGCGCTGGACATCGAGGTGGAGATCGCCGCTCCCGGTGAGGGCGAGGCCGATGGTCCCGGTGTGCTCGGCGTGCACCTGGACCGTGAGGACGGCACCATCTCCCTGGCCCGCACCCCCGGCAAGGACGGTGACGAGGACGCGATCGTGATGAGCCTGCCGGGCGATGAGGACGGTCAGCACGTCACCATGCCGCGGCGCTCGCTGTACGAGCTGCTGGCGGAGGAGCTGCGGCGCCTGGACCCCGACGAGGTGTACGGCGAGGTGCTCGCCCATGCCTTCAGCGGGATCGAGGACGCCGCCGTGTTCGCCGGTGGCAAGCCCGATCCTCAGGACCGTGTGCTGGACGATGCCGACGCGGTCGCCCAGGCGGCTGCGGAGGATGCCGCTGCCCGCCTCGTCCAGGCGCTCACCGAGCGCAGTGTCGCCCACCTGGTGGTGACCGGCGGCACCGTGGGCACCAAGGCGGCGGCTGCGCTGCCCAGTGCGCTCCGCTCGGCCCTGAAGGGGACGGCGACGGGGAATACCGGCGGGGACTCTGCCCTCGAGGGCCTTCACGTGTGGTGGGGCGATGAGCGGTTCGTGGACCCGGAGTCCGATGATCGCAACGAGAAGCAGGTGCGCGAGAGCCTGCTGGTGCCGCTGCATGAGGCGGGCATGCCGGAGCGCAACATCCACCGCATGCCCTCCCCCTTCGACGGCGTGTCCCGTGAGGAGGGTGCTGCCTGGTACGGCCAGCAGCTGGACCTCGCCGGCGGCGACCAGCCGTTCCGCACCCGGGGCAGGGCGTTCTTCGACGTGCTGTGGCTGGGCATGGGGCCCGACGGGCACGTGGCCTCCCTGTTCCCGGAGCATCCCGATCAGCGGGAGACCGGGGCCAGTGCAGTAGGTGTGGACGACTCCCCCAAACCGCCAACGGAGCGGATCTCGCTGACGTGGCCGGTGCTGAACTCGGCCCGTCACGTGGGCGTCCTGGTCGCCGGTGAGGACAAGGCCGCGGCCGCGGCCCGCGCGCACGGGGACATCGACCCGTGGAACACCCCAGCCTCGGCAGTGCGGGGGCTGGAGTGAATATTCGCCTCGCTGGGGTCCGCTGATCGAGGGTTCGGGTGCCACGTCGCTGCCGTAGCGGTGGCGTCGTTCGGGACCACCAGTGGTGTCGTTGGGGCCGCTCTGTCTACGCTCCTTCCGCCGTGTGTATAGGGCACGCGGCGGAAGGAGCAATCTGGAATGGTACGGAAGATCAGGGCGAAGCTGGTGCTCCAGCTGCGCGCAGAAGGTCTGTCGGGGCGAGCGATTTCGTCCTCGCAGGGCATGTCCCGCAAGTCCGTGAGGGCGGTGTTCGAGGCCGCTGACGCTGCAGGGATCGGGTGGGGCGATATCGCGGACGTCGCCGATGAGCAGGTGTATGCCCGGTTGTTCCCGGGCCGGGGCGAGCACGAGAGCGTGTTCGCACAGCCGGACTGGGAACAGGTCCATCGAGAGATGGCCAGGGTCGGCGTGACGCTGAAGCTGTTGCACGGCGAGTACTTCGACGCGACCACGGCGGCTGGGGATCCGGCGATGGGGTATGACCGGTTTTGCCGCACCTACCAGCACCACGTCATGGTCACCGGTGCCGCTTCGAGAGTCGGTCACAAGGCCGGCCAGAGCGTGGAGGTCGACTGGTCCGGCCCCACGATGGAGCTGGCCGATCCGGTCACCGGCGAGGTCTCGAAGGTGTTCTTGTTCGTTGCCTGCCTGCCTTTTTCTCGTTACGCGTTCTGCTTCCCGGCGCTGGATATGCGCCAGGAGTCCTGGCTGCGAGCGCACGTAGCGATGTTCGAGGCGCTGGGCGGGACGGTCCCGAGGATCGTTCCGGACAACCTCAAGACCGGTGTGGTGAAGCACCCCCGCGAGGGCGAGATCGTCCTGAACGATGCGTATCGCGAGATGGCAGCGCATTACTCGGCGGCGGTGCTCCCGGGGAGGGTGCGGAAACCGAAAGACAAGGCGAGCGTGGAGAACACCGTCGCGCACGTCGCGACCTGGGTCATCGCCGGGCTGCGGGATCAGCGATTCACGTCCCTGCCCGAACTTGCAGCCGCCATCGGGCAGCGGATGGAGGCCTATAACGCGGAGCCGTTCCAGAAGCGGCCCGGATCCCGCGCCAGCGTGTTCGACGCGGAGGAGCGGCCGCTGCTGACGCCGCTGCCGGCGGTGCCCTACGAGATCTCGACATGGCACTACGGACGACGAGTGGGCAGGAACGGGCACGTCACGTTCGCGCGGAACTTCTACTCCGCGCCGTTCGCGCACATCGGCGCGAAGGTCGATCTGCGCATCACGGCCCGGACGCTGGAGATCTATCAGGGCAGCCAGCGACTGACCAGTCACCTGCTGCTCCCGGAGACCGCGAGCAATGAGTACCGCACCAACGACGCGGACCTACCTGCGGGCGAGCGTTTCCAGGCCTGGGACGCGCAGAGGGTGCGGGCGTGGGCAGATCGGGTCGGGCCGGCCACGGTGATCGTGATCCAGCGGATCTTCGAGTCCGTGCCGATCGTGGAACAGGGCCTGGATCCCGCGTTGGCGGTGCTACGGCTCTCTCGCCGCTTCTCCGTAGATCGGGTCGAGGCGGCCTGCGCACTCGCGCTGACGGGACGGGTCCGTTCACCGCGCTATGCGCATCTGCACCCGATCTTGGCCACCGGGCAGGACAAGGTCGCCGCCCTGCGTCCACCCCGCGAGGAACCCGCGGAAGACGGCGGATACGTCCGTGGCGCCGACTACTACGCCGGAGGTGTCCGGTGAGCGTGATCGATAACGACACGAAGCGGAAGCTGCGCGAGATGGGCGCGACCGCGCTGCTGGACGCGATCGATGCCCAGGATGAGGCTCACGTGCTGGGGATGTCGTTCCAGGAACGGCTCCAGCTGATCGTGGACGAGGCGCATTCCATCTTCAATCATGGAAAGGTCGAGGGTCTGATCCGCCGGGCTGAGTATTCGTAGTCGTGGGAGCCACCGAATCTTGCTCTTGGGGACCGCCGATCGTGCCGACGGGGGCCAGTAGCCGCCGCGGTGGGGACCACTGGCTCCCGCCGGCATCGGGTCACTGGGGCAGTGCGGTGTGTTCTCGCATGTTCCTGTCGCCGGTGTCGATCCAGATTGTGTTGTGCACGATGCGGTCCATGATCGCATCGGCGTGGACTGCTCCACCGAGCCGGGCGTGCCAGTCCTTCTTCGGGTACTGGGTGCAGAACACGGTCGAGCCGGTGTCATAGCGGCGCTCGAGCAGTTCCAGCAGCATCGAACGCATTCCCTCGTCAGGATGGTCCAGCAGCCACTCGTCGATCACCAGCAGCGAGAACGTGGAGTACTTCCGCAGGAACTTCGTCTGGCCCTGCGGCTTGTCCTTTGCCAGGGCCCAGGCCTCTTCGAGGTCGGGCATTCGGATGTAGTGGGCTCGGAGCCGGTGCTGGCAGGCCTGCTTCGCCAGCGCGCAGCCGAGGTAGGACTTCCCTGAGCCGGTGAAGCCCTGGAAGACCACGTTCTGTTGCCGCTGGATGAAGGAGCAGGTTGCCAGTTGCGCGATCACGTTCCGGTTCAGTCCCCGTTCCTCGACCAGATCCAGCCGCCGCAGGTCCGCTCCGGGATAACGCAGCCCCGCCCGGCGGATCAGACCCTCGACCTTTCCATGATTGAAGATGGAATGCGCCTCGTCCACGATCAGCTGGAGCCGTTCCTGGAACGACATCCCCAGCACGTGAGCCTCATCCTGGGCATCGATCGCGTCCAGCAGCGCGGTCGCGCCCATCTCGCGCAGCTTCCGCTTCGTGTCGTTATCGATCACGCTCACCGGACACCTCCGGCGTAGTAGTCGGCGCCACGGACGTATCCGCCGTCTTCCGCGGGTTCCTCGCGGGGTGGACGCAGGGCGGCGACCTTGTCCTGCCCGGTGGCCAAGATCGGGTGCAGATGCGCATAGCGCGGTGAACGGACCCGTCCCGTCAGCGCGAGTGCGCAGGCCGCCTCGACCCGATCTACGGAGAAGCGGCGAGAGAGCCGTAGCACCGCCAACGCGGGATCCAGGCCCTGTTCCACGATCGGCACGGACTCGAAGATCCGCTGGATCACGATCACCGTGGCCGGCCCGACCCGATCTGCCCACGCCCGCACCCTCTGCGCGTCCCAGGCCTGGAAACGCTCGCCCGCAGGTAGGTCCGCGTCGTTGGTGCGGTACTCATTGCTCGCGGTCTCCGGGAGCAGCAGGTGACTGGTCAGTCGCTGGCTGCCCTGATAGATCTCCAGCGTCCGGGCCGTGATGCGCAGATCGACCTTCGCGCCGATGTGCGCGAACGGCGCGGAGTAGAAGTTCCGCGCGAACGTGACGTGCCCGTTCCTGCCCACTCGTCGTCCGTAGTGCCATGTCGAGATCTCGTAGGGCACCGCCGGCAGCGGCGTCAGCAGCGGCCGCTCCTCCGCGTCGAACACGCTGGCGCGGGATCCGGGCCGCTTCTGGAACGGCTCCGCGTTATAGGCCTCCATCCGCTGCCCGATGGCGGCTGCAAGTTCGGGCAGGGACGTGAATCGCTGATCCCGCAGCCCGGCGATGACCCAGGTCGCGACGTGCGCGACGGTGTTCTCCACGCTCGCCTTGTCTTTCGGTTTCCGCACCCTCCCCGGGAGCACCGCCGCCGAGTAATGCGCTGCCATCTCGCGATACGCATCGTTCAGGACGATCTCGCCCTCGCGGGGGTGCTTCACCACACCGGTCTTGAGGTTGTCCGGAACGATCCTCGGGACCGTCCCGCCCAGCGCCTCGAACATCGCTACGTGCGCTCGCAGCCAGGACTCCTGGCGCATATCCAGCGCCGGGAAGCAGAACGCGTAACGAGAAAAAGGCAGGCAGGCAACGAACAAGAACACCTTCGAGACCTCGCCGGTGACCGGATCGGCCAGCTCCATCGTGGGGCCGGACCAGTCGACCTCCACGCTCTGGCCGGCCTTGTGACCGACTCTCGAAGCGGCACCGGTGACCATGACGTGGTGCTGGTAGGTGCGGCAAAACCGGTCATACCCCATCGCCGGATCCCCAGCCGCCGTGGTCGCGTCGAAGTACTCGCCGTGCAACAGCTTCAGCGTCACGCCGACCCTGGCCATCTCTCGATGGACCTGTTCCCAGTCCGGCTGTGCGAACACGCTCTCGTGCTCGCCCCGGCCCGGGAACAACCGGGCATACACCTGCTCATCGGCGACGTCCGCGATATCGCCCCACCCGATCCCTGCAGCGTCAGCGGCCTCGAACACCGCCCTCACGGACTTGCGGGACATGCCCTGCGAGGACGAAATCGCTCGCCCCGACAGACCTTCTGCGCGCAGCTGGAGCACCAGCTTCGCCCTGATCTTCCGTACCATTCCAGATTGCTCCTTCCGCCGCGTGCCCTATACACACGGCGGAAGGAGCGTAGACAGAGCGGCCCCAACGACACCACTGGTGGTCCCGAACGACGCCACCGCTACGGCAGCGACGTGGCACCCGAACCCTCGATCAGCGGACCCCAGCGAGGCGAATATTCACCGGGCGGGGCTGCGTTATCCCGGAGCGGACCTGCGGCGGCTGGATCTGGTCGAGGAACGGGGACTGAACCGGAACGTGATCGCGCAACTGGCAACCTGCTCCTTCATCCAGCGGCAACAGAACGTGGTCTTCCAGGGCTTCACCGGCTCAGGGAAGTCCTACCTCGGCTGCGCGCTGGCGAAGCAGGCCTGCCAGCACCGGCTCCGAGCCCACTACATCCGAATGCCCGACCTCGAAGAGGCCTGGGCCCTGGCAAAGGACAAGCCGCAGGGCCAGACGAAGTTCCTGCGGAAGTACTCCACGTTCTCGCTGCTGGTGATCGACGAGTGGCTGCTGGACCATCCTGACGAGGGAATGCGTTCGATGCTGCTGGAACTGCTCGAGCGCCGCTATGACACCGGCTCGACCGTGTTCTGCACCCAGTACCCGAAGAAGGACTGGCACGCCCGGCTCGGTGGAGCAGTCCACGCCGATGCGATCATGGACCGCATCGTGCACAACACAATCTGGATCGACACCGGCGACAGGAACATGCGAGAACACACCGCACTGCCCCAGTGACCCGATGCCGGCGGGAGCCAGTGGTCCCCACCGCGGCGGCTACTGGCCCCCGTCGGCACGATCGGCGGTCCCCAAGAGCAAGATTCGGTGGCTCCCACGACTACGAATACTCACTGGAGAGCACCACCTGGTACCTCGACAAGGCCGCGGCGAAGGACCTCTGACCGCCCGGGGCCCGTCGGACACAGAAAGGACGATTCCGTTCCACGATCGCAAGATCCGGGAACGGAATCGTCCTTCTCGATGTGCGGGTCAGGCCCGCGCCGGGATCAGAGCACGCGCTCGATGATCCCCAGGCCGATGCAGAAGGCCCCCCAGGCCACGGCCATGCCCACGGTGAGGCGGTTCAGGTTGCGCTCGGCGACGCCCGAGGCGCTCGCGGTGGAGGACACGCCGCCACCGAACATGTCCGACAGGCCGCCGCCGCGTCCCTTGTGCAACAGCACCAGCAGGATCAGCAGCAGGCTGGTCAGGGCCAGCAGAACCTGCAGGACGAGCTTGATCAGAGGCAGATCCACGGGGGCAAAACCTTCTTCTGAGTTGCTTTCGGGAAGCGGATGGACCGATCCAGCATACGCCACGGGCCGGGCCTCCGAAGAGGCCCGGCCCGTGTGATGCGAGCAGTACGTCGATCAGGCGTTGCTGTCCTGGTAGCCGACGATCTTCGCGAACTCCTCAGCCTTCAGGGAGGCGCCGCCCACGAGGGCGCCGTCGACGTCCTCCTTCGTCATCAGCTCGGCGACGTTGGAGGACTTCACGCTGCCGCCGTACAGGACGCGCAGGGCGTCAGCGGTCGCGTCGCCGTGCTTGGTGCGCACCAGATCACGGATCGCAGCGCACACCTCCTGGGCATCGTCCGGGGTGGCGACCTCGCCGGTGCCGATGGCCCACACCGGCTCATAGGCCACGACGACCTTCGCGACGTCCTCGGCAGAGAGGCCCTCGATGCCGCCCTCGAGCTGCGCGAGGGAGTACTCGACCTGCTTGCCGGCCTTGCGCTCCTCGAGCGGCTCGCCCACGCACAAGATCGGGGACAGGCCCACGGACAGAGCAGCCTTCACCTTGGCGTTGGTCTCGACCTCGCCCTCACAATGGTACTCGCGGCGCTCGGAGTGGCCCACGACCACGTAGGTGCAGCCCAGAGCGGTCAGCATGCTGCCGGAGATCTCCCCGGTGTACGCGCCGGACTCGTGGGCCGAGATGTCCTGGGCGCCGTAGGAGATCGGCAGGTCGCCGGCCTCGACAGCGGTCTGGACGGTGCGGATGTTCACGAAGGGCGGCAGCACGGCGGCCTCGACCACCGTGGTGTCGACCTCGCGCAGGGCCTCGCCCAGCTCCTCGACCAGGGACAGGCTCTGCTTCCAGTCCAGGTTCATCTTCCAGTTGCCCGCCATGAGCGGGGTGCGGGTGGTCACTTGGTGCCCTCCTCGAGGATCGCGATGCCCGGCAGCTCCTTGCCCTCGATCAGCTCGAGGCTCGCACCGCCGCCGGTGGAGATGTGCGAGAACAGGGATTCGTCGAATCCGAGATTGCGGATGGCGGAGGCGGAGTCGCCGCCACCGACCACGGTGTAGCCCTCGGCGTCGGCCAGAGCCTGTGCCACGGCCTTGGTGCCGCCGGCGAACTTCTCGAACTCGAAGACGCCCATCGGGCCGTTCCAGAACACGGTGGCCGCGTCCTTGATCTTCGAGGCGAACAGCTCAGCGGTCTTCGGACCGATGTCCATGCCCTCCTGGTCCGCGGGGATGCCATCGGCACCGACCACGGTGGACTCGGCGTCGGCGGAGAACTCCCCGGCCACGACGTTGTCCACGGGCAGGATCAGCTCCACGCCCTCCTTCTCGGCGCGCTCCATGTACTCGCGCACGGTGTCGACCTTCTCCTCGTCCAGGAGCGACTGGCCCACCTCGTAGCCCTTGGCCTTCAGGAAGGTGTAGGCCATGCCGCCGCCGATCAGGATCCGGTCGGCCTTGCCGAGGAGGTTGTCGATCACGGCGAGCTTGTCGGCGACCTTGGCGCCGCCGAGCACCACCACGAAGGGGCGGGCCGGGTCGTCGGTCACCTTGCGCAGGGACTCGACCTCCTTGAGCACCAGCTCGCCGGCGGCCGAGGGCAGCAGCTGCGCCAGCTCGTACACGGAGGCCTGCTTGCGGTGCACCACGCCGAAGCCGTCGGAGACGTACGCGTCGCCCATGTCGGCCAGCGCCTGGGCGAACACGCGTCGCTCGCCCTCGTCCTTGGCGGTCTCCCCCGGGTTGAAGCGGAGGTTCTCCAGCAGGGCGATGCCGCCCTCGTCCAGGGAGCGCACGGTCTCGCGGGCGGAGTCGCCCACGGTGTCGGTCGCGAAGGCGACCTCCGTGCCCAGAAGTTCACCGAGGCGGGAGACGACGGGCTTGAGGGAGTACTTCTCCTCGGGCGCGCCCTTGGGGCGGCCCAGGTGGGAGATCACTACGACCTTGGCGCCGGCGTCCAGCAGGCGCTTCAGGGTGGGGACGGCGGCGCGGATGCGACCGTCGTCGGCGATGGTGGTGCCGTCCAGCGGCACGTTGAGGTCGGCCCGGACGATCACACGCTTGCCGCGCAGATCGCCGAGGGCGTCGATGGTCTTGAGCACTGCGTCTCCTTCAGGAAAGAGGAATGGAGCAGAGAACTGGTCGATCAGGGGTACGGACGGCGGAGCCCGCCCGACGCTCCACCCACAGGGCGGCGCCGGGCGGGCTCGGTGAGAACCGTCAGGTTCAGAGGGACTTGCCGATGTGGAGGGCGAGGTCCACGGTGCGGCAGGAGTAGCCCCACTCGTTGTCGTACCAGGAGACGACCTTGACCTGGTTGCCGATCACCTTGGTGCTCAGGCCGTCGAAGATCGAGGAGTGGGGGTCACCCTCGATGTCCTTCGAGACCAGCGGCTCCTCGGAGTAGGCCAGGATGCCCTTGAGGGGACCCTCGGCGGCCTTCTTGATCGCCGCGTTGACCTCCTCGACGGAGGTCTCCTTGGAGGCCTCGAAGGTGAGGTCGGTGACGGAGCCGGTGGGGACGGGCACGCGCAGGGCGTAGCCGTCGAACTTGCCCTTCAGCTCCGGCAGGACCAGGGCCACGGCAGCTGCGGCGCCGGTCTTGGTGGGGATGATGTTCAGAGCGGCGGCGCGGGCGCGACGCAGGTCCGAGTGGGGGGCGTCGAGCAGGCGCTGGTCACCGGTGTACGCGTGCACGGTGGTCATCAGGCCCTTGACGATGCCGATCTCGTCGTTCAGCACCTTGGCCATGGGGGCCAGGCAGTTGGTGGTGCAGGACGCGTTGGAGACGATGTTGTGCTTCGCCGGGTCGTAGTCCTCGTGGTTCACGCCCATCACGAAGGTGGCGTCCTCGTTCTTCGCCGGAGCGGAGATGATGACCTTCTTGGCGCCGCCGTCGATGTGGGCCTTGGCCTTGGTGGCGTCGGTGAAGAAGCCGGTGGACTCGATCACGACGTCCGCGCCGACCTCGCCCCACGGGATGTTGGCGGGGTCCTTCTCGGAGAACACCTTGAACTTGTCGCCGTTGACGGTGATGGAGTCATCGTCGTGGCTGACCTCGCCCGGGAAGCGCCCGGTGGTGGAGTCGTACTTGAACAGGTGCGCGAGGGTCTTGGTGTCGGTGAGATCGTTCACACCCACGATCTCGATGTCTGCGTTCTGCTGGATGGCGGCGCGCAGGAAATTGCGCCCGATACGACCGAATCCGTTGATTCCGACCTTAATGGTCACGGTTCCTCCTTGTTCACAGCGATTCTGTGAAATATGGACGGGTGGCGCGCACGCCCTCGTACGCTCGTACGGTGCCGGCGTGTACCGACGACCGAGTCGATCCTATCAATCCCTGGGATCGGGCGACGGCGGCAATTGGTCCTCATCCACCACTTCTTCGGTCCCGGGGACCCCGAGATCCTCTGCGCGCTTGTCCGCCATCGCCAGCAGGCGACGGATCCTGCCGGCCACCGCGTCCTTGGTCAGAGGCGGATCAGCCAGACGCCCCAGCTCCTCGAGACTGGCCTGCCGGTGCTCCAACCGCAGGCGACC
The DNA here is from genome assembly GCF_016907455.1 of Brachybacterium muris. Lineage (NCBI taxonomy): Bacteria > Bacillati > Actinomycetota > Actinomycetes > Micrococcales > Dermabacteraceae > Brachybacterium > Brachybacterium muris. The sequence goes on along the minus strand of NZ_JAFBCB010000001.1, from coordinate 1,524,861 downwards.
GGCCGTCAACAGGTGCTCGGGCACCTCGTCGCCCAGGATCTCCAGGGCCCGCTGCACCCGCTGCCCCGCGGCGACCGCGGCGCGGGCCGAGCGTCGCAGGTTCGCGTCATCGAAGTTCGCCAGGCGGTGGGCGGTGGCGCGCACCTCCCTACGGGTGCGGTGCTCCTCCCAGGTCAGCACGGTGCGGTGGGCTCCCATGCGGGTCAGCAGCGCCGCGATGGCATCGCCGTCGCGCAGCACCACCCGGTCGCCGCCCCGGGCCTCCCGGGCCTTCGCGGCGACGCCGAGCCTGCGGGCGGCTCCCACCATCGCCAGGGCCACCTCGGGTCCCGGGCAGGACAGTTCCAGTGCCGCGGACCGGCCGGGCTCGGTCAGCGACCCCCGGGCCAGGAAAGCGCCGCGCCAGGCGGCCTCCGCATCGACCGCCGCTCCTCCGACGACGGCCGGTGGCATGCCGCGCACGGGGCGACCGCGCGCGTCCAGCAGGCCGGTCTGGCGCGCGAGCATCCCGCCCTCACGCTCGACCCGCACGATGTAGCGGGTGGTGCGGCGGATACCGGAGGGGGCCAGCACAGCCAGCTCGGCACGATGCCCGTACATCTCGGCGATGATGCCGTGGAGCCTGCGGGCCACCGCCGCGGAGTCCAGCTCAGCCTCGACCACGACCTGCCCGCCCACCAGGTGCAGGCCACCGGCGAAGCGCAGCATCGCCGACGCCTCGGCCTTGCGGGCGGAGGGCCGGTTCACCTCCAGGTGGCTCAGCTCCTCCTTGGCGTCAGCGGTCAGCGCCATCATGATCCTCCTGTGAAACGGGTTCGCCGTGGTCAGGCAGCGGGGACGTATCGCCGGCGACGTCCCCCACCACGTCGTCGAACAGGTCACGGTACGCCGCTGCCAGGCGCACCGGATCGTGGTTCGGGGAGCCGTCGCCCACACTGACCTGCCGCAGCAGCACCCGCAGCCCGCGCTGCTGTGCGGCCTGGGCGAGGTCCAGGGCGTCCTCGAGTGCGGTGGGGTCGGCGATCAGGGCGTCGAAGCGGGTGCCGCCCGCGTGCTCCAGCACGGTGTCCAGGAGGTTCTGACTGCTCATGCCCTCGGCCTCCTGCTGTCCCACCGAGAGGTTCATGGTGATGCAGCGCCGGGCGCTGCTGGAGCGGATCGCGGCGGCGATCTCGGGGATCATCAGGTGCGGCAGCACGGAGGTGTACCAGGACCCCGGGCCGACGATGATCCAGTCGGCACGTTCGATGGCCTCCAGGGTGGCCGCGGGCACGCGGGGCCGCAGCGGGGACAGGCGCAGCGCCTCGACCTTGCCCTCGGCGGTGGCGACCTGCCACTGCCCGCTGACGGTGCGCACGGTGCCGTCGGCCCCGCGCACGTCGGCCTCGATGTCCAGGGGGTCCAGGGCCATCGGGAGCACGCGGCCGCGGGCGCCGAGCAGCTCGGCCATCTGGTCCAGGCCCTCGATGGGATCCTCGAGGATCTGCCACAGGGCCACGATCATCAGGTTCCCCAGGGAGTGACCGTCCAGCTGGCCGCCGGTGGAGAAGCGGTGCTGGATCACGTCGCCCCAGATGGACCCCCAGTCGGAGTCCTCGCACAGGGCCGCCAGCGCCATCCGCAGGTCGCCGGGCGGGAGCACGGGGATCTCGTTGCGGATGCGACCGGAGGAACCGCCGTTGTCGGCGACGGTGACCACCGCGGTGATCTCGTCGGCCAGCAGGCGCAGCGCCCGCAGGTTCGCGGCGAGGCCGTGGCCGCCGCCCAGGGCGACCACCCGCAGTGGCTCATCGGGGGTGTCGCGGCGGCCGCGGCGGGCGCTGGAGGCACGGTCGACGTTGCGCAGGCGCACGCCGCCCTTGCGATGGGCGATGCTCATTCCCGCCCCAGATCCCGGTGGCGGATCCGCACCGCGTGGCCGGCACGGCGAAGCTCCTCACCGATCTTCTCGGAGATCGCGACGGACCGGTGCTTGCCGCCGGTGCACCCGATCGCGAGGGTGGTGGAGTGCTTGTTCTCGGTGGTGTAGCCGCGCAGCACGGGGATGATCATCTCCAGGTAGCGGTCCACGAACTCGGCGGCGTTGGCGTCGCCCAGGACGAAGTCGGAGACCTCCTTGTCGGTGCCTCGCTTGGGGCGCAGTTCCGGCACCCAGTACGGGTTGGGGATGAAGCGGACGTCGCTGACATGGTCCGCCTCCAGCGGGATCCCGTACTTGAAGCCGAAGGACAGCATGGTCACGGTGAGGCGCTGCTCGGCCTGGGTGCCGAAGGTCGAGCGCATCTTCATGGTCAGCTCGTGCACGTTCAGCGGCGAGGTGTCGATCACCACGTCCGCCATGCGGCGGTAGGGGGCCAGCACCTCCCGCTCCCGGCGAATGCCTTCCAACACGCCCTCTTCGCCCTGCAGGGGGTGGGGCCTGCGCACCGAGTCGAAGCGGCGCACCAGGGTCGCCTCGTCGGCGGTGAGGAACACCAGGCGCAGCCGCAGGTCGGCCTCCCGCAGCTGGGCGACGACGTCGGCGAGCTCCCCGAAGAAGGGTCCGGAGCGAGGATCGACCACGACGGCGAAGCGGTTGTCGCGCCCCTCGGCGGTGGCCTGCAGCTCGTACAGGGTGGGGATCAGCTGGGGGACGATGTTGTAGACCACGTACCAGCCCAGGTCCTCCAGCGCGTGGGCGGCGGTCTCCCGGCCGGCGCCGGCCAGTCCCGTGATGATGATGATCTCGCCCCTGCGCTGGGCGGCATCACCGGCGCCGCGGTGCTGATCGGTGACGACGGAGGCGTCGTCACCGGGGTGCGGGTCCTTGCTCACGAGCTGCTCCTTCTGCTGCGGGTGGGCGTGGGCTTCGAGGGGGTACGAGCCAGGTCAACCACCGATGATCTCACCGGTGGCCATGTCGACGGCGACATCCTCCGCACCCTCGGATCGTAGCGCGCTGCTGATCTGGGCGGCGAGGGCGGGGCCGATGCCGTCCACCTCCTGCAGCTGCTCCACCTCGGCCTCACGGATGGCCTTGACGGTCACGAAGCGGTCCAGCAGGGCGCGGCGGCGGGCCGGCCCCAGGCCCGGGATGCCGTCCAGCGCGCTGGTCTGCATGGCCCGCCCGCGCTTGGAGCGGTGGTAGGAGATGGCGAAGCGGTGCGCCTCGTCGCGCAGGCGCTGCACCAGGAACAGCGCCTCGCTGGTGCGCGGCAGGATCACCGGGTAGTCGTCACCGGGCAGCCAGATCTCCTCCAGACGCTTGGCGATACCGGCCAGGGCGATGTCGGTGATGCCCAGCTCGTCCATCACCCGCTGTGCGGCGGCGACCTGCGGCGGCCCGCCGTCCACCAGGATCAGGGAGGGCGGGTAGGCGAAGCGGCGCTTCTCCTCCTCGCTCTCGGGCTTCGGCGGGTCCAGGTGGTGCTTGAGGCGCCGGGTGAGGACGTCGTGCATGGAGGCGGTGTCGTCCCGGGCGGCGTCACCGCTGACGGAGAACCGCCGGTACTCGCTCTTGCGCGGCAGGCCGTCCTCGAACACCACCATCGACCCCACCACGTTGGTGCCCTGGGAGTGGGAGATGTCGAAGCACTCGATCCGCAGGGGCGGCTCGGCGAGGTCCAGAGCCTGCCCCAGGTCCTCCAGGGCCTTGGTGCGAGCGGTGAGGTCCCCGGTGCGGCGCAGGCGGTGCAGGCGCAGCGCCTCGTCGGCATTCGCGGTGACGGTGCCCAGCAGGTCCTTCTTCTCCCCGCGGCGAGGCACCCGCACGTCGGTGCGGGAACCCAGCAGTGCCTGCACCTGATCGCGGTTGGCGGGCTCCGTGGTGACCAGCACCTCCTTGGGAGCGGTCCCTTCGGCGTACAGGGTGGTCAGGGCCCGTTCCATGAGGTCGGCTGGACCGGAGTCGTCCAGGATCTCGGCGATCCAGCCGCGCTGACCGCGGATCCGGCCACCACGCACATGGAACACCTGCACGGAGGCCTCGAGCTCGTCCTGCACCATGCCCACCAGGTCGGCGTCGGTGGCGTCGGAGAGCACCACTGAGTTCTTCTCCATCACCTTGTCCAGGGCGATCAGGTCGTCCCGCAGGGCGGCGGCGGCCTCGTAGTCCATCCCGGCGGCGGCCTCGCGCATCTGCTTCTCGATGCGGCGGGTGTAGGTCGAGGTGTTCCCGGCCATGAAGTCGCAGAACTGCTCGGCGAGCTTGCGGTGCTCCTGGACGGAGATCTCCCCCACGCAGGGGGCTGCGCACTTGCCGATGAAGCCCAGCAGACAGGGGCGACCGGCGCGCTCGGCCCGGCGGTACACCCCGGCGCTGCAGGAGCGGATGGAGAACACCCGCAGCATCAGGTCCAGGGTCTCCCGGATGGCCCACACCTGCGTGTAGGGGCCGAAGACCCGGTCGCCCTTGCGGGGGGTGCGGCGGGTGATGTGCACCCGCGGCACCTCCTCCCCCATGGTGACCACGAGGTAGGGGTAGGACTTGTCGTCACGGAACTTGACGTTGAACCGCGGGTCGAACTCCTTGATCCAGGTGTACTCCAGGGTCAGGGCCTCCACCTCGGTGCCCACCACCGTCCACTCCACGGAGGAGGCGGTGGTGACCATGCGGCGGGTGCGCTCGTGCAGCACCGCGAGGTCCTGGAAGTAGTTGGTCAGGCGCTGACGCAGGTTCTTCGCCTTGCCCACGTAGATCACGCGGCCGTCGTCGTCCCGGAACCGGTACACCCCCGGGGAGGTGGGGATGGTGCCGGTGGCGGGACGGTAGGTGGCTGGATCGGCCATGCTCAGCCCTTGCCGGCGCGGCCTGCCCCGAGCATCGGCGCCAGGAAGTGCCCGGTGTAGGAGCCCTTGACCTTCGCGACGTCCTCCGGGGTGCCGGTGGCCACGATCCGCCCACCGCCGGCGCCGCCCTCGGGGCCCAGGTCGATGATGTGGTCGGCGCTCTTGATCACGTCGAGGTTGTGCTCGATGACGATCACGGTGTTGCCCTTGTCCACCAGGCCGCCCAGGACCTCCAGCAGCTTGCGCACGTCCTCGAAGTGCAGGCCTGTGGTGGGCTCGTCCAGTACATAGGCGGTGCGGCCGTTGGAGCGCTTGTGCAGCTCGGAGGCGAGCTTGACGCGCTGCGCCTCACCGCCGGACAGGGTGGTGGCCGACTGGCCCAGGCGCACGTAGCCCAGGCCCACGTCCACCAGGGTCTGCAGCTGACGGCGGATGGCGGGCACGGCGTCGAAGAACTCCAGCGCATCGGCGATGGACATCTCCAGCACCTCGGCCACGTTCTTGTCCTTGAAGTGCACCTCGAGGGTCTCGCGGTTGTACCGCTTGCCCTTGCACACCTCGCACTGGACGTACACGTCCGGCAGGAAGTTCATCTCGATCTTCAGGGTGCCGTCACCGGAGCATGCCTCGCAGCGGCCGCCCTTGACGTTGAAGGAGAAGCGCCCAGCGGTGTAGCCGCGCATCTTCGCCTCGGTGGTCTGCGCGAACAGGGTGCGCACCCGGTCCCACACCCCGGTGTAGGTGGCGGGGTTGGAGCGCGGGGTGCGGCCGATGGGCGACTGGTCCACGTGGACCACCTTGTCCAGGTGCTCGAGCCCGATGACGCGCTTGTGGCGGCCGGGGACGATGCGGGCCCGGTTCAGCTCCTTGGCCATCACCGAGTACAGGATGTCGTTGACCAGGGTGGACTTGCCGGAGCCGGACACACCGGTGACGGCGGTGAGCACCCCGAGCGGGAAGGACACGTCGGTGCCGCGCAGGTTGTTGGCCTTCGGGCCCACGACGGTGACGGCACGCTCCGGGTCGATCGGGCGCCGGGTGAGCGGCAGGGGGATCTCGAGGTCGCCGGAGAGGTACCGGCCGGTGAGGGACTCGGGGTTCTTCTTGAGGTCCTCGACGGAGCCGGAGTGGACCACCTTGCCGCCGTGCTCGCCGGCCAGGGGGCCGATGTCCACCACCCAGTCGGCCGCGCCGAGGGTGTCCTCGTCGTGCTCGACCACGATCAGGCTGTTGCCGAGGTCCCGCAGGCGGGTGAGGGTGGCGATCAGGCGCTCGTTGTCGCGCTGGTGCAGCCCGATGGAGGGCTCGTCCAGCACGTACAGCACACCCACCAGGCCGGAGCCGATCTGGGTGGCCAGGCGGATGCGCTGGGCCTCGCCGCCGGACAGGGTGCCGGCGGCGCGGGCCATGGTCAGGTACTCCAGGCCCACGTCCAGCAGGAAGCCCAGGCGGGAGCGCACCTCGCGCAGCACCTCGTCGGCCACGGTCGCATCGCGTTCGCTCAGCTGGAGGCCGGTGACGAACTCGTGCGCGTCGCGGATGGACAGCTCGCACACCTCGGCGATGGACTTGCCGCCCACGGTGACCGCGAGGATCTCCGGGCGCAGGCGCGCGCCCTTGCAGGCGGGGCAGGGCACCTCGCGCATGAACTGCTCGTAGCGCTCCTTGGCCCAGTCCGACTCGGTGTCGTCGTGGCGGCGGGAGAGGAAGTGCATGACGCCCTCGAAGCCGGTGGAGTACCGGCGCTCCCGGCCGAAGCGGTTGCGGTACTTCACGTGGACCTTGTGGTCCTTGCCGTGCAGCAGCGCCTCCCTGGCGCGCTCGGGCAGGGCCCGCCACGGCGTGTCCATGGAGAAGGACAGCTCCTCGGCCAGGCCCGCCATCATCTCCTGGTGGTGGTCGGAGGAGCCCATGGTCCACGGGGCGATGGCGCCCTCGGCGAGGGTGAGGTCCTCGTCCGGGATCACCAGTTCCGGGTCCACCTCGAGGCGGGCGCCCAGGCCCGTGCACTCGGGGCAGGCGCCGTAGGGCGCGTTGAAGGAGAACGCCCGCGGTTCGATGTCGTCGACCGCCAGGGGGTGGTCGTTGGGGCAGGAGAGCTTCTCGGAGAAGCGGCGGGTACGGTCCGGATCGTCCTCCGGCAGGTCCACGAAGTCCACGACGACCAGGCCCTCGGCCAGCCGCAGAGCGGTCTCCACCGAGTCGGTGAGGCGGCGGCGCGAATCGGGCTTGGCGGCCAGGCGGTCCACCACCACCTCGATGGTGTGCTTGAGCTTGCGATCGAGGGTGATCTCCTCGTCGAGCCGTCGCACGGCACCGTCGATGCGAGCACGCGCATAGCCCTGGGACCGCAGGGAGCTCAGCAGCTCCACGTGCTCGCCCTTGCGGCCGCGGATCACCGGGGCCAGCAGCTGGAAGCGGGTGCCGGTCTCCTGCTCCAGGAGGGTGTCGACGATCTGCTCGGCCGAGCTGGAGCGGACCACCTCACCGCACACCGGGCAGTGCTGGATGCCGGTGCGGGAGAACAGCAGGCGCAGGTAGTCGTACACCTCGGTGATGGTGCCGACGGTCGAGCGGGGGTTACGGTTGGTGGACTTCTGGTCGATCGAGACCGCCGGGGACAGCCCCTCGATGAGATCGACCGAGGGCTTGTCCATCTGGCCCAGGAACTGCCGGGCATAGCTGGAGAGGGACTCGACATAGCGCCGCTGCCCCTCGGCGAAGATGGTGTCGAACGCCAGGGAGCTCTTCCCGGATCCGGACAGACCCGAGAACACCACCAGCTTGTTGCGGGGGATCTCGATGTCGATGTTCTTGAGGTTGTGCTCTCGGGCACCACGGACGACCAGCGTTTCACTCACCGGCCCATCCTACGAGCGGGGCCCGACACACGAGAGGGCGCCGACCGGAGATACTTCTGACATGGACATCAGAGAGTACGACGGTCATGTCGAGCCCGGTGGCACCTCCGACACGCGGGTGTGCTCCACCCTGACCATCCGCAAGGCGTCGGTGGGCGGGATGGACAACAACGCCTACCTGCTCACCTGCTCGGTCTCCGGAGCCCAGCTGCTGATCGACGCCGCGGCGGACGCCCCGCGCCTGCTGGAACTGGTGCGGGAGGGCTCCCCTACCGGCCGGCTGGACACCATCGTCACCACCCACAGCCATCACGACCACGTGGGAGCACTGGCCGCCATGGTGGGCGCCACCGGTGCCCGCACGGCCGCGGGTGCCGCGGACGTGCCCGACATCCGCACCCCCACCACCACCCCCCTGCAGCACGGCGACGTCGTGCGGGTGGGCGTCAACGACCTCGAGGTGATCTCGCTGCGGGGCCACACCCCCGGCTCGGTGGCGCTGCTGTGGCGCGGCGGGGAAGACGGTGACCACCTGTTCACCGGAGACTCCCTGTTCCCCGGCGGGGTGGGGGCCACCCAGGGAGACCGGGAGCGCTTCGACCAGCTGCTGGCCGACGTCGAGGCCCGGATCTTCGAGCGCCTCGGGGACGAGACCTGGGTGTACCCCGGGCACGGCGACGACACCACCCTCGGTGCGGAGCGTCCGCAGCTGCCGACGTGGCGCGAACGGGGATGGTGAGCACGCCCTCCCTGTTCTCCCCCACCCATCGCCGCTCGACGATCGCTCTGGCGGCGCTGCCGTTCCTGGTGGCCTTCGAGGCGCTCGCGGTCTCCACCGTGATGCCCCGCGCCGCGGAGGAGCTGGGTGGTGTGAGCCTGTACCCGCTGGTGTTCGCGGCCCCCTTGGCCACCAGTCTGGTGAGCATCGTGGTGGCCGGGCAGTGGAACGATCGGCAGGGCCCGATGCGGGTGATGACCGTGGGCCTGGTCGTGTTCTGCACAGCCCTGTTCGTCGTGGGCCTGGCGCCGTCGATGGCGGTGCTGGTGGCGGGCCGAGCACTGCAGGGCCTGGGCATGGGCTTCGTGACGGTGTCGCTGTACGTGCTGATCGCCCGGCTGTACCCGCCGTCGCTGCAGCCGCGCATGTTCACCGTGCTCTCCGCGGCGTGGGTGGTGCCCGGCCTCGTTGGCCCGGCACTGGCCGGCTGGGTCACCGAGGTGGCGGGCTGGCGGATCGTGTTCCTCGCGGTGCCGTTCCTGGTGCTGCCGGCCAGGCTGCTGCTGCAGGACCCGACCGGGGCCGCCTCCGTGCCGGGCGAGGAAGCGGCCGACGGCGACCTCGTCCCCACGGGGTCCCCGACCGGGTCCGCGTCCGGGACGGACTCCAGCACAACCCGTCCCCCGCTGCTCGCGGCCTGCGCGGCGGCCCTGGGCGTGGCCGCGCTCTCGGTGATCGGTGAGCAGGCGGAGGGATCACTCTCCGGTGCCACGGTTCCCCTGCTGCTCGTGGCACTGGTGCTGGTAGCGCTCACGGTGCCGCGACTGCTGCCGCGCCGGGTGCTGTTCTCCCCGGACCGGGTGGGACGCCTGGTGATGGCGCGCGGAGTGCTGGCGGCATCCTTCGTGCTGGCCGAGGTGTACCTGCCCCTGCAGCTGGTGGCCAGATACGGCATGAGCCCGGCACACGCCGGCCTGATCCTCACCGTCTCCACCGTGACCTGGTTCGTCGGGGCCTGGATGGCCGGCAGCGAGATGCTGCCGGAGCGCGCCCGGATCCCGGCGGGAGCCGCAGCGATGGCCGTGGGCACCCTCGCCACCGCCGCTTTGCTGCTGGGCGGTCACTCCCCCTGGCTGGCAGGACTCACCTGGTGCCTCACGGGCCTGGGGATGGGTCTGGCGTTCACCTCCACCTCGATCCTCACCATGCGCCGCTCCCATCCCGCCCGGCAGGGCCGCAACTCTGCTGCACTGCAGGTGGCAGAGGCCCTCACCCAGTCGGTGATGCTGGCCCTGACGGGAGTGGCGTTCCAGGTGCTGCTGCAGGACCGCGGGGAGACCTCCCCCGCTCCGTACGCGGCGATGTTCGCCTCTGCGACCGCGCTGGCGGTGGTGGGGGTCGTGGTCGGGGTGGCTACCCGTCGAAAGGCCGGTGGCCGCTCCCGTCCGGGCCTGCCCCGCTGACGCGGGCGCACAGCGGCGCCCGACCGTGATCGGGGGCCGCTGCATCAGCTCTGTCTCAGTGGGCGGTGTGCAGCTCCGGCTCGAGGATCCACAGCGCGGTGGGAGAGACTCCTGTCAGTAGTGTGGTCCCGGTCCGGTCACGGACCGGATGCAGCGAGGGACGAGGGGGATGCCGTGGATGCAGGGCGTCTGACCGGACCCGGTGAACGCGACGCACCTGTCCCGCCCTGGTGCGCCATCGGCCGCACGGCAGGCGGCCAGGTGGCACTCGTCGACATCGCCGATGACGGCACGCCGGGCTCCCCCCGCATCCTGGCACCTGCGGACCTGCCGAGCGAGATCACTCGCAGGCAGCACCGGGCCGTGCAGGCGGGCGCCGCTCCCCCACGCTGGGTGTGGTCCGACGCCCCCGCCTGGTACCCCGGACTGCTCGCCTCCGGCGTGCGGGTGCAGCGCTGCCACGACCTGCGCCTGATCCATACGGTCCTGCGGCACTCGCAGCTGGTCACTGACCCGCGCCCGATCCGGGCTGCGGAACGATGGGACGTCCCGGTCCTGCCTCCTGTGGGGACCGAACCCATCGGCGCGACGCTGTTCGATCTCGATGGCGGTACCTCGACCCGCGGCGGCGTCCCGATGGCGATCGACGATGTGCTCGAGGAGTTCGAGCGCCAGCGCCGAGCGATCGAGGACGCCCGCGATCCGGGGCGGCTGCGGCTGCTGGTGGCGGCGGAGAGCGCCGGGGCACTGATCGCCGTGGAGCTGCAGAACGCCGGGATCCCCTGGGACGTGGCCGAGCACGACCGCATCCTCACGGCGGACCTCGGCCCCCGCCCCCGACCCGGTCACGCCCCCACCCTGATGGTCGAGGTCGCCGCGCAGGTCAGGGAGGCCTTGGGCGACCCCTTGCTGAGCATCGATTCCCCACCCAAGCTGCTGCGGGCACTGCATCGCGCCGGGATCGACGTGCGCTCCACCTCCCGCTGGGAGCTCGCCGTTCACGAGCATCCGGCGATCGAGCCGCTGCTGCGGTACAAGAAGATGTCCCGCCTGCTCACGGCGAACGGCTGGGCATGGATGGACGAGTGGGTCCGCGAGGGACGGTACCGACCGGTCTATGTCCCCGGCGGGGTGGTCACCGGGCGCTGGGCCTCCAGCGGTGGCGGCGCACTGCAGATCCCACGTCAACTGCGGCCCGCCCTGCGCGCTGATCCCGGGTGGCGCCTGGTCAGCGCCGACGTGTCCCAGCTGGAACCGCGGGTGCTGGCCGCGATGGCCGGTGATCGGGCGATGGCTCGGGCCGGTGCCGGAACCGACCTGTACGCGGGGATCGTCGCCGCTGGGGTGGTGACCACCCGGCAGGAGGCGAAGGTTGGTGTGCTGGGCGCGCTCTACGGCGGCACCACCGGCGACAGCGGCCGGATCGTGCCCCGCCTGCGACGCACCTTCCCCAACGCCATGCGCCTGGTGGACCAGGCCGCCGAGACCGGGGAACGAGGCGGGACCGTCTCCACGCTGCTGGGCCGCTCCAGCCCTCCCCCGGAGCAGTCCTGGACCGATGCTCAACTGCACTCCAACCGGCCGGAGGCCACCCCTGCCGAACAGGAACGGGCCCGGCGCTCGGCCAGGGATCGCGGGCGCTTCACCCGCAACTTCGTGGTGCAGGGAACCGCGGCCGAATGGGCGCTCAGCTGGATGGCAGCGCTCAGGCTGGCCCTCGCCGGATTCGATGAGGTGCCCGTCGAGGACGCCGCCCACGCTTCGGGGCCGGCGTTCTCCCGCCGCGCCCATCTCGCCTTCTTCCTGCACGACGAGGTGATCGTGCACGCCCCCGCATCCCAGGCAGAAGCCGCGGCCCAGGCCGTCCGGGACGCGGCCGACGCCGCCGGGCGGCTCCTGTTCCCCGGGTCACCGGTCGACTTCCCCCTGGATCTGGAGATCACCGAACGGTCCCCCGCGAAGTAGGCAGCCGCCCCCGGGGCCGCCTCTGACCAGAATCGCAGGCCTTCTCGGACGACTCCGTACGTTCCCGGCCCGCGCCGGACACCGTGACGGGACCGGGGTGCTGCACCACGCCACCGGTCCGACGGGTACTCGGAGCACGCCCTGGTCATACCGCAGAAGGCGGACTCTCTCATCGAGCCACGGGTAACCCGATCGAAACAGGAGGATCCACGGTGACGCACAGCGACAGCTCCACCGCCTCGTCCTTCCGGGAGCTGCTGGACCCCGATGCCCTGCCGGTGTACGGGTCCACCCTGCGCGCCGAGGACTTCGAGCACCACGACGACCGGTGGCGAGCACGGGTGCTGACGGCCGCCGCCGAGCTCGACGTCCGTCTCACGGGTGAGAAGGACGCGATGACGTGCCTGCTCGATGGTCGGCCGTACAGCTTCCTCCATCCCTACCGGAAGACCCTCGACGAGCCCGCGGCGACCGCGCAGGAGTGGTTCGACCACTTCTGCGCACTCCAGGCTGAGTCCGCACCTCGACGCGAACGCAGCTGGGAGCGCACATCGGTGCAGGCGATGCTGGAGCGCGCCGGGCACGGCATCACCGCGTACGACCAGCGAGAGCGCTCCGGGTCGGAACTGCGCCGGGTGGCCGACGCGCAGGCATGGCTCGACACCAACCTCGCCGACACCCAGGTATCCGTCACGGTCCATCCACTGGCGGACATGCCTCTGCGAACCGACGGCAAGCTCATCGGGCGGATGCTCTGCATGATCCAGGACGACCAGATCGCCGGGTACCGCCCGGTTCCCCTGGCGAGCGACCTGCCGGTCGACCAGTTCTACAGCATCCCTGGCTTCCCCCACGGGCTCTCGCCCTACATCCATGTCCGCACCTCCGGACACACGATCCTGGGCCACAGGGCAGATCTGGTCCTGGATGCGGATGACGTGCTCCCGCATCTCACCGACAACCCGGGGTCGGGAGCACGCGAGACCCCCTGGCTGCTCATCCACGTCACCGGGACCCGGTGCGTGCTCCCGTTCCCTGCCTCCGTGAGCAACCTGATCGTGGACGTCGACGGGGACGGCTCCCAGGTGTCGATCCGTGTCGCCTCCTCCGAGCAGCGTGCACGGAGGCTCGAGCTCGAGGACCGGTTCGACAGGCGTTGGGGGGAGTTCCTCGACGACGACAGGCCGGTGGACCCCGCAAACGTGGCCGCTGCCATGGAGCGAGCCGAGTCCGCCGTCGACCACCACATCCAGCAGGAGAGGGAGCGCCATGCCGACGCGCAGTGAACTGACCCACGACGGGATCGACGTCTTCGACGGATTCGATGGAGATCGGCCACGGGGCTGCAGCTGGGAGCGCTCCGTGTGCACCGAGACCCCCACCCACCAGGTGACCTACCCGGGCACGGACCGGCCCGAGGCCCACCCGTTCTGCGCCCGCCATTACGTCCTCGAGCTCGCGTACCTCGTCGAGGTGCACATGCCCACCTGCAGCAACCCGCTCTCCGACCACGTCAGCTCCTACGGACGGATCGACTGACCGCTGCTCCCTGAGTCGATGATCCCGCCCTGGGCCATCACAGGGACCAAGGGGCCCATAGCACCTGGAAGCTCTCGGTAAGATCCCTGGAAGGAGGCCGCTCCTGGTCGTCAGGAAGGGGATCGGATGAGCGCCGTCGAAGGGACAGACAGCTACGACGCTCTCGCCGAGGACCTCCGGGCCCTGCGCCATGCCGCCGGGTCCCCCTCCTTCACCGAGATCGCCGTCCGCGTGGGCCAGGTGCGAGAGGCCCGGGGCACGGACCCGGGCCGGGCCCGCCCGGCACGCACCACCGTCTACGACACGTTCCGTGCAGGCCGCTCCCGCATGGACGGTGCCCTGGTCGCCGACATCGCCGAAGCACTGGACGCTCCGGACCCTCGGTCCTGGCGGGATCGATGCGGACGGATCCAGCATGCACTCGAGGAGTCCCGGCTCCGCCCGATAGCGACCGATGACGTCGACGACGAGCCGACCAGGGATCCGACGCCGGATGCGGAGCCGGGCCCGGTGCCTGCGGCGGATCCCCTGCCGCCGGCGCCCGCAGACCCGGCACCGGCGCAAGGGACCAGGCTCCTGCTCCTGGCCGGCTGCGTGGTGCTCAACCTGGTGGGGATCCTGGTCATCCGGGCGACCGGCCTGCCGCTATACTTCGACACCATCGGCATCGCCGTCGCGGCCCTCGCCCTCGTATGGGGCTACGTCTGGCGCCATCTCCGTCAGCGAGGCGCACTCACCCCGCCGATCGGGCTGCACCTGTTGGTCGGGCTGTGCTGCTCGGTGGTGGCGACCCCGATGCTGTGGCTCCGCTTCCACGGCTTCGGCGGACACACGGCCGGTCAGCTGCAGAACATCTTCAACGGCCGCATCGAACCGGAGTGGGTGACGGTGTTCCTCACCAACCTGTCGACATCGATGCCCGACAAGCTGCTGTCCGGGGTCATCGCGGTGGCCGTCATCCCCGTAGCGCTCCGCGTGATCACCAGGATCACGAAGAGCGCTGAACTCGCCGCAGCTCCTTCTTCAGCTCCTGCACCTCGTCACGAAGCCTCGCAGCGACCTCGAACTGCAGTGACTCCGCCGCCTGGTGCATCTGTGCGGTGATCTCGTCGATCATCCCGGTGAGCGCCCCCACCGGGTCGTCGCCCAGGTCCACGCTGCGCCCGCTGACGGCATCCACCGCGTTGGCGCGGGCCCTGTCCCGGGCCACCCGCTCCTTGCCCGAACGGTAGTCGGTGGACATCAGGGTGTCGGTGTCGATGTCCTCGCGGGCCAGCATGTCGGTGACGTCGGCGATGCGCTTGCGCAGCGGGGTGGGGTCGATGCCGTGCTCGGTGTTGTACGCGATCTGCTTCTCACGACGGCGATTGGTCTCGTCGATCGCCGCCTGCATGGAGTCGGTGATGGTGTCGGCGTACATGTGCACCTGACCGGACACGTTGCGGGCCGCGCGGCCGATGGTCTGGATCAGCGAGGTGCGCGAGCGCAGGAAGCCCTCCTTGTCGGCGTCGAGGATCGACACCAGTGACACCTCGGGCAGGTCCAGTCCCTCACGCAGCAGGTTGATGCCCACCAGCACGTCGTACTCACCCTTGCGCAGGGACCGCAGCAGCTCCACCCGGCGCAGGGTCTCCACGTCGGAGTGGAGGTACTGCACCCGTACCCCGTTCTCCAGCAGATAATCGGTGAGGTCCTCGGCCATGCGCTTGGTGAGGGTGGTGACCAGCACGCGCTCGTCGGCGGCGACCCGCTTCTCGATCTCCTCGCGCAGGTCGTCGATCTGTCCCTTGACGGGCTTGACGATCACCTCGGGGTCCACCAGGCCCGTGGGGCGGATGATCTGCTCGACCACCCCGTTGGCCCGGTCCAGCTCGTAGGCGGCGGGGGTGGCGGAGAGGTACACCGTCTGCCCGGTGCGCTCGGTGAACTCCCCGAAGGTGAGCGGGCGGTTGTCCAGCGCGCTGGGGAGGCGGAACCCGAAGTCCACCAGGGTGCGCTTGCGGGAGCGGTCGCCCTCGAACATCGCACCGATCTGGGGGACGGTCACGTGGGACTCGTCGATCACCAGCAGGAAGTCCTCGGGGAAGTAGTCCAGCAGGGTGTTCGGCGCGGTACCGGGTGCGCGGCCGTCCAGGTGCCGCGAGTAGTTCTCCACACCGTTGGTGCTGCCCGTCTGCCTCAGCATCTCCAGGTCGTGGCTGGTGCGCATCCGCAGCCGCTGCGCCTCCAGCAGCTTCTGCTGCCCTTCCAGTTCCTCCAGGCGCTGCTCCAGCTCCACCTCGATCGAGTCGATCGCGCGGGCCAGCCGTTCGGGACCTGCCACGTAGTGGGAGGCGGGGAAAACGTGGATCTGGTCCTCCTCCCGGATCACCTCCCCGGTCATGGGGTGCAGGGTGTACAGTGCGTCGATCTCGTCGCCGAAGAACTCGATGCGCAGTGCGAGCTCCTCGTACATGGGGATGATCTCCACCGTGTCGCCGCGCACCCGGAAGGTGCCGCGCTCGAAGGCCACGTCGTTGCGGTCGTACTGCATGTCCACGAAGCGCCGCAGGAGGTCGTCGCGGTCCATCTGGTCCCCGCGGGCCAGGCGCACCATGCGATCCACGTACTCCTGGGGCGTGCCCAGGCCGTAGATGCATGACACCGAGGACACCACCACCACGTCCCGCCGGGTGAGCAGGGAGTTCGTGGCGCTGTGCCGCAGCCGCTCCACCTCGGCGTTGATCGAGGAGTCCTTCTCGATGTACGTGTCCGACTGCGGCACGTACGCCTCGGGCTGGTAGTAGTCGTAGTAGGAGACGAAGTACTCCACCGCGTTGTGGGGCAGCAGTTCGCGGAACTCGCTGGCCAGCTGCGCGGCGAGGGTCTTGTTGTGCGCCATCACCAGGGTGGGGCGCTGCACCTGCTCGATCAGCCAGGCGGTGGTGGCGCTCTTGCCGGTGCCGGTGGCACCCAGCAGCACCACGTCCTGCTCACCGCTGTTGATGCGCTCGGTGAGCTCCTTGATCGCCTGCGGCTGATCGCCGGAGGGTGAGTACTCCGAGACCACCTCGAAGGGGTGCTCGGCGCGGACCAGATCGGTGACAGGACGCATGGGTCGATGCTACGTCCCGCCCCTGACGGCCGGGCATCACGCCCTGGGCACGAGGACCCGACGCAGCGCCCGCAGGGACCGCTCCCGCAGCTCACCCAGATCGGCGTTGTTGAGGATCAGCAGGTCGCAGCGGTGTGTCCGCTCCAGGTCGGTGACCTGTGCGGCCATCACGGACTCGACGTACGCTCGATCACGTCCGCGGTCGCGCACCACTCGGTCGATACGGTCGCGGTGCCGCGCGATCACCCCGATCACCGCGTCGTACTCCCCCTCCCGGTGCTTCTCCAGCAGCAGCGGGTTGTCATGGACCACCACCGCCTCCCCCGCCGCACGGGCCGCTTCCTCCTCCTCGCGCACAGCCTGGTCCACCCGGCCCAGCACGATCCCCTCCAGGTCCGCGCGGGCTGCGGGATCGGCGAACACCAGCCGCGCCAGGGCCGCACGATCGATGGTGCCGCCGGCGGTGCGGTACTGCTCCCCGAAGCGGGCCACGGCCTCCTCCACGCCCGGCCCCGGCTCGTCGAGCACGGCCCGCGAGTAGGCGTCCAGGTCGATCACCCGGTGCCCGGCCTCGCGCCAGATCCCGGCCACCGTGGACTTGCCCGAGCCGATGCCTCCGGTCAATCCGATACGGCGCGGGGTCGAGGATGCAGTCATGCCCCGATGCTAACCACGTCGCCTTCGCCACGTGCCAGCCGGGCGCCTCTGACACGATCTGCGGATGGGCACTACCGTCGTCCTGTGGATCCCCTCGAACTGCTGATCACCAACGACGTCCTGCGCGCTCTCGACCTCATCGGGGTGTTCGTGATGGGCGTGGCCGCCGGCGGTCTCGCTGCGCGGCTGAACTTCGATGTGGTGGGCTTCGCGATCATCGGGATCATCGCCGGTCTCGGCGGGGGCCTGGTGCGAGACCTGATCCTCGACTACGGCGTCCCGGCCGCGTTCTCCGGTCCCTGGTACCTCACCTGCGCCCTGGCCGGGTCCGCCTTCTCCTTCGTGGTGAACTCCGAGCATCACTGGTGGCGCCGGATCGTGACCGCCACGGACATCACCGCCATGGGCCTGTGGGCTGCGACCGGCACCGCCAAGTCCCTGGGGTACGGCCTGGACGTGCTTCCGGCGATCCTGCTGGGCCTCGCCAGCGCCACCGGCGGCGGCATCCTGCGTGACGTGATGGTGGGTCGCATCCCGGCGGTGTTCGGCGGCGGCCCCCTGTACGCCACCGGTGCCCTGGTCACCGCGGTGCTCACCTGGGCCGTGGTGGCCCTGGGGCTGGACGCGTCATGGGTGCTGGTGGCCGTCGCGGCCGGCGCGGGCCTCGCGATGGTGGCGGCCTGGCGGCGCTGGACGCTTCCGGCGCACAGCGAATGGGAGGTGACGATGTCGGCCTCGCAGCTGAAGGCGATGGTGCGCCGCATCCGTCGGGCCGAGCGCGCGAAGGTGGCCAAGGAGACCGGCGCCATCTCCGTCGTGGCCGCCAATGAGGACGACCTGGCCGACGACACCGCGTTCGAGGAGTCGGCCGAGGAGTACGCGCGTCGCGTGCTCGGCGAGGACGGCCCGGACCTGATCCCCGAGGCGGATGCCGAGGACCCCGTCGACGAGGAGATCACGCAGAAGGTCGAGGAGAAGGTCGACGAGAAGGTGGAGCAGAAGGTCGACGAAGAGATGGCCTCGGATGAGGACCAGTGGGTCCGGCGGGACGATGAGGGCAACGAGATCCCGAACCCCATCGGGCACTGAGGAGCCCTCAGGGTCGAAGCAGTTCCAGCATCCGCTCCACGTCCCGGGCAGCGAGCTGACCGGGCGCCGAGGCCCCTCCCTGCGCCGCGTCCCCGACGGTCGCGAATGTCGCCGCGGATCCGAAGACCTCGGCCGCGACCCGGCTGACCGCACCGAGCGTGCCCATGCTGATGGCGATGTGCGGACCGTCGCCGTCGGCCGCGACCCGCAGGCTCGCGGCGAGCAGCCGCAGCACATCATTGGCATGGCGGGGTGTCACAGCGATCTTGGGCACGTCGGCCCCTGCGCGGCGCTGGGAGCGCAGCAGCTCCACCAGCTCGTCCTCCCCCGGGGTCGCGTCGAAGTCGTGGAAGGAGCCGACGACCAGCACACCCTGTTCCCGGGCGGCCGCCACCACGTGCGCCACTACCTCGGCCCCCCGCGAGGTCTCCACGTCCACCAGATCGGTGTGGCCGGAGGCGATCACGGCTTCGAGCATCTCAGCGAGCCCCTGGTCGCTCACCTCGCGCGCCCCGCCCTCGGCCGAGGTGCGCAGCGTGACCAGCAGGGCATGCTTCTCCCCCATCGCCCCCCTCACCGCGGGTAGCGCCGCCAGGACCTCGGCGCGGTGCTGCACGGCATCGAGCTCCTGGCGGTACAGGTCGATGCGCCACTCCAGGATCCGTGCCGGGGCCTCCAGGGCCAACTCCACCTGCTCCAGCACGCGGGTGATGTCCGCACCGGTCAGTGGCACGATGATCTCGGGCCTGCCCTCCCCCAGCACGATGCTGCGCCCGGGCACTCGCACGGTGGCCGTCACGCTCAGTCCTCGGTGATCGCGGCGTAGGCGGACAGCAGCAGCGCCGGATCCGGGCCCTCGAGGCGGGATGCGCGACCGATGCGGTCCAGCACCACGAATCGCAGCAGCCCGGCGCGGGTCTTCTTGTCGCGCTTGATCGAGTCCTCGAGCTTGGGCCACTGGCGGCCGCGGTAGGTGACCGGCAGCCCCAGGGAGGTGAGGATCTCCCGGTGACGGTCCACCTCGGCCTCGGACAGCTTGCCGGCCAGGTGGGACAGCTCGGCGGCGAACATCATCCCCACGGACACGGCCGCACCGTGGCGCCACAGGTACCGCTCGTTGCGCTCGATGGCGTGGGCGAGGGTGTGCCCGTAGTTGAGGATCTCCCTCTCCCCGGCCTCGCGCAGGTCGGCCGAGACCACCCGGGCCTTGACCGCGATGGCCCGCTCCACGATCTCCCGGAACTGATCGGAGCCGGTATCCAGGGCGGCCGCCGGATCGGCTTCGACGATCTCGAGTATCCGCTGGTCCTCGATGAAACCGGCCTTGACCGCTTCGGCGAGACCGGCGGTGACGTCATTGGTGCCGAGCCCAGCGAGCACGTCGAGGTCCTCGATCACGGCGATCGGCGGGTGGAAGGAGCCCACCAGGTTCTTGCCCTCGGAGGTGTTGATGCCCGTCTTGCCTCCCACCGCGGCATCGACCATCGCGGCCACGGTGGTGGGGACCTGCAGCACGTCCACGCCTCGCAGCCAGGTAGCGGCCACGAAACCGGCCAGGTCCGTCGCGGCGCCGCCTCCGAGCCCCACGAAAAGGTCGGTGCGGCCGATCTCGGCCTGCCCGGCCACCTGCCACAGGAAACCGGCCACCTGCGCGGTCTTGGCCTCCTCACCGTCGGGAACCTCGGCCAGGAACGCCTGCCGGCCGTCGGTGGAAAGCTGCTCACGCACCTCCTCTGCGACGCCGCGCAGGGAGGGCTGGTGGACCACCACGATGCGCCGCACCCGAGCGGGCACGTGGTCGGCGATGCTGCCCAGCAGCCCGCGGCCCACCAGTACCTCGTAGCCGCCGGTGGGGGTGGTGACAGGGATGACGGTGGTGCTCATGCGGTCTCCTTCGGGGGATCCTCACGGATCAGGTCGTGGATGCGGCGCGCGAGGGCCGCTGGGGGCTGGCGGTGCGTGTCGACGACCCAGCGGGCCACGTCGCGGTAGTGGGGCATGCGCTCGGCTGTGATGTCACGCCAGCGCTGCATCGGGTCCTCACCGACCAGCATCGGGCGGTCCTGGGTGCGGCGCAGGCGCGTCGCCACGGTCTCCTCGTCGACCCGGAGCAGCACCACGGGCCCCCCGCGCAGCAGATCGCCGGACTCGAAGCGGACCGGCGCCCCACCGCCGAGAGCCAGCACTCCGGTGCGGGCCACGAGCGCTTCGGCCAGCAATCGCGCCTCCAGGTCCCGGAAGTACCCCTCCCCGTCCTCGGCGAAGATCTCGGGGATCGACTTCCCGGCGGCCTCGACGATCAGGGCGTCCAGGTCGGCGAAGGGCTCCCTGAGACGCCGGGCGAGCTCCCGGCCCACGGCCGTCTTCCCGGCCGCCATCGGTCCGATCAGCACCGCGCTGAGGGCGGTGGAGCTCACCGGTCCTCCCGCTGCAGCAGGCTTGCCTGCAGCTGCTCGGTGCCGGTGAGATGGGCACGGATCTCGGCCACACTGTCCCCGCCGGTCTTCTCCAGCAGCGCATCCACGAGGGCAAGGGCAACCACGGCCTCGGCGATCACCGCGGCGGGCGCAACGGCGCACACGTCGGAGCGCTGGTGATTGGCGGTGGTCTGCTCGCCGGTGACCACGTCCACGGTGCGCAGGGCCCGGGGCACCGTGGAGATGGGCTTCAGCGCCCCGCGCACCCGGATGACCTGGCCGTTGCTGATGCCGCCCTCGAGGCCACCGGCGCGGTTGGACTCGCGGCGGGTGGTGCCGTCGGCCCCGTCTGTGCCGTCCCCGGTCAGGATCTCGTCGTGGGCGGCGGAGCCACGGCGGGCGGCGGTGGCGAAGCCGTCACCGATCTCCACGCCCTTCATCGCCTGGATGGACATGATCGCCTGGGCGAGTTTCCCGTCCAGCCGGCGGTCCCACTGGGTGTGGGAGCCCAGGCCCACGGGGACGCCGTAGGCGAGCACTTCCACCACACCGCCCAGGGTGTCGCCGTCGGCCTTGGCGGCATCGACCTCGGCGACCATCGCCTCGGAGGTGGCCGGGTGGAAGCAGCGCAGGGGGTCCGCATCGAGCGCGGTGACGTCTTCGGGGGTGGGCAGCGCGGCGTCGTCCGGCACGCGCACGGGGCCGACGGACAGGGTGTGGGAGACCAGGCGGATCCCGGCGGTCTGCTCGAGGATCGCGGCGGCCACGCGACCGGCGACGACGCGGGCGGCGGTCTCCCGGGCGCTGGCGCGCTCGAGCACCGGTCGGGCCTCGGTGAAGCCGTACTTGAGCATGCCGGCAAGGTCCGCGTGCCCGGGCCGGGGCCTGGTCAGGGGACGGTTGCGGGCGATCTCGCGCTCGTCGCCGGTGCCGGCGTCGATCATCAGGTCCTCGCGGGCCACCGGGTCGGCGCTCATCACCTTCTCCCACTTGGGCCATTCGGAGTTGGCGATCTCGATCGCCAGGGGCGAGCCGAGGGTGCGGCCGTGCCGCAGGCCGCCGTGGACGGTGAGCGCGTCCTGCTCGAACTTCTGGCGGGAGCCGCGGCCGTGGCCGAGGCGGCGACGCGCGAGGGCGTCCCGCAGGTCCTGGGTGGTCAGCTCGATCCCGGCGGGGACGCCGTCGAGCAGGGCGATGAGAGAGGGGCCGTGGGATTCCCCGGCCGTGAGCCAGCGCAGCATGGGGGCGATTCTTCCACGTCCGCCCGTGGGCGGTTCCGCAGGTCCACGCAGTGGGTGAGCGCCGGGAGGGTCAGTCCTCCCCGAGCTCCTGCTCCCGGGTGGGCGCGGTGCGTTCCACCAGCGACGCCACCTCGGCGATCGACGGGAGCACGGTGGTGGGGCGGAAGGGGAAGGAGGTGATGGCCTCCTCGCGGGTGGAGCCCGTGAGCACCAGGATCGACCGCATGCCGGCCTCGAGCCCGGATTTCACATCGGTGTCCATGCGGTCGCCGATCATCACGGTGGTCTCGGAGTGCGCCTCGATCCGGTTCAGGGCGGTGCGCATCATCAACGGGTTGGGCTTGCCCACGTAGTAGGGCTCGATGCCGGTGGCGGCGGTGATCATGGCGGCCACCGCACCGGTGGCGGGAAGCGGCCCGGCGGGGCTCGGTCCGGTGACGTCGGGGTTGGTGGCGATGAACTTCGCGCCCTCACCCACCAGTCGGATCGCGCGGGTGATCGCCTCGAAAGAGTAGGTGCGGGTCTCCCCCAGCACCACGAACTCCACGTCCACGTCCGAGAGGATGAAACCCGCGTCGTGCATGGCGCTGGTGAGCCCGGCCTCGCCGATCACGTAGGCGGTGCCGCCCGGGGACTGCTCGGACAGGAACTGCGCGGTGGCCAGGGCGCTGGTCCACAGGGAGTCCTCGTCCACGTCGATCCCGGCGCGGGCGAGGCGGGCCCGGAGGTCACGCGGGGTGAACATGGAGTTGTTGGTGAGCACCAGGAAGCGGCGGCCCAGTCGGCGCAGCTCGGTGATGAACTCGGCGGCACCGGGCAGGGCCTGCTCCTCGTGGACGAGCACGCCGTCCATGTCGGTGAGCCAGGAGTGGATGGGACGGTCCTCGAGCGCGGTGTTCATACCGGTAGTCTCGCACACGAGGACGGGGCGCCACCCGAAGGTGACGCCCCGTCGTCCCGGTGCCGTGGGCACCGGTGGGATCAGGTCCTGATCAGTTGCCGGTGAGCTTGGCGCGCAGCGCGGCCAGGGCCTCGTCCGATGCCAGGGTGCCCTCGTCCGAGGAGGAGGACTGGTAGGACGACTGGCTCGCCGGAGCAGCGGACTCCGAGGAGGACGAGGACGAGGTGGTCGCGGCGGCCGGAGCGTTCGCGGACTCCTCGTCGGCCTTGATGGCCTCGGCGACCTGGGCCTTGTGGGCGTTCCAGCGCTCGTAGGCGGCCGCGTACTGGGCCTCCCACTCCTCGCGCTGGGTGTCGTAGCCCTCGAGCCACTCGTTGGTCTCCGGGTCGAAGCCCTCGGGGTACTTGTACTCGCCGTTCTCGTCGTACTCGGCGGCCATGCCGTACAGCGCCGGGTCGAAGGTGGTGTCGTCACCCTCGGGATCCACACCCTCGTTGGCCTGCTTCAGCGACAGGGAGATGCGACGACGCTCGAGGTCGATGTCAATGACCTTGACGAAGACGTCCTGGTCCACGGTGACGACCTGCTCGGGCAGATCCACGTGGCGCTGAGCCAGCTCGGAGATGTGCACCAGGCCCTCGATGCCGTCCTCGACGCGCACGAACGCACCGAAGGGAACCAGCTTGGTGACCTTGCCGGGCACGACCTCGCCGATGGCGTGGGTGCGGGCGAACAGCTGCCACGGGTCCTCCTGGGTCGCCTTCAGCGACAGGGAGACACGCTCGCGGTCCATGTCGACGTCCAGGACCTCGACCTTGACCTTCTGGCCCACCTCGACGACCTCGGAGGGGTGGTCGATGTGCTTCCAGGACAGCTCGGAGACGTGCACCAGGCCGTCGACGCCGCCGAGGTCCACGAAGGCGCCGAAGTTGACGATGGAGGATACGACACCCTCGCGCACCTGGGACTTCTGCAGGGTCTGCAGGAAGTCGGAGCGGACCGCGGACTGGGTCTCCTCCAGGTAGGCGCGGCGGGACAGCACCACATTGTTGCGGTTCTTGTCGAGCTCGATGATCTTCGCCTCGATCTCCTGGCCCACGTAGGGCTGCAGGTCGCGCACGCGGCGCATCTCCACGAGGGAGGCGGGGAGGAAGCCGCGCAGGCCGATGTCGACGATGAGGCCACCCTTGACGACCTCGATGACGTGGCCGGTGACGACGCCCTCGTCTTCCTTGATCTGCTCGATGGTGCCCCAGGCGCGCTCGTACTGGGCGCGCTTCTTGGACAGGATCAGGCGGCCTTCCTTATCCTCCTTCTGGAGGACCAGGGCCTCGATCTCGTCGCCGACGCCGACGACCTCGCCGGGATCGACGTCGTGCTTGATGGACAGCTCGCGCGAGGGGATGACGCCCTCGGTCTTGTAGCCGATGTCCAGCAGGACCTCGTCGTGATCCACCTTCACCACGGTGCCCTCGACGATGTCGCCATCGTTGAAGTACTTGATGGTCGAATCGATGGCGGCCATGAGGTCTTCGGCGCTACCGATGTCGTTGATGGCGATCTGGGGGGTGGTGGTGTCGGTCATGTAGTCGAGAACTCCGTCGGGACAGGAAATGAGTAGGGTCAGTTGCATGCTCGGCCCGGGTGGGCCGGTCCGCGACTCGGCCGATGAACCCTCGGGAAGGATCCTCGTGCCGGAGCCCCGAGAGGCATCCGGGCACGGCTGAGCACAGACCTGAACAACCCTATCAGGCTTCCGGCTAACAGGCACGGGTAGATCGATGTCCTCCGGGGCCGATGCGTGTGAGCTTCGTCCCCGTGAGCAGGTCCCCGTGCCACGCTAGGGCGATGCTCGTCCGTCCCCTTCCGCCCCGCATCCAGTCGCGGCTGCGTTCGGCCCCGTTCGCGGTCGCCGCGGGGCTCACCGCCGCCGGCCTCGACCATCCTGGCCACCGTCGGCTGGTGCGGTCCGTGATGCTCAGGCGCAGGGACTTCCCCGGCGCTGTGGAGGATCTCCTCGGCTGGCAGGTGCAGGCACGCTCCGGGCTCACGGTCCTCACCTCGGATCCCCGGGTCCGGGAGGGCGGCGTGGTCCAGCTGCGGCTCGGACCCGGTGCCCTCTCGCTGCGTGTGCCGTGCCGCGTCACCAGCGTGATCGACGAGGCCGACCGCGCCGGTTTCACCTATGGCACCCTGCCCGGTCACGTGGAGACCGGGCTCGAGGGATTCCTGCTGGAGCGGGAGGCCGACGGCCGTATCCGGTTCACCATCGCTGTGACCTCCGCGCCCGCGTTCCGGCTCGCCCGGAGCTTCCCTTTCGTGGCCGAGAAGATCCAGGACCGGATCACGGATCGGTACCTGAGGGCCTTGGACCGCTAGCTCGCGGCTCCTCCCCACAGGCGGGTCGTCCACACCCGTGCCGGGAATGGTTCGATTGTCGGGGGTGGTTGGTGGACTGGTCTCTCGTGACCTGGCCCGTACAGGGGGCTGGGCGTTTGACGGGAGACGACGATGACTCTCACCACCGACCCGCCCTACACGGACGCTTGCCACTCACCCGACACCGGCAGCCGACCTACCCACGTCGACCCGACTACCAAACCCGCTCCTTCAAGCTCCGGGCCCGCGCGTCTCGCACGTGCCGACGCAGAAGCGCTCGGCGACAGGATCCAGCAGCAGGCTGCGTTGATCGCGGAGGCCACCTGCCAGTTCCTGCTCATGCTCGCCGAGTTCGACCAGCGGGAAGGCACCGGCTGGTACGCCGGCCTGAAATCCACCGCGCACTGGCTGTCCTGGGCCTGCTCCATGTCCCCCGGCACCGCACGCGAGCACGTCCGCATTGCCCGCGCCCTGCCCGGGATGCCGCTGACGGTCGCCGCGTTCAGTCAGGGCCGCCTGTCCTACTCGAAGGTGCGGGAGATGACCCGGGTCGCCGACCGCGTCGACGAAACGGTCCTGGTGGACCTCGCGTGTGCGATGACCGCCTCCCAACTGGCCCGTACCCTCTCCAGCTTCCGTGCAGTGGACGGGGCCCGGCTGGGCCAGGACGCGATCCGCCAGGCCCGCTGGATGACGAGAGAGGACGGCATGATCGAGATCCGCGCGATACTCCCACCCGAAGAAGGCGCCGAACTCCTCACCGCCCTGGCCCGCGACGGCCACGATGCACCCCGCGACACCGACGACGTTGACGAGGCTGACGCCCAGGACCTCGCCGCCCGTGCCGCGGAGGCGACCGTGACCCCCACCGTGGAGCAGCGGAAGGCCGACGCGCTTGTGCACGTGGCTCGCGGCTACCTCGAGCAGGCTCCCACCGACCGCTGCGGCGAGGACCGTCACCTGGTGATCGTCCAGGTCAGCGCCGATGCCCTCACCCGCAGCGTTCCCGCGGGAACGCCTCCGCACCCCACCACGTCCCCGCCCCTCTGCCACGTCGTCGGTCACGACGCCCCGCTCGAACCGGCGACCGCCGAGCGTCTGGCCTGCACCGGGAAGATCGCGCTGCAGATCACCAGCGACACCGGCGAGATCCTCCACCTGGGGAGGTCACGACGCCTTGCCTCACCTGCGCAGCGTCGGGCCCTGCGCCTTCGGGACCGCACCTGCAGCTTCCCCGGCTGTCACCAGTCCCGCCACCTCGACGCGCACCACGTCACCCCGTGGTCCGAGGGCGGCACCACCGACATCGACGGCCTGGCACTGCTGTGCCGTCGCCACCACGTGATCGTCCACGAGGGCGGCCACCACCTCGTCCCCATGAAGGACCAGCCCGCGGCTCCGCACCTGCCCCGCTACACCGTGATCGACCAGCACGGCCGGCCCGTCACCGCCCGCTGGCCCGCCATGCTCGAACACATCACCCACACCCCCACCACCCCTGACATGCCCGAACCCACCGGGCACCCCGACCGCATCACCGGCACCACCGGCGGCTACGGCTTCCGCCTCGCCGACTGCGTCGACACCCTCCTGAACGCCACCCTCACCACCGCAGCGTGAGAACGGCGAGTCGACATGGCTCAGCGGCACGTCGCAGCAGGAGCGGCAGGAGTGTCGTCCAGGGGGGTGGGTTCAACCCGGGCAAGGACCAAGCGCGCCGTGACGGGTTGAGCGGGGCTGATCAGTGCGCGGCGGCCAGCCAGTTCGGACCCACGCCGATGCCCACCTCGAGCGGCACCGACAGCTCGTACGCGGAGCCCATACCGGCTGCAACGACCTCCCGCAGCTGCTCCTCCTCACCGGGGGCGACGTCCAGGACCAGTTCGTCGTGCACCTGGAGCAGTACCCGGGAGGTGAGCCCGGCATCGCGCAGCCCCTCGTCCACGCGCAGCATGGCGAGCTTGATGATATCGGCCGCGCTGCCCTGGATCGGGGAGTTCAGTGCCACCCGCTCCGCGTTCTCCCGGCGCTGGCGGTTGTCACTGGTGAGGTCCGGCAGCGGCCTGCGGCGGCCCAGGATGGTCTCGGTGTACCCGATGGCGCGGGCCTTCTCCACGCTCTCGCGCAGGTAGTCCCGCACCCCGCCGAAGCGCTCGAAGTACCCGTCGCGCAGGGCCGTGGCCTCCGCCTGGGAGATCCGCAGCTGACGTGCCAGCCCGAAGGCGCTCAGGCCGTAGGCGAGGCCGTAGCTCACCGCCTTCGTCTTGGAGCGCATCGCGCCGTCCACGTCCTCCGGGGCCACGTCGAACACCTTCGAGGCGACGTACCGGTGCAGGTCCTCACCGGAACGGAATGCCTCGATCAGGCCCTCGTCCTCCGACAGGTGCGCCATGATGCGCATCTCGATCTGCGAGTAGTCCGCTGTCATCAGCGACTCGAAGCCGTCGGAGGCGCGGAAGGCGGAGCGGATCCGCCGGCCCTCCTCGGTGCGGGTGGGGATGTTCTGCAGGTTCGGGTTGTTCGAGGACAACCGCCCGGTGGCGGCGATGTTCTGGTGGAAGGTGGTGTGGATCCGACCTGTCGGCGAGATGAAGCGACGCAGCGTGTCGATGATCTGACGCATCTTGGTCACATCGCGGTGGGCCAGCAGGTCGGTCAGGAACGGGTGCTGGGTCTTCTCGTGCAGATCCGCCAGCGATTCCGCATCGGTGGAGAACCCGGTCTTGGTGCGGCGGGTCCTCGGCATGCCGAGGCGGTCGAACAGCACTTCCTGCAGCTGCTTCGGGGACCCCAGGTTGATGCGGTCACCGCCCAGGTGCGAGAACGCCGACTCCGCGACCCGTTCCTGCTCTGCCTCGTGCTGGGCATCGAGCTCGGCGAGCACGTCGTCGTCCACCGCGATACCGGTGGCCTCCATGACGCCGATCACCCGGGCCAGCGGCAGTTCGAGGTCGTCGTGCAGCTCCACGGCGGCATGTTGCTCGAGGTCCTCGCGGAGGGTGGTCCCCAGACGTGCTACGGCGTCTGCGGCACGGGCCAGGGTGTCCTTGCCGGACTCGTCCTGGTCCAGGTCCAGCTCCTGCTGCACCGCGGCCGAGGTGACCTGGAGGTCCTCCTGGAGGTGGCGCATGGCGAGACCGGCGAGGTCCGTGGGCCGCTGATCGGGGCGGCACAGGAACTCGGCGATCGCCAGGTCGGTGCTCCAGCCGGCGACGTCGAGGCCCCGGCCGCGCAGCTGATGGGTGGCGAGCTTGGTGTCGTGCGCGGTCTTGGCGATCGCGGGATCGGCGAGCCACGTGGCCAGGGCCCGCTCGGCGGTGTCGTCGAGATCCACCAGATCGATCACTGCCAGGGCGTCGTCGGTGGCCAGGGCCAGCGCGCTCGCATCTCCCTGCCCGAGCTCCCACCTGCCGTCGATCACCAGGGCTGCCCCCGCCGCGAAGTCACGGGCCAGGACCTCGGCGACCTGCTCCCCGGTGGGCTGCTGCAGGGCAGGCAGCTCGCGCTCCGGGACCGTCGAGGCGCTCTCCCCGTCGGCCAGCAGCACCGCCGGCACGTCCTTGCGGATGGTCGGCCCGAAGGCGAGCTCGTCGAACACGGCGTTCAGGGCCACCGCGTCACCGCGGCCCAGCGAGTAGCGCTCCGGGTCCTGGGGCAGCTCGAGATCGGTGACCGCGGCGTTCATCCGGCGGTTCCGCTCCACGGCCTCGACGTTGTCGCGCAGCGACTGCCCGGCCTTGCCCTTGATCTCCTCGGCGTGGGCGAGGATCCCCTGCAGGTCGCCGTAGGCGGTGATCCACTTCGCGGCGGTCTTGGGCCCCACTCCGGGGACGCCGGGCAGGTTGTCCGCGCTCTCCCCCACCAGGGCGGCGAGATCGGGGTACCGCTCCGGAGGGATGCCATACTTCTCCTCCACCGCCGCCGGGTCCATGCGCCGCATCTCGGTGACGCCCTTGATGGGCTGCAGCAGGGTGACGTTCTCACCCACCAGCTGGATCGAGTCACGGTCGGAGGTGACGATCAGGGCCTGGCCGCCCTCGGCGGCAGTGCGAGTGGCGAGGGTGGCGATGATGTCGTCGGCCTCGTAGTCCTCCACCGTGAACCAGGAGACGCCGAGAGCATCCAGCACCTGCTGGATCAGGGCGATCTGGCCGTGGAACTCCGGCGGGGTGACCTCGCGGCCGGCCTTGTACTGGTCGTAGATGCGGTCGCGGAAGGTCCCGCCGGGCAGGTCGAAGGCGACCGCCACATGGGTGGGCTGCTCGGAGGCGACCACGTTAATGATCATCCGGGTGAAGCCGTACACCGCATTGGTGGCCTGCCCGCGCCCGTCGCTGAACCCATCGGCAGGCAGGGCGAAGAATGCCCGGAAGGCCATCGCATGCCCGTCGATGAGGAGGATCCGCTGCTCATTGGCTCCGCTCGCACTCATGGGGAGCAGTCTCCCATGACAGCGGCACCGGGCGGTGACTGTGGAAAGCTGTCCCCATGGCTGAGAACGCGCCCCCTGAGACTGCTGATCCGGTGCCGGACCCCGCCCGACTCGCCCCGCTGATGGCGGGCACCCTGGTGGAGCGATGCGGCATGGAAGTGCTGACCCTGGGATCCGACGGCGGCACCATGACCATGCCCGTCGCGGGGAACACGCAGCCCGCCGGACTACTGCACGGCGGCGCCACCATCGCCCTGGCTGAGACCATCGCTTCCCTGGCAGCGATCATGCAGGCCCGATCCGTGCATGGCGAGGGCGCGCAGGCGGTGGGCACCAATGTCGCCGCGACGCACCATCGCTCAGCGCGGGACGGTGTGGTGACCGCTACCTGCACGGTGCGCCACGCGGGGCGTCAGGTGGCGACCTACCTGGTGGAGGTGCACGACGACAGGGGCACTCTGCTGAGCACCGTCATCGTCTCCACCATGCTGCTGCCGCCGCGCTGACCCCGCCGACCGCAG
Source organism: Brachybacterium muris (assembly GCF_016907455.1). Taxonomy (NCBI): domain Bacteria; kingdom Bacillati; phylum Actinomycetota; class Actinomycetes; order Micrococcales; family Dermabacteraceae; genus Brachybacterium; species Brachybacterium muris. The sequence continues at coordinate 1,494,817 of NZ_JAFBCB010000001.1, read as the reverse complement.
CGCGTCACTGCGATGAGTCAAACGTGGTGGCGGAGCCGGCGATCAGTGCGCCGGCCGGTCCGAACGTGTAGGTGCGCATGCTGCCCTTGGCCGCATCCCCGACGCCGCCGACTTCCAGTGCACCGGTACGACCCTGGTAGGCGATCGTTCCGCGCGACCCGTTCGCGAGCTCATCGCGCAGGGTCTGGCGGCACAAGCCGTAGTCGGTGCACTCCGCGTCGCCGGTGAGAACCTTCTGCACATTGGCCGCGATGCTCGAGCCCTTGGTGGACAGACCGTTCTGCGCGGCGAGGCAGGCAAGGACGACGGCGTCGTACGCCTGCTGGGAGTAGGCGTAGCCCAGCTCCAGCAGATTGCGGTCGCGGTCCAGCATCATGTTGATGTGATCATCGGTCAGCTCGCCGCCGGGCTCCCAGCCGGTGGCGCGGGTGAGGCACTCGGGAGCGAGCTCGTCCTTGGTGTAGTCGACGGTGGCCGCAGGGCTCAAGCGCACCGGGATCTCGATGGTGGGGCGGTTGCCCTCGTCCAGGGTGGCCTCGTGAAGGGCGGAGAGCAACGGGCCGGCCTCGGCACCGCTGTTGACCACGAGCAGCGCGGGGTGGGCGGAGACCACCTTCTGCACGATGGCGCCGATGTCCCCGATCTCGCCGAATGGGTAGAAGTGCTCGGCCACCACGTTCACACGGGCCGGGTTCCCGAAATGGACGATCCTGTCCTTCAGGTCCTTGCCCTGGGTGGTCTCCTCCGACACGTACACGATCGTGCCGCTCGCACCGACGCGTGGAGAGTTGCCCCCGCTCTTGGACTCATCCACGATCATCGTGGCGATGATGTCGTTGTTCGGCGTCAGACGCGTCAGCATGTTGGCGGCGTCGACCTCGGGGCCCCTCAGGGTCATTCCGGAGGTGAACACGTCGATCACGGCGATGTCCGCCTCGACGAAGTGCGGCAGTGCGGCCAGCAGCGCATCCTCGTCCAGGGAACTGATCACCGCGGTGACGCCCTGGTCGGCCAGAGCGGCGACCGCTTGGGAGATGTCCTCACCGGGGTCGGCCATCACATGGCGGGGCACCATCGTCACGTCGTGACCGAACAGCCCTTCCCAGCGGGCGTTGACGTCGATCATCGCCTCTTCCACGGCGATGGAGATCTGCTTCTCGAAGGTGCTGGACCGCCCATGTGCGGACCCGAGCGAACCCAGCACGAGGGCCTGGTCCGGCTCGGCGAGCGGATCGGCCGACGGCGGCGGGGTCGTCTTCTTGCGACGCCCGCGACCGCGCAGCCCTCCCTCGCCGCAGCCGCTGAGCGCACCGGCCCCGAGCACGCTCGCGCCCAGCGAGCTCATCAGCGCACGACGCGAGATTGCCATGGCCCCGACTCCTTCCCCGCTCCCCCGCGGCAGGTCAGTCCTTGCTCTGGCCCCCGCCGAGCTGGTCGACGACAGCGTCGGCCACCTCGCGCATGGTCAGACGACGGTCCATGGAGGTCTTCTGGATCCAGCGGAACGCCTCCGGCTCGCTGAGGCCCATGTTGGTCTGCAGCAGGCCCTTGGCGCGGTCCACGCGCTTGCGGGTCTCGAAGCGCTCCCCCAGGTCCTGGATCTCGGACTCGAGCTGGGTGATCTGTGCGTGCCGGGAGATGGCGATCGCCACCGCGGGCAGCAGGTCGGCGGGGGTGAAGGGCTTGACCACGTAGGCCATGGCACCCGCGTCGCGGGCACGCTCCACCAGTTCAGCCTGCGAGAACGCGGTGAGCATCACCACGGGCGCCAGCGACTCCTCACCGATCTTCTCGGCCGCGGTGACACCGTCGACCTGCGGCATCTTCACGTCCATGACCACGACGTCGGGACGCAGCTCGCGGGTCTTCGTGATGGCGCTCTCGCCATCGCCGACCGCCGCGATCACCTCGTAGCCGGCCTCGGTGAGGGTCTCGACGATGTCCATCCGGATCAGGGACTCGTCCTCAGCGACGATCGCAGTGCGGCGGGGCTTTTCGTCGGGGGAAGTGGGGGTCTCGTCGTTCATGTCACCCTGTGTCTCGTTCGAGGGGGTCGGACACGGGGGGAACCCCGCCGGTCCTGACCGGTGGTCATCAGCGCTATCCTAGTCCAGCGCCGCTTCAGCGGCTGCGCCGGGTTGGCGGAACGGTAGACGCGGTGCACTCAAAATGCACTGTCCGTGAGGGCGTGCGGGTTCGAATCCCGCACCCGGCACCGTTCGACGACGGCGGCGCCCGGTCCTGTGACCGGGCGCCGCCGTTCTCGTGTGATCAGTGGATCTGATCAGGCCTGCTGCTCGGGCCCAGCGGCGATGCGATCGGCCTCGATGCGGGCCGACTCGGTGCCGGAGAGGTCACCGATGCGGTGCACGCGCAGCGAGTTGGTGGAGCCGTGCACACCGGGGGGCGAACCGGCCGCGATCACGACCAGGTCGTTGTTCTGCAGACCCTTCTGCTCGCGCAACAGCTCGTCCACCACGCCCACCATGGCGTCGGTGTCCTTCTGCATCGGCACCAGGTGCGCCTCGATGCCCCAGGACAGCGCCAGCTGGTGGGCGACCTCCTCGTAGGGGGTCATGGCCAGCAGGGGGATGGTGGGACGCAGGCGGGCCAGACGGCGCGCGGTGTCGCCGGACTCGGTGAAGGTCACCAGGTACTGCGCGGAGAGCTGGTCGCCGATCTCGGCGGCCGCGCGGGTGATGGCGCCGCCGCGGGTGTGCGGGATGGTGCCCAGCGGCATGATCCGGTCGGCGCCGTTCTCCTCGGTGTTGGTGATGATGCGCGCCATGGTGCGCACCGCCTCGAAGGGGTAGGCGCCCACGCTGGTCTCACCGGAGAGCATCACGGCGTCGGCACCGTCGAGGATGGCATTGGCGCAGTCCGAGGCCTCGGCGCGGGTGGGCCGGGGGCTGGTGATCATCGACTCCAGCACCTGGGTGGCCACGATCACGGGCTTGGCGTTGCGGCGGGCCAGCTCGATGGCGCGCTTCTGGACCAGGGGCACCTGCTCCAGCGGCAGCTCGACGCCGAGGTCGCCACGGGCCACCATGATGCCGTCGAACGCACCGACGATGGAGCGCAGAGCCCGGACGGCCTGCGGCTTCTCGATCTTCGCGATGACGGGGACACGACGCCCCTCCTCCTGCATGATGCGCAGCACGTCGTCCATGTCGTGGGCATCGCGCACGAAGGACAGGGCGATCATGTCGGCGCCGAGGGCCAAGCCCCAGCGGAGATCAGCGATGTCCTTCTCGCTCATCGCGGGGACGGAGACGGCGACGCCGGGGAGGTTGATGCCCTTGTTGTTGGAGACGGGTCCGGGCACCTCCACCACGGTGGTGACGTCGGTGTCGCTCACGTCGGTGACGCGCACGGTGACCTTGCCGTCGTCAATCAGGAGGACGTCGCCGGGGCGGCAGTCGCCGGGCAGACCCTTGAACGTGGTGGAGACGCGCTCCTTGGTGCCCACGATGTCATCGGTGGTGATAACGAAGGTGTCGCCCACCTCGAGCTGGTGGGGGCCGTTCTCGAACTTGCCCAGACGGATCTTCGGACCCTGGAGGTCCACCAGGACGGCCACGTTGCGGTCGAGGTCCTTGGCGGCGCGACGGATGTTCGCGTACACCTGCTCGTGATCGTCGTACGTGCCGTGGCTGAGGTTCATCCGGGCGACGTTCATGCCCGACTCGATCAGCGTCCGGATCTGCTCGTACGTGTTGGTCGCCGGACCGAGTGTGCAGACGATCTTGGCTTTACGCATGTCAACCCATCTGTAGAAGCGTGTACGGGTGCGTTCCCCGGAAACAGGAACGCCCGTAGGTGCTCCTGAGAACAGGGGGTCGCATCACCGGGATCCGTTCACAGTGTAAGGGGCGAGGCTGAAGGGTGTACCGGGACCGGCAATGACGAGCTCCCCATCAGATGTGCATCGACGGCTGCTGCGGCCGCGCGTCCCTCGGCGATCGCCCACACGATCAGGCTCTGACCTCGGGCGCAGTCCCCTGCGGTGAACACTCCGGGCACGTCGGTCTCCCAGTTCGCGGAGTGCTCGATGTTGCCCCGGCGGTCGCGCGCCACGCCGAGGGAGTCGAGCAGGCTGTCGCCTCCGGGTCCGGAGAACCCCATGGCGATCAGCACGAGCTGTGCGGGCAGCACCTGCTCGGTGCCGGGGGTGGGGACACGCCGGCCGTCCTCGAACCGGGTGCGGGCCACCCGGATGCCGGAGACGGCCCCGGCCTCGTCCACCTCGAAACCGGTGGTGGAGGCCAGGAAGGAGCGGTCCCCGCCCTCCTCATGGGACCCGCTGACCTCGAACAGCACCGGGTGGGTGGGCCAGGGGTGGCCGGCGTCGCGCTCGGCCGGGGGCTGCTGCCCGATGGCGAGGGTGGTCACTGAGCGTGCACCTTGGCGCAGGGCGGTGCCCAGGCAGTCCGCACCGGTGTCGCCGCCGCCGATGATCACCACGTCCTTGCCCTCGGCGGTGAGCGGGTCCGCCAACCAGTCACCCTCCACGAAGCGGTTCGCCTGGGTGAGGTAGTCCATCGCCGGGTGGATGCCGGTGGCCTCGCGTCCATCGACCGGGAGGTCCCGCGGCACCTGGGCGCCGATGGTGAGGATCACGGCATCGAAGCGAGCACGCAGCTCCGCAGCGGAGAGGGCACCCTCCCCTGTGCCGCCCACCTCGATCCCGGTGCGGAAGCAGGTGCCCTCGGCGCGCATCTGCTCCAGGCGACGCTCCAGGTGGCGCTTCTCGAGCTTGAACTCGGGGATCCCATAGCGGAGCAGACCGCCGATGCGATCGTCCTTCTCCAGCACCACCACGGTGTGGCCGGCGCGGGTGAGCTGCTGGGCGGCGGCAAGCCCTGCGGGCCCGGAGCCGACCACGGCGACGGTGCGCCCCGTCTGCCGGGTGGGCTCCACCGGCTGCACCCAGCCCTCCTCGAAGGCCCGGTCGATGATGGAGACCTCGATGTTCTTGATGGTCACCGGGGGCTGGTTGATGCCGAGCACGCAGCTGGACTCACAGGGGGCGGGGCAGGCACGGCCGGTGAACTCGGGGAAGTTGTTGGTGGCGTGGAGGCGTTCGGCCGCTTCGTGCCAGTCCTCCCGGTACACCAGTTCGTTCCACTCAGGGATCAGGTTGCCCAGGGGGCATCCCTGGTGGCAGAAGGGGATCCCGCAGTCCATGCAGCGGCCCGCCTGCCGGGAGACGCGGCTGAGCCCGTCGGGTCCGCCCTTCTCCCGGATCTCGTACACCTCACGCCAGTCCATCAGGCGCACGGGAACGGGGCGACGCGGCGGCAGTTCGCGGTCGCGGTGCTTGAGGAAGCCGCGGGGGTCAGCCATGGGAGCCCTCCAGGATCGTGTTCCACACCTCGTGGGAGTCGGGGTCGATGCCGTTCTCGACGGCCTGGTCGCGCAGGGCGGTCACCCGTAGGAACTCCCGCGGGGCGATCTCGGTGATCCGCGCGAGGGTGGTCTCAGGGTCCTCCAGCAGTGCTGCGGCCTGCGGGGAGCCGGTGCGGTGAGCGTGCTCGGTCAGGGCCTCCAGCACGAAGCCGCGATGGTCCTTGCGCAGTGGGGTGATCTCGAAGGTGTCGGCGTCGGCGGGGTTCAGGCGGGAGGGGTCCAGGTCCAGCACGAACAGGGTGCCGCCGCTCATCCCGGCGCCGAGGTTGCGGCCGGTGGGGCCCAGCACCAGCACGGCGCCGCCGGTCATGTACTCGCAGCCGTGGTCGCCGATGCTCTCCACCACGAGCGTGGCGCCGGAGTTGCGCACGCCGAACCGCTCCCCCGCACCACCGGCCAGGAACATGCGGCCGCTGGTAGCGCCGTAGGCGCAGGTGTTGCCGGCGATGGTCATGGGCTCCGAGGTGGTCTGCCCGCCCAGACCGATGGCGATGATGCCTCCGGACAGGCCCTTGCCCACGTAGTCGTTGGCATCGCCATGCAGCTCGAGGGTGATACCGGAGGGGAGGAACGCGCCGAGCGACTGACCACCGGTGCCGTCCAGCTCGAGGCGGATGGTGTCGTCGGGCAGGCCCGCGCCGCGGTAGCGACGGGTGACCTCGTGGCCGAGCTGCGTTCCCGCGCTGCGCTGGGTGTTGCGCAGGGTGTCGCGGATGACGACGGGCTCGCCACGGTCGAGGGCCGGTGCGGCCTGCTGGATCCAGGGGCGGTCCGCGGCCAGTTCCAGGGCGTGGTGCTGGTCGCGCATGCGGCGCACGTGATCGCCCTCGCGCACCTGCGGCTGGGACAGCACCGGGCTCAGGTCCAGGCCCTGCTGCTTGTAGTGGCCCACGGCGTCGTCCACGTCCAGCAGGTCGATCCGACCCACGGCCTCGTCGATGGAGCGCAGCCCGAGGGATGCCAGGTGCTCGCGGACCTGCTCGGCGATGAACTCGAAGAAGGTGATCACGAACTCGGGGGTGCCGGTGTACCGCTCACGCAGCTCGGGGTTCTGGGTGGCGACGCCCACGGGGCAGGTGTCCAGGTGGCACACCCGCATCATGATGCAGCCGGAGACCACCAGCGGGGCGGTCGCGAAGCCGAACTCCTCGGCGCCCAGCAGGGCCGCCACCACCACGTCGCGGCCAGTCTTCATCTGCCCGTCCACCTGCACGGTGATGCGATCGCGCAGGCCGTTGAGCAGCAGGGTCTGCTGCGCCTCGGCCAGCCCCAGCTCCCACGGGGTGCCGGCGTGCTTGAGCGAGTTCAGGGGGCTCGCGCCGGTGCCGCCGTCGTGGCCGGAGATCAGCACCACGTCGGCATGGGCCTTGGAGACCCCGGTGGCCACGGTCCCCACCCCGAAGCGGGAGACCAGCTTGACGTGGATGCGGGCCGCGGGATTCGCGGACTTCGCGTCGTGTATCAGCTGGGCGAGGTCCTCGATGGAGTAGATGTCGTGGTGCGGCGGCGGGGAGATCAGCCCGATGCCGGGGGTGGAGTGGCGGGTGCGTGCGATCCACGGGTACACCTTCTGGCCGGGCAGCTGGCCGCCCTCGCCGGGCTTGGCGCCCTGTGCCATCTTGATCTGGATGTCGCGGGCGAAGGTGAGGTACTCGCTGGTCACGCCGAAGCGGCCGGAGGCGATCTGCTTGATGGCGCTGGATCGCTCCGGGTCGTGCAGGCGCTCAGGGTCCTCGCCGCCCTCCCCGGAGTTGGACATGCCGCCCAGGCGGTTCATGGCGATCGCGAGCGTCTCGTGGGCCTCCTGGGAGATGGAGCCATAGCTCATCGCGCCGGTCATGAAGCGCTTCACGATCGATTCGACCGGCTCCACCTCCTCCACCGGGATCGCTGCGGTCTCGTCGGTGCGGAGGCGCAGCAGGCCGCGCAGTGTCAGCAGGTGCTCGGAGCGGTCGTCCACCAGGTCGGTGTACCGGCGGAACTCCTCGTACTGGCGGGTGCGGGTGGAGTGCTGCAGGCGGAACACGGTCTCGGGGGTGAACAGGTGCGGCTCGCCCTCGCGGCGCCACTGGTACTCCCCTCCCACCTCGAGGCGGCGGTGCGGCAGCTCGGTGCCGTCCGCCGGGTGGGCACGGCGGTGCCGCGCGGCGTTCTCCTCGGCGATGACGTCCAGCCCAATGCCGTCGATCCGGCTCGTGGTGCCCGGGAAGTACTGCTCGACGAGTTCGTGGGACAGACCCACGGCCTCGAACAGCTGGGCCCCGCGGTAGGAGGCGACGGTCGAGATGCCCATCTTGGACATGATCTTCAGCACGCCCTTGCCGAGGGCCTTGATCAGGTTGGCCACGGCCTGGGCACCGGTGACCCCGCCCACCACGTCGCGGCGCACCAGGTCCTCGGCGGTCTCCATCGCCAGGTAGGGGTTCACAGCGCTGGCGCCGTACCCGATCAACAGGGCCGCGTGGTGGACCTCGCGCACGTCCCCGGCCTCCACGAGCAGGGCGGCGCGGGTGCGACGGCCGGTGCGGATCAGGTGGTGCTGCACCGCGCTGGTGAGCAGCAGGCTGGGGATCGGAGCCAGGTGTGCGTTGGAGTCGCGATCGGAGAGCACCAGGAAGGTGGCGCCCTCGTCGATCGCCGTGACCGCCTCCTCGCAGATCTCGGTGAGGCGCTGCTGCAGGCCCTGCGCTCCCGAGGCGACGGGATACAAACCGCGCAGGCGCACGGTGTGGAGGTCGGCGGTGCGAGGTGAGGCGGAGATCGCGAGGATCCGTGCGAGCTGGTCGTTGTCGATGATCGGGAAGTCCAGCGCCAGCTGCCGGGCATGGGCCGGGGTGGCGTCCAGCAGGTTGCGGGACTCACCGATGGTCACTCCCAGGCTGGTGACGATCTCCTCGCGGATCGAGTCCAGCGGCGGGTTGGTGACCTGCGCGAACATCTGGGTGAAGTAGTCGAACAGCAGCCGCGGCCGGTCCGAGAGCACCGCGATCGGAGTGTCGGTGCCCATCGCGCCGATCGGCTCGATGCCCTTGGCGGCCATGGGGGCGATGAGGATGCGCAGCTCCTCCTCGGTGTAGCCGAAGGTCTGCTGCCGCCGGGTGACGGAGGCCCGGGAGTGGCCCACGTGCTCCCGCTCGGGCAGCTCGGTGACGTGGACCTTCTGCTCGGCCAGCCAGCGACCCCAGGGGTGCTGTCCCACCACGTCGTCGCGCACCTCCTGGGCCGGGACGATCCGCCCCGCCGAGAGGTCCAGGCAGAACATGTCACCGGGGGCGACACGGCCACGGGCGGCGACGTCGGCGGGGTCCATCGGGATCATGCCGGCCTCGGAGCCCACCAGGACCAGGCCGTCGTTGCCCAGCCACCAGCGCAGGGGGCGCAGGCCGTTACGGTCCAGGGTGGCGCAGGCCAGCGTGCCGTCGGTGGCCATCAGTGCGGCCGGCCCGTCCCAGGGCTCCTGCAGGCAGGCGTGGAACTCGTAGAAGGCCCGCAGGTCCGCATCCATCACCGGGTCGTTCTCCCAGGGCTGCGGGACCAGCATCATCATCGCGTGGGGCAGGGAGCGCCCGGACAGCTGCAGCAGTTCGAGGGCCTCGTCCAGGCTGGCGGAGTCGGAGGCCCCGGGGGTGTTCACCGGCAGCAGGCGCTCGAAGTCCTCGCCGAAGGCGTCGGTGGCCATGCGCCCCTCGGCAGCGCGCAGACGGTTGCGATTTCCCACCACGGTGTTGATCTCGCCGTTGTGGGCGAGCATCCGGAAGGGCTGGGCGAGGGGCCAGGACGGGAAGGTGTTGGTGGAGAAGCGGGAGTGGACGATCGCCAGTTCGGTCTCGAACCGCTCATCGCGCAGATCGGGGTAGAAGGCCCCCAGTTGGGCGGTGGTGAGCATCCCCTTGTAGACCATGGTGCGGGTGGACAGGGAGGGGAAGTAGGTCTCGGTCCCGTGCTCCACGCGTCGGCGCACCGCGAACGCGGCCCGCTCGAGGTCCAGTCCGGCACGGCAGCCCTCTGCGTCCACCAGCACCAGCTGGACGATGTGGGGCCGGGTGCGCTCGGCGGAGGGGCCCACGAGCCCGTGGACCACCGGGACATCGCGCCGGGCGAGGATCCTCAGGCCCTCCGAGGCGGCGATCTGCTCGATCGCCTGCAGCTGCCCGGCACGTTCGGTCTCGTCGCGGGAGAGGTACAGGCAGCCGGCCGCGTACTGCCCGGCCGGGGGCAGCTCGGCATCGGACTCGGCGGCCAGCTCCTCCCGCAGGAAGCGGTCGGGCATGAGGGTGAGGATCCCGGCGCCGTCACCGGTGGTCTCCTCGGCGCCCACGGCTCCGCGGTGCTCGAGGTTCTCCAGTGCGGTCAGCGCCAGGGTGACGATGTCGTGCCCGGGGGTGCCGCGCAGGGTGGCGACCATCGCTGCGCCGCAGGCGTCCTTCTCGTCCTCGGGCCGGTACAGGCCCTGTGCCGGGGGGATGGCCGAGAAGCGGGCGGACAACGGTCGCATGCGCATCCCTCCAAGGGTGTGGTGAACCGGGCGAGCATATAGCCAGCGCGGTCACGGCGCCACGTCGGTTTCCGGGATGCGGACACCCCGGTCACGGGGAGGTAACGGCCGCGGGGAGGCAACGGCCACGGAGTGCCTCAGCGTTGGGGTGAGATCGGCCCGGATCCTCTGTCCGTTCCCGCTCCGGCCGCGGTGGGGCCTGAGCCGGGGCCCGATGGCTCTGCGGCAGGGTCCGGCCACTGGAAGGAGCCGTCGGCCGCGACCACCTCTCCCCCGCGCTTCTGCTTGCGCATGGTGAGCGCGACGAGCACTGCGACGGCCACGACGGCCATCACGATGGCCACCAGGGTGTGGATGCGCAGCGGTCCCACCATCAGCACCGGTTCGCTGCGGATGGCGTCGATGAAGGCGCGCCCGGTGGAGTAGATCGCTACGTACGCCCAGAACACGCGACCGCCTGCGAGGTGGAGGCGGCGGGAGAGGAACAGCAGCAGTGCCATGCCTGCCAGCAGCCACAGCTGCTCGTACAGGAAGGTGGGGTGGTAGGTGCCGGGTTCGCAGCCGCCGATGCGGTCGCCGTTGGTGACGCAGGTGATGTCCCAGCCCCAGGGCAGGTCGGTGGGCGGGCCGTACAGCTCCTGGTTGAACCAGTTGCCCAGCCGACCGATCGCCTGCGCCACCATCAGGGTGGGGGCGATGGTGTCGGCCAGGGCCGTGAAGGACACGCCCTTGGCGCGGGCCATGAGGTACACGGCCAGGGCACCACCGGCCACGGCCCCGTAGATCGCCAGGCCCCCCTCCCAGATGTACAGGGCGGAGACCGGGTCCCCACCGGGACCGAAGAACGGGGCCGGGGAGGTGAGCACGTGCCAGATGCGGGCGCCGATGATCCCGGCGAACACGGCCACGAACACGATGTCGAAGAGGTCGTCGCCGTTGCCGCCGCGCGCTTCCCACCGCTTGGTGGCCCACCACAGGGCGACCCCGATGCCGGCCAGGATGCACACGGCGTAGAAGTACAGGGTCAGCGGCCCCAGGGAGATCGCGGAGATCGGGGGGCTGGGGATCAGGGCGAGGCTCATGCGCGGCCCTCGGCGGAGCCGGCAGTGGGCCGGTTGCCGGTGCGTGCTCGGTCCACGCCCGCACGCAGGTCGTCCGCCACTGCGGCCAGGGCAGTGAGGTCGTTGCCGCGGCCGGCGTCCTGCGCCTCCAGCAGGGTGCGCACGAAGGCGGAGCCCACGATCACACCGTCGGCGTAGGCCCCCACCTGGGCTGCCTGGTCCCCGGTGGAGACCCCCAGTCCCACGCACACGTTCTGGGCGCCGGCGTCGCGGGTGCGCTGGACCAGGCCCTCGGTGGCGGCGGAGACGCTGGTGCGGGTGCCGGTGACCCCCATGGTGCTGGCTGCGTACACGAAACCGGTGGTGTGCTCGACGACGTGTTCGAGTCGGTCCCGCGGCGAACTGGGTGCGACCAGGAACACGCGGTCCAGTGCGTGGGTCTCGGATGCGGCGAGCCAGTCACCGGCCTCGTCGGGGATGAGGTCCGGGGTGATCAGCCCGGCGCCGCCGGCGGAGGCGAGGTCGCGGGCGAAGGCGTCCACGCCGTATGCCAGCACGGGGTTCCAGTAGCTCATCACCAGGATCGCGGCGCCGCGGCCGGAGAGCTGCTCCACCGCCGTGATGACGTCGCGGTTGCGCACTCCGCCGGCGAGGGCCGCGGTGGCGGCGCGCTGGATGACGGGGCCGTCCATGACGGGATCGGAGTAGGGCAGGCCCAGCTCGATCATGTCGGCGCCGTGGTCGATCAGGGTGCGGGCGGCATCGATCGAGCCGGCCAGGTCGGGGTATCCCACGGGCAGGTAGCCGATCAGTGCGGCGCGGCCCTCGGCGCGGGTGCGCTCCAGCACCTGCGCCGATCGCAGCCTGTCGCCGTGCGCGTGCTCGCTCATGCGTCCTCCTCCGTGCCGGCGGTGGCGGCATCCATCGTGGTGCGGGCCAGGTCCCGCAGCGGCGTGAGGTCCGCGCGCCCGTGGCGGACGGCGCCGTCGGTGCCAGTGGCTGCGGCGTCCTCCGGGTCGGTGCCGTCTGGACTCGTGCCATCGTCGGACTCGTCGGCAGGGTCGCCGTCCAGCAGGCCGAACCACTCCGAGGCGGTGTGGACGTCCTTGTCGCCGCGGCCGGAGAGGTTCACCAGGATCACGGCGTCCTTGCCCAGCTCCTTGCCGAGGGCGAGGGCACCGGCCAGGGCGTGGGAGGACTCGATGGCCGGCATGATGCCCTCGGTCATCGACAGCAGGGCGAAGGCGTCCATCGCCTCGGCGTCGGTGACGGCGCGGTACTCGGCACGGCCGATGTCGGCCAGCCACGCGTGCTCCGGCCCGATACCCGGGTAGTCCAGTCCGGCGGAGATCGAGTGGGACTCGATGGTCTGGCCGTCCTCGTCCTGCAGCAGGAAGGAGCGTGCCCCGTGCAGCACACCGGGGGTGCCGCGGCCGATGGTGGCCGCGTGGAAGTCGGTGTCCACACCGTCGCCGGCGGCCTCGCAGCCGATCAGGCGCACGTGCTCCCCGGGCTCGGTGTCGTCGAGGAAGGCGTGGAAGATGCCCATGGCGTTGGAGCCGCCGCCCACGCAGGCCACCACGGCGTCGGGCAGGCGCCCTACGCGGTCGAGGACCTGGGCGCGGGCCTCTTCGCCGATGATCCGCTGCAGGTCCCGCACCATGGTGGGGAACGGGTGGGGCCCGGCGACGGTGCCGAAGATGTAGTTGGAGGTCTCCACGTTGGTGACCCAGTCGCGGAATGCCTCGTTGATGGCGTCCTTGAGGGTGCGCGAGCCATGGGTCACGGGCACCACCTCGGCGCCGAGCAGGCGCATCCGCGCCACGTTCAGGGCCTGCCGGCGGGTGTCCTCCTCTCCCATGTAGATGGTGCAGTCCAGGCCGAACAGGGCCGCGGCGGTGGCGGTGGCCACGCCGTGCTGACCGGCGCCGGTCTCGGCGATGACGCGCTTCTTGCCCATGCGCATGGTCAGCAGCGCCTGGCCCAGCACATTGTTGATCTTGTGCGAACCGGTGTGGTTGAGGTCCTCGCGCTTGAGAAGGATCCTGGCGCCGCCGGCGAGGCGTGAGAAGCGCGGGGCCTCACTGAGCAGGGAGGGGCGGCCGGTGTACTCCTCCGCCAGGCGCTGCAGCTCGGCGATGAAGTCCGGGTCCACGATCGCCTTCTCGTAGACCTCGGAGAGCTCGTCGAGAGCGGGCACCAGGGCCTCGGGCAGGAATCGCCCGCCGAAGTCGCCGAACCAGGGCCCGGCGTGGGAGCGCAGGTCGCCGGTGGGGCGGGACAGGTCTGGAACGGTCACTGGGGACCTCCTTCGGTGGCGGGGCGACCGCGGCGGGCGACGTCGCGGAAGGACTGGACGGTGGTGAGGGTGTCACCGGAGGTGACCAGTGCCTCGCCCACCAGGACGGCGTCGGCTCCGGCGCGGGCGTAGGCCTCGACATCGGCGACACTCGCGACGGCGGACTCGCCGATCGCCAGGACGTGCCCGGGGATGTCCCCCAGCAGTCCCGCGGCGCGGTCGAGGTCGACGTCGAGGGTCTTCAGGTCGCGGGCGTTGACCCCGACGATCGCGGGATCGATCGCCAGCGCCCGCTCGAGCTCCTCGGGGGTGTGGGTCTCCACCAGGGCCTGCATGCCCAGCTCGGTGGTGAGGTCGTGGAAGTCCCGCAGCTGCTGGTCGTCCAGCGCCGCGACGATCAGCAGGATCAGGTCCGCGCCGTGGGCGCGTGCCTCGAGGATCTGGTACGGGTCCACCACGAAGTCCTTGCGCAGCAGCGGCACCTCCACGCGAGCGCGCACGGCGTCGAGATCGGCCAGGGAGCCTCGGAAGCGGCGCTGCTCGGTGAGCACGCTGATGGCGCCGGCACCGCCCTGCTCGTAGATGGCGGCGAGATCGGCGGGGGCGGGGATGCTGGCGAGCTCGCCCTTGGAGGGGCTGGACCGTTTGACCTCGGCGATGAGGCCCAGGGTGCTGCCGTCACCGCGCAGCGAGGCCTCGGCGTCGAGGGCAGGGCCGATCTCGACGGCGAGACGCTCGAGGTCGCGGCTGCCGACCGCGCGGCGTCGCTGCTCGAGGTCCTCGCGGACGCCGACGATGATGTCGTCGAGGACGGTTCCGGTGGTGGTCACGATGGGACTCCTGGGATGGGGTGCAGGCCGGGCCGGCTCAGGCACCCACGAACGAGACGGGGGCCAGGAACCAGAAGAAGGGCAGGTTCCGGAGGATGCCGAAGACGACGGCGATGACAGCGCCGGCCAGGACGACGCTCGACGGCGGTGCTGCGGTCCGCAGGCCGCGCATGCGGCGCAGCGTCCACCGGCCGAAGCCGAGCGCGACCGCGGGCAGCGCCACCATCAGCACTGCGTTGCTGCGGAGAGCGAGCGCGAGATCACCGTCGAGCAGGGCGTGGACCGAGCGGATCGCTCCGCATCCGGGGCAGTGCAGACCGGTGAGGTGGTACACGGGGCACAGCGGCACGTCGGTGCGGAACGGGTCGAAGACCGCCTGCACCAGCAGCGCGACGGCGAGTCCCCCGGCTGCGAGAGCAAGCGGGAGCAGTGCACGGCGGGATCCGCGGGCGGGACCGACGGGCGCCCCCTGGGGGCGCTCGGTCCGCACCGCGGATGTCACCGTTCCTCGGCCTTGGTGGACTTCTGGCCCAGTCCCGCGAAGGACAGGCCCACACCGGCGACGATGGCCAGCGCCATCACCCCGGCACCGACGATCATGAACATGGATTCGCCGCGCACCATCCCCAGAGCCACCAGGACGGCACCGAGGACCACACCCAGGTTGAGGGTCCAGGCAGCCACGGTCTTGCCCTCGTTGTGGGGCGGGGGCGGCGGGACGGCGTAAGTCTTCGGCATGGTCCTTCTCCGGGGTCAGGGCAGGGTCGGGCTCATTGTGCCACGTCGTGGCGCGGCGATCGGTCCTCGCCCACCGCGTCGTGTCCCCGGTCGGGCTCGGGACCGGTGTGCTGGGCGGGATCGACCTCGTACTCGGTGGGATCCTGGCCGCGGGTCAGGGCGTCCCAGGCAGCGGCCGGGTCGTCCTGCGGGGACGCGGCAGCGGCCTGTGGGGCGGCGACGGCAGCGCTGCGGTAGCGGCTGCCGGTGCGCCAGCGGCCTCCGGCCACGAGGACCGCGAGGCCGGCGAGGGCGACGAGCACCGCGGGGACCACGGCCAGCAGCGGCCAGGTGCCCGTGGTGGCATGCAGGTCACCGCCGAGCAGCCCGGTGGCGCGGGCGACGCCCGCCCGGGCTGCGGCCTCGGGGTCCAGGAAGACTCCCGCGCTGAGCACGGCGGCCGTTGCCCCGGTGAGCACCAGGACGGGACCGGTCACCCAGCGCACCCAGACCGAGGACAGGGCGCTGGCGAGCGATGCGGCCGCGCCTACCAGCCCCAGGGCCATCACCGCCGGGGCGGCCTCCTGCCCGGTGACGGGCACCTCGATGACGGTGCCGGTGAGATCGGGGGCGGTGGCCCGGAGCCATTCGAGGGCGGTGGTCCCGGCCAGCGCCAGTGACGATGCCAGGCCCAGCAGCACCACGACTGGTTTGGTCAGGCGGTCCAGTACGGCAGTCATGCCGGCCGCAGGGTCTCGGACGAGGCGACGGCGCGCAGTGCGGCGGCGGCCTTGGACTGGGTCTCGCGGTGCTCCATGGTGGGGTCGGAGTCGGCCACCACTCCCCCGCCGGACTGCACGTGGGCGGTGCCGTCCTTCAGCACGGCGGTGCGGATGGCGATCGCCATGTCCATGTCGCCGGCGAAGTCGATGTACCCCACGGTGCCGCCGTAGATACCGCGGCGCACGGGTTCGAGCCGGTCGATGATCCGCAGGGCCGAGGGCTTGGGCGCACCGGAGAGGGTGCCGGCCGGGAAGGTGGCCCGCAGGGCGTCGTAGGCGGTGGCGCCCTCACGGATGCGACCGGTGACGGTGGAGACGATGTGCTGGATGTGGGAGTACCGCTGGATGTGCATGAAATCGCGCACCACCACCGTGCCGGGGTCGCAGAACTTCTGCAGGTCGTTGCGGGCCAGGTCCACCAGCATCAGGTGCTCGGAGCGCTCCTTGGGGTCGGCCAGCAGCTGCTCGGCCAGTGCCTGGTCGGCCTCCGGGTCGGCGCCTCGGGGCCGCGAGCCGGCGATGGGGTGCGTGGTAGCTGTTCCGCCGCGCACTGTCACCAGGGACTCCGGGCTGGCGCCGACCACGTCGATGGGGGTGCCGTCGGCATCGGTGGTGCGCAGCAGGAACATGTACGGGCTGGGGTTCATGCGCCGCAGCACGCGGTACACGTCCAGGGGGTGCGCGGCCACCGGCAGCGAGAAGCGCTGGGAGGGCACCACCTGGAAGATCTCACCGTCGATGATGTCCTGGACGGCCTCGCGCACCGCCTGCTCGTACTCGAGCTGTGCGGTGCGGGCCTTGGGCTCGATCTCGCTGACGGTCTCGTAGACCATGGGGGCGGAGTCCAGCGGCCAGCGCAGCTTCTCCCGCATCGCCTCGAGGCGGGAGACGGCATCGTCGTAGGCATCGTCCACGCCGTCGTCGGTGCCGTTGAGGTTCAGGGCGTTGGCGACCAGCAGCACGGTGGAGTCGCGGGAGTCGTGCACGGCGACGTCCTGGGCCAGCAGCAGGGAGAGGTCCGGCAGGCCGATCTCGTCCGGGCCCGGGGACTCGAGCTTCTCCCAGTAGCGCACCGCGTCGTAGGCGACGAAGCCCACCAGGCCCCCGGTGAAGGGCGGCAGCTGGGGGTTGCGGGCGGCGCGGAAGGCGGCGGCGACATCGCGCAGGGCCTCCACCGGGGTGGTGCCCTCGGTGATGCCCACGGGCGCGTCCCCGCGCCAGAGGGCACGGCCGTCCTGCTCGGTGAGCGCCGCGCGGGCGCGGGAACCGATGATCGACCAGCGGGAGTCCTCGGCGTCGGCGGCCTGGCCGGCGGACTCCAGCAGGAAGGTGCCGGCCCCGTCGGTGCCGGCGGTCAGCCGGCGGTACAGCGAGACGGGGGTGTCCTCATCGGCAAGCAGCCGCAGGGTCACCGGCACGATGCGCTGCTGGGCGGCGAGGGTGCGGAAGGTGTCGCGGTCCGGTTCGATCCTGCCCAGGAGGTTGCCCTCGCGGCCTCGCACCAGCTCGGGGTAGGCCTGCTCGCGGGAGGTGGAGCCGGGGGCGGGGGTGCTCATACGTTGCGCTCCGTTACGGGGGTGACATAGGCGGGGAGCTCGGAACCGTCGAAACAGGTGTCGGTGCCCCGGTGGCAGGCGGCGCCCACCTGGTCCACCTGGACCAGCAGGGTGTCGCCGTCGCAGTCCAGGGCGACCGATCGCACCCATTGCACATGGCCGCTGGTGTCGCCCTTGCGCCAGTACTCGCCGCGGGAACGGGACCAGTAGGTGGCACGACCGGTGGTGAGGGTGCGGTGCAGGGCCTCGTCGTCCATCCAGCCCACCATCAGCACCCGGTGGTCGGTGGCGTCCTGCACCACGGCTGTGACCAGGCCTGCCCCGTCCCGCTTGAGGCGCGCGGCGATCGTCGGGTCCAGGGAGCTCGCGGGCTCGGCGGGGTGGGGCGTGGTCACAGGGCCCGCTCCAGCTCCTCGACGCGGTCGGCCTGCTCCCAGGTGAACTCGGGCAGTTTACGACCGAAGTGCCCGCCGGTGGAGGTGAGCCGGTAGATGGGGCGCAGCAGGTCCAGGGCGTCGATCAGTGCGGCGGGGCGCAGGTCGAACACCTTGCGCACCGCGGCGGCGATCTGGTGGTCGGGGCGCACGCCGGTGCCGAACGTCTCCACGTACAGGCCCATGGGCTCTGCCACGCCGATGGCGTAGGCCACCTGCACCTCGCAGCGCTTGGCCAGGCCCGCGGCGACGATGTTCTTGGCGACCCAGCGCATCGCGTAGGCGCCGGAGCGGTCCACCTTCGAGGGGTCCTTGCCGGAGAAGGCGCCGCCGCCGTGGCGTGCCATGCCGCCGTAGGTGTCCACGATGATCTTGCGGCCGGTGAGCCCGGCGTCGCCCTTGGGGCCGCCGATCACGAAGCGCCCGGAGGGGTTGATGTGGGTGGTGACGTCTGCGATGTCCAGGCCCAGTGCTCCCAGTTCCTCCAGGACGGGGGCGATGACCACCTTGTGCAGGGCGGGGGCCAGCTGGGTGTCCAGGTCGATCTCCTCGGCGTGCTGGCTGGAGACCACGATGGCCTCCACGCTGCGGGCCACGCCCTGCTCGTCGTAGCCGATGGAGACCTGGGTCTTGCCGTCGGGCCGCAGGTAGGGCAGGACACCGTCGCGGCGGGCCCGGGAGAGGTTCCTGGTGAGCGTGTGGGCGGCGTGGATCGGCAGCGGCATCAGCTCGGGGGTGTCGTCGCACGCGTAGCCGAACATGAGGCCCTGATCCCCGGCACCCAGGCGGGCGTAGGCCTCGTCGCTGCCGCCGCGGGACTCGAAGGAGGTCTCCACCCCGGCGGAGATATCGTCGGACTGGGAGCCAATCGACACCTCGATGCCGCAGGAGTCGGCGTCGAAGCCCTTCTCCGAGGAGTCGTAGCCGATCTCCCGGATCACGTCGCGCACGATCCGAGCCACGTCGCTGTACCCCTTGGTGCGGACCTCGCCGGCCACGTGCACCAGGCCCGTGGTGACCATGGTCTCCACGGCGACACGGGCGCCGCGGTCCTGGGCCAGCATGTCGTCGAGGATCGCGTCGGAGATCTGGTCGCAGATCTTGTCGGGGTGGCCCTCGGTGACGGACTCGGAGGTGAAGGTGCGCAGCTCGCTGGAACTCATGCGGTCAAGGGTACGTCCGGGAGCCGACGGACGAGCTCATCGAGCACGGCGTGGGCGACCTCGGTCTTGCTGCCCTCGGCGGAGGCGACCTGCTCGCCGTCGGCGTCGAGGATCCGCACGGCGTTGTCGGCCGAGCCGAACACCCCGGCGGTGACATCGTTGAAGACCAGCAGGTCGGCACCCTTGCGGCGGGCCTTCTGCTGGGCGAGCTCGAATGCGGTGTGCCCCTCGCCACCGGTCTCGGCGGCGAAGCCCACGATCGCGGGCCGCTGCCCGTCCCCGCGCCAGGTGACCGTGGTGCGCAGCACGTCCTCGGTGCGGCGCAACGGGATCGACGGGGCCTCGTCAGTGCCCCCGGCACCCTCAGCACTGTCCCCGTTGTCGGTCTTCTTGATCTTGGCCTCCGACCGCTGGGCGGCTGTGAAGTCGGCGACGGCGGCTGCCATGATCACGGCATCGGCCCGGTCGCGCTGCTCGGCGACGAGGGAGGCCAGCTGGGCCGCGCTGGTGACATCGCGGCGGTCAGCACCCGGAGGGGTCTCGAGGTCCACGCTCGCAGCGGCCAGGGTCACCCTCGCGCCGCGAGCCAGTGCCGCGTGGGCCAGCGCCCAGCCCTGCCGGCCCGAGGAGTGGTTGGCCAGGAAGCGCACCGGGTCAAGTTCCTCGCGGGTGCCGCCGGCGCTGATCAGCAGGTGACGACCACTGAGGTCCTGCTGCACGCCACCGAGTGCAGTGCGGGGGGCGGCGATGGCTGCGCGGGCAGCATCGAGGATCGCGGTGGGCTCGGGGAGTCGGCCCGGGCCTGAGTCGGGGCCGGTGAGGCGGCCCACGGCCGGCTCCAGCACGATCACACCGCGCTCACGCAGCACGGCGACGTTCTCCACCGTGGCGGGGTGCTCCCACATCTCGGTGTGCATCGCCGGGGCGATCACCACGGGTGCCCGCGTCACCAGGAGCGAGGCCGTGAGCAGGTCGTCGGCGCGGCCGGCGCGCATCCGGGCCAGCAGGTCGGCGGTGGCCGGAGCGATGACCACCAGATCGGCGTCCTGGCCGATGCGCACGTGGGCGACCTCGTCGACGTGCTCGAACACGCTGGTGAGGACCTTGTTGTGGCTGAGGGCCTCCCAGGTGGCGGCGCCCACGAACTCCAGCGAGGAGCGCGTGGGGATCACCTGCACCTGGGCGCCCTCGCCCACCAGGCCGCGCAGCAGCAGTGCGCTCTTGTACGCGGCGATGCCGCCGCCCACGCCCAGCAGGACGCGGGCACCGGCCAGGCTGCTCATCCGATCAGAAGGAGAAGTCGGACGGGGGGATCTCGGGGGCGTCGTCACCCAGCACCAGGGGTGCGGGGCCGTCGTCCTCGGCGGCCTGGGCCGCTGCCTCCTCGGCCTCGTCGATCTCGCGGACGGTCAGCAGGCCCTCGTCGATCTCGCGCAGGGCGATCGACAGCGACTTCTCCTGGTTGTCCACGTCCACCAGCGGGCCCACGAACTCCAGCAGGCCCTCGGAGAGCTGCGAGTAGTAGGCGTTGATCTGGCGGGCACGCTGGGATGCGTACAGCACCAGGGCGTACTTGGAGTCGACGGTCTCCAGGAGCCTGTCGATGGGCGGGTTCGTGATGCCTTCGGGATGGGCGACGGTTCCGGCCACGGAAGTCCCTTCGTAGAGGATGGTGCGACACTCCAGGATACGCCCCAGGGCCGTGGGAGGCCAGGCGAGGGAGTGCGTGGTCAGGTGAGGTGCCCCACGCCCATCAGGGCGGCGAGCTGGGCGGATGCCCGATCCACGGTGTCGTTGACGATGGTCACGTCGAACTCCGCTTCGGCGGCGAGCTCGATGCGGGCGGTGGCCAGGCGGCGCTCCCGCTCCTCCTCGGATTCGGTGCCGCGGCCCACGAGCCGCTCGACCAGGGTGTCCCAGTCCGGGGGCGCGAGGAACACGAACCGGGAGTCCGGGAGGGTCTCGCGCACCTGCCGGGCCCCGGCGAGGTCGATCTCCAGCAACACGGGGCGACCGGCGGCGACGGCCTCATCCACCGGGCCGCGCGGGGTGCCGTAGCGGTGGCGGCCGTGCACCACGGCCCACTCCAGCATCTGGCCGTCCTCGACCAGGCGGGTGAACTCGTCCTCGTCGAGGAAGTAGTAGTGCACGCCGTCGCGCTCACCGGGGCGCGGGGCACGGGTGGTCGCGGAGACGGAGAGCCAGATCTCCGGGTAGCGGGCGCGGATGGCCGCTGAGACGGTCCCCTTGCCCACGGCGGTGGGGCCGGCGAGGACCGTGACCGGGGCCGGTGTTACGGGGACACCGGCCCCCGGGGTACGGGTCACTCCGAGAAGTGCGCGACGAGCTTCTCCGCCTGATGGGAGCCGAGGCCGCGGATCTTGCGGGACGGGGAGATGCCGATCTCCTCCATGATCTGCTGCGCCTTGACCTTGCCGACGCCCGGCAGGGCCTCCAGCAGGGCGGAGACGCGCAGACGGCCGACGATCTCGTTGGTCTCGGCCTCGGCCAGGACCTTCGAGATCTCTTCGCCGCGACGGCCGGCGCTGTCCTTCAGGCGAGCCTTGATCGCAGCGCGCTCACGACGGGCCTCGGCGGCCTTCTTGAGGGCGTCCGCCCGCTGCTCGGGGGTGAGGGGAGGGAGAGCCACGGTTCTTACCTCTTGTTCTTCGGCGTTCGTGATCGGTTCCGGCTGGAGCCGGACGTGGGTAGAGCGTAACCCCATCATGGTGGCGGGGCGCACACCTGACACGCTTTTTACCTGGTGGGCGCGTCGGGCGCGACCTCCGTGTAGAGCTTTCGGAGCTGCTCGGCACGCTCCGACAGGCCGTCCGGGTCGGGGCCTGCGGCCAGCAGCCCGCGCGACAGACTGACCAGCACCCTGCCGGCTGACTGCCCGAACACCTCCGCGAGCTGGGCTGGACCTGCTCCCTGAGCCCCGAAACCGGGCGCCAGCAGGGGTGATGTCGGTGCTGCAGCATCGAGCCCCAGGCGGGTGAAGGCGTCCTCGACGGTGGCCCCGACGACCAGCCCCACGCTCCCCCAGGACCCGGCTCCGCCGCGCCCCACGGACTCGGCGTGTCGCGCCACGTCCACGGCCAGGGCGGAGCCGCCGGCGGTGCGGGCGTGCTGCACGGCTCCGGCTCCGGGATTGGAGGTCAGCGCGAGCACGAACAGGCCCTTGCCGTGCTCGAGTGCGAGGTCCACCGCGGGGTCCAGGGAGCCGGCCCCCAGGTACGGGCTCACGGTGATCGCATCCGCCTCCAGCGGCGCACCGGGGCGCAGGTGCGCCTGGGCGTACGCGCCCATGGTGGAGCCGATGTCCCCGCGCTTGACGTCCAGCACGGTGAGCACACCGCGCTCTCGTGCACGGGCCAGCAGCTCCTCCAGCACCGCCACCCCGGCGGAGCCGTGGCGCTCGTAGAAGGCCGACTGCGGCTTGATGCCGCACACCCGACCTGCCACCGCGTCCAGCGCCGTGAGGGAGAACTCCCGCAGTCCGGCCGGGGTGTCGGGCAGGACCCAGGCCGCCAGCAGGGAGGCATGGGGGTCGATGCCGGCGAGGATCGGGCCGTGCTCGGCGACGGAGAGCTGGAGCCGCCGGCCGAAGGCGGCCGGGATCCTGGCCGGCTCGCTCATGCGCTGACCTCGGCTCCCGATGCTGCGGCTCCCGATGCCGCCGCTGCCCGGGCGCTCTCCAGGCGTGCCGTGTGGGCCTGCAGGCTGGTCACGGCGAAGGGTTCCTCCGGCAGCGCCTCGATGGCCTGGACCGCCGCCTGGAACTCCTGCAGCGTGGTGATGATCGGGATGTCCATGCTGGTGGCGGCAGCACGGATGGCGTAGCCGTCGGCGCGGGCGTTGGTGCCGGAGGGCGTGTTGACCACCAGCGACACCTCCCCGGACTCGATCAGGTCGATCACGCTGGCGTCCTCCCCCGGCTGCGAGGCCTTGCGCAGCACCCTGCAGGGGATCCCGGAGCGGCGTAGGGTGCGGCCGGTCCCCTCGGTGGTGAGCACCTCGAAGCCGAGGGCGGCCAGGCGAGCGACCGCGAGCACCACCCCGCGCTTGTCGCGGTCGGACACGGACACGAACACCGCGCCGGAGGTGGGCAGGCCCTGCCCGGCGATCGCGAGCTGCGACTTGGCGAAGGCCAGCGGGAAGGTGGAGTCCATGCCCATCACCTCGCCGGTGGAGCGCATCTCCGGCCCCAGCAGGGAGTCCACGGCGTGTCCGTCGCGGGTGCGGAACCGCTTGAACGGCAGCACCGCCTCCTTGACCGAGATGGGGGCGTCCTCCGGCAGGTCCGTGCCGTCGCCGTGAGCGGGCAGCAGTCCCTGCTCGCGCAGCTCGGCGACGGTGCGGCCCATCTTCACCAGGGCTGCGGCCTGAGCGAGCTGCACCCCGGTGGCCTTGGAGACGAAGGGCACCGTGCGCGATGCCCGCGGGTTGGCCTCCAGGACGTAGAGCACGTCCTGGGCGAGGGCGTACTGGACGTTCAGCAGGCCGCGCACGCCCACGCCCTCGGCGATGGCCCGGGTGGAAGTGCGGATGCGGTCGACGACGTCCTCCCCCAGTGCCACGGGCGGCAGGGTGCACGCGGAGTCGCCGGAATGGATACCGGCCTCCTCGATGTGCTCCATGATGCCCCCGATGTACAGGTCCTGCCCGTCGAACAGGGCGTCCACGTCGATCTCGGTGGCGGTGTCCAGGAAGCGGTCGATCAGGATCGGGGCCTCCGCGCGGCCGGTCTCCGGGAGGTTGCGGGCCACGTAGTCGACCAGGCCCTCCTCGTCGTACACGATCTCCATGCCGCGACCGCCCAGCACGTAGCTGGGGCGAACCAGCACCGGGTAGCCCACCTCGGCGGCGACCGTGCGGGCGTCGTCCAGGGCCCAGGCGGTGCCGTAGGGAGGGGCGGGCAGGCCCGCACGGGCCAGGACTGCCCCGAAGGCTCCTCGGTCCTCGGCGGCGTCGATGGCGGTGGGGTCGGTGCCCAGGATCGGCAGGCCCGCGTCCTGCAGGCGGCGTGCCAGGGACAGCGGGGTCTGGCCGCCCAGCTGCACGATGACGCCGGCCACCGGGCCGGCGGCGATCTCCGCCTCGTACACCTCCAGCACGTCCTCGAAGGTGAGCGGCTCGAAGTAGAGGCGGTCGGCCACGTCGTAGTCGGTGGAGACGGTCTCGGGGTTGCAGTTGACCATGACGGTCTCGTACCCCAGGCCGTCCTCGGTCTCGGCCCTGCCCAGGGCGATCGCGGCGTGCACGCAGGAGTAGTCGAACTCGATGCCCTGTCCGATGCGGTTGGGGCCGGAGCCCAGGATCAGCACGGCAGCCCGCTCGCGGGGCTCCACCTCGGTCTCCTGGTCGTAGGTGGAGTAGTGGTAGGGGGTGCGGGAGGCGAACTCCGCGGCGCAGGTGTCCACCGTCTTGTACACGGGGTTGATGCCGAGGGCCTCGCGCACGCCCTTGATCACCTCGCCGGAGACGTGGCGCAGCTGCCCGATCTGGTCGTCGGACATGCCGTGGCGCTTGGCGAGCCGCAGCTGGTGGGTCCCCAGCACGGCGCTGCTGCGGATGTCGGCGGCGATCTCCTGGACCTGCAGCATCTGGTCCAGGAACCAGCGGTCGATGGCGGTGGCCTCGTAGAGGCGTTCGACGGTCTCGGCGGGGTCCACCACGCCCTCGGCGGCAGCACGCAGAACACGCGAGATGCGCACCAGTCGGGTGTCGGTGGGGGTGCGCACCTGCTCGATCAGCTCGGCCACCTCGGCGGGGGTGGGGGCCTCGCCGCGGAAGTCCGGCACGGCGGAGGGCACGTCCAGGGAGCGCTGCGCCTTGCCGAGGGCCTCGGTGAAGCTGCGGCCCATCGCCATCGCCTCCCCCACGCTCTTCATGGTGGTGGTGAGGGTGGGGTCCGCCGCCGGGAACTTCTCGAAGGCGAAGCGCGGCACCTTCACGACCACGTAGTCCAGGGTGGGCTCGAAGCTGGCGGGGGTGGTGCCGGTGATGTCGTTGCGGATCTCGTCGAGGCTGTAGCCGATGGCCAGGCGGGCCGCGATCTTCGCGATCGGGAAGCCGGTGGCCTTGGAGGCCAGCGCCGAGGAGCGCGAGACGCGGGGGTTCATTTCGATCACGACGGTGCGGCCGGTCTCGGGGTGCACGGCGAACTGGACGTTGCAGCCGCCGGTGTCCACCCCCACCTCACGGATGATCCCGATGCCGAGGTCGCGCAGCTGCTGCAGCTCGACATCGGTGAGGGTGAGGGCCGGGGCCACCGTGACCGAATCGCCGGTGTGCACGCCCACCGGGTCCACGTTCTCGATGGAGCACACCACCACGCAGTTGTCCTTGTGGTCGCGCATCAGCTCCAGCTCGAACTCCTTCCACCCCAGGATGGACTCCTCCAGGAGCACCTCGGTGGTGGGCGAGTAGTGGAGGCCGGCACCGGCGATGTGGCGCAGGTCGGCCTCGTCGTAGGCCATGCCGGAGCCGAGGCCCCCCATGGTGAAGCTGGGGCGCACCACCATCGGGTAGCCCAGCTCCTCGGCCGCGGCCAGGCAGTCCTCCATGGTGTGGCAGATGACCGAGCGGGCGGACTCGCCGCCCACGCGCTCCACGACCTCCTTGAACTGGCTGCGGTCCTCGGCCTTCTGGATCGCGTCGAGGCTGGCGCCGATCATCTCCACGCCGAACTCCTCGAGCACGCCCTGCTCCGCCAGGGCCACGGCGGCGTTCAGCGCCGTCTGCCCGCCCAGGGTGGGCAGGATCGCGTCGGGGCGCTCGGCGGCGATGATCGAGCGGATGATGCCCGGATCGATCGGCTCGATGTAGGTGGCGTCGGCGATGCCGGGGTCGGTCATGATCGTGGCCGGGTTGGAGTTGACCAGGATGACCCGCAGGCCCTCCTCACGCAGCACCCGGCAGGCCTGGGTGCCGGAGTAGTCGAACTCCGCTGCCTGCCCGATCACGATGGGACCGGAGCCGATGACCAGGACGGAGGAGATATCGGTACGACGGGGCATCAGGACTCTTTCTTTCCTGCGGCGGAGCCGCTGCGGTGCTCGTGCACCAGCTGGGCCAGACGATCGAAGAGGTGGGCGGCGTCGTGCGGGCCGGCCGCGGCCTCGGGGTGGTACTGGACGGAGAAGGCGGGGATGTCGAGGCAGCGGATGCCCTCGACCACGTCGTCGTTGAGGCCCACGTGGGAGACCTCCACGCGGCCGTAGCGACCGCCGTCGTGGGGGGCGGTGTGCTGCCCGTCCAGGGGGATGTCCACGGCAAACCCGTGGTTGTGGGCGGTGATCTCGACCTTGCCGGTCGCCTTGTCCAGGACGGGCTGGTTGATGCCGCGATGCCCGTACTTCAGCTTGTAGGTGCCGAAGCCGAGGGCCCGTCCCAGCATCTGGTTGCCCAGGCAGATCCCGAAGTAGGGCAGGCCCGCATCGAGCACCCCGCGCAGCAGCTCCACCTGGTGGTCGGCGGTGGCGGGGTCCCCGGGGCCGTTCGAGAAGAACACGGCGTCCGGCGAGGCGGCCAGCAGCTCCTCCAGGGTGGTGGTGGCCGGCAGCAGGTGCACGCGCAGACCGCGCTCCAGCATGCTGCGGGGGGTGGCGCCCTTGATCCCGAGGTCCACGGCGGCGACCGTGCCGATCGCCTCCCCCTCGGGCTCCAGCAGCACCGGCTGGGCGATGGTGACCTCCTCGAGGAAGCCGGATCCCTCCATGGTGGGGGCGGAGCGCACGCGCTCCAGCAGTGCCCCCTCCCCCGCTTCCAGTGCCTCGCCGGAGAACACGCCGCCGCGCATGGCGCCGTGCTCGCGCAGGATGCGGGTGACCATGCGGGTGTCGATCCCGGCGATGCCCACCACCTCCTCGGCGGCCAGCAGTTCCTCCAGGCCCTGCTCGCTGCGCCAGTTGGAGGGGATGCGGCTGGCCTCGCGCACGGCGTAGCCGCGCACCCAGACCTTCCGCGACTCCATGTCGTGGGTGTTGACGCCGGTGTTGCCGATGTGGGGTGCGGTCTGCACGACGATCTGTCCGGCGTAGGAGGGGTCGGTGAGGGTCTCCTGGTATCCGGTCATGCCGGTGGAGAACACGACCTCGCCCAGGCGCTGGCCACGGGCCCCGTAGGCGGTGCCGTGGACCACGGTGCCGTCCTCGAGGATCAGCACGGCGGGGTCGTTGCGGGAACGTCGCGTGGTGGTGGGCTGTGCGGTCATGAGGTGTGCTCCTTCCGAAGCAGCAGGTCGTGGTCGGCGCGGCTGGTCAGGCGCAGGCCGGTGTCCAGCGCGGTGGAGTCGGGGCCGTGCTGCCAGCGGATCACCAGCAGTCCGTCGCCGCCGACGACCTTGCCTGCCATGCCGGGGGCGGCGGCGATGTCGAGCACGCGGTCGCCGTGGATAGTGAAGGAGGGGGCGCCCTCCCGCTCGATGCGCCAGGACCCTCCGGTGCCGCGGCTGAGGTGGGCGCGCGAGCGGGTGCCGAGGCCGTGGGCGACCACGCGCTCGAAGGGCTTGTCGGCCAGCACAGTGGAGACGTACACGGCCTCGAAGGGGCCTGCCTCCACGCCGCCGTCGAGGGTCTCGAGCGGTTCGTCGAGGTCGGGGGCGGGAAGGTCGGCCTGGCGGGCGCCGCGTCCGCGCCAGCCCAGGTACATCAGCGCGAGGATCCCCAGGAACACGCCCAGCAGGATCAGGGCGGGGACGAGCTGGTCCATCGGTTCAGCGCTCCTGGAGTGCGCCGTCGCGCACGGTGATGCGACCGTCGTGGACGGTGAGGCGGTTCAGGCCCGGCAGCTCCAGGCCCACGAAGGGACTGTTGGTGCTGCGGGAGGCGTGCTCGGCGGTGTCCACGACGCGGCGGGGCCGCGGATCCCACACCAGCAGGTGGGCGGGTGAGCCGACGGCGAGGGGGCGGCCGTGGTCCTCGTCGCGGGCGATCATGGCGGGGGTCTCCGAGAGGACCCGGGCCACGTCCCGCCAGGTGAGGGCGCCGGTGTCGACCATGGTGTGCTGCACGATCGGCAGTGCGGTCTCCAGCCCCGTCATGCCCATGGCGGCCTGGTCCCACTCGCGGTCCTTGGCATCGCGCAGGTGGGGGGCGTGGTCGGTGGCGACGATGTCGATGGTGCCGTCGGCCAGGCCCTGTCGCACGGCCTCCACGTCCTCCTGGGTGCGCAGCGGCGGGTTCACCTTGTACCGGGCGTCGAAGCCGCGCACCTCCTCATCGGTGAGCAGCAGGTGGTGCGGGGTGACCTCGGCGGTCACGGCGATGCCGCGCTGCTTGGCCCAGCGGACGATGTCGACGCTGCCGGCGCTGGACAGGTGGCACACGTGCAGGCGGGAGCCGACGTGGTGGGCCAGCAGCACGTCGCGGGCGATGACCGACTCCTCGGCGACGGCCGGCCAGCCGGTGAGCCCCAGCTCCGCGGAGACGACGCCTTCGTGCATCTGGGCGTTCTCGGTCAGGCGCGGGTCCTGGGCGTGCTGGGCGATGACCCCGTCGAAGGCCTTGACGTACTCCAGCGCACGGCGCATCAGCACCGGGTCGTGCACGCACTTGCCGTCGTCGCTGAACACCCGCACCTTGGCGCGGGAGTTCGCCATGGCGTCGAGCTCGGCGAGCCGCTCCCCCGCCAGTCCCACGGTCACCGCTCCGATGGGGCGCACGGTGCACCAGCCAGCGGCATCGCCGGTGCGGGCCACCTGCTCCACCACGCCCGCGGTGTCCGCGACAGGAGTGGTGTTGGCCATGGCGTGCACGGCGGTGAAGCCGCCGCGAGCGGCCGCCCGGGTGCCGGTCTCGACGGTCTCGGACTCCTCGCCGCCGGGCTCGCGCAGGTGGGTGTGGAGGTCCACGAGGCCGGGCAGGAGGATGCACCCGGTGGCGTCGATGACCTCCGTGTCCTCGGGCAGCCCCGCGGCCTCGAGGTCGGTGCCGATCGCGCTGATCACACCGCCGTCGATGAGCAGGTCGCAGGTCTCGTCGCCGTACAGGGACCCGCCGCGCACCAGGATCGGACGGTAGGTCCCGTGGGGGGTGGGCTGGGTGGTCATCGGGCATCCTCCCGGACGTCGGTGGCGAGCAGGTGGTAGAGGACGGCCATGCGCACGAACACGCCGGAGGCGACCTGTTCGACGATCACGCTGCGCTCGGAGTCGGCCACGTCTCCGGCGATCTCGAAGCCGCGGTTCATGGGGCCGGGGTGCATCACGATGGTGTGCCCGGGCAGGCGGGCAGCGCGCTGGGTGGACAGGCCGTAGCGGCGGGCGTACTCGCCCTCGGTGGGGAAGAACCCGCCGCCGACCATGCGCTCACGCTGCACGCGCAGCATCATCACGGCGTCGGGTCCGGCGGCGAGGGCCTCGTCGAGGTCGTAGAGCACCTCGCAGGGCCAGGCCCGGGCCCCGACAGGGACCAGGGCGGGCGGGGCCACGAGGGTGACGCGGGCCCCCAGCAGGGTCAGCAGCAGCACGTTGGAGCGGGCCACCCGGGAGTGCAGCACGTCGCCGACGATCACCACGTGCAGACCGTCCAGGCCGCCGTGATGGTCCCCGGACCGCAGATGGCGGCGCAGGGTGAAGGCGTCGAGCATGGCCTGGGTGGGGTGCTCGTGGGCTCCGTCCCCGGCGTTGATGATGGGCTGGTCGATCCAGCCGGCGTGGGCCAGCTGGTGGGCGGCGCCGGAGGACGCCGATCGCACCACGACGGCGTCGGCGCCCATGGCCTGCAGGGTCAGGGCGGTGTCCTTGAGGGACTCGCCCTTGGACAGGCTCGACCCCTTGGCGGAGAAGTTGATGACGTCGGCCGAGAGCCGCTTGGCGGCGGCTTCGAAGCTGATCCGGGTGCGGGTGGAGTCCTCGAAGAAGAGGTTCACCACGGTGGAGCCCAGCAGGGTGGGCAGCTTGCGGATCGAGCGGGACTGGGTCTCGGCCATGTGCTCGGCGGTGGCGAGCACCTCGATGGCCTGGCTGCGGTCCAGGTCGGCGATGGAGATGAAGTGCCTCATGCCGTCACCTCCGTGGCGGGGCGAAGGATGTCCACGAAGTCCTCGCCGTCGGTCTCGGTCAGGTGCACGAACACCCGCTCGCTGCGGGAGGTGGGGAGGTTCTTGCCCACGTGGTCGGCCCGGATGGGCAGTTCGCGGTGCCCGCGGTCCACCAGCACCGCCAGGCGCACGGCGGCGGGCCGACCGATCGCCCCCAGGGCGTCCAGGGCCGCGCGCACGGTGCGGCCGGAGTAGAGCACGTCGTCCACCAGCACCACGGTGCGGCCGTCGATGCCCTCGCGGGGGATGCGGGTGGGGCCGGGGGCGCGGGTGGGGTTCTTGCGCAGGTCGTCGCGGTACATCGTGATGTCCAGCGAGCCGTGCAGGCGGCGCACCTGCTCCTCAGTGTCGCCGTCACCTGCGGTGTCACCTCCCAGGCCCTCGGCGCGGACGATGTTCTCCGCGAGCCGGCGGGCCAGGGGGACGCCGCGGTGCGGGATGCCCAGCAGCACGAGGTCGTCGGCCCCGTGGCCGCTCTCGAGGATCTCGTGGGCGATGCGGGTCAGGGCGCGGCGGATCTCCTCCGCGCCGAGCACCCGGCTCCGATGGTCGGGGTATGACGGATCAGTCATCGTTATCTCCCTTGGGCGCCTCACAGGACGCGTCGTTAAAGGGTGGTCGAACGCAGTCTAGTGCGGGCTCAGCCCAGCAGGCCGCGCATGTCCAGCATGCGTTGCAGCAGCCCGTTGACGAAGCGCGGCGAGTCGTCCGTGGACAGCACTTCTGCGATCTTCGTGTATTCGCCCACGATCAGTCCGCGTGGCGTGTCCGCCTGCTCGGGACCATGCACCACCTCGGCGGTGCCCAGGCGCAGGATGGCCCGGTCCACGGCCGGCATGCGGTGCAGCGGCCAGTCACGGGAGTGGGTGGACAGCTGCTCGTCGATCTCCTCGACGTGCTGGGCGTACAGGGCCACCAGTTCCCGTGCGTAGGGCGGCAGTGGCGACTGGGCTGCGGTGCGGGCGATGCGGTCGCTGAGCACGTCGTTCACGTCGCGACGGCGGGCATCGGCCTCGTACACCACGTCCAGGGCGCGGATGCGGTCGCGACTTCGGCCGGTGAGCCTGTCGGTGCGGGCCGGGACGGTGCGCTCGAAGGCCACCTCCTCCCCCTCCCTGCCGGGAAGGGGGAGGCCGGGGTCCTTCTGCGGCTTTCCGGTGCTGCTGGAGGAGTCGGTCACCTCAGGCGCGTCCGAGGTAGTCGCCGGAGCGGGTGTCGACCTTGACCTTGGTGCCCTGCTCGAGGAACAGCGGCACCTGGATCTCGCGGCCGGTCTCCACGGTGGCGGGCTTGGTGCCGCCGCTGGAGCGGTCGCCCTGCAGGCCGGGCTCGGTGAAGGTGATCTCGAGCACCACGGAGGCGGGCAGCTCGATGTACAGCGGGGTGCCCTCGTGGAAGGCCACGATGACGTCCTGGCCCTCGAGCATGAAGTCCTTGGCGTCGCCCACCACGTCGGCGGCGACGTTGGTCTGCTCCCAGGTGGAGGTGTCCATGAACACGTACATGTCACCGTCGAGGTAGGAGTACTGCATGTCGCGACGGTCCACGGTGGCGGTCTCCACCTTCAGGCCGGCGTTGAAGGTCTTGTCCACGGACTTGCCGGACAGCACGTTCTTCAGCTTGGTGCGCACGAAGGCGGGGCCCTTGCCGGGCTTGACGTGCTGGAACTCGACAACGCTCCACAGCTGGTTCTCCAGCTTGAGGACCATTCCGTTCTTGAGGTCGTTCGTGGTCGCCATGGATCTCCTCGGATGTGCCGCGGGGCGTGGCGGCCGGGCGGCGGGGTCGGTGGGCTGCTCGGGCCGGGGCCGCGAGCGCTGGTCAAGGATAGCGCGCCGTCAGGAGGTCAGATCGATCATGGACAGCAGCCGCACCAGCAGGGGGTGGGCGGCGCTCTCCTCCCGCCAACCACTGGTCTTCAGCGAGCGGGAGACGGTCTGCTGGGTGATGCCGAGGTGCTCGGCGAGGTCGCGCTGGGTGATCCCGGGCCGTTCCCGCAGGGCGCGCACCACGCGCCACTGCCCGGTGTTGCGGGTGGCGATCATCCAGCCGATCAGGCGCAGCACCGCCTCTGCATCGGCGGCGGTGCCTGCCTGGCGGGGATCACCGGCCCTGACCGCGAGGGGCACCTGGGCGGTGGTGCGGGCGGCATGCAGCGCCTCCCGAGCGGCATCGACGGCGGGGCCGCGCAGGGCGCGGACCTCCTCGGGGAGGGGCTTGTCCACGGCTCCCACCCCGAGGCCGGTGCACCACCCGCCCAGTTCACTGGCGACGCGGATCACGTCCACGGCCTGCTCGGCGCGGTCCGCCACCACGATCGCCTCATCCCCGAGGGTGCGCTCTGCGGGGTGACGCAGGCCGAGCGGCGCGAGGGCGGAGGTGAGATCGGGCAACGGGTCGCCGCCGCGATGAGTGCGGGCCGGGGTGAGCAGCAGGACGTGCATGCGTGGACCCTACCACCTTGTACACATTTATTACGCTGTTATCGTCTGTACAGCGTGTTCCGGCAGCTCAGGCCAGCTGCACCAGCTCCTCGTACTCCGAGTTCCACAGGTCCTCCACCGCATCGGGCATCACCAGCACCCGCTCCGGGGACAGGGCCGTGACCGCACCGGGGTCGTGGGAGACCAGCACCACGGCACCCTCGAAGGCGGCCAGCGCCCCCAGGATCTCCTCACGGCTGGCGGGGTCGAGGTTATTGGTGGGCTCGTCCAGCAGCAGCACGTTCGCGCTGGAGACCACCAGTGTCGCCAGGGCCAGGCGGGTCTTCTCCCCGCCGGAGAGCACCCGGGCGGGCTTGTGCACGTCGTCCCCGGTGAACAGGAAGGAGCCCAGGATCTTGCGGGCCTCCACCTCGGGCAGCTCGATCGCGGCGCTCATCATGTTCTCCAGCACCGTGCGGTCCAGGTCCAGGGTCTCGTGCTCCTGGGCGTAGTAGCCGATGCGCAGCCCGTGGCCGGGCTGGATCTCCCCGGTGTCGGGAAGGTCCACCCCGGCGAGGATGCGCAGCAGGGTGGTCTTGCCGGCGCCGTTCAGGCCCAGGATCACCACCCTCGAGCCGCGGTCGATCGCCAGGTCCACGTCGGTGAAGATCTCCAGGCTGCCGTACGACTTCGAGAGCCCCTCGGCCATCAGCGGGGTCTTGCCGGACGGGGCGGGCTTGGGGAAGCGCAGGGAGGCCACGCGGTCCTTCTGGCGCTCCCCCTCGGTGGCGCTCAGCATCCGCTCGGCGCGGCGCAGCATGTTCTGCGCTGCGACGGCCTTGGTGGCCTTGGCGCGCATCTTCTCGGCCTGGGCGGTGAGGGCGGAGGCCTTCTTCTCGGCGCCCTGGCGCTCCCGCCGGCGGCGCTTCTCGTCGTCCTCGCGCTGGCGCAGGTACTGCTTCCAGCCCATGTTGTACACGTCGATCACGGCGCGGTTGGCATCGAGGTAGAACACCTTGTTGACCACCTGCTCCACCAGCTGCACGTCGTGGCTGATCACGATCAGACCACCGCGGTAGCTCATCAGGTACTCGCGCAGCCACACCACCGAGTCGGCGTCGAGGTGGTTGGTGGGCTCGTCGAGGATCATGGTGGTGGCCTGGGAGAACAGGATGCGGGCCAGTTCCACGCGGCGCCGCTGACCGCCGGAGAGGGTGCCCAGCTCCTGCTCCAGCAGCCGGTTGGGCAGGCCCAGGTTCGCGGCCATCCGCTTGGCCTCGGCCTCGGCGGCGTATCCGCCGACGGCATCGAGCTCGGCCTCCAGGCGCGGGTAGCGGTTCATGGCCTTCTCCCGCTTGGCCTCCGTAAGACTCATGTCGGCCATCTCCTCCTCCGCACGTCGCAGCCGGCGCAGCACCTCGTCCAGGCCGCGGGCGGAGAGGATGCGGGAGATCACGGACTCTGTGTCGTCGCCGCTGTGGGTGTCCTGGGGCAGGTAGCCCAGCTCCCCGCTCACCTCGACCCGACCCTCGGTGGGCTGGACGGTGCCGGAGAGCACCTTGGTCAGGGTGGTCTTACCGGCGCCGTTGCGCCCCACCAGACCCACCCGGTCGCCGTCCACCACCTGGAAGCTCACCTCGCTCATCAGCAGCCGTGCGCCGACGCGGACGGCGAGGTCGTGCACGGTGATCACCAGGGGACTCGCTTTCGATGTGGGGTGGGAGGCAGAGGGCACGTCGAGGCGCGCGGGCCGGGTTCGAGTGTAGGCGCACCACCAGGTTGCACCGAGGCATGTGACAGGCCTCTCCCCCCGGGACCCACGGCCTACGATCCCAGTTCGTCATTCATGAGAAGCTGGATCGGTACGGCCGCGTGAGGCGACCGACTTTCTATGCAAGGAGGCACCAGAGATGCGAGTGGGTGTTCCCCGCGAGGTCAAGAACAACGAGAACCGGGTGGGTCTTGCTGCCGCCGGTGTGTACGAGCTGGTGGACCGCGGCCACGACGTCGTGGTCGAGACCGGCGCCGGCGTGGGTGCCGGCGTCACCGATGACGAGTACCGCGCCGCCGGGGCCACGATCCTCGATTCGGCAGACAAGGTCTGGGAGCAGGCCGACCTGATCGTCAAGGTCAAGGAGCCGCTGGCGGAGGAGTACGAGCACATGCGCGAGGGGCAGCTGCTCTTCACGTACCTGCACCTCGCGGCGAACAAGCCTCTGGCTGAGGCGCTGATGGAGCGCAAGGTCACCTCCGTGGCCTACGAGACCGTCCAATTGCCCAACCGTTCTCTGCCGCTGCTGGCGCCGATGAGCGCGATCGCCGGTCGTCTGGCCACCCAGGTGGCCGCGTACCATCTGATGAGCCCTTTGGGCGGCTCCGGCAAGCTGATGGGCGGCGTGCCCGGCACCGACGAGGCCAAGGTCGTCGTGATCGGTGGCGGTGTGGTGGGCGAGCAGGCGGCCATCATGGCGCGCGGCCTGCATGCCAACGTCACCGTGATGGACGTGAACGTGGCCCGCCTGAACGAGATCTCCACCGTCCACAACGGCGACATCCTCACCCGCTACTCCAGCAAGCTGGACGTGACCGAGCTGGTCACCGGTGCCGACGTCGTGATCGGCTCGGTGCTGATCCCGGGGAAGAAGGCCCCCAAGCTCGTGACCGACGAGATGGTGTCCCAGATGAAGCCGGGCTCCGTGCTGGTGGACGTCGCGATCGACCAGGGCGGCTGCTTCGAGAACTCGAAGCCCACCACCCATGACGCTCCCACCTTCAAGGTCCACGACGCCGTGTTCTACTGCGTGGCGAACATGCCCGGTTCCGTGCCGAACACCGCCACCAAGGCGCTGAACAACGCGACCATCCCCTACGTGGTGAAGCTCGCGGGCAGCGAGGGCCTGGACGCCCTGAAGAAGGATGCGGCGCTGGCCAAGGGCCTGCACACCTACGAGGGCAAGCTGTACCACGACGGCACGGCCGAGGCCCACGGCATCGAGCTCTCGGACCCGTCCCAGCTGCTGGGCGCCTGAGCCGACAGAGCAAGGGCCCGCACTCCCCGATCGGGGGGTGCGGGCCCTTCTTCGTTCAGCTGCCCGGGGGCAGGCAGCTCAGAGGTTGAAGCCGATCGCGCGCAGCTGTTCGCGGCCGTCCTCGGTGATCTTCTCCATGCCCCACGGCGGCATCCACACCCAGTTGATGCGGTGGGACTCGGTGATGGGGTCCAGGGCAGCGAAGGTCTGCTCCTCGAGCAGGTCGGTGAGCGGGCAGGCGGCCGAGGTGAGCGTCATGTCCACCACGGCGTTGCCCTCCTCGACGGTCACGCCGTACACGAGGCCCAGGTCCACGACATTGATCCCCAGCTCGGGGTCGATGACGTCCTTCATGGCCTCGATGACCTGCTCGGAGGTGACGTGCTCCGAGGCGTCGGGGGCGGTGGTCTCAGTCATCGTCGCTCCTTGCTCAGGCGCTGGGGGTGAGGTAGCGGTCGTAGCCCTCGGACTCGAGGCGCTCGGCCAGCTCGGGGCCACCCTGCTCGGCGACCCTTCCGTTCACGAAGACGTGGACGAAGTCGGGCTTCACGTACTGCAGGATGCGGGTGTAGTGGGTGATCAGCATGATGCCCACCTCGGTGTTCTCCTTGGCGCGGTTGACGCCATCGGAGACGATGCGCAGCGCATCCACGTCCAGGCCGGAGTCGGTCTCGTCGAGGATGGCGATGCCGGGCTTGAGCAGCTGCATCTGCAGGATCTCGTGGCGCTTCTTCTCACCGCCGGAGAAGCCCTCGTTCACGTTGCGCTCGGCGAACACCGGGTCCATGCGGAGGTCCGCCATGGCGCCCTTCATGTCCTTGACCCAGGTGCGCAGAGCAGGCGCCTCGCCGTCGATCGCGGTCTTGGCGGTGCGCAGGAAGTTGGAGACGGTCACGCCGGGCACCTCGACGGGGTACTGCATGGCCAGGAACAGGCCGGCGCGGGCGCGCTCGTCCACGCTCATCTCCAGCACGTCCTCGCCGTCCAGGGTGACCGAACCGCTGGTGATTTCGTACTTGGGGTGGCCGGCGATGGCGTAGGCCAGGGTGGACTTGCCCGAGCCGTTGGGACCCATGATGGCGTGGGTCTCCCCCGCCTTGATGGTCAGGTCCACGCCCTTGAGGATCTCTTTGGTGCCCTCAGGGGTCTCGACGGTGGCGTGGAGGTCCTTGATCTCCAGGATCGACATGTGGTGGTTCTCCTCAGCTGTGTGACGACGTGCGTATGACGACGTAGTGCGTGATGTGTCAGGGGGATTCAGGCGGTGAGGGTCGCGGTCGGGTCGACCGAGATCTCGCCGGTGGTCTCGTCCACCCGCACCGGGTACACCGGGACGGGCAGGACGGCGGGCAGCTGCAGCGGGCGGCCGGTGCGCAGGTCGAACTGGCTGCCGTGCTTCCAGCACTCGAGGGTGCAGCCCTCCACGTCGCCGTCCGACAGCGGGACGTCCTCGTGGGAGCAGCGGTCCTCGATGGCGTGGACGCCCCCGTCCTCGTCGCGCACCAGGGCGATCTCGATGCCGCCGACGATGACGTCGATCGCCTCGCCGGGGGCCAGCTGATCGAGGGTGGCGACGGGGACGAAGGTGCCCGACATCAGTTCATGCTCCGCTCGAGCTCGTTCTCGATCGAGTCGAAGAGGTGCTCGCGGATCTCCGGGACGTCGATCTTCTGGATCAGCTCGGCGAAGAAGCCGCGCACCACCAGACGACGCGCATCCTTCTCGGGGATGCCGCGGGCCTGCAGGTAGAACAGCTGCTCGTCGTCGAAGCGACCGGTGGCGGCGGCGTGGCCGGCACCCTCGATCTCCCCGGTCTCGATCTCGAGGTTCGGCACCGAGTCGGCACGCGCCCCCTCGGTGAGCACCAGGTTGCGGTTCAGCTCGTAGGTGTTGGTCCCCTCGGCCTGCTTGCGGATCAGCACGTCGCCCACCCACACGGAGCGGGCCTTGGCGCCCTGCAGCGCGCCCTTGTAGGCCACGTCGGAGGTGCAGTTGGGGGCGGCGTGGTCCACGAACAGGCGGTGCTCGAGGAACTGGTCGGCGTCCGAGAAGTACAGGCCGAGGTTCTCGACCTCGCCGCCGGGTGCGGCCAGCTCACCGATCACGTTGACGCGCACGCCGCTGCCCCCGAGGGAGACCACGATGTGCTTGAGCTTCGCGTCCCGACCCACGCGGGCGTGGTGGGTGGCGATGTGCAGTGCGTCGTCATCCCAGTCCTGCAGGGCGATGACGGTCATCTGCGAGTTGTCGCCGACCACCATCTCCACGTTCTGCGCGTACTGGGCGGTGCCGGTGTGGTTCAGAACGAAGGTCGCGCTGGAGGACTCCTCGGTCTCCAGCACGATGTGCGCGTTCCCGCGGCGCTCGGCACCCCGACCGGTGATCGCCACCCGGAAGGGCTCGGCGATCTCGGCGTTCTTGGGGGCCACCAGGTGCAGGGCCTCCGCGCACCGGGCGGAGGCCACGGCGCTGGTGAGGTCCTCGGGCACCAGCACGGTCCCGCGGGGGGCCTGGCCCGGGGCCAGGTTGGACACGTCGGTGGCTCCCTGGGGGACCTGGACCTGGTAGTCCAGGGCCGGGTCGCCCTCGCGGTCGTCGGTGGCCGTGTCCTCGAACAGCGGCGCGAAGCGGCGCAACGGGGTGAAGCGCCACTCCTCGACCTTGGAGGTGGGAACCTCGTGATCGGCGAGCTCGAAGGAGCGCTTGCGGTCGCCGCGGTTGGCGGCGCCGTGCGCGGCGGACTTCTCCGCCTCCTCCCCCGGAAGCGAGATGGCCTCGTCCTCCAGTACCGGGCCGCCCTCGCGGGCGTCCTGGGCATCGGTCTCGTGCAGGGCCTCCTGGGCAGAGACGGGTGCGGCTCCTGCCGCGTGGCCCACGGCCTCGTTGGCCGTCGGGTCGCCGGCGCTCTCGGCGCCCTTCACATCGGTGACATCGGACGAGGTCATCAGCCGACTGCTCCTTCCATCTGCAGTTCGATCAGGCGGTTCAGCTCGAGGGCGTACTCCATGGGCAGCTCACGCGCGATCGGCTCGATGAAGCCGCGCACGATCATCGCCATCGCCTCGGTCTCCTCCATGCCGCGGCTCATCAGGTAGAAGAGCTGCTCCTCGGAGACCTTGGAGACGGTGGCCTCGTGGCCCATCTGGACGTCGTCCACGCGCACGTCGACATAGGGGTACGTGTCGGTGCGGGAGATCTGGTCCACCAACAGGGCGTCGCACAGCACGGTGGAGGCGGAGTGCTCGGCACCCGGCATCACCTGCACCAGGCCGCGGTACGAGCTGCGCCCACCGCCGCGCGAGACCGACTTGGAGACGATCGAGCTGGAGGTGTTCGGTGCCATGTGCACCATCTTGGAACCGGTGTCCTGGTGCTGCCCCTCGCCGGCGAAGGCGATCGAGAGGGTCTCACCGCGAGCGTGCTCGCCCATCAGCCACACGGCCGGGTACTTCATGGTGACCTTGGAGCCGATGTTGCCGTCGACCCACTCCATGGTGCCGCCCTGCTCCACCGTGGTGCGCTTGGTGACCAGGTTGTACACGTTGTTCGACCAGTTCTGGATGGTCGTGTAGCGAACGCGGGCATCCTTCTTCACCACGATCTCGACCACGGCCGAGTGCAGGGAGTCGGACTTGTAGATCGGGGCGGTGCAACCCTCGACGTAGTGCACGTAGGAGCCCTCGTCGGCGATGATCAGCGTGCGCTCGAACTGGCCCATGTTCTCGGTGTTGATCCGGAAGTAGGCCTGCAGCGGGATCTCTACGTGGACGCCCTTGGGGACGTACACGAAGGAGCCGCCGGACCACACCGCGGTGTTGAGGGCGGAGAACTTGTTGTCCCCGGCCGGGATCACGGTGCCGAAATACTCCTGGAACAGCTCGGGGTACTCGCGCAGACCGGTGTCGGTGTCCACGAAGATGACGCCCTGCTCCTCTAGATCCTCGCGGATCTGGTGGTAGACGACCTCGGACTCGTACTGCGCGGCGACGCCGGCGACCAGACGCTGCTTCTCGGCCTCGGGGATGCCGAGCCGGTCGTAGGTCTCCTTGATGTCGTCGGGCAGCTCCTCCCAGGAAGTGGCCTGCTTCTCGGTGGAGCGCACGAAGTACTTGATGTGGTCGAAGGCGATCCCGGACAGGTCCGGGCCCCAGGTGGGCATCGGTTTTTTGTCGAAGAGCTTCAGCGCCTTCAGGCGGCGCTCCAGCATCCACTCGGGCTCGTCCTTCAGGCGGGAGATGTCGCGGACGACGTCCTCGCTCAGGCCGCGCCGCGCGCTGGCGCCGGCCGAGTCCTCGTCGTGCCATCCATAGGCGTAGTTG
The DNA here is from genome assembly GCF_016907455.1 of Brachybacterium muris. NCBI lineage: Bacteria > Bacillati > Actinomycetota > Actinomycetes > Micrococcales > Dermabacteraceae > Brachybacterium > Brachybacterium muris. Next base: position 1,455,254 of record NZ_JAFBCB010000001.1, on the reverse strand, counting down.
CCGATGGAGTCGATGATCTCGTCCTGGCTGAGCTGCTCTGGTGCGCTCGTCATGGTGTCCTTCCCTCGGTGAGCGGAATGTGGGTCGTGCAGGCGTGTGCACCCTGGGCCAGCGTTGCTAGACGCTGGACCGGGGCGCCGACGATGCGGGAGATGACGCGGGTCTCGGCCTCGCACAACTCCGGATGTCCGGACGCGACGTCCAGGACGGGGCAGTGCCCGTGGCACAGCTGTGCCGTCACGAGCGTACGCGGCCGGGAGCGCCCACGGGCACCGGCGGCCGGCATGGGGACCGTGAGCGGTCGCACCGTGGTGGCGTAGCCGCGGGAGGTGAGCAGCTCGGCGAGCAGCTCCACCCGACGGGCCACGGTGACCCGCTCGCCCTGCGCGGTCCTCTCGGCGACCAGCGCCTCCAGCTCGCTCTCCCAGTCGGCGACGCGCCTGTCGGCGAGCCGCTGCACGGCTTCGGGGCCGCCGGCGCGGGCCAGCTCCTCCATCGCCAGGACGGCGAGCTGGTCGTAGCCACCGGTGAGCGACTCGTGGGCGGAGGCGGAGAGCACGAAGGCCTTGGAGGGGCGTCCGCGCCCGCGGTGCCCCACGGGCATCTTGTGCTCGGCGATGACCCGGTCCGCCTGGAGGGCGGCGAGGTGTCGACGCACGGCGGCGCTGGTGAGGCCGAAGCGCTCGGCGAGCTGGCGGGCGGTGACCGGCCCGTGGGCGGAGATCGCGTCGATCAGGCGGTCACGTGTGTCGCGCAGGTCGATGGTGGCGCCGGGGTCCGTAGTGTCGGCCCCGGTGGCGGCGGGCCCGGAGGAGGTGGGTCGCTGAGTGCGGTCCTGGTGGATATGGGGGTCCATCTGCTCCTCCTTCCATGGGTCTGAGCGGGCGCCGAGGCAACCCTCGCGACGCTTAATAGACAAGCGTACGCTTGCGTAAACGGTATCGCACTCGGCCGTCGAAGAGTGAACCCCGCCCGCGTGAGGAGACACACCGTCTCCCGATCTCCACCCCCCTTCCCTGTTGCTTCACTTTTCAACTATAGTGGGGTCATCAGGTTCCACGACAGGAGAGGACGACATGAGCACCCAGGAGACGAACGAGCACGACCAGAAGGGCAGCTACGTCCACAAGGGCAAGTCCTTCGACCGGGACATGAACTACATCCCCACCCGTATCACCAAGGACGGCGAGGACGGCTACCCCGTCGAGGCGGATCGCTACCGTCTCGTCGTCTCCCGGGCCTGCCCGTGGGCCAACCGCACCATCATCGTGCGGCGCCTGCTGGGCCTGGAGGGCGCGATCTCCATGGGCATCGCCGGCCCCACCCACGACAAGCGCTCCTGGACCTTCGACCTCGATGAGGGCGGCAAGGACCCGGTCCTCGGCATCGAGCGCCTCCAGGAGGCGTACTTCAAGCGCATCCCCGACTACCCCCGCGGCATCACCGTGCCCGCGATCGTCGACACCCGCGACGGCGCCGTGGTCACCAACGACTTCGGACAGATCACCCTGGACATGGGCAGCCAGTGGACCGAGTTCCAGCGCGAAGGCGCCCCGGACCTCTACCCCGAGCACCTGCGCGCCGAGATCGACGAGCTCAACGACTGGATGCTGCACCGCATCAACAACGGGGTGTACAAGACGGGCTTCGCCGGCTCCCAGGAGGCCTACGAGAAGGAGTACCACCTGCTGTGGGAGGCCCTCGACGAGCTCGAGGAGCGCCTGTCCACCCGCCGCTACCTGATGGGCCCCTCGATCACCGAGGCCGATGTGCGCCTGTTCCCCACCCTGGTGCGCTTCGATCCGGTGTACCACGGCCACTTCAAGGCCAACCGGCAGACGCTGGCCACCATGCCCAACCTGTGGAACTACCTCAAGGACCTGTTCCAGACCCCGGGCTTCGGCGACACCATCGACTTCCAGCACATCAAGGAGCACTACTACGTGGTGCACACCGACATCAACCCCACCCAGATCGTGCCGCTGGGCCCGGACATGAGCCACATCATGGAACCCCATGACCGCGACCGCTTCGAGACCGACACCTGGGGCCCCGGTGGCACCGCCCCCGAGCCCCCGCTGGCCTCCGAGGTGGTCGATCCCGCGCACACCCCGCTGCACGTGACCGGTCGCTGACCCCTCCCCTTCGTCGTACCTGCGCCGCCCCTCGAGGGCGACGCGCCCGCCCGGCCCGGGTGGTCCGTCCCTGGACCACCCGGGCCGCGCCTACGATGGGGGCGCCATGGACACCGACTCCCCCGCCCTCCTCGCCGAGGACCTCTCCCTCTCCTACGGCCCGCTGCGTGCCCTGGACGGCCTGGACCTGAGGGCCGAGCACGGCGAGGTCACCGCCGTGCTGGGCCCCAACGGCGCCGGCAAGACCACCGCCATCTCCTGCGCCACCGGCCTGCTCAGGCCCGACGGCGGCAGCATCCGCGTGCTCGGCCAGGACCCCTGGCGGGCCGGACCAGAGCACCGCGCCCGCATCGGTGTCATGATCCAGGACGGCGGCCTCACCTCGGGCGCCCCCGCCAAGACCCTCCTGCGCTACGGAGCGAGCCTGCACGCCGACCCGCTGGACGTGGACGAGGTCTCCGAGCATCTGGGGATCGACGACTTCGCCAGCACCCTGGTGCGACGGCTCTCGGGAGGCCAGCGGCAGCGGCTCGCCCTGGCGCTGGCCATCATCGGCCGCCCGGAGCTGGTGTTCCTCGACGAGCCCACCGCCGGCATGGATCCCTCGATCCGCCGCCGTGTGCGCACGCTGATCCGGGGTCTCGCCCGCACCGGCACCGCCGTGGTGCTCACCACCCACCTGATGGACGACGTGGCCGGGCTGGCAGATTCCGTGTGCGTGATCTCCCGGGGCCGCGCCCTGGCCTCGGGATCGGTGGACGAGGTGATCAGCGACCACAGCGCAGGGAAGGGAGCGGCGTCATTGCATGCCACCCTGCGGGACGTGGCGCCCGCATCCCTCGACGCCCTCACCGCCGACCTGCGCGACCTGGCCTCCCGGCACGGTGCCCGACTCGAGCTCGGTTCCGGCGGAGCCGCTGATCTGGAGGGCGTGCTGCTGGACCTGATGGAGGAGTGAGTATTCGTAGTCGTGGGAGCCACCGAATCTTGCTCTTGGGGACCGCCGATCGTGCCGACGGGGGCCAGTAGCCGCCGCGGTGGGGACCACTGGCTCCCGCCGGCATCGGGTCACTGGGGCAGTGCGGTGTGTTCTCGCATGTTCCTGTCGCCGGTGTCGATCCAGATTGTGTTGTGCACGATGCGGTCCATGATCGCATCGGCGTGGACTGCTCCACCGAGCCGGGCGTGCCAGTCCTTCTTCGGGTACTGGGTGCAGAACACGGTCGAGCCGGTGTCATAGCGGCGCTCGAGCAGTTCCAGCAGCATCGAACGCATTCCCTCGTCAGGATGGTCCAGCAGCCACTCGTCGATCACCAGCAGCGAGAACGTGGAGTACTTCCGCAGGAACTTCGTCTGGCCCTGCGGCTTGTCCTTTGCCAGGGCCCAGGCCTCTTCGAGGTCGGGCATTCGGATGTAGTGGGCTCGGAGCCGGTGCTGGCAGGCCTGCTTCGCCAGCGCGCAGCCGAGGTAGGACTTCCCTGAGCCGGTGAAGCCCTGGAAGACCACGTTCTGTTGCCGCTGGATGAAGGAGCAGGTTGCCAGTTGCGCGATCACGTTCCGGTTCAGTCCCCGTTCCTCGACCAGATCCAGCCGCCGCAGGTCCGCTCCGGGATAACGCAGCCCCGCCCGGCGGATCAGACCCTCGACCTTTCCATGATTGAAGATGGAATGCGCCTCGTCCACGATCAGCTGGAGCCGTTCCTGGAACGACATCCCCAGCACGTGAGCCTCATCCTGGGCATCGATCGCGTCCAGCAGCGCGGTCGCGCCCATCTCGCGCAGCTTCCGCTTCGTGTCGTTATCGATCACGCTCACCGGACACCTCCGGCGTAGTAGTCGGCGCCACGGACGTATCCGCCGTCTTCCGCGGGTTCCTCGCGGGGTGGACGCAGGGCGGCGACCTTGTCCTGCCCGGTGGCCAAGATCGGGTGCAGATGCGCATAGCGCGGTGAACGGACCCGTCCCGTCAGCGCGAGTGCGCAGGCCGCCTCGACCCGATCTACGGAGAAGCGGCGAGAGAGCCGTAGCACCGCCAACGCGGGATCCAGGCCCTGTTCCACGATCGGCACGGACTCGAAGATCCGCTGGATCACGATCACCGTGGCCGGCCCGACCCGATCTGCCCACGCCCGCACCCTCTGCGCGTCCCAGGCCTGGAAACGCTCGCCCGCAGGTAGGTCCGCGTCGTTGGTGCGGTACTCATTGCTCGCGGTCTCCGGGAGCAGCAGGTGACTGGTCAGTCGCTGGCTGCCCTGATAGATCTCCAGCGTCCGGGCCGTGATGCGCAGATCGACCTTCGCGCCGATGTGCGCGAACGGCGCGGAGTAGAAGTTCCGCGCGAACGTGACGTGCCCGTTCCTGCCCACTCGTCGTCCGTAGTGCCATGTCGAGATCTCGTAGGGCACCGCCGGCAGCGGCGTCAGCAGCGGCCGCTCCTCCGCGTCGAACACGCTGGCGCGGGATCCGGGCCGCTTCTGGAACGGCTCCGCGTTATAGGCCTCCATCCGCTGCCCGATGGCGGCTGCAAGTTCGGGCAGGGACGTGAATCGCTGATCCCGCAGCCCGGCGATGACCCAGGTCGCGACGTGCGCGACGGTGTTCTCCACGCTCGCCTTGTCTTTCGGTTTCCGCACCCTCCCCGGGAGCACCGCCGCCGAGTAATGCGCTGCCATCTCGCGATACGCATCGTTCAGGACGATCTCGCCCTCGCGGGGGTGCTTCACCACACCGGTCTTGAGGTTGTCCGGAACGATCCTCGGGACCGTCCCGCCCAGCGCCTCGAACATCGCTACGTGCGCTCGCAGCCAGGACTCCTGGCGCATATCCAGCGCCGGGAAGCAGAACGCGTAACGAGAAAAAGGCAGGCAGGCAACGAACAAGAACACCTTCGAGACCTCGCCGGTGACCGGATCGGCCAGCTCCATCGTGGGGCCGGACCAGTCGACCTCCACGCTCTGGCCGGCCTTGTGACCGACTCTCGAAGCGGCACCGGTGACCATGACGTGGTGCTGGTAGGTGCGGCAAAACCGGTCATACCCCATCGCCGGATCCCCAGCCGCCGTGGTCGCGTCGAAGTACTCGCCGTGCAACAGCTTCAGCGTCACGCCGACCCTGGCCATCTCTCGATGGACCTGTTCCCAGTCCGGCTGTGCGAACACGCTCTCGTGCTCGCCCCGGCCCGGGAACAACCGGGCATACACCTGCTCATCGGCGACGTCCGCGATATCGCCCCACCCGATCCCTGCAGCGTCAGCGGCCTCGAACACCGCCCTCACGGACTTGCGGGACATGCCCTGCGAGGACGAAATCGCTCGCCCCGACAGACCTTCTGCGCGCAGCTGGAGCACCAGCTTCGCCCTGATCTTCCGTACCATTCCAGATTGCTCCTTCCGCCGCGTGCCCTATACACACGGCGGAAGGAGCGTAGACAGAGCGGCCCCAACGACACCACTGGTGGTCCCGAACGACGCCACCGCTACGGCAGCGACGTGGCACCCGAACCCTCGATCAGCGGACCCCAGCGAGGCGAATATTCAGGAGGACGCATGAGCACCCGGACCCCCACTCCCCACGCCGCCGACTCCCACATCACTGCCCCCGCTCCCCCACTGCGCCGGATCCTCTCCCACGCCGCGTTGGAGGCCCGGATCCTGCTCACCAACGGCGAGCAGATCCTGGTGGCGATCGTGATGCCCGCACTGGTGCTGATCGGCCTGCGGGTGCTGCCCGTGGGCCGGCTGGACGGCGTGGCCCCGATCGACACCGCCATGGCCGCCACCCTGTCCACGGCACTGGTGTCCACCTCCTTCACCTCCCAGGCGATCCAGACAGGTTTCGACCGCCGCAACGGGGTGCTGCGCTGGGTGGCCACCACCCCGCTGGGTCGCGACGGCTACCTGGCCGGCAAGATCCTCGCCACCCTCGGTGTGCACGTGCTGCAGATCCTGGTGCTGGGCCTGCTGGGGCTGGCGCTGGGTTGGCGGCCGGAGCCGACGGGCCTGGTGCTGCTGGTGCTGGGGTGGATCCTGGGGACCGTCGCCTTCGGATCGCTGGGGATGCTGGTGGCGGGCACCCTGCGCACCGAGGCCGTGCTGGCCGTGTCCAACCTGCTGTTCCTGCTGTTCGTCTCCGTCGGCGGCATCGCCTTCCCACTGGTCAGCTACCCGCGGATCCTGCGGGGCCTGGTGGACCTGCTGCCCTCCGGTGCGCTCGGCGAACTGATGCGGGCGAGCCTCGCCGGCGGGCCCTTCCTGCTGGGCTCGTTCCTGGTGCTGCTGGTGTGGGCCGTGGGCGGGGTGCTCGCGGTGATGCGGTGGTTCCGCTGGACCGATTCCTGAGTCACGGCCGCCGCTTCTGAGTGACTGCTCGCATTCCGCTCGTCGCCACGCCGCCGGGCGCCTGGCTTTCAGACATGCTCCCTAGAATCGTCGGCATGTCGTCCCAGCCCGCCGAGACCCTGGTGCCGCGCGCCTCCGACCCCCTGCCCGAGCAGCACGGTCGCATCAGCACCCTGCCCGATCCCCGACTGCCGTCCTGGTCCGCCGCGCGCCGGGCGCGGATCGCGGCCATCGCCTTCTGGGGGAACCTGGTGTGCCAGATGGGGATCATCCTGTCCGGCGGGGCGGTGAGGCTCACCGGCAGCGGCCTGGGCTGCTCGACCTGGCCCAACTGCGAGCCCGGTCAGTTCACCCCGGAACTGACCCTGGAGGCCGGGATCCATCCCTTCGTCGAGTTCGGCAACCGCACCCTCACGGGGGTGCTGGGGATCTTCGCCATGGCCGTGCTGCTGGTGTCCTGGCGGTGGCTCCGCCACAAGGGTGTGGGCTTCCGCCGCCTGGCGTGGGTCCCGCTGATCGGGACCGCGCTGCAGGCGATCATCGGTGCGTTCGTGGTGTGGCTGGACCTGCACCCGGGCCTGGTGAGCCCTCACTTCCTGATCTCGCCCGTGATCGTCGCGGCATCGACGGTGCTGGTGGTGCGCCTGTACGACGGTGACGGCACCGCCCGCCGCGTGGTCGGATGGCCCACCGTGGGGCTGTACGCCGTCCTGGCCGCGCTGGGCTTCACCGTGCTGGTGCTGGGGACCCTGGTCACCGGCACCGGTCCGCACTCCGGTGACGACGGGGACATCACCCGTATCGCGATCGACCCGCTGCTGATCTCGCGGATCCACGCCGGATCGGTGTGGCTGTTCTGCGGCCTGCTGGTCGCACTGCTGGTGCTGGTGCACCGCTCCGCAGGCGGGCGCCAGGTGCGTGCCGCGGCGTGGACCCTGGTGGGGCTGACCGTGCTGCAGGGCGTGATCGGCTACGTGCAGTTCTTCTCCGGACTGCCGGAGCTGCTGGTGTTCTTCCACCTGCTGGGGGCCGCCCTGTTCGCCGCCGGCATCGCCTGGGTGGGGGCGCGTCTGGTCACCTGGCGCGCTGCGGAGAGCGATCCGAGCGATCCAGAGGACCGCTTTGCGGAGGATCTCCCCGATGGCACTCTGACCGACGGGGGTGCGCGATGATCCGCGGGCGCAGACGCCGCCGCCGGGACTCCACCATGGACCTGCCCACCCTCGAGCAGGCCCGGCCCGCCGGTGAGTTCGTCGCCTCGGTGCTCACCGAACTGCGCCGCACGGTGGATGTGGGCTGGAACCTGCTGGACGTCGATGCCCGCGCGCACGAGATGATCCGTGAGGCCGGCGCGACCAGCTGCTATCTCGACTATCACCCCGTGTTCGGCTCCTCTCCCTTCGGCTACGTGATCTGCACGTCCGTCAACGACGGGGTGCTTCATGGCCGCCCACGCGATCAGGTGCTGGCCGACGGTGACCTGGTGTCGCTGGACTTCGCCGTCGAGGTGGAGGGATGGGTGGCAGATTCCTGCGTCTCCTTCGTGGTGGGTGCGCCCCGCGCGGAGGACCTGCAGCTGATCGCCGACACCGAATCGGTGATGTGGGCCGGGATCCGCCAGGTACGCGCCGGCAACACGGTGGGCGACATCGGGCATGCGGTGATGAACGAGGCTCACCGCCTGGGCTACACGATCAATGAGCAGTTCGGTGGCCACGGCGTGGGTCGCACCATGCACGAGGCCCCCTTCGTGCCGAACCACGGTGTGCCCGGCGGCGGGACCGAGCTGGTGGCCGGTCAGCTGATCACCGTGGAGCCGTTCCTGATGCCCACCACCGATGACCTGATGGTGGACGAGGAGGACGGCTGGACGCAGCGCTCGGTCGACGGTTCCCGCGGCGCGCACGCCGAGCACACGCTGTGGGTCACCGACGGCGACCCCGTGGTGCTCACGGCGCGGCCGGGCATGGAGATCCGGCTCTGATCACGCGAGCTTCTGCATGATCACAGGGGCTCCAGATCCTCCACCGGGATCCAGTACTCGGGGACGAACCATTCCTGCATGACCTCCGGCGGTGGGATCCACCAGTCCTCGGGCGGGTCCGTGACGCGAGTGCCATCGGCGTCGCGCACCAGGATCTCCGGCTCGACCCGGATGCTCGATCCGGTTTCAGCCGGTCGGGTGCCGCTCATCGCCGCCTCGCTGCGCCGTCGCGTGGGTGCGACGCACAGTTCTTCCTGAAGCCTCGGAGGCCGACTGGTGTAGCGGTGACCACTGGGGGTGGTGATGGTGAGATCTCCCGTCCCTCCCTCGCCCGAGGAGCTGCGGGTGCTCCAACCGGGGAGCTCTGCCACCTGGTTCAGGCGTTCGCAGGTGCCCACCCCGTTCTCGGGTGTCGTCCCGCCGCCATCGGCGTAGCCCTGCGCATGGTGGACGTGTCGGATCGGGGCATCGCACCAGGGCCCGCGGCAGCGCTGGTCCCGCGCCGTGATGAAGGCACGCACATGCCCCGTGAACGCGCGCCGACGCGCATCGATCGCAGTGAGGTCGCCGCTGACCGGGTCCGTGTACAGACGGCGCAGCCATCGGGACGCTCGGGGTTCCGGGCGATCCTCGTCGATGCCCGGACGCCTCTTCCCTGGGTCAGCATCCGGACAGCTCTCCTCTGGTACGGCGGAAGGCCGTACGACTGGTGACGCGGGCGGATCCGGGAGGAGAGAGCCGGTCAGTGCCAGGTTCCTGGCAACAGGACCCGGGATCGGATGGCCGTCGATCAAGGCGACATCATTGCCGCCCGCGAGCAGAGTCGCATCGGTCATCAGCAGCTGGATCTCGACCGGGATGATCTCGCCCTCGCCGACACCGGTGACCCGCTGGACCAGGGTGTCGGCCATGACAGCTCCTCGGGAGCGCTCATCGCCCTGGGCCTTCGCAGAGCCGGCGGCCTGCGTCAGTGCGACATAGGCGGCGACGCCCTCGCGGGTGGGCAGCAGAGCGGACAACCGCATCATGCCCTCCCCTGCGGCGCGCTGGGTGACGGTGCGCAGGGCGGTATTGCGGCGGATCCGCGCCACGGCCGCTTCGGCATTCAGCCTGTCGGCGATCCCCCGCGCGACTCGGCCGGCTCCGCGGGAGGTGAGATCCGGCAGCCGGGGCGCGATCTCGGCATCGACGGTGTCGCGCTCCTCGTCGTCCAGCACGAGAACGGCCCGGGCGACCTCCTCCGCTGCCCAGCCGGAGATCTCCCCCTGCTCCAGCAGTGCCACCGTGCGAGGCATCGACTCCACAAGCACCCGTCGCAGCGACAGCTGGTTGCCTGCGGAGGCCGGGGAGATGCGTCGCGCAAGACCGATCTCGTGCCCCACCCCGCTGCCTGCCTTCGCCGCTGGGATCCCGGCGGCCCGCTCCGCTTGCACACGTACGGACCGCAGGTGCACCTCGAGCCGTGCCTGAGCGGCGTCCAGCGCGTTCTTCATCTGCTCGATCTGGCCGATGGCCTCGATCAGGGCATGGTTTGATACCGCCACTGGTTCAGTCGTGAACGCGCCGGAGCCCTGCGTGGTAGTTGCAGAGGATGCGTGCGTGGGTCGAGAGTCGTCCCCAGATACCCGCGTGGCTCGGGAGGTCTCATCGACGAGCTTGCGGACCGCCAGGACCGCGTCAGCGACAGGCGCAAGCAGTACGTGGCGCGATTCGTGTCCCATCGTCGTGTTCACTGCTACCATCCCGTTCACTGCTGCCACCCCCTTCTGCAGGCCCGGACACCCCGCCCGGCAACCACGACCATCGAACCTTTGTTCGATATGTTCCACGATACAGAGCGGGCCGGACAAACGAGGGCGAGCAAGGACGGTTGTGGACAACCTGCTGATTCCCAATGCAGGGAAGACAACCGGCACCCAGCGGGGTCCCGGGTAGCGAGGGCGAGCTCAGCCCAGCAGCGAGCGGACGCTCTCCTCGATGCCTGCGGCGTCCAGCCCGTTGTCACTCAGGATCGCATCGCGCTTGGCATGGGGGATGAACTCCTGGACCACGCCCAGGGTGCGCAGCGGCGGCATCGGCGAGGTGCGCGAGGCACGCTGGGCGAGCCGCACCGCGAGGGCCGCCCCGATGCCGCGCTCGGCCACGCCGTCCTCCAGCGTGACAACGGCCGACGCCGCCCCCGCGAGATCCAACAGTGCTTCCGGCAACGGCAGGGCCTGCACCGGGTCCAGGACCACCACGTTCGGCGCGACCCCCTCGGCAGCGGCACCAGGCACGACACCCATGACCCGCTGCGCGGCCTCCACCGCGCGGTGGGCGAGAGCGCCGATCGTCACCACCAGCACGTCGATCGGGGCCGACGGGTCCCCGGCCAGCACATCCCCGGCCGGAACGCGGTCGATCGCGGGCAAGCCCTCGGGGCAGGCGCCCTTGGGGAAGCGCACCAGGGAGGGGCCGTGGGTGGACAGGGCAGCAGGGACCGCCTCGCTCAGCCGATCACCGTCACGAGGCGCCCACAGCGACAGCCCCGGCACCTGCGCGGCCACCGCAAGGTCCCAGATACCGTGATGGCTGGGGCCGTCGTCCCCGGTCACGCCCGCGCGATCCAGCGTGATGGTGACGTCCTCCTCGTGGAGGGCGACGTCCAGCAACAGCTGGTCGAAGGCGCGGTTGAGGAAGGTGGAGTACAGCGACAGCACGGGCTTTGCACCGCCATGGGCGAGTCCGGCGGCTGTGTCCATCGCGAGCTGCTCGGCGATGCCCAGGTCGAGCACCCGGCCGGGCAGTTCCCGCTGCATCGGGGTGAGGCCCACGGGGTCCACCATCGCGGCACTGAGCGCGACGACGCGGTCATCGGCCCGGGCGGCCTTCAGGATCGTCTCCCCGAAGCGGGCGGTCCAGGTGGTGGCCGGGGCGGGGGCGCCTGCCGGGGGGTACACCTCGGCCACGGTGGGCGGCTCGATCTCGAACGGACCGGTGGCGTGCCAATGGTCCATCACATCGGCCTCGGCACGAGCAAAGCCGGCACCCTTGCGGGTCACCACGTGGACCACGACACCGGAGCGGGCCGGATCCTCGGCAGCAGTCCGGGCCTGCGCCAGAGCGCCTGCGAGGGCAGCGTGGTCGTGCCCGTCGATCGGACCGAGATAGGTCAGGCCCAGGGCGGTGAAGAGGTCCTCGCCCGGGGTCGTGGTGCCGTCGCGGAGGTCCTGCAGGTGGCGGGCGAGCCCTCCAATGGTCGGCGCATAGGAGCGGGTGTTGTCGTTCAGCACCACCACGGTGCCGGAGCCGATGTCGGAGGCCAGCTCGTTCAAAGCCTCCATCCCCACCCCACCGGTGAGGGCGCCGTCGCCGATCACCGCGACCGCACAGCCCGGCTCACCGGCCAGGCGGTGCGCACGGTCGATGCCGTGGGCCCAGGCGATGGAGCCCGAGGCGTGGGAGTTCTCCACCACGTCGTGCGCGGACTCCCCGCGATCCGGATAGCCCGACACTCCCCCGGCGCTGCGCAGACCCTCGAGGTCAGCGCGCCCGGTGAGCATCTTGTGCACGTAGGCCTGGTGGCCGGTATCGAACACGATCGCCTCCCGCGGGGAGTCGAACTCGCGGTGCAGGGCGATGGTCAGCTCCACCACGCCGAGGTTCGGGCCCAGGTGGCCACCGGTGCTCGAGGTGATCTCCAGCAGCCTGCGGCGCAGGGTGCGAGAAAGAGCCGGGAGCTCAGCAGGAGCCAGAGCGCGCAGTGCAGCGGGATCTCCAGGAATGGCGACATCGGCCTGGCCGGGCTCGGCCGGGTCCTGGGTGGCGTCGATGTCCTCGAGGAGCGACTCGGCGACGGCGGAACCGGCGGGCTCGAGGATCTCGGTGGTATCAGCATGCACAGCGGGATGCTCCTGGGTGGTGGGCACGCGGGATCCTCCTCGATCGGAACGGCGGGACACCCACCAGAGTACGGCGCGATGACCTGTGACAACGGGAGGCGTGGTCACATCCGTGCAGATCTTCACGGCGGGTTCACGCCGCGACGCCCCGGTGTGCAACGCGGTGCAGATACCGCGGGCGGGGGTGCATCAAAGCTCTCGGTACGCCCGCGCCCTGGACCTGTCGGTAGGGCCTGCGACGGCGGCGCACGAACGCTGACGGCCCGGGCGGAGTCTCCTCCGTCCGGGCCGTCGGTGATGACTCTTGGCCGCGCCCACCAGCTCGTGGTGGGCGCGGACGATCAGGCCTTCACGAGCGAACGCAGCACGTACTGCAGGATGCCGCCGTTGCGGAAGTAGGCCGCCTCACCGGGGGTGTCGATGCGCACTACGGCATCGAACGTGATCTCGGTGCCATCCTCCTTGGTGGCGGTGACCTTGACCGTCTTCGGGGTCTCGCCGTCGTTCATGGCGATCACACCGGAGATGTCGAAGGTCTCGGTGCCGTCCAGTCCGAGGGACTCGGCGGTCTCGCCGGCGGGGTACTGCAGCGGCAGCACACCCATGCCGATGAGGTTCGAGCGGTGGATGCGCTCGAAGCTCTCGGTGATCACGGCCTGGACGCCGAGCAGCTTGGTGCCCTTGGCGGCCCAGTCGCGGGACGAGCCGGAGCCGTACTCCTTGCCGGCCAGGACCACCAGCGGGATGTCCTGCTCGGTGTAGGCCTGGGCGGCGTCGTAGATGAACTCCTGCTCACCGGTCAGGAAGTTCTTGGTGTAGCCGCCCTCCACGCCGTCCAGCAGCTGGTTCTTGATGCGGATGTTGGCGAAGGTGCCACGGATCATCACCTCGTGGTTGCCGCGGCGGGAGCCGTAGGAGTTGAAGTCCTTGCGCTCCACGCCGTGCTCACGCAGGTAGCGACCGGCGGGAGAGTCGGCCTTGATGGAACCGGCCGGGGAGATGTGGTCGGTGGTGGTGGAGTCGCCGAGCTTCACCAGCACGCGGGCGCCGGAGATGTCCTTGACCGGCTCCGGCTCGGCACCCATGCCCTCGAAGTACGGGGGCTTGCGCACGTAGGTGGACTCCGGGTCCCAGTCGAAGGTGGCGCCCTCGGGGGTGTCCAGGCCCTGCCAGCGCTCGTCGCCGGTGAAGACGTCCTTGTAGTCCTCGGTGAACATCTCCTGGGAGATGTTCTCGGCAATGACCTGCTCCACCTCGGTGGGGCTGGGCCAGATGTCCTTCAGGTACACGTCCTGGCCCTCGGAGTCGGTGCCCAGCGGGTCGTTCTCGAAGTCGAAGTCCATGGTGCCCGCGAGCGCGTAGGCGATGACCAGCGGCGGGGAGGCCAGGTAGTTCATCTTCACGTCGGGGTTGATGCGGCCCTCGAAGTTGCGGTTGCCCGAGAGCACCGCGGTGACGGCGAGGTCGTTCTCGGCGATGGCGTCGGAGATCTCCGGTGCCAGCGGACCGGAGTTGCCGATACAGGTGGTGCAGCCGTAGCCCACCAGGTGGAAGCCCAGTCCCTCGAGGGCGGGCCACAGGCCGGCGCGCTCGTAGTAGTTGGTGACCACCTGCGAGCCGGGGGCCATGGAGGTCTTCACCCAGGGCTTCGCCTCCAGGCCGCGCTCCAGGGCGTTCTTGGCCAGCAGACCGGCGGCCATCATGACCGAGGGGTTGGAGGTGTTGGTGCACGAGGTGATCGAGGCGATCGAGACGATGCCGTGGTCGATCGTGAAGTCGTGCCCCTCCACCGGGGTGGGCTTGGAGGCCCGTCCGCTCACGGCGTGCATCTCGGGGGCCTCACCACCGGATACGTTGTCCGACTGCGGGGAGGCCGGGTCCGAGGCGGGGAAGGAGCCCGAGTCGGAGGGGTCCTTGCGCTCGGTGTCGTCCGCCCCGGCGTCCTCGGAGGCACCCTGCTCGCCGGCGTAGGAGGGCAGCACCTGACGGAAGGACTCCTTGGCCTCGCTGAGGATCACACGATCCTGCGGGCGCTTGGGGCCGGCGATCGAGGGCACCACGGTGGACAGGTCCAGCTCGAGGTACTCGGAGAAGGCGGGCTCGATGGAGGGGTCGTGCCACAGGCCCTGGCGCTTGGCGTAGGCCTCCACCAGGGCCAGCTGCTCCTCGGAGCGGCCGGTCAGGCGCAGGTAGTCCATGGTCACCTGGTCGATGGGGAACATCGCGGCGGTGGAGCCGAACTCGGGGCTCATGTTGCCGATGGTGGCGCGGTTGGCCAGCGGGACCTGGGCCACGCCCTCGCCGTAGAACTCGACGAACTTGCCGACCACGCCGTGCTCGCGCAGCATCTCGGTGATGGTGAGCACCACGTCGGTGGCGGTGGCGGCCGGCGGGATCTCGCCGGTGAGCTTGAAGCCCACCACCTTGGGGATCAGCATGGAGACGGGCTGGCCCAGCATGGCGGCCTCGGCCTCGATGCCGCCGACGCCCCAGCCCAGCACGCCCAGGCCGTTGACCATGGTGGTGTGGGAGTCGGTGCCGACGCAGGAGTCCGGGTAGGCGCGCAGCACGCCGTCGACCTCGCGGGTCATCACGGTGCGGGCCAGGTACTCGATGTTGACCTGGTGGACGATGCCGGTGCCCGGGGGGACCACCTTGAAGTCGTCGAAGGCGGTCTGGCCCCAGCGCAGGAACTGGTAGCGCTCGTTGTTGCGCTCGTACTCCAGCTCGATGTTGCGCTCGAGGGCGTCGATGCGGCCGGCCACGTCGATCATCACGGAGTGGTCGATGACCAGCTCGGCAGGTGCCAGCGGGTTGATCTTCTCGGGGTCGCCCCCGAGCTCCTCGACGGCCTCGCGCATGGTGGCCAGGTCCACCACGCAGGGCACGCCGGTGAAGTCCTGCATGATCACGCGCGCCGGCGTGAACTGGATCTCCGTGGAGGGCTCGGCCTTGGGGTCCCAGGCGGCGATGGCCCGCACGTGGTCGGCGGTGATGTTCGCACCGTCCTCCGTGCGCAGCAGGTTCTCCAGCAGGATCTTGAGGCTGTAGGGAAGCTTCTCGGCGCCGTCGACGGCATCGAGGGCGTAGATCTCGTAGTCGGTTCCGCCGACCGCGAGCGTCTGCTTCGCGGCGAACGAGTCGATCGTGCTCACAGTGCGATCTCCTTCGGGATGGGGCGTCTCCCCCATGGTAGGTGCGTCGGCGCGGTTTCGCGGCCGATGTCGTCTCGGACCGGCGCCGACCGGCTCCTCCGGCGTCGGCCCTTGTGAGGGCCACCGCGCAGCCGATTTATCTTGACGTCAAGATAAATGGTAGCACGCGCTGGTCACCCGGGCATCATCGGGCCACCGGTTCCAGCACCGCCACCGACTCGATGTGGTGGGTGTGCGGGAACAGGTCGAAGGCCCGCAGGTCCACCACGGACCAGCCCGCCTTCTCCGCGGCCGCCAGGTCACGCGCCAAGGTCGAGGGCTCGCAGGAGACGTACACGATCCGGCGTCGCACGGCCCGGGTGAGCAGACCCATCAGCTCCAGGCCGGCGCCGGCGCGAGGCGGGTCCAGCACCACGCAGTCCACGCCGCCGCGACGTGCCTTCACCCAGTCGGTGACATCCGCGGTCGCGGCACTGACCTGCGGCAGGTCCTGGAGGTTCTCGGCAGCGAGCACCGAGGCACGTCGGTTGCCCTCCACCGTGATCACCTGTCCGTCCTCACCCACCTGCTCGGCGGCGACCGCGGCGAACAGGCCCACCCCGCCGAAGAGGTCCCAGGCGCTGCCCCCGCGCGGCGCGCGCAGCGCACCGGCGACCACCTCGCTGAGCAGTTCGGCGGCTCGGCGGTGCACCTGCCAGAACCCGGTCGCGGAGACGGCGAACAGTCGCTCCCCCACCCGCTCGCGCACCAGGCCGTCACCGCGCAGCGGCACCAGCCCGCGGGCGGTGCGCACGCTGACATCGGCATCGCCCCAGCTCGCAGGGACCTCGACCGCCTCCGGGTCGAGACCGCGTCCGATCAGCACCACGCTCGCGGGGCCCGTGGACGGTGCCACCGCATCGACCGCCTCGGTGCCGGGCGGGGCGGTCCACGAGCCCAGGTCGAGCCGTCGGATGGCCTCGGCGGCCAAGGGGTTCTCCCCCACGTCCCGCACCTCGTGGGAGCGCCATCCGCGCATCCCCACCCGGCCGTCCTCGTCCACGGCGAACCGCACGCGCGTGCGCCAGCCCAGCCCGTACACGTCGTGGGGGGCCGGCTCCACCTGCACGTCGTCCAGCGGGTAGGACGTCACATGGGCCCGTCGCAGCAGGTCCTGCAGCACCTCGGTGGCGATGCGGCGCTGGGCCGGCAGGGCGATGTGCACCCATTCCGCACCGCCCACACCATCGGTGCCGGCTTCGGGCCACACCGTGGGAACGCGGTCCAGGCCCGCCTCGAGCACGTCGACCGCCTCGGCGCGCCAGAAGCGCGCGGAGGCCTGTTCCCGGGGGTCGTCGAGCAGCTGCACGGTGACCGTCTCGCCGGGGGCGGTGCCGCGCACGAACACCACACGGCCCTCGTGGCGGGCCACGAAGGTGCCGCCGGTGGCAGGGGCGCCGGCGGTCAGGGTGAGGAACCGTGTCGCCGCGCCGTCGTCCCCGTGACCGTGTTCCTGCTCAGGGCTCATCGGGCCCTCCCCCTTCCTCGCAGTGCGAGCGATCGCACCTCGTCCTGCACCTGGTCCATCGCCTCCTGCGCGCTCCCCAGCTGCCAGGGGACCGTGGCCACCACCACTCGAGGCAGGTGCTCGAGGCGGGCACGGAGCCGACGGGCGGAGTGGTTGTGCAGGAGTGCCTCCCACCAGTGTCCCACCAGGAACTCGGGGATGTAGACGACCACCTCGTCCCGGGGGCTGCGTGAGAGCAGGTTCATCACGTGCGCCAGCACCGGGGCGCTGAACTGCCGGTACGGCGCGTACAGGATCCGCAGCGGGATCTGCACGTCCAGGTCGCGCCAGCGATCGGCCACCGCCCTCCAGTCCACGTCCTCGTCATCGACGATGATCGCCTCGATCGTGGTGGGGCGTGTGGCGGAGGCCACTGCCAGGGCCCGCATGGTGGGGCGGTCCAGGGAGGCGACCAGCACCAGGGCGTGGGAGCGGGACGGCAGTGAGACCGGGTCCACCTGGTCCGCGGGCAGGGCGAGCTCGGCGCGCACCCTCCGGTAGTGGCTGCTCACTGCGGTCATCAGCAGCCACAGCAGCACCATCGCCAGCACCGCCACCCATGCACCCTGCAGGAAGCGGGTCAGCAGCACGATCACCAGCACCACGGTGACCACCACGAAGGCGAAGGCGTTGACCACCCGGCGCCGGGCGATGCGGCGGCGCTGCGCCCCGTCGGTGGTCACGCGCAGCTGGCGGGTGAAGTGGATCGTCATCCCCAGCTGGGCCAGGGAGAAGGAGACGAAGACACCCACGATGTACATCTGGATCAGCAGGCTCACGTCCGCCCCGGTGACCCACACCAGCACGATCGAGGCCAGCGACAGCATCAGGATGCCGTTGGAGTAGGCGAGCCGGTCGCCGCGCAGCCGCAGCTGGCGCGGCAGATGCCGGGAGCGGGCCAGGGCGCTCGCCAGATTGGGGAAGCCGTTGAACGCCGTGTTGGCGGCGAGGAACAGCACCACCCCGGTGCTGATCAGCACCAGGTAGAACAGCGGGGAGGCGGGGGCGAACACGGCCTGGGCGATCTGCGCGATCACGGGGATCTGCTGGTAGTCGACCACCGGTGCGCCCTCCCGGGTCAGCTGGGTGGCGGGGTCCGCGACGTACCGCACCCCGGTGGCCCCGGCCAGCAGGATGATGCCGAGGATGAACACGGAGGAGAGAGCCCCCAGGATCACCAGGGTGGTGGCCGCGTTGCGGGACTTCGGCGGCCGGAACGACGGCACGCCGTTGCCCACGGCCTCCACCCCGGTCAGGGCCGCGCACCCGGAGGAGAAGGCCCGCAGCACCAGGAACGCTCCGCCGAGCGCCGTCAGGCCCTGGTCGAAGGCCGCATCGGGCACGATCTCGAGCCCCGCACTGGGGGCGGCCCCGATCTGCCCGGTGAGGGCCTGCACGCCGCCGGCCAGCAGCAGCAGTCCCAGCGATCCCATGAACAGGTACACCGGTACCGCGAGGGCCCGGCCCGACTCCCGCACCCCTCGCAGGTTCACCAGGGTCACGAGCACGATCAGGCCGATCGCGATCCAGGGCTCCCAGCCGTGCAGGAAGGGCAGACCGCCCGAGGCGTAGTTCGCCGCCTGGGAGATCGCCACCGCCACCGTGAGCACGTAGTCCACCAGCAGGGCGGCCCCCACCGCGCGCCCGGCGCGCTGGCCCAGGTTGTCCTGGACCACGCGGTAGTCGCCCCCGCCATCGGGGTACTCCTGCACGTTGTGGCGGTTCGCGGTGACCACCACGGCCATCAGCGCCACCACCGCGAGCGCCACCCACGGACTGACGGTGTAGGCGGTGACCCCGGCGATCGCGAGCGTCAGCAGGATCTCGTCGGGCGCGTAGGCGACGGCGCTCAGTGCGTCAGAGGCGAACGTGGGCAGCGCGAGGCGCTTGGGCAGGCGCTCGCGGGAGAGGTCCTCCGTGGCGAAGGCACGGCCCAGGAGCGCCCGCTTGAGGGAGGTGGAGGTAAGGCCCGACACGCGGTCAACTGTAAGCCCGCCCGCGCGGAGGTCTATCGTGACCATCGCACGTGCAGCCCCGAGAACTGCGGGGGCACCTGAGGAGACTTCGATGCACTTCGTGATCATGGGCTGTGGGCGAGTGGGAGCGATGCTCGCCCTCTCCTTGGACGAGCGCGGCCACTCCGTGGCGGTCATCGACCAGGAACCTGCGGCGTTCTCGCGGCTGGGCCGGGACTTCGCCGGCCAGACGGTGGCCGGGATGGGCTTCGACCGCGCCACCCTGGAACGGGCCCGGGTGCGGGAGGCCGCCGGTTTCGCGGCCGTCTCCAGCGGTGACAACTCCAACATCATCGCCGCCCGGGTGGTGCGTGAGGAGTTCGGGGTGCGACGGGTGGTCGCCAGGATCTACGACCCCCACCGCGCGGAGGTCTACGAGCGGCTCGGGATCGCCACGGTGCCCACGGTGCGCTGGGCCTCCGCCCAGGTGATGAACCGGCTGCTGCCGGGTGTTCCGGAGCGCCAGTACCGCGATGTCTCCGGGACGCTCACCATGATCGCCGCCGAGCCCCATTCCTCCTGGATCGGGACCGCGCTGACGGAGATGGAGAGGGTGACGGGATCCCGGGTGGTGCACCTGACCCGTTTCGGCGAGGGTGAGCTGCCCCGGCCCGATGCGCACCTGCAGCAGGGGGACAGACTGCATCTGATGGTTCCCACCGCGGACCTGGCCCGGGTGGAGACGCTCCTGTCCCACCAGCGGGACGAGGACGAGGTGCGCGAGAGCTTCGATCGGGCACTGCGGGGGGAACAGTCATGAGGATCCTGATCGTCGGGGCCGGCAGCGTGGGCCGCTCCATCGCCCGCGAACTGTTGGAGAAGCAGCATCGCATCACCCTGATCGACCGCAAGGTGACCCCGGAACGGCGGCAGGTGCTGCCCGGTGCCGAGTGGGTCAGCGGGGACGCCGGTGAGCTCGAGACCCTGCGCGAGGCCGCGATCGACGAGGCCGACGTGCTGGTGGCGGCCACCGGTGACGACAAGGTGAACCTGGTGGTGTCACTGCTGGCGAAGACCGAGTTCCTGGTGCCCCGCACCGTGGCCCGGGTGTCCCATCCGGACAACGAATGGATGTTCGGGCCGATGTGGGGGGTGGACGTGGCTGTCTCGACCCCGCGCATGATCACCGCCCTGGTGGAGGAGGCGGTGAGCGTGGGTCGCGTGGTGCGGCTGTTCCAGTTCGCCGGCAGCGACACCCAGATGGTGGAGATCACCCTGCCGGATGCGAGCCCTGCCGTGGGCCGCACCGTGGGGTCGATGCGGTGGCCCGGGGGTTGTGTTCCGGTGGGCATCATCCGTGACGGCCGCCCCTTGGCGCCCACGCCTCACGATGCACTGGAGAGCGGGGACGAACTGCTGTTCATGGCCGTGCAGGCGGAGGTGGCGTCCCTGGAGAAGCTGCTGGCACCGCCGTCTCCTGCCGACGGGAGCGACGGCTGAGCAGGGAGCGGTGCATCAGCCACACCAGGTAGGCGATCACCGCGAAGGCCGGAAGGCCCATCGCGAGCTTCGCCACGCCGAGTGCCGCCACCTGGCCGGCCAGCAGCAGCGGGACCTGGACGGCGAGCTTGGCGGCGTAGAGCCCTGCGAAGAGCATGGTGGCGCGGTTGTAGACGCGCCGGGCGTCAGGGTCCTCGGCCCAGTCCTCGACCCGCGGGTCCAGTACCCCGATGAACAGCCCCACCAGCGGCCGACGGGCCACCAGCGATACCAGCAGCACCAGCAGTGCCACCGCGTTGATCACGATGCCGGGGGTGTAGAAGTCGCTGCCCTCACCGCTGCGCACCGCGAGCACTGCGCCGAGCGCCACCCCCAGCAGGCCACCGAGCACGGTGGCCGGGCTCTGCCGCTGCACGATCCGCACGATCAGGGCGATCAGCACCACGGCGACCGCCGCCGCGGCCGCGATTATCACGGAGCGGGTGGCCACGTACAGCACCACGAACAGCAGCGTGGGGGCCACCGACTCGATGATACCGCGGGGGCCTCCCACGGCCTCGGCGACGGAGAACTCCTCCTCCTGGAGGAGCTTGCCCATGCCGCGACGGGGTGCGGGGCCGGGCTCTGGTCCCTCGGTTCCGGGCGGGGTGCTGCTCATGAGTCCTCCTGGCCGCTGATCCGGGTGATCTCGTAGCGGGGGTTGTACATCACGCGCCGTCCGCCGCGCCGTGCGGCGAAGCCGGTGACCTCCAGGCGCGCACCCGGTTCGATCCCGGGGATGCGGTCACGGCCCAGCCACACCAGGGCGATGGTGCCGGTGCCGTCGTCGAGCTCCGCCTCCACGGCAGGAGCGGCGCTGCGCGGCAGGATCACCAGGGAACTGATGATGCCGGCCAGGTGCACCTTGCGACGGTCGTCGACCGCCGCGACGGTCTCCACGGGAGCGCTCATCCGATCTCGGTGATCTCGGGGCCGCGCTCGAGCGGATCGATCAGGGCCGCCTTCTGCGGGATCAGACCCGGGCGCTTGCCCGGCAGCACCAGCGGGATCAGCTCCTGCGGGGCCATCGCCTCGCTGCCGCGCACCACCACCAGGCGGGACAGCAGGGTCTCGAAGCGGCGCGCCTTCTCCTTGTCCGAGAGGGCCGGGCCGGTCAGGATCGCACGGAGGAACCACCGCGGGCCGTCCACGCCGATGAAGCGCGCCGGCCGGTAGCCGGTGCGACCGTCGGCCCGCTTGACGGGCAGGCGGGTGATCAGCTCGGGTCCGAAGGCGCCGCTGCGGGTCTCGGCGGTGCCGCCCTGCTCGACCACGGAGTCGCGCAGGGAGGTGCGCACCTCCTCCCACAGTCCACGGGACTTGGGCGCGGCGAAGGCCTGCACCTGGAGGGAGGAGCCTGCGATCACCAGGTTCGCGCCGGTGACGGTGCCGGTGCGCTGGTCCACCTCCATCCGCAGCTCCATGCCGTCGATGGTGGGCACCTGCAGGCCACCGAGATCGATGCGGTCCTCGTCGGGGGCATCGGCCTGGTCGTAGGGCCCGGGTTCGAGGTGCGACGGACGTTTCGCGGATGCATTGCCGGCGCTGCCGGCGCTGTCGGCGCTGTCGTCCTCGACGCTCTTCTCGCTGTCGGCGGCGACGGCGTCGGTGGTGGTCTCGTCGTCGTGTCCGGCCCCGGCGTTCTTTCGCCGGCCGCGTGAGAACAGTGCCATGGTTCAGCCTTCCTTCGAGGGCGCGGTGCCGAAGCCACCGCTGGAGCCGAAGCCCGCGGCGGCCCGATCGGTCTCGTCGAGCTCATCGACCTGCTGCAGCACGGGCGCCAGGAACGGCACGATCACCAGCTGGGCGATGCGGTCGCCCCGATGCAGGGTGAACGGCTCGGTGAGGTCGGTGTTGTGCAGCGCGACCCGGATGGGGCCGCGGTAGCCAGCGTCCACGATACCGGGACCGTTCAGCACCGTGACCCCGTGACGGGACGCGAGGCCCGAGCGGGGACACACCAGGCCCACGGTGCCGTGGGGCAGGGCCACGGCGGTGCCGGTGTCCACCAGTGCGCGACCGCCGGCGGGGATCACCAGGTCCTCGCTGCTGGTGAGGTCCAGCCCGGCGTCACCCTCATGGGCGCGATGAGGCAGGGGGACACCGTCCTCGAGCCTGACCTGCAGGGTGCTGGAGGGAGCGGTGGGGTCGTCGTACATGCCCCCAAGAGTAGGGGGTGCGCCTGCATGGGGCCCGGCTCTCCCCCAGCGCTGCGTGAGACGATGGCGGCATGCCTGAGCCGTCCACCGCACCGACCGCCTCCGCCACGTCCAGCGCTGCTGCCCCGTCGTTCCACGAGAGGCTCCTGCCGGGGATCGGCGCCTGGATCGTGATCGTGGTGCTGGGCGCCACGTTCGGGGTGGTGCTGGTGCCGCTGTCCTACACCCTGGCCGCCGTGGTGGGTGTGATCGGCGTGATCGCCCTGTGCGCGCTGGCGTACGTGACCTCCCCCGTGCTGGAGGTGCGCGACGGCCAGTTCACGATGGGACGCGCGCGGATCCCGGTGCGGCTGCTGGGCGAGCCGGTGGAGCTGCGGGACCAGGAGTGGGCCCGCGCCATGGGCCAGGACTTCGAGCCGATGGCCCATCACTGCACGCGCGGCTGGATCCACACGGGTGTGCGCGCCGAGGTGCTGGACGACGAGGATCCGACCACCGCGTGGATCGCCTCCTCCCGGCGCCCGGAGGACCTGGCGCTGGCGCTGAGGGCCGCGCAGGCGAACTGACGGCGGAACGAGAACGGCGCGGCGCCCCGTCCCTGACGGTGCACCGCGCCGAGCGCCGGCGGGCTCTGCTCAGGCAGAGCACTCCTTGCAGTAGATGAGGGTGCCCTCGACATGGTCGATCTGGCTGCGGTGCTTCACCAGGAAGCAGCTGGCGCAGGTGAACTCGTCGGCCTGGCGGGGCAGGACGCGGACGGAGAGCTCCTCGCCGGAGAGGTCCGCGCCGGGCAGCTCGTAGGAATCCGCGGCCTCGGCCTCGTCCTCGTCCACCGTGGGGGCGGCGGCTTCGCTGCGCCGACCCTTCAGCTCCTCGATCGAGTCCTCACCGGATTCGTCGTCGGTCTTGCGCGGGGCGTCGTAATCTGTGGCCATCTACGGTCCGTTCCTGGTAGTCAGAGGGATTGCCGACCCTGAGCCGGTCCTGCACGAGGAGTGCAGCTCCGCGTCGCAACGTCGAATGCGGCGGCATTATTGCAGAGCATTCTGCACCTCACAACACGCCCCCTGGGAGCGGACGCTTGGACGAGCCCTGCGGCGGGATAGGGTCAGGGCCGTACACTGCGGCAGTGCCGTGACAGCGCCATGTCCTCACCGACACACCCGGCCTTCACCGACACACCCGCACATCCGCATACCCGACCCACAGGTCTCCGACGGAGAGGACGACGATGCGAGAGCTCGAACTCGACGGGATCCACGACGACGGGGAGCACCTGATCCTGGTCGACTCCGACGGTGAGCGCTACACGTTGCGCATCGGCGAGGCGCTGCGCGCGGCGGTGCGCCGTGACCGCCCCGCCCTGGGCATGGTCCGGGCTGCCGAGGCAGGCGCCCTGCGCCCCAAGGACATCCAGGCCATGCTGCGCTCCGGTCGCAGTGCCGAGGACATCTCCGAGATGTCGCAGATCCCGTTGGACCACGTGCGCCGCTACGAGGGGCCGGTCCTCGCCGAGCGCGAGTGGACCGCCCAGCGGGCGCGCACCTTCCACGTGGGCCGAGGCGGCCCCGCCCTGGAGCAGATGGTCACCGAGCGGCTCGCCGCACGCCATGCCTCCCCCGACACCGTCTGGGACGCCTGGCGTCGCAGCGACGGCACCTGGGCCCTCGAGCTCACCTTCTCCGCTGCGGGTCGCACCCGCCAGGCGCACTGGGTGGTGGACCTGGACAACCGCACCGTCACCGCCAAGGACGACGAGGCCCGCTGGATCAGTGACGAGGACGCCGATCCCGAGCCCACTCGCGGCCGGGCCCGCCTGGTCTCGGTGAAGAGCTCGGTGTACGACCTGGAGGCCGACGGCTCCTTCGACGAGGGCGCCGGGCGTCCGCGTCGGCGCACCCCCATGAGCAGCGAGCACCCGGCCGCGATCGACGAGTCCGAGCTGGACGCGCTCAACGCCCGGCGTGGCCTGCGCTCCGTACCGCAGCCGGGCACGGACAGCGCCGATCACGACGATCGCGACCCTGCCGGGGCCGATCCCGAGAGCATGGGCGTGTGGTCCAGCCTCGAGGACGACGCCCCCGAGGAAGGCGAGCACCGCACGGACGACTCCGCGGACGCGGACCAGGACGATCCCGACCAGGAGGCCTGGATCGAGCACACCCGTGAGGTACCGGACGAGCAGGCCGACATGGGCGGCACCGCCGAGGACACGGAGGATCTCGAGGAGCCCGCCGAGGGGACCGACGGCACGGAGGATCGGGAGCAGGTCGAGCAGGACGAGCTGCAGGACCCTGACGTCGAGGCCCCCGAAGCGGAGCAGGCCCCCATCGAGTACCAGGACACGGTGGACCTCACTCCCCTGCCCGGCTTCGAGGCGGCCTCGGAGGACAACAGCCCGGCCGAGGACTCCCCGAAGCCGGCCCCGAAGAAGGCCGGGAAGTCACGGAGCAAGCGGGCGTCGATGCCCAGCTGGGACGAGATCGTCTTCGGCTCGAAACACGACTGATCTCCTACCGCTCGGTCCAGGACGCCCGCCCGGCCCGGCTCAGGACAGCTGTGCGAGCACCTCGTTCAGCGCCTCGGTGGAGCTGGGGTGGGTCCAGATGCCGTCCCGCAGCTCGGACGCGGTGACGCCGGCGCGCATCGCGAGGGCCAGCAGGTTGATGACCTCCTGGGAGTCCACGTGGAGCAGGCGCGCCCCGAGCAGCTGATCGGTGGACGAGTCCACCACGATCTTGATGAACCCGCGGGGGTCGCCCACCGCCTTGGGACGCGGCATCGCCTTGATGCCGGCCACGGGGACCATCACGGTCCTCACGTCGAGGCCCTCGCTGCGGGCCTGCTCCGCCCCGATTCCCACGCTCGACATCGGCGGGTCCAGGAACGTCGTGGCGGGAACGGCCACCCGGTCATCGGTCCGCCTGGTCCCGCTCCCCGTCAGGGCGTCCAGCACCACGCGGTGGTCGTCCAGGGAGAGGTAGGTCTGCTGCTGTCCGCCGTGCACGTCACCCATGGCGAAGACGCCCTCGGCACTGGTGCGCAGCTGGGCGTCCACCACCACGGTGCCGCGCTCGTCCGTCTCGATCCCGGCCTGCTCCAGGCCCAGGTCCTCGGTGGCAGGGCGGCGGCCGGTGGCCATCAGCACGGCGTCGGCCTGCAGCTGCCACGGCCCCTCCGGGGTGTCCATGTGCACCGTGACGGCGTCGGTCCCGTCCTCGAGGGAGGTCACGTCCACCTGGGTGCGCAGGTCGATGCCCGCCTCGGTGAGCAGCTCGTGCACGCCGGAGGCGACGTCCTGGTCCTCGTCGGGGAGGATCCGCTCCCCGCGGGCCAGCACGGTCACCTCGCTGCCGAAGTCGCGGAACATGGAGGCGAACTCCAGGCCGATGGGGCCGGCGCCGACCACCGCGAGGCGGCGCGGGAAGGGATCCACGTGCTGGATGCTGGTGGAGGTGTGGATGCGCGGACCGTCCACGCCGGGCAGCGGGGGCAGCACGGGGACGGCACCGGTGTTGATGACGACCGTGTCCGCGCTGATGAGCAGGTGCTCGGCGAGACCGGACCCGCCGGCGCTCGGGGTCACCTCCACCTCGTGGGGGCCGACGATACGGGCGCGACCATCCACCACCGTGACGGTGTCGCGGTCGGCCAGCATGTGCAGATTGACGTCGTTGAGCTTGGCGATGAGCGTGTCGCGGCGGTCCACGGCCTTGCGGAAGAACTCGGCGGCATCGTCGCCGTCGCGACGCTGAGCCGCATCGTGGATGAGGGTCTTGGTGGGGACGCAGCCGATGTTGATGCAGGTGCCGCCGTACATGGCGGAGGACTGCTCCACGCTGGCCACCGAACGGCCGGCCCCGGCCATGGCGCCGGCGAAGGTCTTGCCGCCCTTGCCCCACCCGATCACCAGCACGTCCACCTCGAGGCGTCGAGGGGCTGAGGTCTCAGTCCATGACCGCAGCCGCCACCGCCGTGCACGCCGTCCGCTCGGAGGACCCCGTGCTGCGGGCCGCTGCGGAGCTGTTCTACGCGCGGGGCATCGCCGCCGTCTCGGTGCAGGACATCCGCTCCCGCGCCGGGGTGAGCTTGAAGAGCATGTACGCGACGTACCCCTCGAAGGAGGAGCTGGTGGCCGCCTACCTGCAGCGCACCCATGAGGTGTGGATGCGGGAGCTGCGCGCGGCGATCGACGCCGCCGCTCCCAGCGGGGGCCCCTCGCATCGCCAGGAGCGGATCGCAGCGATCTTCAGCTGACTCGAGGCCTGGTTCGCCGCCCCCGACTTCGCCGGCTGCGGGATCGCCAACACCCGGGGCCAGGCCATCGGCGAGCGCTCCCGCGAGGTGGTCCGGGAGCACGTGAGCCAGCTCGAGCAGCTCTACGTGGAGGTGGCCGGCGAGGAGGACAGCGGCAGGACGCTGCTGCTGCTGGTCGAAAGGGCGATCGCGACCGCCGCTGCCACCGGCGATGCGGGGTTCGCAATCGTTGCGCATCAGGCGGCGCGGGCGTCGGTCCTCAGGTGAGGACGCGAGCTCCCCTCCTCAGGTGGTGGTGCGCACCACGGGCACCCAGGACTCGGCGTCGGTGAGGGAGCCGTGCACGCCGATGAGCCGCTTGGTGCCCTCGGGCCTGCGCGACAGCAGATCCACCGTCCAGCGGCCCCTCGCGATCACCATCACCTCGGGCAGCCTGCCCGCCACCCGCGCGGGCACCTCGGCGCCGACGGGGCCCAGCAGGCCCGAGGCGAGCAGCGCGGGGCGCTCCAGCACCACGGCCCGCTCCCCCAGCAGCTCGCGCAGACCTGCCGCGAGCTCGCCGGCGGCGTCGTCGCCGGGCACCGCGGTCAGCGCCAGGGCGCGGGGCTCCCCCGCCACCGAGGCGATCAGACGCTCCAGCGCAGGATGGTCGCCGAGCTCGACGACATGCGACGGATCGGTGTCGACCATGCCGTGATCAGCGGTCACGTGGACCCGGGTGCCGGCCGGGAGCCTGCGCAGCAGGGTCCCGAGCACGGAGTCCACCTCGATCAGGGCCTCGCGCCACTGGTCCGAGTCGATCCCGTGGTGGTGGCCGGCATGGTCCACGTCGTCCAGGTGCAGGTGCACCAGCCCGTCCGGCCCCGCACGCCGGAGGGCACGCAGCGTCACGGCGATCCGGTCGTCCCGGCCATGGCCCTGGAACTCCCAGCCCCGGTAAGCCATGCCGCTGAGGTGACTGCCGGCGTGCCTGCGCGGCCCCACCTGCACCGCGCGACGACCGCCTGACTGCACCACGGTGGGCTCCGGCATCCAGGCCCCCGGGTCCACACCCGGGTGGCCGGTGAGCTCGTGGACGGCTCGCCCGGTGGCCGGGTCGCGCGTCATCAGCCCCAGCACGCCGTGCCGCAGGGGCGCGAGCCCCGTGTGCAGCGACACCATCGCCGTGGCGGTGGTGGAGGGGAACACGGTGCGCACCTTCGTGGTCTCCCCCGCCAGTGCGCGCAGGGTCGGGGTGAGAGCGCGGTGCTGCTTCAGCAGACCCCACCCCAGCCCGTCCACCAGCACCACCAGGTCGCGGCCGGTGCGCGTCTCGGCGGCCAGGGGCGCCAGGACGTCGAGCAGGCCGGGGCGCGCGCCGCCGGAGAACGGGGGCGGCAGCAGGTCGGGGGCCAGCTCTTCGGGCACAGCGGCGCTGTCAGGCACGGCGAAGGCCCTCAGCTGCGAGCGTCGTCGAGGGCGTCGATCGCGTCGACCAGCAGGCCGTGGAAGTGGAGCGCGTCGCTCACCGCGCGGGGGCCGTCCGCCAGGGCGCTGATGCGCAGGGCCAGATCGGCCGGCGCCAGGGTGCCGGTGAAGCCGTGGTCCACCTCGCAGGAGGGGTCGTCGCACACGGCCCGCTCGAGGTCCATGCGGCGCGTGCCGTTCCAGGTGATGCCGATGGTCACCTCGGCCTCCTGCTGGGGCACGCGCTGTCCGTCGGTGTCGAACACCTGGGACAGGCCGGTGCCGGTGACCCTCTGCAGCCGTACCCGCTCCGTGGTGGCCACCACCTGGCTGGGGTTCAGGGCGTCGGCCGGGTCGTCGTCCAGGTGCGTGATCAGCAGATGGGCGGCGGTCAGCACCAGCACCGTGAGGTGGCGGCGCACCTCGGGGCCGTCGAAGGTGGTCTCCGGTCGCACCAGGTAGCCCAGGGGCCGCGCTCCGCGCAGGGAGGCGAGCATGCTCGCGGCAGCGGTCTGGGGGAAGTACCCGGCGGTCTCGAGATCGGCCAGGAGCTCAGCAGGCAGTGCTCTCGTCATCGGTCCAGTCTCCCACGCTGCCGAGCACCCGGCGTGCCCCGTCGGTGCGGTTGGGAGCCTGGCCGAGCTCCACACGGGCGCCGACCACCACCGCTCCCGTGTGCGCCACCACCACCGGGTACAGCTCCAGCTGGGCCACCTCGGGGAGGTCCTCGGCCAGCAGGCCCACCCGCACCACGATGTCGGCCAGGGCGGCCCTGTCGGCCGCCGGCAGCCCCCGTACCCCGCGCAGCTTCACCGCGGTCGCGGGAGCATCGACCAGCGCGGCGGCGGCCCGCTCCGACAGCGGAGGGATGGCGTAGGCGATGTCGTCCAGCAGATCGGTGGCATCCCCCGCGACGGACAGTGACACCACCGGTCCGAGCGAGGGGTCCTCCGTGCTGCGCACCACCACCGGCACACCGGCAGCGGCCATCGACTGGACCTCCAGCGGGGCGGTGGAGAAGGACAGCTCGCGGCGCATCTCCTGGTAGGCGTGCCTGAGCTGGGTGGCATCGGGCAGGGCCAGCCGCACCCCGCCGAGATCGGCCCTGTGACGCAGCACCGGGTCGGTGCTCTTGAGCGCCACGGGGTAGCCGAGCTCCGCGGCTGCCTCGACGGCGGCATCGGAATCAGCCACCCGGATCGACCTCAGGACGGGGATGCCGTAGGCGCCCAGCAGGGCAGCCGTGCCGTCGGCGTCCAGGGCGATCGAGCGCCCTCCGCCCTGGGCGAGGGCCTCGTCCACCAGGTCTCGGGCGGCGGCGCGGTCCACGTCGTCCCGCTGGGCAGGCTCCTCATTCTCCAGGGAGGGGCGGCGGATGGTGGCCAGCATCCCCGCACCGGCGCGCACGGCGTTGTAGGGGGTGGCGTGCACGGGCGGCAGGGTTGGATCGGCCCGGACTGCGCGGCGCACCTTCTCGAAGCGGTCCTGGCTGGTGATCAGGCACACCAGCAGCACCACCTCGCTGTGGCGGGCCACCAGTGCCATCTGCCGGATCACCTCCACCGGGTCCCCGGTGAGGGGGTCCAGGACGCCCGCGATCACCACGTCGGCGTGCCCGAGGGCCGCCATCGAGGTGAAGGCTCGCTGGACCAGGCGCTGGTCCGCGGCCAGGGGAACGCTGCGGTTGTCGACCACCACCTGCATCCCCGACTCGTCGGCCGCTCCGCGCAGGGCCGCACCGAGGGCGGGGGTGTTGGACAGCAGTCCCACGCGGGGGCCGTGGGGCCGGCCCTGCCTGCCCACGGCGTCCACCACGTCCATCAGGTGCTCCACCGATCCGGTCTGCACCACGCCTGCAGCCTGCAGCACCTGGTCCAGAGCGCGGCGGGGCAGGGTGGATCGGCGCACGTCATGCCCCGGCGGCACGGACGTGTCGGCGGCCGGTGGGCGCAGCACGATCAGCGGGGTACTGCGGGTGAGCCGGCGGGCGATCCTGCTGAACTTGCGGGGATTGCCCATCGACTCCAGGGCCAGGCCGATCACCTCGACCTGCTGGTCGTCCTCCCAGTGCTGCAGGCAGTCGTTCAGGGACACGTCCGCACGGTTGCCCACCCCCACGAACTCGTGCACGCCCACCCCGCGGGCATCCACCCCGGCCAGCAGCATGGCGGTGAGCGCACTGGACTGCGCCGCCAGGGCGACCCTGCCCGACGGCGGGAGCGCCGGGGACAGGGACACCGAGATCGGTTCATCCTCCCCGGTGCGCAGGAAGCCGAAAGCACCCGGGCCCAGCAGGCGCATGCCGTGCAGGCGGGCCCGGGCCACCAGTTCGCGCTGCAGGCGGCGCCCGTCGGCGGTGTCGCTGAAGCCCTCGGTGGGGATCACCACGGAGCGCACGCCGATCCCGGCGCACTCCTCGATCGCCTCCAGGCACGCCTCCGGGCGCAGAGCGATCACCGCGAGGTCTACGGGACCGGGGACATCAGCGATACGGGCGTGGGCACGGTGGCCCCGGATCTCGAAGGCGTCGCGGGCGATCACGTGGATGGCACCGTCGAAGCCCGAGGCCTCCAGGGCGGCGAGGAAGCGCCCGCCCGGGGAGTCGGCGCGCGTGGAGACCCCCACCAGCAGTACCGAGGAGGGATGCAGCAGGCGCTCCATCGCCTGGGACTCGGCGCGGTGCTCGCGCTCGGCCATCACCGCGAGGGAGCGGGAGGTGGGGTCGATGCGGAAGGACACCTGGACCACGCCGTCGTCGTAGGCGCGCGCCACGTCGAAGCCGGCGTCGGAGAACACGTTGAACATGCGGGTGTTCTGCGGGAGCACCTCGGCGGTGAAGGTGCTGATGCCGCGTTCGCGGGCCGCGGCGGCCAGGTGCTCCAGCAGCACCGAGGCCAGACCCGTGCCCTGACGGGAGTCCGAGACGTTGAAGGCGACCTCGGCCTCGTCCGGCTCGATGCGGTCGTAGCGGCCCACCGCGATGATCTCCTGCCCCACCAGCACCACGAAGGCGACGCGGTCGTGGTGGTCCACCACCGTGAACCGTTCGAGGTCGCGGGGGGACAGCCGTGGCATGGAGGCGAAGAACCGCAGGTACCGGGACTGCTCGGACTGCCTCTCGTGGAAGCGCTGGAGGGCGTCGGCGTCGCTGGGGAGGATGGGCCGCAGGTGGGCGGCGGATCCGTCCCGCAGGGCGATGTCGGCCTCCCAGTGCGCCGGGTACGGCGTCGCGGCAGGCTCCTGCACGACCGGGCGGCGTCGTGGGGGGCGGGGTCCTTCGCGCCGGGCTGCCATGTCCGGATCCTACCCGGCCGGGGCCCGGGTAGACGCGATCCACACTCCCGCCTGCGGGGATCCGACCGCTCCACCTGCCATGATGTCCCCCATGGCCAGATCACGCAGCACCAAGCCCGAGGCCGGCAGCGAGCCGATCGAGGAGACCATCCTCGACATCGACGTCACCAGCGAGATGGAGGCGTCCTTCCTGGAGTACGCCTATTCCGTGATCTACTCGCGGGCGCTGCCTGACGCCCGGGACGGCCTCAAGCCCGTGCAGCGGCGCATCCTCTACATGATGGCGGAGATGGGCCTGAGGCCCGACCGCGGTCACGTCAAGAGCCAGCGCGTGGTGGGCGAGGTGATGGGCAAGCTCCACCCCCACGGCGACACCGCCATCTACGACGCCCTGGTGCGCATGGCGCAGCCGTTCTCCATGCGCCTGCCGCTGATCGATGGGCACGGCAACTTCGGCTCCCTGGACAACGGCCCCGCTGCCCCCCGGTACACCGAGGCGCGCCTGGCCAAGGCCGCCCTGCTGATGACGGACTCGCTGGACGAGGACGTCGTGGACACGGTGCCCAACTACGACAACCAGCTGACCCAGCCCGAGGTGCTGCCCGCCCAGTACCCGAACCTGCTGGTCAACGGGGCTGCCGGGATCGCCGTGGGCATGGCCACCAACATGGCGCCCCACAACCTGGTCGAGACCATCGCCGCCGCCCGTCACCTGATCGACCACCCCGACGCGGAGCTCGAGGAGCTGATGCGGTTCGTGCCCGGACCGGACCTGCCCAGCGGCGGTCGGATCATCGGGCTGGAGGGCGTGCGGGACGCCTACCGCACCGGCCGCGGGTCCTTCAAGATGCGCGCCACCACCCGTATCGAGAACGTCACCAGCCGCCGCAAGGGCATCGTGGTGACGGAGCTGCCGTACCAGGTGGGGCCGGAGAAGGTCGCCGAGAAGCTGCGCGACGCGGTGCAGGCCAAGAAGGTCCAGGGCATCACCGACTACCAGGACCTCACCGACCGCCACCACGGCCTGCGCCTGGTCCTCACCGTGAAGTCCGGCTACGACCCCGAGGCGGTGCTGCAGCAGCTGTACCGCCACACTCCGCTGGAGGAGTCCTTCGGGATCAACAACGTGGCACTGGTGGAGGGGCAGCCCCGCACCCTCGGCCTGAAGCAGCTGCTCGAGGTGTTCGTGGACCACCGCATCACGGTGGTACGGCGCCGCACCGAGTACCGCCTGCGCAAGCGGCTGGACCGCCTGCACCTGGTGGAGGGCCTGCTGCTGGCGATCGTGGACATCGACGAGGTGATCCAGATCGTCCGCTCCAGTGACGACGCCGAGAGCGCCCGCACCCGACTGATGGGGGTCTTCGACCTCACCCACGTCCAGGCCGAGTACATCCTCGAGCTGCGCCTGCGGCGCCTGACGAAGTTCTCCCAGATCGAGCTGGAGGGCGAGCGCGATGAGCTGCGCGCCGAGATCGAGCGGCTGCAGGAGATCCTGGGCAGCGACGAGGTACTGCGCCGCCTGGTCTCCGATGAGCTCGCGGCCGTGGCCGCCGAGCACGGTACCCCGCGCCGCACCGTCCTGCTGGAGGCCGCCGAGCAGCCTGTGGCTGCCGCCGGTGGTTCCCTCGAGGTGGCCGACGAGCCCTGCGGGGTGCTGCTGACCGGCACCGGCCTGATCGCCCGGGTGGCCGGGGAGGGGCCGCTGCTGCGGGAGGGCCCGCGCGGCTCCCACGACGTGGTGGTCTCCGACGTGGCCACCACCACCCGCTCCGAGGTAGGGGTGGTGACGGACCTGGGACGCGTGCTGCGGCTGAACGTGGTGGACCTGCCGTCACTGGCGCCCACCGCGGGGGCACCGTCGTTGGCCGGGGGCACGCGGCTGTCGGACCTGATCGACCTGGGCAAGGACGAGAAGCCCCTGGCGTTGATCCGCCTGGCCGAGGCGGACGTGGCTCGCGGCGGAGCGATCGCCCTGGGCACCCGCCAGGGCGTGGTCAAGCGCGTGCAGCTGGACTTCCCCCGCACCGACGGCTTCGAGATCATCGCCCTGAAGGACGGCGACCGGGTGGTGGGCGCGGTGGACCTCGAGGAGGATGCCGACCTGGACCTGGTGTTCGTCACCTCCGATGCGCAGCTGCTGCACTTCCCCTCCTCCGGGGTGCGACCGCAGGGCCGCGGGGCCGGCGGGGTGGCCGGCATCAAGCTCACCGCCGGGGCCCACGTGGTCTCCTTCGGCGTGATCGACGTGACCCGCCAGGCGGACGTGGTCACCGTCGCGGGCTCCTCGGGCACCCTGCCGGTGCTGCAAACGGGATCGCTGAAGGTCTCCGCCTTCACCGAGTACCCCGCGAAGGGACGCGCCACCGGCGGCGTGCGCTGCCACCGGTTCCTGCGAGGGGAGGACGTGCTGATCGGCGCCTGGGTGGTACCGCATCCCGCACGGGCCAGCTCCGAGGCCGGCCAGCCGATCGAGCTGCCCGAGCCGACGGGCCGCCGCGACGGCTCCGGCACCCCGGTGGCGGTGCCGATCGCCGCGGTGGGCTGACGCCGATCCACCCCGTCCCGGGGCCGGCGGCAACCACCGGGAAGCCGGGAGGTCCCCGCAAGGGGAGGCATAGGATCGCTCCATGAGTCCTGTGACCGAGCGCACCCCTGTCCCCCTCCCCTCCGGCGTGAGCCTCGAACAGGTCAACGGCACTGAAGCGCTGGTGATCGACACCCCCGCAGCACGAGCGGTTCTGCACCTGGACGGCGCACACCTGACCAGCTGGACCCCGGCCGGTGAGCAGGACGTGCTGTGGCTCAGCGAGCTGTCGGAGTACGGCGACGGAGCCGCGATCCGTGGTGGGATCCCGCTGGTGGGGCCGTGGTTCGGGCCCGGACGCTCCGGAGACAAGCCCGTCAAGCACGGCTGGATCCGCAACCATCCCTGGGAGCTCACCGAGGCATCCTTCGACGGTAAGGACGTGGTGCTGGAGCTGGCACTGGTCGACGCCGACCCCAGCGGCGGGGGCCTACGGGCCGATGCCCGCTTCCGGATCGGTGCGGAGCTGTCGGTGGACCTCACCCTCACCGCCGGGGCCCAGGAGGTCGAGGTCGAGGCCGCCCTGCACACCTACCTCGCCGTGGCCGACGTGCGTGAGCTGCGGATCCACGGCCTGCAGGGAGCCGACTACCTGGACAACACCCAGGGCCTGGCGGAGGACCGCCAGGAGGACACGGCACTGGAGCTGACCGGCCCCACCGACCGCATCTACAGCGTGAACTCCGAGGTGCGCATCGAGGACGTGGCCGGTGGCCGCAGCATCGTCTCCTGCCCCCGCGGCACAGCCAAGACCGTGGTGTGGAACCCGTGGCCGGAGCTCGCCGCCGGCATGGCCGGCATGCCCGACGATGCCTGGACGAGCTTCGTGTGCGTGGAGCCCGCCGTGGCGAAGGAGAGCGCCCAGGTCCTGAGAAGCGGTGGTGCGCTCACGATCGGTGTCACCTACCGCGTGGAGCGCTGAGACCCGGGCACCATCACGCGGGCAGGTCCAGGTCGATCAGCACCAGCTCGCGCGGATCGTTCACGCGCACCCCGGCGATCGAGTTGCCGAGCCCCCTGCTGATCACCATGGTGGTGCCCCCACGGGTGTGCACGCCCTCGGTGAGCGCGGGAAGCCAGCCCTGGTGCGGCGCGAAGAGGGCGCCGACCAGCGGCAGCCGTACCTGCCCCCCATGGGCGTGCCCGGACAGCACCAGATCGGCCGGGGTGCGCGCGTAGGCGTCCAGCAGCTCTGGGCGGTGGGCCAGGAGGATCACCGGGAAATCCTCGACGGCGACTCCCGCCTCCCCGGCCTCCAGCCCGTGCAGGGCGAGCGCCACATCCGACTTCGCCG
This sequence comes from Brachybacterium muris, assembly GCF_016907455.1. Classification (NCBI taxonomy): domain Bacteria; kingdom Bacillati; phylum Actinomycetota; class Actinomycetes; order Micrococcales; family Dermabacteraceae; genus Brachybacterium; species Brachybacterium muris. The sequence goes on along the minus strand of NZ_JAFBCB010000001.1, from coordinate 1,419,685 downwards.
ACGATGCGATGCGGCCCTCGGCGCGGTCCACGCGCGGATCATCGATGCCCGCCACGACCAGTGCTGTGCCGCCCACCGTGGTGATCTCCGCCTGATTGCGCAGCACTGTGACCCCGGCGTCCTCGAGGCCGGCCAGGAGCTCCTCGCGCAGCGGTGAGTCGGCCTCGTGGTTGCCGAGCACGAAGTACGTCGGCGCGATGGCCGTGAGGTCGGTGGCCAGATCCAGCACCCCGCTCAGGTCGCGGCTGCGCACATCGACCATGTCGCCGGTCAGGGCGATCAGGTCCGGCTGCGCGTCCCGGGTGGCGTCCAGCAGGCGATCGGTGAAGGTGCCGAAGTCGGCGGCGTGGAGGTCGGAGATCTGGGCGATCCGCACGGTGCCGGCCGGGTCGGTGGCTGAACCCGTCGAGGGAGCCGCGGCGCTGGTGAGCGGGACCCGGTAGGTGGTCACGTCCAGCCGGCGGTTGTCCCACACCAGCCAGGCACCCAGCAGCGCGAGCACCAGGAACGTAGCCACCGCCGCCCTGACCAGACGCCGGGCGGTGCGGCCGCGCTCATCACGGCCCGGGACGCGGTCCGTGCTGACCGACAGCGGGGCACTCACCGGACGGTGATGCCCTCCGCGGCCAGCGCCTGCTTCACCTCGGTGATCGTCATCTGCCCGAAGTGGAACACGCTCGCGGCCAGCACCGCGTCGGCGCCCGCACGCACAGCAGGGGCGAAGTGCTCAGGTGCGCCGGCACCGCCGGAGGCGATCAGCGGCAGGTTCGTGGCCTCGCGGGCCAAGCCGATCAGCTCCAGGTCGAAGCCGTCCTTGGTGCCGTCGGCATCCATGGAGTTCAGCAGGATCTCCCCCGCCCCGCGGTCGGTGACCTCCCGGATCCAGGCGATCGCATCGATACCGGTGCCGCGGCGGCCACCATGGGTGGTGACCTCGAAGCCGGAGCCGGCGCGAGCCGTGCCCTCGGGAGTGTCCTCGGTGACGCGGCGGGCGTCGATCGAGAGCACCAGCACCTGGTTGCCGAACCGGCGGGCGATCTCGGGGATCACCTCGGGCCGGGCGATGGCAGCGGTGTTCACTCCGCACTTGTCGGCCCCGGCGCGCAGCAGCTGATCCACGTCCTCCGGGGTGCGGACCCCACCGCCGACGGTGAGAGGGATGAAGATCTGCTCGGCCGCGGCGCGGACCACGTCGATCATGGTGTCCCGGCCACCGGAGGAGGCGGTGACGTCCAGGAACGTGAGCTCATCGGCCCCGTCGGCGCCGTAGCGGGCGGCGAGCTCCACCGGGTCGCCGGCATCGCGCAGGTCGCGGAAGTTGACGCCCTTGACCACTCTGCCGGCGTCGACATCGAGGCAGGGGATCACACGGACGGCCAGGGTCATGACAGGTACCTCATGCGTCGATCCTCTCGCGGTCCAGCTCCTCGGCACCCTCGATGATGAACTGCTTGCGGGGGGCCACCTCGGACCCCATCAGCAGCTCGAACATGGCGCTGGCGGCCTCGGCGTCTTCGATGCGCACGCGGCGCAGGGTGCGGTGGCCGGGGTCCATGGTGGTGTCGGCCAGCTGGTCGGCGTCCATCTCCCCCAGGCCCTTGTACCGCTGGATCGGCTCCTTGTAGCGCTTGTTGCGGCGCTCGAGCGACTTCAGCAGTTTGTTCAGCTCGGCCTCGGAGTAGGTGTACACGAACTCGTTCTTCTTCGCGCCGCCGTGCACGATCTCCACCCGGTGCAGGGGAGGCACCGCCGCGTACACCCGTCCGGCCTCGACCAGGGGCCGCATGTAGCGGTGGAACAGGGTCAGCAGCAGGGTGCGGATGTGGGCGCCGTCCACGTCGGCGTCGGTCATCATGATGATCTTGCCGTAGCGGGCGGCCTCCAGGTCGAAGGTGCGGCCGGAGCCGGCGCCGATCACCTGGATGATCGCGGCGCACTCGGCGTTCTTGAGCATGTCCGTGATGGGCGCCTTCTGGACGTTGAGGATCTTGCCGCGGATCGGCAGCAGCGCCTGAAACTCGGAGGTGCGGGCGTTCTTCGCCGTGCCCAGTGCGCTGTCGCCCTCGACGATGAACAGCTCGGAGCGGTCCACGTCGGTGGTGCGGCAGTCGGCCAGCTTGGTGGGCATGGTGGAGGACTCCAGGGCGTTCTTGCGGCGGGAGACCTCCTTGTGCATGCGGGCGGCGATGCGGGCCCGCATCTCGGAGACCACCTTGTCGATGACCAGGGCGGACTGTTCCTTCTCCCCCTTCTTGGTGGAGGTGAGGAAGGCGGTGAGCTGCTGCTCCACCACCTTGGCGACGATCGCGCGGATCGCGGGGGTGCCCAGCACCTCCTTGGTCTGCCCCTCGAACTGCGGTTCGTCGATGCGCACGCTGATCACGGCGGTGAGGCCGGCCAGGGTGTCGTCCTTCTCGATCTTCTCGTTCTTGGCGTTGAACTTGACGCGGCGGGCCTGGTTCTCGATCTGCTTGCGCAGGGTCTTGACCATCGCCTGCTCGAAGCCGGTGACGTGGGTGCCTCCCTTGGGCGTGGCCACGATGTTGACGAAGGAGCGCAGGGTGGTCTCGTAGTCCGAGCCCCAGCGCAGGGCGATGTCCACCTCGCAGGTTCGGTCCACGTCGGTGGAGACCATGTGACCGTTCTTATCCAGCACGGGGATGGTCTCGGTGTACTCGCCGGAGCCCTGCAGGCGAATCACGTCGGTGATCCTCTCGTCCTGCGCCAGGAACTCCACGAACTCCGAGATGCCGCCGTCGTAGCGGAAGGTGCGGGTGGCCGGCTGGTCCGGGGACGCCTCGGGCCGGTGGTCGGTGACCGACAGCTCCAGGCCCGGGACCAGGAACGCCGTCTGGCGGGCGCGACGGGTCAGGTCGTCCAGGGAGAAGTGGGACCCCTTGACGAAGATCTGCGGATCAGCCCAGTAGCGCACTCGGGTGCCGGTCACGCCGCGCTTGACCTTGCCGACCTTCCGCAGCTCGGCCGGGCCCTCGGCGGGAGTGAAGGGGGCGTCGGGACGGGGCTCGCCGTCGTCGGCGAACACTCCGGCTCGGCCTCGCTGGAAGCTCATGGCGTAGGTGGTGCCGGCACGGTCCACCTCCACGTCGAGCCGGCCGGAGAGCGCGTTGACCACGCTGGCGCCGACGCCGTGCAGGCCGCCCGCGGCAGCGTAGGAGCCACCGCCGAACTTCCCACCCGCATGGAGCTTGGTGTAGACCACCTCGACGCCGGTCAGGCCGGTGCGGGGCTCGGTGTCCACGGGCACGCCGCGGCCGGTGTCGCGCACCTCGACGGAGGCGTCAGGGTGCAGGATCACGCTGATCGACTCGCCGAAGCCACCGAGGGCCTCGTCGACCGCGTTGTCGAGGATCTCCCACAGGCAGTGCATGAGGCCGCGGGAGTCGGTGGAGCCGATGTACATGCCCGGGCGCTTGCGCACGGCCTCGAGTCCTTCGAGGACCTGGAGATGGCGGGCGTCGTACGCGGTCTTCGAGCTGGGCCTGGGGGTGCTGCTGGAGGTGGACACCCTGTGGATCTTACGGGGCGGGGGCCTCCGGACCGGGTATTGCGGCGCCCCTCACAGCAGGTTGCGCCACCAGCGAACCGAGGTGGTCAGCCCTCGGCTTCGTGGGCGCCAGGTGCTAGAAATGAGGCATGAACCTGACTCTCGAAGCCCCCCGGCTCACCGCGCACGATCGTTGCGACCGCTGTGGAGCCCAGGCCTACGTGAAGGTGGTCCTGCAGGCCGGCGGTGAGCTGATGTTCTGCGCCCACCACGCGCGCGCCCACTCCGATGCCCTGCGTCCGCTGGCCTCCGAGGTCATCGACGAGACCGAGCGGCTGCACGCCAAGCCCGAGGTGTCCGTCGACTGATCCCGCACCAGGGCTCGACCCACTGACGTCCAGGACCCCGCATCGCCATCGGCGGTGCGGGGTCCTTCGTCGTGGTGAGGATCCTCGTCGGTGCCGCTATGCCAACAGCGTCTCGGCGCGGGCCTCGTACTCGATCCACTCACCACCGGTGGCCTCGCGAGGATGCCGGGTGCCGGTCTCGGTGAAGCCCAGGCGGGCATAGAGGCGGCGTGCGGCGTGGCCGGCGTCGTCGACCTCCAGCAGCAGGTGAGGGCGACCCAGGTCCAGCGCTACCCGCGCGGCGGCCCGGAACAGAGCGCGGGAGGTACCGGTGCCGCGGGCCTCCGGTCGCACCCACAGGGAGACGAGGATGGCCTGGTCCTCCCCGATCACGTGCTCGTCGGTGTACCCCTGCGGCAGCACGGCGAGACTTCCCAGCACCTGCTCCCCGCGTCGGGCCTGCAGGTGGATGCGGGGGCCGCGGATCTCCTGACGCCACTGCTGCTCGGTGCGCTCCTCCACCTCGGCAAGCTTCGCCCAGAACGCACGCGGCGCATCGCGCAGCATGTCCAGCCGCAGGTCGCGGTGGGACTCCCAGTCGTCCTCCGTCACACGCACCACGCGCACACCGGCGGCGCCGGGCCCCGTTGCAGGGGTCCCGGCGCCGCCGGTGAGATCCAGTGAGGTCGCGCTCAGTCGAGGTAGTCCCGCAGGACCTGGGAGCGCGAGGGGTGGCGCAGCTTCGACATGGTCTTGGACTCGATCTGGCGGATCCGCTCACGGGTCACGCCATAGACCTTGCCGATCTCGTCGAGGGTCTTGGGCTGGCCGTCCTCGAGGCCGAAGCGCATCGAGACCACGCCGGCCTCACGCTCGGAGAGGGTGTCCAGCACGGAGTGCAGCTGCTCCTGCAGCAGGGTGAAGCTCACGGCGTCCGCGGGCACCACGGCCTCGGAGTCCTCGATCAGGTCACCGAACTCGCTGTCGCCGTCCTCACCGAGCGGGGTATGCAGGGAGATCGGCTCACGCCCGTACTTCTGCACCTCCACGACCTTCTCGGGGGTCATGTCGAGCTCCTTGGCGAGCTCCTCCGGAGTGGGCTCGCGCCCCAGGTCCTGCAGCATCTGCCGCTGCACGCGGGCGAGCTTGTTGATGACCTCGACCATGTGCACGGGGATGCGGATGGTGCGGGCCTGGTCGGCCATGGCGCGGGTGATGGCCTGGCGGATCCACCAGGTGGCGTAGGTGGAGAACTTGTAGCCCTTGGTGTAGTCGAACTTCTCGACCGCACGGATCAGGCCCAGGTTGCCCTCCTGGATCAGGTCCAGGAACAGCATGCCGCGGCCGGTGTAGCGCTTGGCCAGGGACACCACCAGGCGCAGGTTCGCCTCCAGCAGGTGGTCCTTGGCGGCGCGCCCGTCCTGGGCGATCATCGTCATCTCGCGGCCGGCTTTGGAGAGCTTGCCGTCCTTGGTGTGCAGGGACTCGTCGTTCTTGAGCTTCTGCTCGGCGTACAGGCCGGCCTCGATGCGCTCGGCCAGCTCGACCTCCTGCGCGGCGTTCAGCAGCGCGACCTTGCCGATCTGCTTGAGGTAGTCCTTGACGGGGTCGGCCGTGGCCCCGGCAGTGACGACCTGCTGGGCCGGGGAGTCGTCGTCCGCGGCGGAGAACACGAAACCGCCGGACTCCTCGACGGCCTTGTCGTCGCCGGACTTCTTCTCGGTCTCTGCCTCCTCGGTCTCGCCCTCGGCCGCCGACTCCTCGGTCTCGGCCTTCTCGTCCGCTTCGTCCTTGGCGGCGGCGGCCTTCTTCTGCGCCGCGGTCTGGCGCTTCGCGGGAGCCTTCTTGGCCGGAGCCTTCTTCGCGGGGGCCTTCTTCGTGGTCGCCGTGGTCTCCTCGACGTCGGTCGCGTCGTCGGACGCGGCGGAGGTCGACTCATCGGCTGCGGCGGCCTTCGCCTCGGCCGCCTTCTTCTTCGCCGCGGTGGTGGTCTTCGACGCAGTGGTCGTCTTCTTGGCGGGGCTGCCACCAGCCGCCGCCGCGGGCTTCCGGGTACGCGTCGTCTGCGTCTTCTTCTCGGTCTCGTCGATCGAGGTATCAGCGGTCTTGGAGGAGGTCACAGAGTTCCTTCTTCCGATGGCACACCAGGTGGTGCACCGGTCAGCTCGGGCGAACAGTCGTCTTGGCGCGGCCTGCGGATGCCGCACCCGGGCCGCGTTCCCGGTTCCCTCCCCGGTTTCGCGGCGCACGAAGGCACGATGCCGTCAAGCCTTGGAAGTATAACGCCCTGTGAACGGGCTTATTCCCGACCGTGGGCAGGACGTCAGGATTCGTCCTTGACCGCGAGCACGGGGCACGCCGCTCCCAGCACCACGCGGCGGGCGGAGGCACCGAGGTTCAGCTTGCCGATCGGCGACTTGCGGCGCAGCCCGATCACCACCAGGGAGGCATCGAGCTCTCCGGCGAGGTCCAGCAGGAACTCCCCCACATCACGCTGGTCGCAGCTGCGCACCGTGATCTCGGGCAGCGCCCCCTCCACCGAGCGGCAGTCCTTCAGGACGACCTGCTCGGAGGCCACGGCAGGACCGGAGTCGGGATCGTTGTACAGGTGGGATGCGACCACCACGTCCTCGCCCACCCGTACCGCGTGCCTGATGGCGGCGTGCAGGGCTGCCCTGCCCTGTCCGGACGGTGAGTACCCGACGACGACGGTCATGCTGACCCCTCCCGACCGTGGTGGCTCGCACGCACGGCTTAGACGTATCGGGCCAGACTAACGGGCCAGCAGATCACCGATCCACCGGTCCAGGCCCGGGTGTGCCAGAAGGAACGCGTCGTGACCGATCGGTGAGGTGGCCCGCTGCAGCACGGCACCGGGGATGTGCTGTGCGGTCTCGGCCACCAGGGGTTCGGGGAACAGCCGGTCCGAGGTGATCGCCACGACCAGGGTGCGGGCGCGCACTCCGGCGAGCGCCGCCTCGAGGCCGCCGCGGTCCCGGCCCACGTCATGGGTGTTCATGGATCGCACCAGGGTCAGGTAGGAGTTCGCGTCGAAGCGGCGCGCCAGCTTGGTGGCGTGGTGGTCGAGGTAGCTGGTGACCTGGTGGCGTCCGTGCCCGTCCAGGGGGTTCTCGTGCCCCTGGGGACGATTGGCGAACCTGGTCTCGAGCTCCTCGGCTGTGCGGTAGGTGGTGTGGGCGATGCGCCGCGCGATGCCCAGTCCGCGGTGCGGACCCTGCCCGGGGGGCAGGTGGTAGTAGTCGCCGTCGTGGAAGCCGGGATCCGATTCGATTGCGGCTGTCTGGGCGCTGTTCCAGGCGATCTGATCAGCACTGGCACGGGCAGCACTGGCGATCACGGCCAGGCGCTGCACCTCCGCGGGGTGGGTGGCGGCCCATTCGACCGCGCGCATCCCTCCCATGGAGCCGCCAATCACCAGTGCCCACCTTTCGATGCCCAGCTGCTCGCGCAGCGCCCGCTCGGCGGCGACCTGGTCGCGCACGGTCACCCGGGGGAACCGGGAGCCCCAGGGCAGTCCGTCGGGCGCGGTGGAGCTGGGCCCGGTGGTGCCCTGGCATCCCCCCAGGACGTTCGGGGCAATCACGAACCAGCGGTCGGTGTCGATCGGGCATCCAGGGCCCACCATCTGCTCCCACCAGCCGGCGCTGGCGTGGCCTTCCCCGGCGGGGCCCCGCACATGGGAGTCGCCGGTCAGGGCGTGCAGCACCAGGACCGCGTTCCCGCCGTCGGTATCGAGGGTCCCCCAGGTCTCGTACGCCATCTGCACGTCCTCGATGACCGCGCCGCTCTCCAGCCGCAGCGCGCCCAGGGAGGCGAAGTGCCGGCCGCCCGGCCCGTCCTCGGGCCGCCAGGCCCCGCTGACGGGCATCGGTGCCGCATCGGGGCCGGGACCGGGCCCTGCGGGAGCCCGGTGCTCGGCGACGACGGGGATGGTGCTGGAGGCGGTCATCGTGGAGAGCTCCTCCCGTGGACGCTCAGGCTTCCGGCCACCAGGCCGGGAAGATCGGGGTGTCGATCATGGTTTCGAGCAAGGGTGCCAGAGTGGAGGACGGATCGTGCCGCAGCAGATCGTCGACCATCTCCCCCGCTCCCGAGAAGCGGTGGTTCCACCACGCCAGCAGCGCCAGGACGGCAGTGAGGCCGCGCCAGGCCGAAGCGGCCGACGCCGCCCCCGCGGGGTGCCCCAGGTGCATCGCGGCCGCGGCCGCTTCCCTCAGCAGCAGCAGGTCCGAATAGATGCCCCCACCTGCACAGACGTCCTCGTGGGGGCGGCGGGTCGGGTCGGAGGTGAGCTCCTGGAGCAGCATCTCCCTGTCCACCGGCGTCGGTGATCCGTGATCGACGCACATGGCCAGCAGCTCCCAGTGGACGGCGTCGATGGCGAGTGCGGAGAGCATCGTGGAGACCTGTTCACAGTCCGTCATGAACTGCTCGTCACTCCCGGTGGAACCCGCGCGGCGGGCACCAATGCGGGACAGTGCGGCCCGTGTTCGCGTCAGCAGATCGGAGGTGTCCGCAGGGCTCGCTGCCACGGGAGCCAGCCTCAGCCTGCGGCCCACCTCGGCCAGGACCTCCCTGCCGGGCAGGTCGGGGCGCACACTGCGCCCTTCGAGCACCGCGTCCATGGCGGCCCGGGTGTGGTCGAAGGGCTCGAGCTGCTGGACCGGTGAGACCCACAGGCTCATGCCGTCACCCACCTCGTCGTGCTCCAGCACCACCTGGCGCGCCGTCCCTGCGCCCAGCACCCACAGCGGGTACAGGTCGAAGGGGTCCGGGAGCAAGTGGTGAGCGGTGTCCAGGAGCAGGGCCGCACCCACGCGCTCCCAGTCCTCCAGCTCGATCGGGTCGACGTGCTCGGAGCCGTCCCGCAGGACCACCATGGCCAGCGCCGCGGTGCATCCCTTCTCCCGCATCAGTGACAGGTGGTGCTCCAAATGCTCCCGGCCGGATTCCGCCACCAGTTCGGTCAGCGGGGAACTGGTGAGCACCGGGCGCGTGTGGTGGCCGCTGTGGCCCACCAGCAGCAGGCGGTCACGGGGGACGGTGCCGAAGGCGACACGGGCGGCGGCCAGGATCTCGGCAGGTTGGTCGGCGCGGATGATCCGCTGGTCCTCGGGGGTAGGGGTGGTGTCGGTCGTCATGGTCCGAGCCTCCGTTCCACCGGCACCCGGACGCCATTGCCATCGGGATCCTGGGGATGACCTTGCACTGGGGAGGAACCTCGTGCGCGACGTCCAGCCTCCCCATGACAGGATCGGGGGACAGCGAAGGAAGGACTCCCATGCCCGTTGATGCCGCCCCCGGCTCCCCCACCGACCTGCAGGAGCTGGACCGTCGCCTGGTCCAGGAGGTGGCGTCCGTCCATCGACGGCTGATCGCGGAGCGCCGCGTGGAGCTGGGACGCATCGCACCCGAGGCTCTGACGCTCATGGACTCGCTGGAGCGATACCTGGACGGAGGCAAGCTGCTGCGACCGCGGTTCTGCTTCTTCGGCGGACTGGCAGCACAGGACGGTGCCCCCGATGACGCACAGATCAGCGCCCTCGCCCGATGCGGCGCCGCCATCGAACTGGTACAGGCCGCCGCCCTCATGCACGACGACGTCATCGACCACTCCCCCACCCGACGCGGCCGCCCCGCCCTCCATGTCGAGCAGGCCACGGACCACCGGGAGCGAGGGATGTCCGGCTCCTCGGACGACTTCGGGGTGGCCGTCGCGATCGTACTGGGAGACCTGACCCTCAGCTGGGCCGAGCAGCTGTTCTCCGAGGGGCTGGGGGAAGGGGCCGCGGCCCGCCGTTCGCGGGCCGAGTTCGATGCCCTGCGCACCGAGGTGATGTGCGGGCAGTACCTGGACATTCTGCACCAGGCTGGTGGCCTGGGACCGGACGGCGCACGCAGCCTCGGCGAAGGCGCTGTGGAGAGCGGGACGACCCCGGAGGAGGCCGCCGCCCTCCAGGTGATCCGCTGGAAGACAGTCCCCTACACCGTTCTGCGTCCGGTGCGGATCGGGGCCGCGCTGATGGGCGCGGACGACGCCGCGCTGGACCTGCTGTCCCGCTGGGCGATCGAGGTGGGCACCGCCTTCCAGCTGCGTGACGACCTGCTCAGCGTGGTGGGCGATGAGGACCACACCGGCAAGCCCACCGGCGGCGACATCATCGAGGGCAAGCGCACCGTCCTGCTGGCACGCACCGTGGCCGAGGCCGACGAAACCGGCATCGCCCTTCTGCAGCGCACCGTCGGGGTGCCCTCGGCGAACCTCGCCGACGTCCACGCCGTGCACGAGCTGATGGTCAGCACCGGTGCGGTGGCCTCGGTCTCACGCGACGTCGCCGCCCGCGCCCAGGCAGCGCAGGACCTGCTGGCGGGGGCCACGGAGCTCGGGAAGCTCGGTAGGGCGGGTCTGTCCGCGCTCGCAGTGCAGGCGACCGACACCGCCTCCCTGCCCGCCTGAGATCAGCGCAGGGTCAGAAGGCCAGGGCCTGCGCGCGGCGACGTACCTCGCCGCGCTGACCGCGGCGCAAGTGGTCGATGGGACGGCCAGGGAGCGTCTCGTCCTCGGTGAACAGCCAGCGCAGCAGCTCCTCGTCCTCGAACCCGCCGTCGCGCAGCACCGTGATGGTGCCACCCAGGTGAGGGGCGATGTCGCCGTCGAGCAGCAGGTCCGCGGGGACCGAGCGCACCACGGGGTCGCCGCGGCGCACGGCCACCAGCTCCCCCTCGTCGATCAGGCGTCGCACACGGGACACCTCGACGTCCAGGACGCGGGCCACGTCGGGAAGGGTCAGCCAGGAGGGGATCAGGTCATCGAGCTCGTTCACGCCCACCAGGGTGCCACGTCCACCGGGCCGAGCGCGATCGATCATGGTCGTCGCCACCGCCGGTGTGTCCTCCCTCGCGTGCACAGAGCCCGGTGACGGGTGTGTCGTGTGTCGTTGCGCGAATACCACATCGCCCCGACCTACAGTGACAACGTGAGTGCGCCGACTTCCCCCGGCCTCGACCTGCTCCTGGACGGACGCTACCGGGTCGAGGAGCTCATCGCGCGCGGCGGGATGGCCACGGTGCATCGCGGGCACGACCAGCGACTGGACCGCGTGGTCGCGCTGAAGATCATGCACCCCCACCTGGCGATGGACGAGGAGTTCCGTCGACGCTTCGCGCGGGAGGCCCGCGCCGCCGCTCGTCTCGCGCACCGCAACGTGGTGGGCGTGTTCGACCAGGGTGAGGACGGCGAGCGCATCTACCTGGCGATGGAGCTGGTGGAGGGTGAGACCCTGCGCGCGCGCCTGTCCCGGGACGAGGGCCTCTCGCTGCGGGAGACCCTCGACGTGACCGCGCAGGTGCTCCAGGCCCTGGCCGCCGCCCACGAGGCCGGCATCGTCCACCGCGACATCAAGCCGGAGAACGTGCTGATCGATCCCGAGCGCGTAGTGAAGGTCGCCGACTTCGGACTGGCCCGGGCGGTGGGGACCGCACACTCCTCCGCCAGCGCCACACTGCTGGGGACGGTCGCGTACATCAGCCCCGAAGTGGTCACCCGGGGTCACTGCGACGAGCGCAGCGATCTGTACTCGCTGGGGATCATGGTGTTCGAGATGCTCACCGGTCTTCAGCCCTTCCGCGGTGAGCAGCCAGTGCACATCGCCTTCCAGCACGTCCACGAGGACATCCCGGCGCCGTCGTCGCTGTCCACATCGATCCCGCCAGCACTGGACTCGCTGGTCACCTGGGCCGCAGCGCGCACCGTGCAGCAGCGCCCGGCCACGGCCGAGGACCTGCTGCGGGCGGTGCAGGAGCTCCAGCGCACCCTGCCTGCCAGCGTCCTGGATGCCCGCCCGGAGGCCCGCGAGCTCGACTCGACCGGGGAGATCCCGCGCCTCACGGTGCCGCTGGGTGATGCCGTGGCGCAGATCGGTGCTGAAGCACGGTCGTTCCCGAGCGACCTGCGCACCGGTGCAGCCGCCGATCTGGCCGACCTCCCCTCCGTGCCGGACGGCGAGGGCACCGACGCCCCCGAGGACGGGGACACCGACCAGGGCGCCTCGGCAGCAGAGCCCGACCCCGGGAACGACCCCGCAGGCCGCCGCGACGGTGACGAGCTCCCCCCGCGCAGCATCGCCCTGCCCCTGCCGCGCACCCGTCGCGGCAGGCACCTGCCACAGGGCACACGACGTCGATCCCGCCCGCTCGCATTCCTCGCGACCCTGGCCCTGATCGCGGCGCTCGCCGTGGGCGGCTGGGCCGGTGTGGACTGGTACACGACCGCCGGCCCCGGCGGGGACCGTTCCGTGCCGGTTCTGGCCGGCACCCAGCTGTCCGATGCCGAAGCAGCACTCGCCTCGGCCGATCTGTCCACGCGCACCCAGGAGGAGTTCAGCGACACCGTCCCTGCCGGGCACGTGATCAGCTCCTCCCCCTCTACCGGCACCGTGGTCAAGCGTGGCACCGACGTGCAGCTGGTCGTCTCCAAGGGCGAGCAGACCTTCCCCGTCCCCGCCCTGGAGGGCATGGAGCTGGAGGCCGCGCGCACCGAGGTCGAGGCGCATAACCTCGTGCTGGTCGAGGACGCCCCCGCCTATTCGGAGACGGTCCCCGAGGGACAGGTGATCTCCCAGAGCCAGAGCGCCGAGGCGCTCCCCGCCGGCGGTGAGGTGCATGTCGTCGTCTCACAGGGGCGCGAGCCGATCACCGTCCCCGACCAGAGGGGCAAGGGTGGCGACAGCGCCCGCGCCGCCCTCAAGGCGGCAGGGTTCGAGGTGACCAGCGCCCAGGCCCACTCCGGTTCCGTCCCCCGCGGCGCGGTGATCTCCCAGGACCCGGCCTCCGGCACCCTGTTCCGCGGGGACACCGTGAGGATCGTGACCTCGCTGGGCCCGGAGATGGCGACCGTGCCGGACGTGTTCCGCAAGCCCGAGGCCCAGGCCAAGTCCGAGCTAGAAGCGGCCGGCTTCACCGTGACCGTGCAGCACGACCGCGGCGAGCCGGTGTTCGGCCTGGTCTACGAGCAGTCCGCTGCTGCCGGCAGCGAGCTGGCCAAGGGGTCGACGATTACCATCACGGTGTTCTGACCGGTCAGCGCCGAGCCAGCATTTCCGAGACCAGGAACGCCAGCTCGAGGGACTGCTGGTGGTTCAGCCGCGGATCCACCAGCGTCTCGTAGCGGCGCTCCAGGCCCGCCTCGTCGATCTCGCCGGTGCCACCCAGGACCTCGGTGACGTCATCCCCGGTGAGCTCCATGTGCAGGCCTGCCGGGACGGTGCCCGCGGCCTGGTGCACCTCGAAGAACCCGACCACCTCGTCCATGATGTCCTCGAAGCGGCGGGTCTTGTACCCGTTCGAGGAGGTGATGGTGTTGCCGTGCATCGGGTCGGTCACCCACGCTACCTGGGCACCGGCATCGCGCACGCCCTCCACCAGGGCGGGGAGCCGGTCGCGGATCTTCCCGGCCCCCATGCGGGTGATGAAGGTGAGGCGCCCCGGTTCGCGCTCGGGATCCAGCTTGTCGATCAGTCGCAGGGCATCGTCCACCGTGGCGGTGGGGCCCAGCTTCACACCGATCGGGTTGCGCAGGCGGGCCATGAAGTCCACGTGGGCCCCGTCGAGGTCTCGGGTTCGCTCCCCGATCCACAGGAAGTGACCGGAGCAGCCGTAGATCTCCCCGGTCCGCGAGTCGATGCGGGCCAGGGCCTCCTCGTAGTCCAGCAGCAGTGCCTCGTGGGAGGCGTAGAACTCCACGACCTTGAGGGCGTCGAAGTCCGCTCCGATCGCCGCCATGAAGCGGATGGCCTTGTCGATCTGGGCGGCCAGGCGCTCGTAGCGGTCGTACCCGGGACCGGAGGCGAAGCCCTGGTTCCAGGAGTGCACCTCGCGCAGGTCGGCGAAGCCGCCCCCGGTGAAGGCCCGCAGAAGGTTCAGCGTGGTCGCGCTGGAGGTGTACATCCTCCAAAGTCGCCGAGGGTCGGGGCGCCTGGCCTCGGGAGTGAAGGCGTAGTCGTTGACCGCGTCACCGCGGTAGGTGGGCAGGGTGAGCCCGTCACGGGTCTCCTCGTCCGAGGAGCGGGGCTTGGCGAACTGGCCGGCCATCCGGCCCATCTTCACCACTGGGACCGAGGCGCCGTAGGTGAGCACGGCGGACATCTGCAGGATGGTGCGGATCTTGTTGCGGATCCGATCGGCCGTGGACTCGGCGAAGGTCTCCGCGCAGTCCCCTCCGGCCAGCAGGAACGCCTCACCGCGCGCTGCTGCGGCGACGCGGTCACGCAGCACGTCGACCTCACCGGCGAACACCAGTGGGGGTGCGGAGCGCAGGTCGTCGAAGACCTGTGCACGTTCGGCCTCCTCGGGCCACACCGGCTGCTGCACCCGCGGATACTCGCGCCATGCCCCGAGGGTCTCCAGGCCGCTGTCGGCGGAGGACAGGGTGAAGGAATGGGCGCGGGCGGGTGCGTCGGGGCTGAAGTGTCTCACCAGCCCAGGATAGGCGCTGCGCGGCACCGTCCCGGAAGCGTCCAGGGTGCGGGACCGCCCCCGCGCCCACCACCGTCGGCCGACAAATGCGACAGCGCCGGGACCGTCTGGCGGTTCAGGTCCTCGGAGCCTGAGTATTCGTAGTCGTGGGAGCCACCGAATCTTGCTCTTGGGGACCGCCGATCGTGCCGACGGGGGCCAGTAGCCGCCGCGGTGGGGACCACTGGCTCCCGCCGGCATCGGGTCACTGGGGCAGTGCGGTGTGTTCTCGCATGTTCCTGTCGCCGGTGTCGATCCAGATTGTGTTGTGCACGATGCGGTCCATGATCGCATCGGCGTGGACTGCTCCACCGAGCCGGGCGTGCCAGTCCTTCTTCGGGTACTGGGTGCAGAACACGGTCGAGCCGGTGTCATAGCGGCGCTCGAGCAGTTCCAGCAGCATCGAACGCATTCCCTCGTCAGGATGGTCCAGCAGCCACTCGTCGATCACCAGCAGCGAGAACGTGGAGTACTTCCGCAGGAACTTCGTCTGGCCCTGCGGCTTGTCCTTTGCCAGGGCCCAGGCCTCTTCGAGGTCGGGCATTCGGATGTAGTGGGCTCGGAGCCGGTGCTGGCAGGCCTGCTTCGCCAGCGCGCAGCCGAGGTAGGACTTCCCTGAGCCGGTGAAGCCCTGGAAGACCACGTTCTGTTGCCGCTGGATGAAGGAGCAGGTTGCCAGTTGCGCGATCACGTTCCGGTTCAGTCCCCGTTCCTCGACCAGATCCAGCCGCCGCAGGTCCGCTCCGGGATAACGCAGCCCCGCCCGGCGGATCAGACCCTCGACCTTTCCATGATTGAAGATGGAATGCGCCTCGTCCACGATCAGCTGGAGCCGTTCCTGGAACGACATCCCCAGCACGTGAGCCTCATCCTGGGCATCGATCGCGTCCAGCAGCGCGGTCGCGCCCATCTCGCGCAGCTTCCGCTTCGTGTCGTTATCGATCACGCTCACCGGACACCTCCGGCGTAGTAGTCGGCGCCACGGACGTATCCGCCGTCTTCCGCGGGTTCCTCGCGGGGTGGACGCAGGGCGGCGACCTTGTCCTGCCCGGTGGCCAAGATCGGGTGCAGATGCGCATAGCGCGGTGAACGGACCCGTCCCGTCAGCGCGAGTGCGCAGGCCGCCTCGACCCGATCTACGGAGAAGCGGCGAGAGAGCCGTAGCACCGCCAACGCGGGATCCAGGCCCTGTTCCACGATCGGCACGGACTCGAAGATCCGCTGGATCACGATCACCGTGGCCGGCCCGACCCGATCTGCCCACGCCCGCACCCTCTGCGCGTCCCAGGCCTGGAAACGCTCGCCCGCAGGTAGGTCCGCGTCGTTGGTGCGGTACTCATTGCTCGCGGTCTCCGGGAGCAGCAGGTGACTGGTCAGTCGCTGGCTGCCCTGATAGATCTCCAGCGTCCGGGCCGTGATGCGCAGATCGACCTTCGCGCCGATGTGCGCGAACGGCGCGGAGTAGAAGTTCCGCGCGAACGTGACGTGCCCGTTCCTGCCCACTCGTCGTCCGTAGTGCCATGTCGAGATCTCGTAGGGCACCGCCGGCAGCGGCGTCAGCAGCGGCCGCTCCTCCGCGTCGAACACGCTGGCGCGGGATCCGGGCCGCTTCTGGAACGGCTCCGCGTTATAGGCCTCCATCCGCTGCCCGATGGCGGCTGCAAGTTCGGGCAGGGACGTGAATCGCTGATCCCGCAGCCCGGCGATGACCCAGGTCGCGACGTGCGCGACGGTGTTCTCCACGCTCGCCTTGTCTTTCGGTTTCCGCACCCTCCCCGGGAGCACCGCCGCCGAGTAATGCGCTGCCATCTCGCGATACGCATCGTTCAGGACGATCTCGCCCTCGCGGGGGTGCTTCACCACACCGGTCTTGAGGTTGTCCGGAACGATCCTCGGGACCGTCCCGCCCAGCGCCTCGAACATCGCTACGTGCGCTCGCAGCCAGGACTCCTGGCGCATATCCAGCGCCGGGAAGCAGAACGCGTAACGAGAAAAAGGCAGGCAGGCAACGAACAAGAACACCTTCGAGACCTCGCCGGTGACCGGATCGGCCAGCTCCATCGTGGGGCCGGACCAGTCGACCTCCACGCTCTGGCCGGCCTTGTGACCGACTCTCGAAGCGGCACCGGTGACCATGACGTGGTGCTGGTAGGTGCGGCAAAACCGGTCATACCCCATCGCCGGATCCCCAGCCGCCGTGGTCGCGTCGAAGTACTCGCCGTGCAACAGCTTCAGCGTCACGCCGACCCTGGCCATCTCTCGATGGACCTGTTCCCAGTCCGGCTGTGCGAACACGCTCTCGTGCTCGCCCCGGCCCGGGAACAACCGGGCATACACCTGCTCATCGGCGACGTCCGCGATATCGCCCCACCCGATCCCTGCAGCGTCAGCGGCCTCGAACACCGCCCTCACGGACTTGCGGGACATGCCCTGCGAGGACGAAATCGCTCGCCCCGACAGACCTTCTGCGCGCAGCTGGAGCACCAGCTTCGCCCTGATCTTCCGTACCATTCCAGATTGCTCCTTCCGCCGCGTGCCCTATACACACGGCGGAAGGAGCGTAGACAGAGCGGCCCCAACGACACCACTGGTGGTCCCGAACGACGCCACCGCTACGGCAGCGACGTGGCACCCGAACCCTCGATCAGCGGACCCCAGCGAGGCGAATATTCAGCGCTCGAGCAGTTCCAGCAGCATCGAACGCATTCCCTCGTCAGGATGGTCCAGCAGCCACTCGTCGATCACCAGCAGCGAGAACGTGGAGTACTTCCGCAGGAACTTCGTCTGGCCCTGCGGCTTGTCCTTTGCCAGGGCCCAGGCCTCTTCGAGGTCGGGCATTCGGATGTAGTGGGCTCGGAGCCGGTGCTGGCAGGCCTGCTTCGCCAGCGCGCAGCCGAGGTAGGACTTCCCTGAGCCGGTGAAGCCCTGGAAGACCACGTTCTGTTGCCGCTGGATGAAGGAGCAGGTTGCCAGTTGCGCGATCACGTTCCGGTTCAGTCCCCGTTCCTCGACCAGATCCAGCCGCCGCAGGTCCGCTCCGGGATAACGCAGCCCCGCCCGGCGGATCAGACCCTCGACCTTTCCATGATTGAAGATGGAATGCGCCTCGTCCACGATCAGCTGGAGCCGTTCCTGGAACGACATCCCCAGCACGTGAGCCTCATCCTGGGCATCGATCGCGTCCAGCAGCGCGGTCGCGCCCATCTCGCGCAGCTTCCGCTTCGTGTCGTTATCGATCACGCTCACCGGACACCTCCGGCGTAGTAGTCGGCGCCACGGACGTATCCGCCGTCTTCCGCGGGTTCCTCGCGGGGTGGACGCAGGGCGGCGACCTTGTCCTGCCCGGTGGCCAAGATCGGGTGCAGATGCGCATAGCGCGGTGAACGGACCCGTCCCGTCAGCGCGAGTGCGCAGGCCGCCTCGACCCGATCTACGGAGAAGCGGCGAGAGAGCCGTAGCACCGCCAACGCGGGATCCAGGCCCTGTTCCACGATCGGCACGGACTCGAAGATCCGCTGGATCACGATCACCGTGGCCGGCCCGACCCGATCTGCCCACGCCCGCACCCTCTGCGCGTCCCAGGCCTGGAAACGCTCGCCCGCAGGTAGGTCCGCGTCGTTGGTGCGGTACTCATTGCTCGCGGTCTCCGGGAGCAGCAGGTGACTGGTCAGTCGCTGGCTGCCCTGATAGATCTCCAGCGTCCGGGCCGTGATGCGCAGATCGACCTTCGCGCCGATGTGCGCGAACGGCGCGGAGTAGAAGTTCCGCGCGAACGTGACGTGCCCGTTCCTGCCCACTCGTCGTCCGTAGTGCCATGTCGAGATCTCGTAGGGCACCGCCGGCAGCGGCGTCAGCAGCGGCCGCTCCTCCGCGTCGAACACGCTGGCGCGGGATCCGGGCCGCTTCTGGAACGGCTCCGCGTTATAGGCCTCCATCCGCTGCCCGATGGCGGCTGCAAGTTCGGGCAGGGACGTGAATCGCTGATCCCGCAGCCCGGCGATGACCCAGGTCGCGACGTGCGCGACGGTGTTCTCCACGCTCGCCTTGTCTTTCGGTTTCCGCACCCTCCCCGGGAGCACCGCCGCCGAGTAATGCGCTGCCATCTCGCGATACGCATCGTTCAGGACGATCTCGCCCTCGCGGGGGTGCTTCACCACACCGGTCTTGAGGTTGTCCGGAACGATCCTCGGGACCGTCCCGCCCAGCGCCTCGAACATCGCTACGTGCGCTCGCAGCCAGGACTCCTGGCGCATATCCAGCGCCGGGAAGCAGAACGCGTAACGAGAAAAAGGCAGGCAGGCAACGAACAAGAACACCTTCGAGACCTCGCCGGTGACCGGATCGGCCAGCTCCATCGTGGGGCCGGACCAGTCGACCTCCACGCTCTGGCCGGCCTTGTGACCGACTCTCGAAGCGGCACCGGTGACCATGACGTGGTGCTGGTAGGTGCGGCAAAACCGGTCATACCCCATCGCCGGATCCCCAGCCGCCGTGGTCGCGTCGAAGTACTCGCCGTGCAACAGCTTCAGCGTCACGCCGACCCTGGCCATCTCTCGATGGACCTGTTCCCAGTCCGGCTGTGCGAACACGCTCTCGTGCTCGCCCCGGCCCGGGAACAACCGGGCATACACCTGCTCATCGGCGACGTCCGCGATATCGCCCCACCCGATCCCTGCAGCGTCAGCGGCCTCGAACACCGCCCTCACGGACTTGCGGGACATGCCCTGCGAGGACGAAATCGCTCGCCCCGACAGACCTTCTGCGCGCAGCTGGAGCACCAGCTTCGCCCTGATCTTCCGTACCATTCCAGATTGCTCCTTCCGCCGCGTGCCCTATACACACGGCGGAAGGAGCGTAGACAGAGCGGCCCCAACGACACCACTGGTGGTCCCGAACGACGCCACCGCTACGGCAGCGACGTGGCACCCGAACCCTCGATCAGCGGACCCCAGCGAGGCGAATATTCAGAGCCCGGCCGGGACGCTGCTTCCCCTCGGCCTTCAGCCGCTTCTTCACATCGGACGCGTACTTGTCGACGTACTCCTGGCCGGACAGTTCCTGCACGCGTGCACGGATCTCCTCGGTGACGGCGCGAAGCAGCCGACCCTCCTCGTAACCCTCGTACCCGGCAGCGAGCGCGGCCACGTCGATCGGCTCACCCACCAGGACCTTCATCTGCGGCCTGCGGTGAGGGAAGACCTTCCGGCCCCGGTGGGCCTCGAAGGTGTCGATCATCGCCACCGGTACCACGGGCGCACCGGCGGCCAGTGCGAAGCGAGCGGTGCCGGTCTTGAAGCGGTGAAGTCGGCCGTCGGGGCTGCGGCTCCCCTCGGGATAGATGCCCAGCACCTCGCCGTCACCCAGCACCTTCAGGCCGCCCTCGATGGCTGAGCGCGAGGCGGCACCGCCGGAGCGGTCCACCGGCATCACGTGCAGTCCTCGCAGCACCAGGGCGAACGCCTGGTTCAGCGGGGAACCACCCTTGAAGATGTCGGACTTGCCCAGGAAGTGCACTGCCCTGCGCACCTGGATCGGCATCACCACGGTGTCCGCGTAGGAGACATGGTTGGAGGCGAGGATGACGGGCCCGCGGTCGGGAATCCTCTCCTCGCCGACGATGATGGGGTTCCAGATCAGCCTGACCAGGGTCCCGACGATCACTTTGGCGAGGGCGTAGAACACGAGCACTCCTGGGGTGCGCTGCTGGAAGCGCTGGACGGTGATGTGGCTGCGCGGCGCGAGTGCGACCATGGACCCATGGAATTCAGCGAACTGTCCCGCCCCTGGCGCGCGCCGAGTCACTCTAACCCGCGCGGGGGGCTGCTCCTGTGCCACGGCTTCACCGGGTCCCCGCAGTCGATGCGGCCCTGGGCCGAGGACCACGCCGAGAAGGGATGGGACGTGGACCTGCCGCTGCTGCCCGGTCACGCCTCCACCTGGCAGGAACTGTCACGCACTCCCTGGCGGGCGTGGTACTCGCAGGTCCGCGACGCCGCGCGGGAACTCTCCGACGTGCACGGCCCGATCGCGGTGGGTGGGCTCAGCATGGGCGGTGCGCTGTCGTTGCTGCTGGCCGCAGATCCCGTGCTGCGAGGACGCATCGCTGCCCTGGTACTGGTGAACCCGGGGCTCAGCCTGCCGCCGGTGGCCGCTCTTACCGGCCTGATCGCACCGGTCGTGCCCACGCTCCCGGGCATCGCCTCGGACATCGCCGCCGAGGGTGTCACCGAGGAGGGCTACGACCGGTTGCCGGTCAGGGCCGTCGGTGAGCTGAGGAAGCTGTTCGGCAAGGCCCGGATGTCCCTGGGTGCCGTGGAGGTCCCGGTCCTGCTGGCCACGTCCCGCGAGGACCATACGGTCCCCGCGAAGGACAGCCGCAAGGTCGCCGCCGGGGTGGCGGGACCGGTGGAACGGCTCCCCCTGCTGCGCAGTCACCACGTGGCGACGCTGGACCACGACGCACCGCTGCTCTTCGAGACCTCCTCACGGTTCCTCGACCAGCACGTGCCGCGCCCTGCGGCGCAGAAGCGCTGAGGTGGCAGACATGGCAGGAACGACGCGATGACTCCGAGCAATGGGGCACCCCGGGAGGGCGATCCTCGGGACGTGGACGAGGAGTTCGCCCGACTGCTCGAGGCCGAGGGCGTCGTGCTGCCCCCGGGACAGGCCCCGTCCGAGCCCGCCGCCACGGACAAGGGTGAGCGGCACCGGTTGGGCAGCCCTGATTCTCCGGGCGAACCTCCCACCGAGGAGCAGCGAGCACGTGCCCGCGCCGTCCATCCGGCACTCGGCCGACCGGCGAAGAGCCCCGCCGAGCTCGACGATGACGACGACCTGTACGACCGGGACGCGTGGATGGGGGATTTCGTCCCGCCCGACCCCGATCTGCCCGAGCCCTCGTCGCGGGCCCTGTGGTCGTGGACCGCTCTCGTCGGCGGGGTGCTGATGCTGCTGGTGGTGGCCGTCTCCCCCTCCCTGCCCACGTGGGTCGGCGGGATCGGCGGCATCGCCGCACTGGGAGGCATCGTGTCGCTGCTGATGCGTGCGCCACGACACCGCGAAGACGACGGCGTGGAGGTCTAGGACCGGCCGAGCATGCGGACCGGGGCCGGGTTCACCTGGCCAGGTCGGCGGCTCCCACGATGCCGGCCCGGTTGCCCATCTGAGCCACCTCGAAGGGTGCGATGTCCCGGTGCATGCGGGCGGTCAAATGGGCGGCGTAGGCCTCCCGCGCGGGATCCAGCAGCAGGTCACCTGCCGCGCTCACGCCGCCGCCGACCACGATCACCTCGGGATCCAGCAGTGCCGAGATCGATGCCAGTCCCTCGCCCAGCCAACTGCCGATCTCGGCGATCAGCTCCCTGGCGCCGGGGTCGCCCTGCTGGGCGAGACGGGTGATCAGCGGTCCGTCGATCTCCTTCTTCGCGCCACCGGCGGCCTGCACCAGCGGACCCATCAGGGGATCACCGGTGGCGGCGCGGCGCTTGGCAGCGCGCACCAGCGCGGTTCCGGCCGTGTACTGCTCCAGGCAGCCGCGACGGCCGCATCCGCACCACTGCCCGTTCGGCACGGCGGTCATATGCGCGATCTCCCCCGCGAAGCCTCCGCTGCCGCGCACCAGTTCCCCGTTCAGCACGATCGCACCGCCCAGGCCCGTGCCCACGGTGACCATCAGCATGTGCTCCGCCTCGGTGGCGGCACCGAAGCGGAACTCCGCCCAGCCGGCCGCGTTGGCGTCGTTCTCCACCACCACCGGAAGGGACACCAGTCGCTCGATCTCCTCGGCGAGGGCGCGATGCCGCCAGGCGAGGTTCGCAGCGAACACCACGGTGCGACGGTCGGCACCGACGAAGCCGGCGGCTCCCACGCCCACCCCGACCACGTCGTGCTCCGCACGCAGCTCGGCGACGGCGTCGGCCACTCCGGCCTCGATCAGCTCCGGATCGGTGGCGGGGGTACTGCGGGTGGTGGCGGCGATGATGGTGCCGGCCTCGTCCACCACCCCGGCCGCGATCTTGGTGCCGCCGATGTCCACTCCGATGGAGAGCATGAAACCCCTTCCACTGCGTTCCGCGTGCTGAACATGCGGCCCGACCGATCCGTGTTGTCGGGGTCCATCGTAGGGTGCCCTGACGTAGACTTCCCCGGACCCCACCAGCGTTTCCGGACGGGTGCCCGGCACGCCGGAGCAGCGTCCGAGCCGGATCGAAGGAGATTCGATGAAGCAGTTCGGAACTGCCGCCCAGCACACCAGCCGCGATGACGAGAACACCACCGACCTCCTCCTCGGTCGCCTGAAGTCCGATCCCCGAACTCCCATATTCGAGCTGGCCGACCGCTCCGGGGCCTACCGCACGATGTCCGTCGGCAACTTCATCGACGAGGTCAAGGCCGTGGCCAAGGGTCTGATCGCCTCCGACGTCGGCACCGGTGACGTGGTCGCGATCATGTCCCGCACCCGCTACGAGTGGGTGCTGATGGACTGGGCGGTGTGGTTCGCCGGGGGGATCAGCGTCCCGATCTACGAGACCTCCGCCCCCAGCCAGATTCAGTGGATCGCCTCGGACTCCGGGGCCCGCTTCGCGGTGGTCGAGGCCACCCGCCACTGCGAGGACATGGAGTCCGTGCGCGGGGAGCTGCCCGCACTGGAGCGCATCGGTGTGCTGGAGGACGGCATCATCGAGGACCTCAAGAAGCGCGGCAAGGACGTCAGCGACGAGGACCTCGAGACCCGCCGCACGTCCCGGTCGATGTCGGACGTCGCCACCATTATCTACACCTCCGGCACCACCGGTCGCCCCAAGGGCGCCGAGCTCACCCACGCGAACTTCGTGGACACCACCCGCAGCGCGCTGAACCTGCTGGGCGAGCACGTGCTGCCCCCCGGTTCACGAATGCTGATGTTCCTGCCGATCGCGCACGTGTTCGCTCGCCTGCTCGTGGTGGTGGCCGCCTCCTGGCCGGTCACCACCGCCTTCACCCCGGACACCAAGAACCTGATGGAGGACCTGGCGAAGTTCAAGCCCACCTTCCTGCTCGCGGTCCCCCGCGTGTTCGAGAAGGTCTACAACAGCGCCGAGGCCAAGGCCATCGCCGGCGGCAAGGGCAAGATCTTCTCCGCCGGAGCCGACACCGCGATCGCCTATTCCAAGGCGCTCTCGGCAGGGAAGGTCCCACTGACCCTCAAGCTCAAGCACGCCGCCTTCGACAAGCTGCTGTACGCCAAGCTGCGCGGCGCCATGGGTGGGGACGTCTCCTGGGCCGTCTCCGGCGGTGCCCCGCTGGGGGCGCGCCTGGCGCACTTCTTCCGCGGCATCGGGGTGACGGTGCTGGAGGGCTACGGCCTGACCGAGACCACTGCCCCGGTGTGCGTGAACCTGCCGTGGTCGGTCAAGCCCGGCACCGTGGGCCCGCCCCTGCCCGGCTCCACCGTGGCGATCGACGACGACGGCGAGATCCTGGTCAAGGGCGTGATGGTGTTCAAGGGGTACCACAACAACCCCGAGGCCACCGCCGAGGCCATGCGCGACGGCTGGTTCCGCACCGGGGACATCGGCTCCCTGGACTCCGACGGCGCCCTCACCATCACCGGCCGCTCCAAGGAGGTCATCGTCACCGCCGGCGGCAAGAACGTCTCCCCCGCCCAGCTGGAGGACCAGCTGCGCTCCCACCCGCTGGTGAGCCAGTGCGTGGTGATCGGCGACCAGAAGCCCTTCGTCGCCGCGATCCTCACCCTGGACCCGGAGATGCTCCCCACCTGGCTGAAGAACAACGGCCTGCCGGAGATGAGCATCGAGGAGGCCGGCCGCAACGAGAAGGTGCGTGCCGAGGTCCAGCAGGTGGTGGACAAGGCCAACCAGTCCGTCTCCCGCGCCGAGTCGATCCGCACCTTCGAGATCATCGACACCGACTTCACCGAGGAGAACGGGTACCTCACCCCCTCGATGAAGCTCAAGCGCAACGTGGTGGTCAAGGACTTCGCCGATGTGATCGACACGATCTACTCGGGTCAGAAGCCGTCGGCCTGACAGCTCTCGCTCCGAGCTCTCCCTCGGGGGCCCGCTGAGCGACACGAGGCCCCGTCACCCGCTCTCGGCTGTCGGGGCCTCGTCGTAGTGTGCGGGACATGCCCGCCCGTCGCCTTCCCCGCCAGCAGCTCAGCTTCGACGACCTCGGCACCCCGCTGGCAGAGGCCACCTTGGTGGTGGTGGACCTGGAGACCACCGGGACGAACCCCACCGAGGACGCCATCACGGAGATCGGCGCGGTCAAGGTGCGCGGCGGAGAGGTGCTCGGTGAGTTCCGCACCTTCGTGGACCCCCAGCGCCCCATCCCCGCCTACATCGCCTCCCTCACCGGCATCTCGGACGCCATGGTGACCGGCGCCCCCCACATCGCCACAGTCCTGCCGATGTTCCTGGACTTCGTGGGGGACGCCTCGCTGGTGGCGCACAACGCCCGCTTCGACATCGGGTTCCTCACCGCCCACGCCGCCCGGCACCACATCCCCTGGCCCTCACCGCAGGTGCTGGACACCCTGGCGCTGGCCCGCACCGTGTATCGCAGGGACGAGGTGCGAGACCATCGCCTGTCCACGCTGGCCGCCCACGTGGGAGCGAGCGTCCCGCCGGATCACCGGGCGCTGTCCGATGCACGGGCCACGGTGGACGTGCTGCACGCGATGATCGCCCGGCTGGGCCCGCAGGGTGCCACCACCCTGGAGGACCTCGCCTCCGCTCACCGTCGCGCCAGCCCGGTGCAGCTGCGCAAGAAGCACCTGGCCGCCACGGTTCCGCCGGTGCCGGGGGTGTACGAGTTCCTCGATGCCCAGGGGCAGGTGCTGTACGTGGGGACCTCCCGCAACCTCCGCAGTCGGGTGCGCACCTACTTCACCGCCGCCGAGACCCGCCGCAGGGTGCTGGACATGCTGCCGCGGGCGGAGTCGATCCGCACCATCGAGTGCACCACCGCCACCGAGGCCGCAGTGCGGGAGCTGCGGATCATCGGGGCGACCAAGCCGCCCTCGAACCGCCGCGGGCTCACCCCGGAGAAGGCCCTGTGGCTGCGACTCGGTCCGGGCCGTGAGGGGCTGCGGGCCGCGCGCCTGGCCAAGGACGAGTCCGACGGCTCCGCCCAGATCGGGCCGCTGGGATCCCGGCACGACGTCGAACCGCTCAAGGCGCTGCTCACCGATGCGGTGATGGGCAGGGCCGCTGCGTTCGAGACGAGCTCTCGAGGTGACCGGCCGGTGGATCAGGGGCATCGGTCTCGGATCCGCCGGGCGCTGCTGGAGGATCCGAGCGAGGTGCTCGAGCACGCGGCCGGTCGGATGCGCGGCCACGTCACCGCCGGTCACTACGAGGACGCCGAACGCATCCGGCAGCTCACGCTCACCTACCTGAAGGCAGCGCGCCGGGCGAGCAGGCTGAGGGCCCTGGCCGCGATCCCGCTGCTGATCGCGGCGCGGCCCGTTACCGAGGGGGTGATAGGCAGGCGCGGCTGGGAACTGCTGGCCGTGCGTCACGGCAGGTTCTCGGGCACCGCTCTGGTACCGGCCCGGACAGATCCACTGGCAGCTGCCCGCTCCCTCGCTCTCACCGGTTCCGGGGAGGCGGAGCTCGCGGCCCCGCTGTGCCAGGGCTACCACCAGGAGGCGGAGATCCTCGCGAGCTGGCTGGAGGGTGAAGGCATGCGCACCGTGCTGGTGGAGGGCGCCTGGGCCGTGCCGGCACGGGCACGCTTCGAGGCGGAACATCTCACCGAGCACTTCTCCCGCACCGCGGCCGCCGCGGAGGCATAGGCTCGGTTCACACCCATCCGCCCGATACCCCTGGAGGATCCATGATCACCGCCATCGCCTCGATCATCGTCGAGTCCCACCGCATCCCCGAAGTCGCCCAGAGCATCGTGGACATCGAGGGCGTGGAGCAGGTCTACTCCGTCACCGGCGATGTGGATCTCATCGCCGTGGTGCGTGTGCGTCGCCACGAGGATCTCGCCGAGGTCATCGCCGACCAGCTCAGCAAGGTCGAGGGCGTCCTGGACACCACCACCAACATCGCGTTCAAGACCTACTCCAAGAAGGACCTGGACGCCGCGTTCGACCTCGGCATGGACGGCTGAGACCGGTCGCCCCGGGCTCCTGCACCGCAGGGGCGGGGCGACGCGCCCAGCCGTCCTCGGGTCAGCGCCCCTCGGAGGCAGCCTGGGAGGCGCGCGCCCAGCGGTCCAGGAGCTCGGCCGGGCGCCCGGAGTCCAGCGCATCCCGCGCCTCGGCGAAGGAGGCTGCGAAGCGCTCGTGGAAGCCGTCGGCCGCAGCCTGGTCGATCCCGTCGTAGGCGAGCACGCCGGCGGCGGCGTTCAGCAGAACGGCGTCGCGGACCGGGCCCATGCGGCCTTCGCGGGAACCTGCGAACAGGTCCCGGGCCACCTGGGCGTTCTCCTCGGCGGTGCCGCCTCGCAGGGCGTCGTGGCCGGCGCGGCCCACGCCCAGCAGCTCTTCGGCATCCAGCACATGCTCGCGCACCTGACCGCCGCGCACCTCCCACACGTCCGACGGGGCGGTGACGGTGAGCTCGTCCAGGCCGTCCTGGCCGCGGAACACCAGGGCGCTGGTGCCCCGAGAGGCGAACACCCCGGCCACCGTCGGCGCAACCGTGGCATCGGCCACACCCACCGCACTGGCCCTGGGCCGTGCGGGATTGGTGATCGGCCCCAGGATGTTCATCACCGTGGGGATGCCCAGCCCCTTGCGAGCCTCGGCGGTGTACCTCATGGAGGGATGGAACACCTGGGCGAACAGGAACGTCATCCCGATCCTGTCCACCAGGTCCTCGACCACGGGGACGGGGAGGTCCAGGCGCACCCCGAGCGCCTCGAGCACATCGGCGGAACCGGAGCGGGAGGTGGAGGCACGGTTGCCGTGCTTGACCACGGTGCGGCCGGTGGAGGCGATGACCATCGAGGCCATGGTGGAGATGTTCACGGTCTGCGCGAGATCCCCACCGGTGCCCACGATGTCGATGGAATGCGAGGGGGCCTCCACGGGACGGGCATGGGAGGTCATGGCATCGGCGAGGGCGCCCAGCTCGGTGCTGGTCACTCCCTTCGCCTGAAGGGCCACCAGGAACCCGGCCAGCTGCACGGGGGTGGCCTCGCCGCTCATGACCTCGTCCATCGCCCAGCTCGCCTCTGCATGGGTGAGCTCGTCGCCGCGCACCAGGCGGGCGGTGATCCGGGACCAGGTCGGGGTGCTCTCGTTCATGCATCGATCATCCCACCGCCGCGCCGGTGGGAGCCGGATGGGACCACAGTGCGGATCGGGCAGCACGCATCCTGACGATCACGCGGCGCCGCTCGGACCGGATCACGGATCGGTCACGACGGTCACACCTGGCCGTCACCTGCACATCGAGTGCGTGTCCAGGTTCGTGACGCGGCGTCAGGGGAGCTATGCTGACATGGTTCGCCCGGGCGCCGTGCCCCGCGGTGGGTCCGGAGGTCGTGAACTGGTCCCGCTGAATCTGACGACACGACATAATGGTGACGTGACTACTGCGACCCTGACTGAGCGCCCAGCCCCCGCCGCGCCGGCGGTGGGCCGCCCCAACCCGACCCAGATCGGGACGTTCATCTGGCTCGCCAGCGAGCTGATGTTCTTCGGTGGCCTTTTCGCGATGTACTTCACGCTGCGGTCGATGGTGCCGGACGTCTTCGCCGACGGCCAGGCCAACTTCAAGCAGGGCTTCGCGCTGCTGAACACCTCGATCCTGGTGGCCAGCTCGGTCACCTGCCAGATCGGCGTCTACATGGCCGAGGGGCGCCTCCCCGGCGGCCGCGTGTTCGAACCGCGCAAGCGCCGCGAGGGCTCGATCTTCAACATCGCCGGCTGGGGAATGATCGAGTGGTTCACCCTGACCTACATCATGGGCGCGATCTTCGTGGCCGGGCAGGCCTTCGAGTACGCCGAGCTGGTGCACCACGGGGTAACGATGTCGTCCTCCCCCTTCGGGTCCATCTTCTACCTGGCCACCGGCTTCCACGGCATCCACGTCATCGGCGGTCTGATCGCCTTCCTGATGGTGCTGGCCCGCGCCTTCGCGGCCTCCAAGTTCACCCAGCACGAGCAGGTCTCCGCAATCTGCGTGTCCTACTACTGGCACTTCGTGGACATCGTGTGGATCGTGCTGTTCGCGATCGTCTACCTGCTGGATCCGATCATGACCATGCGCGGTGGCAACGCCATCCCCGTCGACTTCAACTGGTCGATCTTCTGATCCAGCACCCGCTGCTCCCCGGTACGTCCCCCGTCCCCGCCCGACTCCTCCACGAATCGAGGTCCGAACCGTGAAGGCACTCGCCGCACGTCGCCATCACCCGATGGCATTGCTCGTGATACTGCTGCTCGCGCTGGTCGCCACAGGCGGGCTGTACGCCGCCTTCCAGCCGCGCGTGGCCCAGGCCGAGACCTACACCCAGGAGGACATCGCCGAAGGCGAGGCACTGTTCCTGGCCAACTGCGCCTCCTGCCACGGCCGCAACGCCGAGGGTCAGATGGACCCGGACGGCCAGACCACCGGCCCCTCCCTGATCGGCGTGGGAGCCGCGGCAGTGGACTTCCAGGTGGGCACCGGCCGCATGCCGATGCAGCGCTCCGGTGCGCAGGCCGCTCGCAAGCCCCCGCAGATGAACGAGGAGCAGACCCGGCAGCTCGCCGCGTACGTCGCCTCGCTGGGCCCCGGTCCGGCCGTGCCTGTTGCCGAGTACCTCGACGCCGAGGCCGGTGACCCCGTCAACGGCGGTGAGATCTTCCGCATCAACTGCGCCATGTGCCACAACGCTGCCGGTGCCGGCGGCGCGCTGACTCGCGGCAAGTACGCCCCGCCGGTGCTGGGCCTGGAGCCCAAGCACGTGTACGAGGCGATGGAGACCGGCCCGCAGAACATGCCGGTGTTCAACGACAACAACCTCACCCCCGAGGACAAGCGCGACGTGATCGCCTACCTCGATCAGCTCGAGGAGGTCGGCTCCCCCGGCGGCATCTCCCTGGGCTCACTCGGTCCGGTGACCGAGGGCCTGTACGCATGGACCATCATCCTCACCCTCCTGACCGGCTGTGCCGTGTGGCTGGGGGCGAAGGCGAAGTGAGCACGCACGTGAACGACAACATCGACGGAACCCGTCCTGCCCGCGGTGTCAGCGCCATCGCCCCGCGCGAGGACGGCGGGTTCCCCAACCCCGGCCTGCCCCCGCACCAGCACCGTCGCGCGGACGTGGACCCCAGGGCCGAAAAGCGCGCCGAGCGCATCGTCGCCGGGCTCTTCCTGGTGTCCGTGCTGGGCACCGTGCTCTTCATCGCCTCGTACTTCCTGGTCACCCCGCACCACAAGAAC
Source organism: Brachybacterium muris (assembly GCF_016907455.1). Classification (NCBI taxonomy): domain Bacteria; kingdom Bacillati; phylum Actinomycetota; class Actinomycetes; order Micrococcales; family Dermabacteraceae; genus Brachybacterium; species Brachybacterium muris. Next base: position 1,389,908 of record NZ_JAFBCB010000001.1, on the reverse strand, counting down.
CTCTTCGCGGAGTCGGGCACCTGGGAGGCCCTGTGGTGGTCCAACCTGGTGACCGGCCTTGGTCTGGCGATCGCCGTGTTCTTCATCGGCGCTGCTGCTGTGCACTGGGCCAAGACCCTGATGCCCGATGACGAGGTGGTCGAGGAGCGGCACCCGATCCGCAGCACCGACGAGTCCCGCGGGGCCGCGGTCGACATCATCACGGGTGGCCTGGACGAATCCGGTATCGGCCGCCGTCCGCTGATCGTCACCTCGATGGTGGCGGCGCTGGCGGCCCTGCCGATCGCTGTGCTGGCCCCGCTGTCCACCCTGGGTCCGATGCCGGGAAACAAGCTGCACCACACCTTCTGGAAGTCGGGGATGCGCTTGGCCCGGGACCACGACGGCACCCCCATCAAGGCCTCGGACGTCGCGATGAACTCGATCTTCCACGTGATGCCGGAGGACCTCACCTCCGAGACCCCGCACTTCCTGGAGGAGCGCGCCAAGGCGGCCACGGTCATCGTGCGCATCGACCCGAAGCTCGGCAAGAACGAGGAGAGCCTGGCGAACGGGTACGAGGGCATTCTCGCCTTCTCCAAGATCTGCACCCACGTGGGATGCCCGGTGGCGCTGTACGAGCAGCAGACGCACCACATGCTGTGCCCCTGCCACCAGTCCACCTTCGACGTCACCGACGCCGCCAAGGTCATCTTCGGCCCGGCCCACCGACCGCTCCCCCAGCTCCCGATCGAGGTCGATGCCGAGGGCTACCTGGTGGCCCGCGGCGACTTCCCCGAGCCGATCGGTCCCAGTTTCTGGGACATCCACAAGGACAAGTGATCACGTGTCGACCACGACTCCCGCATCCCAGAAGCAGGCCCCGAAGCAGGGGCGCGCGATGAAGCTCGGTGCCGTCGGCGGTGACTGGCTGGACCAGCGCGTCTCCGGCGGCGGTTTCATCAAGTTCTTCGCCCGGAAGATCTTCCCCGACCACTGGTCGTTCATGTTCGGCGAGGTGGCTCTGTACAGCTTCGTCATCCTGCTGATCACCGGCACCTTCCTGACCATGTTCTTCGACCCCTCCATGGAGGAGGTTATCTACAACGGCCCGTACGAGGCGCTGCAGGGCGAGCACATGTCTCGCGCCTTCGAGTCCACGCTGGAGATCTCCTTCGAGGTCACCGGTGGTCTGCTGTTCCGGCAGATGCACCACTGGGCGGCCCTGGTGTTCATGGTCGCGATCTACGTGCACATGTTCCGCGTGTTCTTCACCGGGGCCTTCCGCAAGCCGCGTGAGCTGAACTGGCTGATCGGCTTTACCCTGATGATCCTCGGGATGGTGGCCGGGTTCTCCGGCTACTCCCTCCCGGATGACGTCTTGTCCGGGAACGGACTGCGCATCGCGGACGGCCTGGCGAAGTCGATGCCGGTGGTGGGCACCTACATCTCGTTCCTGCTGTTCGGAGGCGAGTTCCCCGGGACCTACATCATCCCGCGCCTGTTCACCATCCACATCCTGCTGGTGCCCGCAGCCATCCTGGGACTGATCGCGATCCACCTGGTGCTGCTGGTGCTGCACAAGCACACCCAGTACCCCGGCCCGGGGCGCACCGACCGCAACGTGGTGGGCTTCCCGCTGTTCCCGGTGTACACCGCGAAGGCCGGGGGCTTCTTCTTCCTGGTGTTCGGCGTTATCGCCCTGATCTCCGCCACCACCAGCATCAACGCTGTGTGGGTGTACGGACCGTACGATCCGTCCCCTGTCTCAGCCGGTTCGCAGCCCGACTGGTACATGCTGTTCACCGACGGTGGCCTGCGCCTGATCCCGGGTTGGGAGTCGACGATCTTCGGCTACGTGTTCTCCTGGAACATGCTGATCCCGATGATGTTCTACGGCGCGATGCTGGGCTTCCTGGCCCTGTACCCGTTCATCGAGGCATGGGTGACCGGTGATGACCGGGAGCACCACCTGCTGGACCTGCCGTACAACACCCCGGTCCGCACCGGCCTCGGCGTCGCCTGGATCACCGTTTACATCGTGCTCGTGCTCGCCGCGGCGAACGACCTGCTGGCGATCGCGTTGGACCTGTCGATCAACGACCTCACGTGGCTGTACCGGATCCTGTTCTTCGTGGCCCCGGTGCTCGCGTTCTGGATCACAAAGCGCCTGTGCCTGTCACTCCAGCGTCAGGCCCACCAGAAGGCGCTGCACGGCGTGGAGACCTCCCGCATTGTGCGCACCGAGACCGGCGACATGATCGAGATTCACGAGCCGCTGAACGAGTACGACCGCTGGGTCCTGGTCCAGCACGATGACTACCGTCCGCTCAAGGCCGGCAACGGCGTCTCATCGCTCCGCGCTGCGGCGACATCGTTCTTCTTCAAGGACAGCATTACTCCGGCCAGCCCCGCCGAGCTGCGGGAGGCCCTGGAGCACGCCGGCCACGAGAAGCACACGATCGATCAGCTCACTGGCGGCGACTACCGCACCCCTGCGGAGAAGGCCACCCACTGATCGCCTGATGATCGCGGGGGTCCGCACTCCCCCACCACAGGCTGAAGGGCCCCGAAGTTCGCTGCGGGGCCCTTCCGCTGTAGATCTGTGCGCTTCGACTGTTCTACCGAGTACGCATATATTCGTCTGTCCGACTCATTTGGGAACGGTCTGCGATCCGGGGTGCCTGTGCGGCTCGGGGCCGCACCCGTCACTCCAGGAAGGGACTGCGGGTGTGTCCGCGCCGCTGGGGGCGCCCCGCGGCGGCATCGGCCAGGTAGCGGGCCGAGCCCAGGCTCAGGCGCCGGTCGGCCTTCCGCAGAGCCCTGAGTGCTCGCACAGGGTGCGCCGAGGGGTCGATGCCTCGCTCCATCAGCACGCCGCGTGCCCAGTGAGTATTCGTAGTCGTGGGAGCCACCGAATCTTGCTCTTGGGGACCGCCGATCGTGCCGACGGGGGCCAGTAGCCGCCGCGGTGGGGACCACTGGCTCCCGCCGGCATCGGGTCACTGGGGCAGTGCGGTGTGTTCTCGCATGTTCCTGTCGCCGGTGTCGATCCAGATTGTGTTGTGCACGATGCGGTCCATGATCGCATCGGCGTGGACTGCTCCACCGAGCCGGGCGTGCCAGTCCTTCTTCGGGTACTGGGTGCAGAACACGGTCGAGCCGGTGTCATAGCGGCGCTCGAGCAGTTCCAGCAGCATCGAACGCATTCCCTCGTCAGGATGGTCCAGCAGCCACTCGTCGATCACCAGCAGCGAGAACGTGGAGTACTTCCGCAGGAACTTCGTCTGGCCCTGCGGCTTGTCCTTTGCCAGGGCCCAGGCCTCTTCGAGGTCGGGCATTCGGATGTAGTGGGCTCGGAGCCGGTGCTGGCAGGCCTGCTTCGCCAGCGCGCAGCCGAGGTAGGACTTCCCTGAGCCGGTGAAGCCCTGGAAGACCACGTTCTGTTGCCGCTGGATGAAGGAGCAGGTTGCCAGTTGCGCGATCACGTTCCGGTTCAGTCCCCGTTCCTCGACCAGATCCAGCCGCCGCAGGTCCGCTCCGGGATAACGCAGCCCCGCCCGGCGGATCAGACCCTCGACCTTTCCATGATTGAAGATGGAATGCGCCTCGTCCACGATCAGCTGGAGCCGTTCCTGGAACGACATCCCCAGCACGTGAGCCTCATCCTGGGCATCGATCGCGTCCAGCAGCGCGGTCGCGCCCATCTCGCGCAGCTTCCGCTTCGTGTCGTTATCGATCACGCTCACCGGACACCTCCGGCGTAGTAGTCGGCGCCACGGACGTATCCGCCGTCTTCCGCGGGTTCCTCGCGGGGTGGACGCAGGGCGGCGACCTTGTCCTGCCCGGTGGCCAAGATCGGGTGCAGATGCGCATAGCGCGGTGAACGGACCCGTCCCGTCAGCGCGAGTGCGCAGGCCGCCTCGACCCGATCTACGGAGAAGCGGCGAGAGAGCCGTAGCACCGCCAACGCGGGATCCAGGCCCTGTTCCACGATCGGCACGGACTCGAAGATCCGCTGGATCACGATCACCGTGGCCGGCCCGACCCGATCTGCCCACGCCCGCACCCTCTGCGCGTCCCAGGCCTGGAAACGCTCGCCCGCAGGTAGGTCCGCGTCGTTGGTGCGGTACTCATTGCTCGCGGTCTCCGGGAGCAGCAGGTGACTGGTCAGTCGCTGGCTGCCCTGATAGATCTCCAGCGTCCGGGCCGTGATGCGCAGATCGACCTTCGCGCCGATGTGCGCGAACGGCGCGGAGTAGAAGTTCCGCGCGAACGTGACGTGCCCGTTCCTGCCCACTCGTCGTCCGTAGTGCCATGTCGAGATCTCGTAGGGCACCGCCGGCAGCGGCGTCAGCAGCGGCCGCTCCTCCGCGTCGAACACGCTGGCGCGGGATCCGGGCCGCTTCTGGAACGGCTCCGCGTTATAGGCCTCCATCCGCTGCCCGATGGCGGCTGCAAGTTCGGGCAGGGACGTGAATCGCTGATCCCGCAGCCCGGCGATGACCCAGGTCGCGACGTGCGCGACGGTGTTCTCCACGCTCGCCTTGTCTTTCGGTTTCCGCACCCTCCCCGGGAGCACCGCCGCCGAGTAATGCGCTGCCATCTCGCGATACGCATCGTTCAGGACGATCTCGCCCTCGCGGGGGTGCTTCACCACACCGGTCTTGAGGTTGTCCGGAACGATCCTCGGGACCGTCCCGCCCAGCGCCTCGAACATCGCTACGTGCGCTCGCAGCCAGGACTCCTGGCGCATATCCAGCGCCGGGAAGCAGAACGCGTAACGAGAAAAAGGCAGGCAGGCAACGAACAAGAACACCTTCGAGACCTCGCCGGTGACCGGATCGGCCAGCTCCATCGTGGGGCCGGACCAGTCGACCTCCACGCTCTGGCCGGCCTTGTGACCGACTCTCGAAGCGGCACCGGTGACCATGACGTGGTGCTGGTAGGTGCGGCAAAACCGGTCATACCCCATCGCCGGATCCCCAGCCGCCGTGGTCGCGTCGAAGTACTCGCCGTGCAACAGCTTCAGCGTCACGCCGACCCTGGCCATCTCTCGATGGACCTGTTCCCAGTCCGGCTGTGCGAACACGCTCTCGTGCTCGCCCCGGCCCGGGAACAACCGGGCATACACCTGCTCATCGGCGACGTCCGCGATATCGCCCCACCCGATCCCTGCAGCGTCAGCGGCCTCGAACACCGCCCTCACGGACTTGCGGGACATGCCCTGCGAGGACGAAATCGCTCGCCCCGACAGACCTTCTGCGCGCAGCTGGAGCACCAGCTTCGCCCTGATCTTCCGTACCATTCCAGATTGCTCCTTCCGCCGCGTGCCCTATACACACGGCGGAAGGAGCGTAGACAGAGCGGCCCCAACGACACCACTGGTGGTCCCGAACGACGCCACCGCTACGGCAGCGACGTGGCACCCGAACCCTCGATCAGCGGACCCCAGCGAGGCGAATATTCACCCAGTCCACCGCCCCGGCGATCACGTCGTCGCCGGCGAAGAGGGACTTGATCTCCTGCTCCGCGCGGCCCACCGGGTTCGTCGCTCCACCGATCATCATCCGTGGCCTCCTGAGGGTGTCCAGGTGCCTGGAGTGACCAGGCACGGTGCTGGCCACACGGTAGCAGGACCCGCCCCGGATGAGGACGCACGAGAGAGCGGCCCCGCACCGGGATTCCGGTGCGGGGCCGCTCAGGGACTGCTGCGGGTCAGTGCTCGTACTGACCGGTGGAGAACTCCATGACCCAGCCGATCACGCCAAGGATGGCGACGATGGAGCCGAGCGCGAAGATCCACCAGCCGGCCGCGACGCCCAGGAACACCAGCGCGGCACCGAGCGAGGCCCACAGCGGCCACCAGCTGTACGGGGCGAAGCTGCCCTGCACACCGGCCTCGTCCTCGACCTCGGCGTCCAGCTGGTCCTCGGGACGCGTGCCGAACTTGCGGTTGTTCAGGGACAGGTACAGGGCGATCATGGCTGCCAGGCCGGCCAGGGCCAGGATCGCGGGGAAGCCCACGGTCTCGATGCCCAGTGGCTCATACAGGCCGGTCAGCAGACCGTACGCGATCCCGACGATCAGGAAGAAGATCGCGAGGATCCAGAAGATGCGCGCGGATGCTCTCATGTCAGTTGGTGTCCTTGTTCACGGCGGGCTCCTGCTGCAGCATGTAGTCCTGCGCTGCGACCTCCGGGTGATGCAGGTCGAAGGCCGGGCGCTCAGACCGGATTCGCGGCAGGGAGTGGAAGTTGTGACGCGGGGGCGGGCAGGACGTTGCCCACTCGAGCGAGGCACCGTAGCCCCAGGGGTCGTCCACCAGGATCTTCTCGCCCTTGATGTGGGTGAGGACCACGTTCAGGATGAACGGCAGGGTCGAGGCGCCCAGGATGAACGCACCCACGGTGGAGAGCTGGTTCATCCACCCGAAGCCGTCCTCGGCCAGGTAGTTGACGTAGCGGCGGGGTGCGCCGGCGACGCCCAGCCAGTGCTGGACCAGGAACGTCAGATGGAAGCCGATCATCAGCAGCCAGAAGTGGATCTTGCCGATCGTCTCGCTGAGCTTGAACCCGAACATCTTGGGCCACCAGAAGTAGAAGCCGGCGAACATCTCGAAGGTGACGGTCCCGAAGAGCACGTAGTGGAAGTGGGCCACCACGAAGTAGGTGTCGGAGAGATGGAAGTCGAGCACCGGGCTGGACAGGATCACGCCGGTCAGGCCACCGAACAGGAAGGTGGTGAGGAAGCCCAGGGTGAACAGCATCGGGGTCTCGAACGTGATCGAGCCTCGCCACATGGTGCCGATCCAGTTGAAGAACTTCACGCCGGTGGGGACGGCGATCAGCATTGTCATGAAGGCGAAGAAGTCCAGCATGATCGCGCCGGTGGTGTACATGTGGTGCGCCCACACGGTGACCGACAGGGCCGCGATCGAGATGGTGGCGCCCACCAGGGTCTTGTACCCGAAGATCGGCTTGCGGCTGAAGGCCGGGATGATCTCGGAGGCGATGCCGAAGAACGGCAGCGCCAGCACGTACACCTCGGGGTGGCCGAAGAACCAGAACAGGTGCTGCCACAGCACCGGTCCGCCGTTCTCGGGGTTGAAGATCTGCGCGTCGAAGCGGCGGTCCGCTCCCAGGGCCAGCAGTGCCGACGCCAGCGGCGGGAAGGCCATCAGCACCAGGACACCGGTGATCAGGATGTTCCAGGTGAAGATCGGCATGCGGAACATGGTCATGCCGGGCATGCGCATGCAGATGATGGTGGTGATGAAGTTGACCGAGCCCAGGATCGTGCCGAAGCCCTGCAAGGCCAAGCCGAAGACCCATAGATCACCGCCCAGGCCGGGGCTGAACGTGGTGTCCGACAGCGGGGCGTAGGCGAACCAGCCGAAGGAGGCCGCACCCTGCGGGGTGAGGAAGCCGGCCACGGCGATCAGGGAGCCGAACAGGGTAAGCCAGAAGGCGAACATGTTCAGGCGCGGGAACGCCATGTCCACGGCGCCGATCTGCAGGGGCACCAGGTAGTTGGCGAAGCCGTTGAACAGCGGGGTGCCGAACATCAGCAGCATGATCGTGCCGTGCATGGTGAACAGCTGGTTGTACTGGTCCTTGGAGACCACGACCTGCAGGCCGGGCTCCCACAGCTCAGCGCGGATCATCAGCGCCAGCACACCGCCGAAGCAGAAGAAGGCGAAGGCCATACCCATGTACATCAGGCCGATGAGCTTGTGGTCCGTGGTGGTCAGCAGCTGGAAGATCCTGCTGCCACGCCTGTGCTCGCCATCGGCTCGGACATGACCGGTCGACTGATGGGTCGTGGTGGTGGGGGCGCTCACTGGTCAGTCTCCTCGCCGGCCGGGGTGGTGGTGCGCTCGGCGTTGCGCGGGTGTGCCTCGTCGTAGCGCTCGCGCATCGACCAGTCCTCCTCGTTGCGGTTCAGGTCCACACCGAGCTGACCGGTGTTGCCCTGGTCCGCGAGCTCCTGCATGCGGGCATCGAACTCCTCCTGGGAGACCACGTGCACGTTGAAGAGCATGTCCGAGTGGTACTCGCCGCACAGCTCGGCGCACTTGCCGGCGTAGACGCCCTCACGGGTGGGGGTGATCTGGAAGCTCGTGGTGCGGCCCGGGAACATGTCCTTCTTGTACAGGAAGTCCACCACCCAGAAGGAGTGGGCCACGTCGCGGGAGTCCAGCTGGAACTCGACCGTCTGACCCACGGGGAGGTACAGCACGGGCAAGGCCTCTGCCGCGCCCTCCTGGCCGGTCTGGAAGGACTGCACGCCGGCGGGCTCGTGGACGTCGGGCTCGACGTAGTTGAAGTCCCAGCTCCACTGCTTGGCCACCACGTTGACCGTGAGATCGGGCTCGGCCACGTGGTGCTCGATCTCGCGCACGTCACGCTGGGTGAAGTAGAAGAAGGTCATGACCATGACCACGGGCAGCAGGGTGAACATCAGCTCCAGCGGCACGTGGTAGCGCAGCTGGATGGGGTAGCCGGTGTCGTCCTTGCGGCGGCGGTAGGCGATGGCGCACCAGATGCTCAGGGCCCACACGATGAGGCCGACGATCACCAGCACGGACCACGAGCCCACCCACATGGTGGTGATGCGCTCGGTCTGGTTGGTGACCTGGCCGTCGTTGTAGCCGGGCAAGTAACCGCGCAGCTGCTCGTCGGTGCAACCGGTCAGCAGCAGCGCCGCGAGGGCCGCGCCTGCTGCCGTCGCGCGGCGTCGACGCCGCGGACGCTGTGTGGCCTGGGGGATCACTGAGGATGACCTTCCGCTCGTTCCGTGGGCCCCTGGGGAGGGGAGCCGGTGCTCGGTGGGCTGCCGCCCGCGGTGCCGCACTCTGACGAGTGGGTCGGGACCTGGCCGTTCTATGACCTCGACTCGGCCCCGACACGTGACGGCACCCCGTCATCATACGCGTTTTCCGAGGTTCCGGGACCAAAGGCACGCTGGACGGAGGCTGCTGTGAAGGGCCTGTGAGGTGCGTCTCAGCCGAAGGAGTCGCCGCAGGCGCAGGAGCTCTGCGCGTTGGGGTTGTCGATCGTGAAGCCCTGCTTCTCGATGCTGTCGGCGAAGTCGATGACGGCCCCGGCGAGGTAGGGGTTGCTCATCTTGTCAACGACGACCTCGACGCCGTCGAACTCGACGGTGAGGTCACCGTCCATGAGGCGCTCGTCGAAGTACAGCTGGTAGATCAGGCCGGAGCAGCCGCCGGGCTGCACGGCGATCCGCAGGCGCAGGTCGTCACGGCCCTCCTGCTCGAGCAGGGTGTTCACCTTGGCGACGGCGACGGGGGTGAGGGTCACGCCGTGGGCGGCGGTGGTGCGCTCTGTGGCGGTGGTCATGGAGGTCCTCCTCGATACAGACGTGGGTCAAGCGTACGCCGCGCGACGGTCGCGCGGCCGATGGGCAAGGGCGATGAGGCTCACCCCGGCCGTGGGGGTCAGCGGATCCCGCGGGGGTCAGAGCGCCCCGCGGAAGGCCGCCAGCAGGAGCACTCCCCCGTAGCCGAGCACGGTGCCCAGGATCAGCGCTGTCGCGGCGTCGCGCTCACGCCCGGCGACCACTGCGCCGAAGGCGGCCATCGCCACGACGACCACCACCAGGGCACCCCACCACACCAGCCAGTACCCGACCATGAAACCGAGCACCAGACCGCCGAACAGGGCCGGGACGGTGAGCACCGACACCGTGGGACTGCTGCTCCCGCTGCTGCGGTCGTCGCCGTGGGTGCGCCCGGCGCGCTGATCGGGCCTGCTCATGCGCGCCTGCCCAGGGATCCGGCGCCGCTCAGCAGCAGCGCCTCGGCCAGGCACACCTTCGCGAACTCGCCCAGGTGCAGGGACTCGTCGATGCCGTGGGCGCGGGACTGGGGGTCCTCCACCCCGGTCACCAGCACCTCGGCCTCGGGGAACACCTCGAGCAGGTCGGCGATGAAGGGGATGGAGCCACCGAGCCCGGTGTCCACCGCCTCGTTGCCCCAGGCGGCCCCCAGGGCCGCGCGGGCCAGGCTCGTCGCGGGCGTGTCCTGATGGGCCTGGTAGGGCTTGCCCTCCTCCCCGCGACGGATGGTGACCTGCGCGGTGGGCGGGGTGTTCTGCTCCAGGTGGGACACCAGCGCGTCCATCGCGGCGGCGGGCTCCTGGCCCGGGGGGATGCGCAGGGAGAGCTTGGCGCGGGCCGCGGGGATCAGGGTGTTGGACGCCTGCTGCACGGCGGGGGCGTCGATGCCGATCACGGACAGTGCAGGCCGGGTCCACAGGCGGGCGGCGATACCGCCGGTACCGGAGAGCTCGAGGCCCTCGGGGACACCGGCGTCGCGGCGGTAGTCCTCCTCGGGCATCTCGACGGCAGGGTCCTCTGCGCGCACCAGTCCGGGCACCGCCACCTCGCCGTTGCTGTCGTGGAGCGTGGCAATCAGGCGCGAGAGCTGAGTCAGTGCGTCCAGCACGGGGCCACCGAACAGTCCGGAGTGGACGGCGTGCTCCAGCACCCGCACCTCGACGGTCAGGTCCACCACTCCCCGCAGGCTGGTGGTGAGGGCGGGTGTGCCCACGTCCCAGTTGGCGGAGTCGGCGACGATGATGAGGTCGGCGGCCAGGCGGTCGCGGAAGGCCTCGATGAAGGGGCGGAAGGTGGGCGAGCCGCACTCCTCCTCGCCCTCGACGAACACGGTCACCCCGATCCCCTGCTCTGCGAGCTGCTCCCCCACCAGTCGCAGGGCGGTCACGTGGGCCATCACCCCGGCCTTGTCGTCGGCGGCGCCGCGACCGAACATCCGCTCCCCGCGCCGGGTGGGCTCGAAGGGGGCGCTGGTCCAGGAATCGACGTCACCGGTGGGCTGGACGTCATGGTGGGCGTACAGCATCACGGTGGGCATGCCCTCGCGGGCGGGCCTGCGGGCGATGACCGCCGGGGCGCCCTCGCCCACCGACTCGATCGTGACCTCCGGCATGCCGGCCTCGCGCAGGAGACCTGCCACTGCCTCGGCACTGCGCCGCACGGGCTCACGGTCGTACCCGGGGAAGGCGATCGACGGGATCCGCACCAGATCCTCGAGATCGGCGATCGCCTGGGGTAGCAGCTCGTCGAGCCGCGCCTGCAACGCCTCGGGATCGGCGTGCTCCCCCCAGGGGGCGGGACCGCTCGCGGCAGGGGCAGGACTGGTGGATGTGGTGTGATCGTCGACTCCGCTCATGCCTGCCACCGTACCGTCCGGGCGCATCCCAGCAGTCCTCGCCTAGACTGCCCCGGTGATCTTCCGCAAGTCCCAGCCCCCCGCCCAGCCCGAGCCGGAGCCGCGGGCCACCAGGCCCGGCTCCAAGGGCCGCCCCACCCGCAGCCGCAAGGAGGCCGAGGCGGCCCGCCGTCGGCCGCTGGTGGTGACCGACCGCAAGGAGGCCCGCCGCCGGGACCGCGAACGCTCCCAGCGCGAGCGGATGAACGCGCAGCAGGCGCTGATGACCGGCGACGAGAAGAACATGCCGGTCCAGCACCGCGGGCCGGAGCGTCGCCTGGTTCGCGACGTGGTGGACTCCCGCCGGAACCTGGCGGAGCTGTTCTTCCCCATTGCCCTGGTGTTCATGCTGGTGGCGCTGGTGGTGCCGCTGTTCGCGCCGGAGATGTACATGGTGATGAGCACCGGCATGATCATCGTGCTGTGGGGCGGCATCCTGGCGTGTGTGGTGGACTCGGTGTTCCTGCGCAAGCGCCTGCGCAAGGAGATCACCGAGGAGTTCGGCGAGGTGGAGCGCGGCCTGGTGGGCTACGGCATCATGCGCTCGATCCAGATCCGCCGCTGGCGCCTGCCGCGGCCGATGATCAAGCACGGCGAGGCACCGCGCCGCTGACCTGCCACGACGGCCACCAAGCAGTGACGACGGCCATCGAGACGTGACGAAGCCCGCCCGGCGAACCGGGCGGGCTTCGTCGTCCTCGGACGTGCCGAGGGACCGGTCAGGTCACCGGCGCATCAGGCCGATGCGCTCTTGCCGGCACCGGGCTGCGCGGCGTCGTGCTGCTCGGGGTCCTCGCCGTCCTTGTCCTGCTTCTTGGCCGGGGCGGGCTTGGCGTCGATACCGGCCTCCTTGCGCTGCTGGGGCGTGATCGGGGCGGGCGCCTGGGTGAGCGGGTCGAAGCCACCGCCGGACTTGGGGTAGGCGATCACCTCTCGGATGGACTCCACCCCTGCCAGCAGTGCCACCACCCGGTCCCAGCCGAAGGCGATGCCGCCGTGGGGAGGGGCGCCGAAGGCGAAGGCGTCCAGCAGGAAGCCGAACTTCTCCTGGGACTCCTCGGGGCTGAGCCCCATCACCGCGAACACGCGCTCCTGCACGTCGCGACGGTGGATACGGATAGAGCCGCCGCCGATCTCGTTGCCGTTGCAGACGATGTCGTAGGCATCGGTCAGGGCGCTGCCGGGATCGGTGTCGAAGGTGTCCAGGTACTCGGGCTTGGGGGCGGTGAAGGCGTGATGCACCGCGGTCCAGGCACCGGAGCCCACCGCCACGTCACCGGCGGCGACGGCGTCACCGGCCGGTTCGAACATGGGGGCATCGACCACCCACACGAAGGCGAAGGCGTCGTGGTCGATCAGGCCCAGCCGCTCGGCGATCTCGTTGCGGGCAGCTCCCAGTAGTGCGCGGGAGGGCTTGGCCTCACCGGCGGCGAAGAACACGCAGTCGCCGGGCTTCGCGCCCACCTTCGCGGCCAGGCCCTCCTTCTCCTGCTCGGAGAGGTTCTTGGCGACGGGGCCGCCGAGCGTGCCGTCCTCCTGGATCAGCACATAGGCGAGGCCCTTGGCACCGCGCTGCTTGGCCCATTCCTGCCAGGCGTCGAGCTGGCGACGGGGCTGGGAGGCGCCGCCGGCCATCACGATGGCACCCACGAACGGCGACTGGAACACCCGGAACGGGGTGTCCTGGAAGTACTCCGTCATCTCGGTGATCTCGAGGTCGAAGCGCAGGTCCGGCTTGTCGGAGCCGTAGCGGCGCATGGCCTCGGCGTAGGTGATCCGCGGGATCGGGGTGGAGATCTCGTGGCCGGCCAGCGCCCACACGTTCTTCACGACGTCCTCGGCCATCGTGATGACGTCCTCCTGGTCCACGAAGCTCATCTCGATGTCGAGCTGGGTGAACTCGGGCTGACGGTCGGCGCGGAAGTCCTCGTCGCGGTAGCAGCGGGCCAGCTGGAAGTACTTCTCCACCCCGCCCACCATCAGCAACTGCTTGAACAGCTGAGGGGACTGGGGCAGGGCGTACCAGGAGCCGGGGGCCAGGCGAGCGGGCACTAGGAAGTCGCGGGCTCCCTCAGGGGTGGAGCGGGTCAGGGTGGGGGTCTCCACCTCCACGAAGCCGTCGTCCAGGAGGGTCTCGCGGGCGGCGCGGTTGGCGTCCGAGCGCAGGCGGAGGATCTTGGCGGGTCCCTGCCGGCGCATGTCCAGGTAGCGGTAGCGCAGGCGGGTCTCCTCACCGACCTCCGTGTGCTCGTCCAGCTGGAACGGCAGCGGGGCGGCGGCGTTCAGCACCTCCACCTCGCTCGCGGTGACCTCGATGTCGCCGGTGGCCAGCTGCGGGTTCTCGTTGCCCTCAGGGCGGCGGTCGACGGTGCCGGTCACCTTCAACACGTACTCGTTGCGCAGGTGCATCGCCTCGTCCTCGCGCACCACCACCTGTGCCACGCCCGAGGCGTCGCGCAGGTCCAGGAACGTCACGCCGCCGTGATCACGGCGACGGCCGATCCAACCGGTGAGGGTGACTTGCTGTCCGATGTGCTCCGGGCGGAGCTCGCCGGCGTGGTGGGTGCGCAGCACGGGATGTCCTTCATCACTAGGGGGCGGGCACGGACCCGACTGTCCTGGGCGGTCCCGACGGGATTCGCGGGAGGACCAGGCAGATCCGCGTGGCGGCACGGGCCGCCGGGCCCAGCGTACCGCGCAGGGTGAGCGATCTCGCCGGGCGCGCCACTATCGGCAGCACTCCCCCGCCCGTAGACTGTCACCTCGTCCGACCTGCGGAACTGCGGGTCCATCCCGCCCGTCGCATCACGGGCACCGCCCTACGCGACTCGCAAGGCTCCACCCCCACCGCTGAAGGACTTCATGACCGACGTTGCCCCTGCCCACGAGCCGACCGACGGCGCATCCGCACCCGCCGATGATGCGACCGTCGAGGCCGCCCCGGCCGATAGCGCCCCCGCCGAGACGAGCTTCGACGACCTCGGGCTCTCGGCCCCCCTGCGCCGCGCGGTGGCCGACCTCGGCTTCGAGCGCCCCTCCCCGATCCAGGTGCAGACCATCCCGGCCCTGCTCAGCGGCCGCGATGTGATCGGTGTGGCGCAGACCGGCACCGGCAAGACGGCCGCCTTCGGGCTCCCCCTGCTCTCGGCCATGGACCCGGCGCAGAAGTCGGTCCAGGCGATCGTGCTGACCCCCACCCGTGAGCTGGCGATGCAGGTGGCCGACGCGATCACCTCCTTCGCCACCGCCATCGACGGCCTGGACGTGGTGGCGGTGTACGGCGGCTCCCCCTATGGCCCGCAGGAGAAGGCCCTGCGCCGCGGTGTGCAGGTGGTCGTGGGGACCCCCGGCCGCGTGATGGATCACATGCGTCGCAACACCCTGCGGCTGGACGGCGTGCGCTTCGCGGTGCTCGACGAGGCCGACGAGATGCTGCGCATGGGCTTCGCGGAGGACGTGGAGGAGATCCTCTCCCACTCCCCCGCCACCCGGCAGGTGGCACTGTTCTCCGCCACCATGCCGCCGGCCATCCAGCGGGTGGCCTCCGAGCACATGGACGACCCGGTGCGCGTGAGCGTGTCCCCGCAGTCCTCCACCGTCAAGAGCGTGCACCAGAGCTACGCCGTGGTGCCCTTCCGTCACCGCACCGGTGCCCTGGCCCGCGTGCTGGCCACCACCGACGCGGAGGCCGCGATCGTTTTCGTGCGCACCCGCGCCGCCGCCGAGGAGGTGGGCTCCGAGCTGGTGGCCCGCGGCCTGGTCGCCTCCTCCATCAGCGGTGACGTGCCCCAGAAGGAGCGCGAGAAGATCGTGGAGCGTCTCCGCGACGGCTCCCTGAAGGTGCTGGTCGCCACCGACGTCGCCGCTCGCGGTCTCGACGTGGACAAGATCGGCCTGGTGGTCAACTTCGATGTGCCCCGTGAGCCCGAGGCGTACGTGCACCGCATCGGCCGCACCGGCCGCGCCGGTCGTACCGGCCAGGCGATCACCTTCATCGGAACCCATGAGCGACGCAACCTGCGTGCGATCGAGAAGGCCACCCGTCAGACCCTCGAGGAAGCACACGTCCCCTCCCCGCGTGATGTCTCCAAGCACCGTCTGCGCAGCCTCCTGGGCAAGGCGCCGGAGCGCCTGGAGCGCGGACGACTGGACCTGTACCGCGAGCTGATCGCGGAGTTCCTGGCCGAGAAGGAGATGGAGCCGACGGACCTGGCCGTGGCGCTGGCCGCCATGGGCGTGGGCGACGACGGCCCCGGCACGGTCACCGAGGAGGAGGAGTTCACCGGTGCCACGCTGACCGGTCGCGACAACGACCGCGGTGACCGCCGCGGGCGCGACCGTCACCGCGACGGCGAGTCCCGCCCCGCGCCCCGCACCGAGGCCGGGTACACCGCATACCGGATCGGCGTGGGCCACACCCACGGTGCTCGCCCGCCGGGCATCGTCGGTGCGATCACCGGTGAGGGCAACGTCAACGGCAAGGACGTCGGCAAGATCTCGATCTTCGGGAACTTCTCGCTGGTGGAGATCCGTGGCGGGCTCAACGGCGAGCAGCTCTCCGCGATCGGTTCCGCCCGCGTGGGCGGCCGTGAGCTGCGCATCGCCGAGGACACCGGGCCCCGTCGCCCCTCCGGGGATCGGCCCTTCCGTCGTGACGGTGAGCGTCCCTTCCGCCGCGACAACGACCGTGGCTTCAAGCGCGACGGCGACCATGGCTTCAAGCGGGACGGTGCGAAGCCGTGGCGCCGCGAGGGCGGTGGCTCACGGTTCGACTCCAAGCGGCGCGCCGGCTCCAACCGGCGCCATGAGGACCATGACGGCTGATCCTCCCTGACCGAGCGCGAGGCCCGCATCCGATCCGGATGCGGGCCTCGCGTGGTCCTGGGTGCTGCGGCGTCGTGGTCGACGCCGCTGCGGGATCAGTTCTGCTGCTGTGCCTGTGCGTCGGCGTAGGCCTTGCGGACCTCGTCCATGTCCAGGTTCTTCACCTGGCCGATGAGCTCCTCCAGGGCCGACTGCGGCAGGGCGCCGGCCTGGGAGAAGACCGGGATGCCCTCGCGGTAGGCCACGAGGGTGGGGATGGAGGTGACGCCGTAGCGCATGGCCAGCTGCTGCTGGTCCTCGGTGTCGACCTTCGCGAAGGTGACGTCGGGGTGCTCCTCCGCGGCCTTCTCGAAGATGGGAGCGAAGCGCTGGCACGGCACGCACCAGCCTGCCCAGAAGTCGATCAGGACGATGCCGTCCTCGACGGTCTCGTCGTGGTTCTCAGCGGTCAGGGTGACTGTGCTCATGCGAGGTGGAACGTGCGTCAGGCCCGAAGGATTCCAGCCCCCGCGCCGGCGTGAGCCACTTCACACGATCGGGGCGAGGTGGACACGCCAGAGGTGGTCACGCCAAAGGCGATCACTCCGTGACGTCACCGGCGAGGATCTGCACGGTCCGGTCCGCGGCGGGGGGCTCCCAGGTGCCGGGATCCACGGCCTGCTGCTCACCGCTGCGGATGTCCTTGACCTCATCGCTGCCATCGGCCGCGGGGAACCACACGTAGGGGATGCCGCGGCGGTCCGCGTAGCGGATCTGCTTGCCGAGCTTCGCTGCGGTGGGTGCCACCTCGCAGGGGATGCCTCGGGACCGCAGCGCCCGGGCGACCGCGTCGCTCTGCGCCCGGGATTCCTCGTCGGCCACGGAGACCAGCACGCAGGTGGGGACCGGGCGGCTGGGGCGGGCCATCTGCGCGGACAGCATCCTTGCCACCAGCCGGGACAGTCCGATCGACAGCCCCACCCCGGGGTAGGTGTGGCGGTTGTCGGTGGCCAGGGAGTCGTAGCGGCCGCCCGAGCAGATCGAGCCCAGTCCCTCGTGTCCCTCCACGAAGCTCTCGAACACGGTGCCGGTGTAGTAGTCCAGGCCGCGGGCGATCGAGAGGTCCGCCAGGATCACGCCCGGCACTGCTGCCTCGACGCGCTCGACCACGGCGGTGAGCTCGGCAATGCCTTCCTCCACCATCTCCCCTGTGCCGCCCAGTTCCCGGACCCGGTCGGCGAAGGAGCCGTCGCGGGTGCGGATCGACGCGAAGGCGAGGCAGGCATCGGCCTGCTCCGGGGAGGCGCCGGCGTCCTCGACCAGCAGTGCCCGCACCGCCGCCTCGCCGATCTTGGGCAGCTTGTCCAGGGCGCGCAGCACCGCCGTGCGGTCTTCCAGGCCCAGGGAGCGGAAGAAGCCCTCGGAGAGCTTGCGGGTGTTGGCGTGGATGGTGACCGCGGGCAGTGGGAGACGACGCAGGATCTCCGCCATCACCACCGCGACCTCGGCCTCGATGTGGCCGGGGAGGGTGTCCTGCCCGATCACGTCGAGATCGGCCTGGTAGAACTCGCGGAAGCGGCCGTCCTGGGGGCGCTCACCGCGCCACACCTTCTGCACCTGGTAGCGGCGCAGCGGGAAGGACAGGTCGTTCTGGTGTTCCAGGACGTAGCGGGCCAGCGGCACCGTGAGGTCGAAGTGCAGACCCAGGGTGCGGGAGGGGTCGGCCCCGGAGTCGTCGCCAGGGGCGCGGCCGTCCTCCTCCGCGTGCAGGCGACGCAGCACGTACACCTCCTTGTCGATCTCACCCTTGCGCAGCAGCTGCTCGAGCGGTTCGACAGCGCGCGTCTCGATCCCGGAGAACCCGTGCAGCTCGGCGACCTCGCGGAACACGTCGATGACGTGCTGTTCGACGAGGCGCTCGGCGGGGAGCCACTCGGGGAAACCGGACAGGGCGGAGATCTTCGCCACGGGAAGTACTTCCTTCGCAGATGCGGGCAGGGAGGGCCCGTCCATTATGACCCCCACGTGGGCGACGGACGGGGCACGGATCACCGGCCGGATCGCTGTAGAGTTCCCTGTCGTGGCGGTCCATCGAAGGGGCGCCATGTGAAGCCCGGCCGCCTCGGCGGCCCGTCCCGCCCAGCAGCGGATCAGATCGAAGGAGCTCAAACCGTGAGCGAGTCCGAGACCCCCGTCACCCCGGAGCCGTCCGAGCAGGCCGAGTCGGTGGAGCCCACCGCGCAGGCGGACCCCACTGAGCCGCCGGCACAGAGCGAACAGCCTGAGCCCGAGCAGACGGATCAGCCCCATCCGGCCCAGCAGGACGAGGGCCAGCAGGACGATCCGGCCCAGCAGGACGAGGGCCAGGACGAGAAGCAGGAGGGCGAGCAGGAGAAGGCGTCCGCACCGACCCCGCGCCCCGTGCCCCGTCCCACTGCGCGCCCCGGCGTCCCCTCCCCCGCTGCTCTGGCCGGCAAGAAGCCGTCCGCCCCCCTGCTGCCCGCGGTGCCGCCGCCGGCCGAGTACGACGAGGCGGCCATCGCTGAGGCCCGCGCCTTCGGGAGCGTGGCCGAGGACGGCACCGTGACCGTGCAGGACGGCACGCAGGTGCGCCAGATCGGCACCACCACGGAGACCGACCACGCGAAGGCACTGGACCCCTTCGCCCGCGCCTACCTCGACCTGGCAGCCTTCCTCGACCTGACCGAGAAGAAGCTCGCTGCCCCCGAGCACACCCAGAACGATCTGAACCGTCTGCTGGAGAACCTGCGCAAGAACATGAAGGAGCCGCAGGTGGTCGGGGACATCCCCGCCCTGCGCGCCCGCGCGCACGACCTGCGGGAGAACGCCAAGTCGAAGATCCAGGCCCTCGAGGCCGAGCGCATGGCCGCCCGCGACGAGGCCACCGCGCGCCGCACGGCCTTCGTGGAGTCCATCGAGCAGCTGGTGGCCACCGAGCCCTCGCAGCTGTCCTGGAAGAGCGCTGGCGAGACCATGCGCCAGATGGTCCCCACCTGGAAGAAGATGCAGTCCGAGGACGTCTCGCTGGACCGCCCCACCGAGGAGGCGCTGTGGAAGCGCCTGTCCACGGCTCGAGCGTCCTTCGACCGCATGCGCAAGCAGTTCTTCTCGCAGCTCGACGAGAAGCACGGCGAGGCCGCCCAGGTCAAGGAGAAGCTGATCGCCGAGGCCGAGTCGATGAAGGACTCCACCGACTGGGGCCCCACGGTTCGCGCCTACAAGGACCTGATGGACCGCTGGCGCAGCGCTCCCCGCGGCAGTCGCAAGAAGGACGACGCCCAGTGGGCACGGTTCAAGGCCGCCCAGGACCACTTCTTCGCCGCCCGCAACGAGGACCTGAAGGCCACCGAGGGCGAGCAGAAGGAGAACCTGAAGGTCAAGGAGGCCCTGCTCGCCGAGGCGCAGTCCATCGACCCGGCGAAGGACCTGGACGGCGCCAAGGAGAAGCTGCGCTCCATCCAGGACCGCTGGGAGGAGGCCGGCAAGGTGCCGCGCTCGGACATGCACCGCATCGAGGACAAGCTGCGTGCGGTCGAGCGCGCTGTGCGCAAGGCCGAGGAGGACGAGTGGCGTCGAACCGACCCGCGCACCAAGGCTCGTGTCGAGGGTGCCTCCTCGCAGCTGCACGCCGCCATCTCGAGCTACCAGGACGCGTTGGACAAGGCCCGCGCCGGGGGTGACCCGAAGAAGATCGCCGAGGCGGAGTCGGCGCTGGAGGCCCGCAAGGAGTGGCTGGCGGTCATCGAGCGCTCCGCCCACGACCTCGGCTGACAGACCTGCAGCACGGCGCACCGGGCCGGGGTTCCTCCCCAACCGTGTCCGTCCACAACTGGCCGGTCCCGCTTGTCGGGGCCGGCCGCTTGCGTCAGAGTCGATCCATGGACAGCACCGGCCACCTCGCACCCTGCGCAGCCTGGTCGCAGCATGCTGCCGACCTCGCGGCCCCGCTGGTCGGTGAGCTGCAGGAGTGGCCGGAGTCCCCCACCATGGACTCCCTGGTGGCCGACGGATACCTGGAGCGCCTGGTACCGGGTGTGTTCACCCCGCCGGACGTCCTGGACACCGCGGTGCGCCGCGCGCTGCTGCTGGGTGCCGCGATCGGGCAGGAACTGCGACGCCATCACGTGATCGCAGGCGACTCAGCGCGGTGGGTGATGTGCTGAGTATTCGTAGTCGTGGGAGCCACCGAATCTTGCTCTTGGGGACCGCCGATCGTGCCGACGGGGGCCAGTAGCCGCCGCGGTGGGGACCACTGGCTCCCGCCGGCATCGGGTCACTGGGGCAGTGCGGTGTGTTCTCGCATGTTCCTGTCGCCGGTGTCGATCCAGATTGTGTTGTGCACGATGCGGTCCATGATCGCATCGGCGTGGACTGCTCCACCGAGCCGGGCGTGCCAGTCCTTCTTCGGGTACTGGGTGCAGAACACGGTCGAGCCGGTGTCATAGCGGCGCTCGAGCAGTTCCAGCAGCATCGAACGCATTCCCTCGTCAGGATGGTCCAGCAGCCACTCGTCGATCACCAGCAGCGAGAACGTGGAGTACTTCCGCAGGAACTTCGTCTGGCCCTGCGGCTTGTCCTTTGCCAGGGCCCAGGCCTCTTCGAGGTCGGGCATTCGGATGTAGTGGGCTCGGAGCCGGTGCTGGCAGGCCTGCTTCGCCAGCGCGCAGCCGAGGTAGGACTTCCCTGAGCCGGTGAAGCCCTGGAAGACCACGTTCTGTTGCCGCTGGATGAAGGAGCAGGTTGCCAGTTGCGCGATCACGTTCCGGTTCAGTCCCCGTTCCTCGACCAGATCCAGCCGCCGCAGGTCCGCTCCGGGATAACGCAGCCCCGCCCGGCGGATCAGACCCTCGACCTTTCCATGATTGAAGATGGAATGCGCCTCGTCCACGATCAGCTGGAGCCGTTCCTGGAACGACATCCCCAGCACGTGAGCCTCATCCTGGGCATCGATCGCGTCCAGCAGCGCGGTCGCGCCCATCTCGCGCAGCTTCCGCTTCGTGTCGTTATCGATCACGCTCACCGGACACCTCCGGCGTAGTAGTCGGCGCCACGGACGTATCCGCCGTCTTCCGCGGGTTCCTCGCGGGGTGGACGCAGGGCGGCGACCTTGTCCTGCCCGGTGGCCAAGATCGGGTGCAGATGCGCATAGCGCGGTGAACGGACCCGTCCCGTCAGCGCGAGTGCGCAGGCCGCCTCGACCCGATCTACGGAGAAGCGGCGAGAGAGCCGTAGCACCGCCAACGCGGGATCCAGGCCCTGTTCCACGATCGGCACGGACTCGAAGATCCGCTGGATCACGATCACCGTGGCCGGCCCGACCCGATCTGCCCACGCCCGCACCCTCTGCGCGTCCCAGGCCTGGAAACGCTCGCCCGCAGGTAGGTCCGCGTCGTTGGTGCGGTACTCATTGCTCGCGGTCTCCGGGAGCAGCAGGTGACTGGTCAGTCGCTGGCTGCCCTGATAGATCTCCAGCGTCCGGGCCGTGATGCGCAGATCGACCTTCGCGCCGATGTGCGCGAACGGCGCGGAGTAGAAGTTCCGCGCGAACGTGACGTGCCCGTTCCTGCCCACTCGTCGTCCGTAGTGCCATGTCGAGATCTCGTAGGGCACCGCCGGCAGCGGCGTCAGCAGCGGCCGCTCCTCCGCGTCGAACACGCTGGCGCGGGATCCGGGCCGCTTCTGGAACGGCTCCGCGTTATAGGCCTCCATCCGCTGCCCGATGGCGGCTGCAAGTTCGGGCAGGGACGTGAATCGCTGATCCCGCAGCCCGGCGATGACCCAGGTCGCGACGTGCGCGACGGTGTTCTCCACGCTCGCCTTGTCTTTCGGTTTCCGCACCCTCCCCGGGAGCACCGCCGCCGAGTAATGCGCTGCCATCTCGCGATACGCATCGTTCAGGACGATCTCGCCCTCGCGGGGGTGCTTCACCACACCGGTCTTGAGGTTGTCCGGAACGATCCTCGGGACCGTCCCGCCCAGCGCCTCGAACATCGCTACGTGCGCTCGCAGCCAGGACTCCTGGCGCATATCCAGCGCCGGGAAGCAGAACGCGTAACGAGAAAAAGGCAGGCAGGCAACGAACAAGAACACCTTCGAGACCTCGCCGGTGACCGGATCGGCCAGCTCCATCGTGGGGCCGGACCAGTCGACCTCCACGCTCTGGCCGGCCTTGTGACCGACTCTCGAAGCGGCACCGGTGACCATGACGTGGTGCTGGTAGGTGCGGCAAAACCGGTCATACCCCATCGCCGGATCCCCAGCCGCCGTGGTCGCGTCGAAGTACTCGCCGTGCAACAGCTTCAGCGTCACGCCGACCCTGGCCATCTCTCGATGGACCTGTTCCCAGTCCGGCTGTGCGAACACGCTCTCGTGCTCGCCCCGGCCCGGGAACAACCGGGCATACACCTGCTCATCGGCGACGTCCGCGATATCGCCCCACCCGATCCCTGCAGCGTCAGCGGCCTCGAACACCGCCCTCACGGACTTGCGGGACATGCCCTGCGAGGACGAAATCGCTCGCCCCGACAGACCTTCTGCGCGCAGCTGGAGCACCAGCTTCGCCCTGATCTTCCGTACCATTCCAGATTGCTCCTTCCGCCGCGTGCCCTATACACACGGCGGAAGGAGCGTAGACAGAGCGGCCCCAACGACACCACTGGTGGTCCCGAACGACGCCACCGCTACGGCAGCGACGTGGCACCCGAACCCTCGATCAGCGGACCCCAGCGAGGCGAATATTCAGTGCGGCGGCCCCGCCCCCTCCCCGGCGGAGCTGCTCACCACGGCGCATCGCAGCCCTCTGGGCGGGGTGCTGGTGCGGCACTCCCGTCTCGCTGAGTATTCGTAGTCGTGGGAGCCACCGAATCTTGCTCTTGGGGACCGCCGATCGTGCCGACGGGGGCCAGTAGCCGCCGCGGTGGGGACCACTGGCTCCCGCCGGCATCGGGTCACTGGGGCAGTGCGGTGTGTTCTCGCATGTTCCTGTCGCCGGTGTCGATCCAGATTGTGTTGTGCACGATGCGGTCCATGATCGCATCGGCGTGGACTGCTCCACCGAGCCGGGCGTGCCAGTCCTTCTTCGGGTACTGGGTGCAGAACACGGTCGAGCCGGTGTCATAGCGGCGCTCGAGCAGTTCCAGCAGCATCGAACGCATTCCCTCGTCAGGATGGTCCAGCAGCCACTCGTCGATCACCAGCAGCGAGAACGTGGAGTACTTCCGCAGGAACTTCGTCTGGCCCTGCGGCTTGTCCTTTGCCAGGGCCCAGGCCTCTTCGAGGTCGGGCATTCGGATGTAGTGGGCTCGGAGCCGGTGCTGGCAGGCCTGCTTCGCCAGCGCGCAGCCGAGGTAGGACTTCCCTGAGCCGGTGAAGCCCTGGAAGACCACGTTCTGTTGCCGCTGGATGAAGGAGCAGGTTGCCAGTTGCGCGATCACGTTCCGGTTCAGTCCCCGTTCCTCGACCAGATCCAGCCGCCGCAGGTCCGCTCCGGGATAACGCAGCCCCGCCCGGCGGATCAGACCCTCGACCTTTCCATGATTGAAGATGGAATGCGCCTCGTCCACGATCAGCTGGAGCCGTTCCTGGAACGACATCCCCAGCACGTGAGCCTCATCCTGGGCATCGATCGCGTCCAGCAGCGCGGTCGCGCCCATCTCGCGCAGCTTCCGCTTCGTGTCGTTATCGATCACGCTCACCGGACACCTCCGGCGTAGTAGTCGGCGCCACGGACGTATCCGCCGTCTTCCGCGGGTTCCTCGCGGGGTGGACGCAGGGCGGCGACCTTGTCCTGCCCGGTGGCCAAGATCGGGTGCAGATGCGCATAGCGCGGTGAACGGACCCGTCCCGTCAGCGCGAGTGCGCAGGCCGCCTCGACCCGATCTACGGAGAAGCGGCGAGAGAGCCGTAGCACCGCCAACGCGGGATCCAGGCCCTGTTCCACGATCGGCACGGACTCGAAGATCCGCTGGATCACGATCACCGTGGCCGGCCCGACCCGATCTGCCCACGCCCGCACCCTCTGCGCGTCCCAGGCCTGGAAACGCTCGCCCGCAGGTAGGTCCGCGTCGTTGGTGCGGTACTCATTGCTCGCGGTCTCCGGGAGCAGCAGGTGACTGGTCAGTCGCTGGCTGCCCTGATAGATCTCCAGCGTCCGGGCCGTGATGCGCAGATCGACCTTCGCGCCGATGTGCGCGAACGGCGCGGAGTAGAAGTTCCGCGCGAACGTGACGTGCCCGTTCCTGCCCACTCGTCGTCCGTAGTGCCATGTCGAGATCTCGTAGGGCACCGCCGGCAGCGGCGTCAGCAGCGGCCGCTCCTCCGCGTCGAACACGCTGGCGCGGGATCCGGGCCGCTTCTGGAACGGCTCCGCGTTATAGGCCTCCATCCGCTGCCCGATGGCGGCTGCAAGTTCGGGCAGGGACGTGAATCGCTGATCCCGCAGCCCGGCGATGACCCAGGTCGCGACGTGCGCGACGGTGTTCTCCACGCTCGCCTTGTCTTTCGGTTTCCGCACCCTCCCCGGGAGCACCGCCGCCGAGTAATGCGCTGCCATCTCGCGATACGCATCGTTCAGGACGATCTCGCCCTCGCGGGGGTGCTTCACCACACCGGTCTTGAGGTTGTCCGGAACGATCCTCGGGACCGTCCCGCCCAGCGCCTCGAACATCGCTACGTGCGCTCGCAGCCAGGACTCCTGGCGCATATCCAGCGCCGGGAAGCAGAACGCGTAACGAGAAAAAGGCAGGCAGGCAACGAACAAGAACACCTTCGAGACCTCGCCGGTGACCGGATCGGCCAGCTCCATCGTGGGGCCGGACCAGTCGACCTCCACGCTCTGGCCGGCCTTGTGACCGACTCTCGAAGCGGCACCGGTGACCATGACGTGGTGCTGGTAGGTGCGGCAAAACCGGTCATACCCCATCGCCGGATCCCCAGCCGCCGTGGTCGCGTCGAAGTACTCGCCGTGCAACAGCTTCAGCGTCACGCCGACCCTGGCCATCTCTCGATGGACCTGTTCCCAGTCCGGCTGTGCGAACACGCTCTCGTGCTCGCCCCGGCCCGGGAACAACCGGGCATACACCTGCTCATCGGCGACGTCCGCGATATCGCCCCACCCGATCCCTGCAGCGTCAGCGGCCTCGAACACCGCCCTCACGGACTTGCGGGACATGCCCTGCGAGGACGAAATCGCTCGCCCCGACAGACCTTCTGCGCGCAGCTGGAGCACCAGCTTCGCCCTGATCTTCCGTACCATTCCAGATTGCTCCTTCCGCCGCGTGCCCTATACACACGGCGGAAGGAGCGTAGACAGAGCGGCCCCAACGACACCACTGGTGGTCCCGAACGACGCCACCGCTACGGCAGCGACGTGGCACCCGAACCCTCGATCAGCGGACCCCAGCGAGGCGAATATTCACTCGCCACCGGTGACGTGGAGACCATGGGCGGTGCCCCACTCACCTCACCGGTCCGCACGGCACTGGATCTGCTGCGGTTCGCCGGCAACGACACCGCTGTGCCGGCCGTGAGGGACCTGCTGGACAACGGCCACCTCACGGAATCGCAGGTCCATACGCAGCTCGCCACGCTCCCCCACCGCTACCTCACGCGCACCGCCAGGGAACGATGGGAGGCCGTGCTCCACGGTGGGGCAACACCCTGGTCAGGAAGTGCCTATCAGGACGCGGTCAACGGTGCGGCGGCGGAGACGGCCTTGCCGTCCGCCGTGACCCGGTAGACGTCGAACACGCCCTCGACGCGGCGCACGGCCGCGAGCACTGCCTGCAGGTGAGACGGATCTGCCAGCTCGAAGGAGAAGTAGCCGGTGGCCAAACGGTCGTCGTCGGAATGGGCGGAGGCCGACTGCAGGTTCACCTGCTGCTCGGCGATCACCAGCGCCAGGTCCGTGAGCAGGCGGGAGCGGTCCAGTGCCTCGACCTTGATGTGCACCAGGTAGGCGGAGCCCATGCGTCCGGACCAGTGCACCTCCACCAGGCGGTCCGGCTGCTGCTGCCGCAGCTGCTCGGCGTTGCCGCAGCTGGTGTGGTGCACCGAGATCCCGGAGCCACGGGTGACGAACCCGATGATCGGATCACCGGGCACCGGGGCACAGCACTTGGCGAGCTTGACCCACAGGTCCGTCTGGCCGTCCACCACCACGCCCTGGTCGGTGTCGGAGACGTGCCGCTCGGACCGCGAGGGACGGGACCGGGCCTTGGAGGGCAGCGCCATCTCGGCGACGTCCTCGGCGGCGCCGTCGGTCCCACCGAACGTGGCGCGCAGCTTCTCGACCACGTTCTGCGTGCCCACGTGGCCCTCGCCGATCGCCGCATACAGGTCGTCCACAGTGGCCAGGTTGAGGTCCCCGGCCACGGTGGCGAGGGTCTCGTGGGTGAGCAGGCGGCGCATCGGGAGATCCTGACGGCGCAGCGCCTTCGCGAGCTCGTCCTTGCCCTTGTCCAGGGCGCCCTCACGGCGCTCCTTCGAGAACCACTGGCGGATCTTGGTGCGGGCACGGGCGGACTTCACGAAACCCAGCCAGTCCTGGCTGGGTCCGGCCTCGGGTGCCTTGGAGGTGAACACCTCGACCACGTCGCCCGTGTTCAGGGTGGACTCCAGCGACACCAGGCGCCCGTTGACCCGGGCACCCATGGTGCGGTGCCCCACCTCGGTGTGGACCGAGTAGGCGAAGTCCACCGGCGTCGAGCCCTGCGGCAGGGCGAGCACGTCACCCTTCGGGGTGAAGACGTACACCTCCTGCGTGTTGATCTCGAAGCGCAGGGAGTCCAGGAACTCACCGGAGTCGGCGGTGTCCTTCTGCCACTCCATCAGCTGCCGCAGCCAGGTGGCCTCATCGTTGATGGGCCGGGACGAGGGCGTGCTGCCGGCCATCGCCTTGTACTTCCAGTGGGCGGCCACGCCGTACTCCGCGCGACGGTGCATCTCCCAGGTGCGGATCTGGATCTCCACCGGCTTGCCAGTGGGGCCGATCACCGTGGTGTGCAGCGACTGGTACAGGTTGAACTTCGGCAGGGCGATGTAGTCCTTGAAGCGGCCCGGCACCGGCGACCAGCGCGCGTGGAGGATGCCCAGCACCCCGTAGCAGTCACGCACGGTGTCCACCAGCACCCGCACACCCACCAGGTCGTAGATGTCGGCGAAGTCGCGGCCGCGCACAATCATCTTCTGGTAGATCGAGTAGTAGTGCTTGGGGCGGCCGGTGACCTCGACCTTGATCCTCGCCTTGCGGGCGTCCTCGAGGATCTGCCGCGATACAGCGGAGAGGTGCTGCTCGCGGGCCGGGGCGTGCTGGGCCACCAGTGCCACGATCTCCTCGTACACCTTGGGGTACAGCGCCTGGAAGGAGAGGTCCTCCAGTTCCCACTTCATGGTGTTCAGGCCCAGCCGGTGGGCCAGGGGCGCGTAGATCTCCAGCGTCTCCTTGGCCTTGCTCTCGGCGGAGGCGGCCGAGACGTACTTCCAGGTGCGAGCGTTGTGGACACGGTCGGCGAGCTTGATCAGCAGCACCCGCACATCGCGGCTCATCGCCACGATCATCTTGCGGACGGTCTCGGCCTGGGCGGCCTCGCCGTAGGTGACCTTGTCGAGCTTGGTGACCCCGTCCACCAGCACGGCGATCACCTCACCGAAGTCCTCCCGCAGCTGGTCGAGGGAGTAGTCGGTGTCCTCGACGGTGTCGTGCAGCAGGGCAGCGGCGATCACCTCCGCCGGGGAGCCCAGCTCGGCCAGGATCGTGGCCACGGACACCGGGTGGGTGATGTACGGGTCCCCGCTCTTGCGCATCTGACCGCGGTGGGCGCGCTCGGCGACGGCGAAGGCGCGCTGGATCAGCGCGATGTCCTCCTTGGAGCGTCCCGGGGAGAAGGTCTCCAGCAGGGGCACCAGCAGCGGTGAGGTGGTGGAGACGGGGCGGGAGCCGAAGAACGAGAGACGGGAGCGGCTGCGCCGGGGCACGGCACCGGGAGCCCGGGAGGAGCTGGGCGCGGCAAGGGAGCTCGCGGGAGCGGCGCTGCTCGGAGCGGGGGTCGCGGGCGACTTCTCCGCCTCGTGCGACGGGGCACCCTCGGGTGCCGTGGTGCTTTCGGGTGCGGTGCGGTCCTGCACTGCTCACCTCCTGCCTGAGGTGGTCATTCTACGCGTGCACGGACCCTGGTCGTTCTCGTGACCAGCCTGTGTCCACAGGCAGTCACGGTGAGGCCCACAGCCCCGGGAACGGCCGGCGGTCGCTGTCAGTTGGGGATCGACCACACGGTGGTGATCGGGACGTCGGGGAGCCGGTCGCGACCCTGCAGCCCCTCCAGCTCGATCAGGAACGAGGCGCCCAGCAGCTCCACCCCGAAGGTGCGGGTGAGCTCCACCGTGGCCGCGGCCGTGCCGCCGGTGGCCAGGAGGTCGTCGACCACGAGGGTGCGGGCGCCCTCCGGCAGCGCGCCCTGCTGGATCTGCACCTCGGCGCTGCCGTACTCGAGGTCATAGCGCAGCGACGCGGGGTTGCCCGGCAGCTTGCCGGCCTTACGCACCGGGACGAAGCCGGCGCCCAGCTCATAGGCCAGGGGTGCGCCGAGGACGAAGCCGCGGGCCTCGGTGCCCACGATGTACTCGATGTCCTCGGGGAGCATGCTCACCCAGTGTTTGATGACGGTGCGTAGCGCCGTGGCGTCCCGCAGCAGCGGGGTGATGTCCCGGAACAGCACGCCGGGTTCGGGGAAGTCGGGGTACTCCGCGATGTGGGTGCCCAGCAGTGCGGCGACCTTCTCGGCGTCGGGGTGGTTCGCTTTCATGGCTGTCCTCGTCGTGGTGCGTTCCGGCGCCGACGGGGCGTGCGGCGCGGCTGGGTACGGGTTCGGGGCGCGCCGGTGCGGTGGGCGGTGCTCTCGGCGGGGGTGGGCGCCTCATCCTCGGGCTCGTCATCGTCGAGCTCAGCGCTGTCAGGGGCGTCTGCATCGTCGTCGGTTGTTTCGTGCACGACGGGCTCCGGCTCGGGATCCCTGCCGTCACGAGCGGCGAGCACGCGGCGGGCGTGGGCGGCGATCAGGGGTTCGCCGCGGCGCAGGTCGACCAGGATCCCGGGGGCCAGCAGGATCGAGGAGTACGTACCGGCGATCATGCCCACGAACAGGGCCAGGGAGATGTCCTTCAGGGTGCCGGCACCCAGCACGAAGGCACCGATCGCGAGGATCGAGCCCACGGGCAGCAGCGCCACCACAGAGGTGTTGATCGACCGGACCAGGGTCTGGTTGGCGGCCCGTTCCACCTGCTCGGCGAACGTCAGTCGCTCCTGGTCCAGCAGGCCCTCGGTGTTCTCGCGCACCTTGTCGAACACCACGATGGTGTCGTACAGGGAGTAGCCGAGGATCGTCAGGAAGCCGATCACCGTGGCCGGGGTGATCTCGAAGCCCACCACCAGGTACACGGCGATCGTGAAGACCATGTCGTGCAGCAGCGCGAGCATTGCCGCCAGCGAGGCCTTCAGGTTGCGGAAGTACAGCGCCATGGTCAGTGCGACCAGCACCAGGAACACCACCACGCCGCGCAGCATCTTCTGCGTGATGTCGCCGCTCCACACCGGCCCCACGAACGAGGTGGAGACGGCGGAGGTGTCCACGCCGTACCCGGAGGCGAGCTCCTGGGCGAGGGCGTTGGTCTGGGCCGAGTCGAGCTGCTCGGTCTGCACCCGCAGCGTGTCCTGGCCCAGCACCGTGATCTTCGGTTCGTTGGTGGGGACCCGTTCGCGCACGACGTCGCGGGCGATCGTCTGGTCGGCGTCCTGCACCCCGGAGATCTGGAACTCGGACCCGCCGGTGAACTCGATGCCCAGGCTGGGGCCGCGCAGTGCACCGATGGTGCCCAGCACCAGGAGCACGATGATGCTGATCAGGTAGAAGGTGCGGCGACGCCGCACGAAGGGGAGCGTACGGGTCCCGTCGTGAAGGGAGTTGCCGAAGGCCGACAGTGCGCTGGTCATCAGTTGTCCTCCCCGGTCTGGTCAGGATGGTCGGCGCCGGCGCCCCCGGGCGCCGGTGGGGACGGGGCGGGGCCCTCCCCGGTCCCGCTCGCCTCCCTCTCCGCCAGCGCCTTGCGCTCGGCGAGGGTGAGACGGGGCTCGGGCTCGACGGCCCGAGAACCACGACCGCGGCCGCGGGACTCCGATCCTGTTCGCACCCGGCCGCGTCCGGCGTAGGCGGGCACGTTGCGCCCGAGCATCGCCGGGTCCAGGCCACTGAGCGGATGTCCCTTGCCGAAGAAGCGGGTGCGCACGAGGGTCTGCAGCAGCGGGTGGGTGAACAGGAACACCACCAGCAGATCCAGGATCGTGGTCACGCCGAGCACGAACGCGAAGCCGCGCACGCCGCCGGTGGACAGGGCGTACAGCACCACCGCAGCGATCAGGTTCACGGCGTCCGAGGCGAGGATCGTCTGCCGGGCTCGCCGCCAGCCGTGGTCGACGGCGGCCACGATGCCGCGGCCGTCACGGATCTCGTCCCTGACGCGTTCGAAGTAGACGATGAAGGAGTCGGCGGTGAATGCGATCGAGACGATCAGGCCCACCACACCGGCCAGGGAGAGGCGGTAGCCGATCTCCGGGATGTTGGAGAGGACCGTGAGGATGCCGTAGGCGAGCAGGCCCATCACGATCAAGCTGCCGGTGGTCACCACCGCGAGGGCCCGGTACTGGCCGATCGCGTACAGCACCACCAGGGCCAGGCCGATGAGGCCGGCGATCAGGCCCTTCTCCAGCTGGTCGGTGCCGAGGGTGGCGGAGATCTGCTGCTCGGAGGCGACCTCGAACTCCAGCGGCAGCGCGCCGAAGCGCAGCTGATCCGCCAGCTGCGAGGCCTGCTCCTGGGTGAACTGGCCGGAGATCGATGCCTCGCCGCCCGGGGAGGGCTCCTCCACGGTGGGGGCGGAGATCACCAGACCGTCCAGCACGATCGCGAAGGCGGGGGTGGCGCCCTCGCCGTTGTACAGGGCGCTGGACATCTGCGCGAAGTCCTGGGCGACGTCGTCCTGGAAGCGAATGTTCACCACGAAGAAGCCGGTGGGCTGCCCGGTGGGGGTCATGTCGGAGCCCACGCTGGCGTCGCGGATCGCGGAACCGGCCACCACCTGGGGGCCCAGCACGAACTTCTGGGTGCCGTCCGGGTCGCAGGCGACCACCGGCTCATCGGGTGCGGCGGCGGAGACCCGCTCCTGCTGGGCGGCCGGGTCGGTGCAGTCGGCCGTCATCAGCTCGGTCTGGATCTCCGGGGTGAGCCACTGCGTCGACCATGCCGGGTGTGCCAGGCCGTCCTGGCCGGGGGTCGTGGGCGGCGGCGCCAGTGACGGGTCGGTCCCCACCAGCGAGTCGAACTGCGATGCGCTGGGATCGGCGGGTGCCTGGGAGGTCTCCCCCGTGCCGTCCTCGCCACCCGTACCGGCATCGGAGCCACCGCCGTCGGAGGGGAGGGCCTCCCCGGTCCCTTCGGGGGCGACGACGCCGAGCACGGGACGGAAGCCCATGGCGGCTGTCTGTCGCAGCGCGTCGGAGGTGGCCTGGTCCAGGGTGCCCGGCACGTCGATGACGATGTTGGTGCCGCCCTGCACCGTGATCTCGGTCTCCGCCACCCCCATGGCGTTCACGCGCTGCGCGATGATCTGGCGCGCCTGCTCCATGGCGTCACCATCGATGGGGGAACCGTCCCGCGAGGTGGCCTGCAGGATCACCTGCGTGCCACCGGCGAGGTCCAGGGCGAGGGACGGAGCGGGCTCCCAGTTGCCCCACTTGGTGCCGGCGGCGATCCCGCCCCCGAGGAACAGGATCAGGACCGCGAGAGCGGAGAGGGCGATGCGGCGCAAGGGCATGGAGCGCGATTCCTCAGGACGACGGGCAGGTCAGTGCGTTGGACGGGTGATCAGCGGTCGCGACGATCCTGGTCGTACCAGTCGCCCTCGGAGGTCCCCTCAGGGCGGTCATCGGCATCGTACGACGCAGCGAAGTCACCCGAAGTGGTGTCCACTGCGGAGACGGGGCGATCACCGGACAGGGCCGGGTCCAGCTGGTCTGCGTCGTCGGTCACGGCGTCCTCGTCGGCGCCGGTCGCGGCCACGCCGATCCCGCCCGGGGCATCGGCGGCGCGGCCGGCGATGGCACGGCGGTCCCACTTGGTCTGGGCGCCGTTCTCGGACTCCAGGATCACCTGGTCGCCGAGCTCCTCGATGATCAGGCCGTAGAACCCGGAGTGGGTGCGCACCTCATCACCGATCCCCAGTTGGGAGACGAGCTCCAACTGCTGGCGCTGCATCTTCCGCTGGCGGCTGGAGATCCAGAACATCGGCAGCATCATCACAGCGAAGATGAGCAGGAGGGGGAGCAGTGATTCCACGGGGGTCCTTCCGGAAGCGGTGCCCGGGCGGGATGGCCGTGGTCGACGGCCTGCCCGGGTCGGGCCGCCCCACTCTATCGCTACGGGATCAGAAGCGGCCCAGCATGGGAGTGGTGCCCGTCTCGGCCTCCGGGGGTGCCAGGCCCAGATGCGTCCAGGCTGCCGTAGCGGCGGTGCGGCCGCGGGGGGTGCGGATCAGGAAGCCCTCGCGCACCAGGTAGGGCTCGACCATCGTCTCGACCGTCTCGGTCTCCTCCCCCACGGCGACGGCGAGGGTGGACAGCCCCACCGGTCCCCCGGCGAAACGGGTGCACAGGGCGCTGAGCACGGCACGGTCCAGGCGGTCCAGCCCGCGTTCGTCCACCTCGTACACGCGCAGCGCCTCCCGGGCGGCCTCGAGGTCCAGCGCCCCGGTGCCCCGCACCTGCGCCCAGTCGCGCACCCGGCGCAGCAGTCGGTTGGCGATGCGGGGGGTGCCGCGGGAACGGGAGGCGATCTCGGCGGCGGCCTCGGCCTCCAGGTCCACCTCGAGCCGCAGGGCGGAGCGGCGCACCACTTCCTGCAGTTCCTTGGGTCCGTAGTAGTCCAGGTGGCCCACGAAGCCGAAGCGGTCGCGCAGCGGGGCCGGCAGCAGCCCGGCACGGGTGGTGGCGCCCACCACGGTGAAGGGCGGCAAATCCAGGGGGATGGCGGTGGCGCCCACGCCCTTGCCCACCACCACGTCCACCCGGAAGTCCTCCATGGCGATGTACAGCATCTCCTCGGCGGGCCGGGCCAGGCGGTGCACCTCGTCGATGAACAGCACCTCGCCCTCGTCCAGGGAGGAGAGGATCGCAGCGAGGTCACCGGCGTGCTGGACGGCCGGCCCGGAGGTGATCCTCAGCGGGGCGGCCAGCTCAGCAGCGATGATCATGGCCAACGTGGTCTTGCCCAGCCCGGGCGGTCCGGACAGCAGAACGTGCTCGGGGGTGCGGCCGCGGGCAGTGGCCGCGTCCAGCACGAGGGACAGCTGATCACGCACCACCTGCTGGCCCACGAACTCGTCCAGTCGCCGTGGACGCAGGGCAGCCTCGGCGGCGCGCTCGGGGGCGATCGCGTCGGGATCGGTGAGGTGATCGTGGTGCTCCGCGCCGGGGCTGTCGTGCATCTGCTCGTCGTCCGGTTCGCTCATCGGGCGCTCGCAAGGCCCCGCAGGGCACGGCGCAGCAGGGTGGCGGCGTCCACGGCGGCCCCGTCGTCCTCACGGGCCGTGGCGACGGCCGCGGCCGCGGACTTCTCGGGCCAGCCCAGGCCCACCAGTGCCTCGATCACGTCGGCGTCGACCCCTCCGGCGGGTCCCGCAGGAGCCGGCGCGGCACCCGGGGCGGTGGGCGGTCCGCTGGGGACGGCGAGCTTCCCGCTCAGCTCCAGGATCATGCGGCCGGCGACCTTGGGTCCGATACCCGGGGTGCGGGCGATGGTCTTCACGTCCTCCGCGGCGACGGCGCGGCGCAGCTCGTCCGGCTCCAGCACTGCGAGCACGGCCAGGGCGATGCGGGGGCCGATCCCGGAGACGGACTGCACGATGCGGAAGATCTCCGTCTCCTCCGGGTGGGGGAAGCCGTACAGGGTCATCGAGTCCTCCCGCACCACCATCTCGGTGTGCAGGGTGAGCTCGGCGCCGTGGCGGGTGGAGGCGAGGGCCTGGGGAGTGGTGCGTACCAGGTATCCCACCCCGCCCACCTCCAGCACCAGGGCGTCCAGCGCGATGCGGGCCACACGCCCGGTCAATGAAGCGATCACGGGGCCACTGTAGAACGAGTGTTCGATCAGAAGCGGGAGGTGGAGGACTCCCGGGCGCGTCGAGCGGCCCGCTCTGCCTCGGCCCAGCGGGTCTGGGCGCTGGTGCGTGCACCACCGGTGGAGTCCAGGCGCACCGGTCCCGGGCCGCGCCACAGCTGGGTCAGGGCGATCGCGACCGCATCGGCGGCGTCGGCGGGCTTCGGTGGGGCCTCCAGCCCCAGCAGCTTGACCAGCACCGTCTGGATCTGCTTCTTGTCTGCCCGGCCGTAGCCGGTCACCGCGGCCTTCACCTCCGAGGGGGTGTGCATGGCGATCGGGATGCCGCGCTCGGCGGCCAGCAGGATCGCGATCCCGGAGACCTGCGCGGTGCCCATCACGGTGGAGGTGTTGTTCTGGCTGAACACCCGCTCCACCGCGACCACGTCCGGTGCGTGCTCCTCGATGGCTGCGCGCAGGCCGCGGGAGATCGCCAGCAGGCGCGCATCGATCGCGTCCTCGCTCACCGAGCGCACCACCCCGGCGGCGACCAGGGTGGCGCGTCGGCCTCCAGCGGAGTCCAGCACGCCGATGCCGCAGCGGGTGAGGCCCGGGTCCACCCCCAGCACGCGCAGGGACATCGGCAGGCGGACCTCAGTCCTCGTTCTCGAGCTGCTCGGCGACCTCGGCGGGGATGTCCACGTTGGAGTAGACCTCCTGCACGTCGTCGCTGTCCTCGAGGGCGTCGATCAGCCTCAGCACCTTCTTGGCGCCGTCGAGGCCCACCGGGGTGCGCATGGTGGGCACGAACTGCGCCTCGGCGCTGTCGTAGTCGATGTCCGCCTCCTGGAGGGCGGTGCGCACGGCCACCACGTCGGTGGCGGCGGAGTGGATCTCGAAGGTGTCGCCGGTTTCGAGGATCTCCTCGGCGCCAGCGTCCAGCACCACCTCCAGCAGGTTCTCCTCGCTGAGGTCGTCGCGGGGCACGGTCACCACGCCCTTGCGCTCGAAGAGGTAGGAGACCGAGCCGGAATCGGCCATATTGCCGCCGTTGCGGCTGAAGGCCAGGCGCACCTCGGAGACGGCGCGGTTCTTGTTGTCAGTGAGGCACTCGACCAGAACGGCCACGCCACCGGGGGCGTAGCCCTCGTACATGAGGGTCTCGTAGTTGACCCCGCCGCCGTCCAGGCCCCCGCCGCGCTTGACGGCGCGGTCGATGTTGTCGTTGGGGACGGAGGTCTTCTTGGCCTTCTGGATCGCGTCGAAGAGGGTGGGGTTGCCTGCCGGGTCAGGGCCGCCCGTGCGGGCTGCGACCTCGATGTTCTTGACCAGCTTGGCGAACAGCTTGCCGCGCTTGGCATCGATGATCGCCTTCTTGTGCTTGGTGGTCGCCCACTTGGAATGGCCCGACATGGTTCTCCTCGCGATCTGCTCCGTGTTCTCGGCGGCCCATTCTACGACCGTCGCATCGGAGCCCGGTCAGCCGGTCAACCGGTCAGCCGGGCGGGCGCACGGCGATCACGGGATCACCGGGTCACGGGGTCGTGGCCGTCTCCCGCACGACGGGCGCCGAGAGGGCCCCGATCAGCCGGCGATCCGCGGTGATCCGCTCCAGCAGCTCCCGCTCGCGCATCCGGGTCTTGGCGGTGGGCTTGCCGAACAGGATGCTGTGGCGGTCCATGCCCAGCTCCACGGTGGCACGGATCAGGTCGCGCATGCCCATCCGTGCCAGAGCGCCGTGACGCGCGGCCCACTTCTCGGCCTTGCGGCGCTTGCGCATGGACAGGAACATCTGGACCTCGTCGGGCGAGAACCAGCCGGCGCGGCCGTACTCGCTGAGCTGGCGGCGCAGGATGCGCTTCTCCCGCACCCGCAGCCAGATCGCGATCGCCCCCAGCAGCGCGAAGATAGGCACCTGCACGGTCAGGTAGTAGCGCAGGAACCCGGCCATCGGGTTGGCCGGGTCCACCTCGATGAAGAAGGTGGAGCCGTTCCACAGGGCGTGCAGCACCATGGCCAGGGAGAGCCCCCCGATGCCCAGGCCGAAGTACAGCATCAGGGAGCGGCGCTCCGCGGCGATCCCGAGTCCCAGACCGCACAGCGCGGTGAAGGAGACGTGCGCGAAGGGCGAGAGCAGGCCACGAAGGTAGAAGGTCTGCCAGAACACGGCCACCTCCCCCACCGCCTGAGCCTGATGGAAGGACCTGCCGAAGTAGAGGATGTTCTCGGTGAAGGCGAAGCCACCGGCGATGAGCGCCGCGTAGACGACCCCGTCGATCGGGCCGCCGATGTAGCGCCGGCCCCAGAAGAGCAGGGCCAGCAGGCCCAGGCACTTGGTGAACTCCTCGACCACGGGGGCCTGGATCACTGCGCCCAGGAACTCGGCGGTGATCGCCTCCGGTTCGGTGGGACTGATCCAGGCGGTGAAGAAGCCGCCGAAGAGCAGGGTGAGGCCCACGGATCCCGCGGCTCCCCAGATGAAGGCGTAGATCAGGGTGATGCGCGGCTGCGGGGTGTATCGGTCCAGCCACCAGATGGCCAGCAGCACGATGGTGACCGGCACCAGGGCCGCGGTAAAAGCCACCAGGGAGGTGCCCACGCCCATCGGCCTGATCACGAAGATGTACAGGAGCGCCGACACGATGATCAGGCTCAGGATCGACAGGCCCCACAGGATGCGCTGCAGCCAGACACCGCGACGGCGCACCGGCTGCAGGTCTCCACCGCCGAGGCGACCGGGAGCACGAGGGTCCACGCGTTCCACGTCGTAGCCGTAGCCGCCGTTGCCGGGGTCGTTCCGCGGAGTGTCGTGCAACGCGCGCACGGGGCCGGGTTCGCCCCTGGGGGGCAGTGGGCCACCGGGGCGCGGGGGTGCGGACATGCTGCTCATCGTTGTGTTCCCCTCCCCCGGGCGTTCGTCACGGCACCCGTGCGGGCGCTGTGACCTGGGCCTCGGTCATGGTAGCTCAGCCCCACGCCTCGGCGTAGAGGCGGCGCGTGTCCGCCAGCATGATCGGCACCGCCTTGGTGCGACCCACGATGGGCAGGAAGTTCGCATCCCCCATCCAGCGCGGCACCACGTGCTGGTGCAGGTGCGCGGCGATCCCGGCCCCGGCCACCTGGCCCTGGTTCATGCCCAGGTTGAAACCAGCTGGGTTCGACACCTCGCGGATCACGCGCATCGCGGTGCGGGTGATCTCGGCGACCTCCAGCACCTCCGCCTCGGTGAGGTCGGTGTAGTCGGCCACGTGACGGTACGGGCACACCAGCAGGTGCCCCGAGTTGTACGGGTACAGGTTCAGGATGGCGTAGGCCACCTCGCCCCGGTGCACGATCAGGGCGTCCTCGTCCGAGCACTGCGGGGCGCTGCAGAAGGGGCACTGCTGGTCGTCGTGGGGGTCCTTCGGCTTGTTCTCCCCGCCGATGTAGGCCATCCGGTGCGGGGTCCACAAGCGCTCGGTCTCGTCGGGGACGCCCGCGAAGTCGCGGGCGTCCTCGACGACGGGCTCGGGTGTGCGCCCCGGGTCCTGCTCGGCAGCGCGCGGCTGCTCGCTCACACCTGCGCCTTGTCCCTGATCGAGGCGACGATCCGCTCCACCGCCTCGTCGACGGGGATGCCGTTGTCCTGGCTGCCGTCGCGCATGCGGAAGGAGACCGCACCCTTGTCCTGGTCCTCGCCGCCGGCGATCAGCAGGTAGGGCACCTTCTCCTTGGTGTGGGTGCGGATCTTCTTCTGCATCCGGTCGTCGGAGGCGTCGATGCTCACCCGCACTCCGTGCTCCCGCAGCTTCAGCGCCACCTCCTCGAGGTAGGGCACGTACTCGGCGGCCACCGGGATGCCCACCACCTGCACGGGGGCCAACCACACCGGGAACGCACCCGCGTAGTGCTCCACCAGCACGCCGAAGAACCGCTCGATGGAGCCGAACAGGGCACGGTGGATCATCACCGGGCGCTGGCGGGAGCCGTCAGGGGCGGTGTACTCCAGGTCGAAGCGCTCGGGCAGGTTGAAGTCCAGCTGGATGGTGGACATCTGCCAGGTGCGGCCGATGGCGTCCTTGGCCTGCACGGAGATCTTCGGGCCGTAGAACGCGGCACCGCCCGGGTCGGGGACCAGGTCCAGCCCGGAGGCGGTGGCCACCTCCTCCAGGGTGCGGGTGGCCTCCTCCCAGGTGGCGTCGTCGCCCACGAACTTCTCGGGGTTCTTGGTGGACAGCTCGAGGTAGAAGTCGTCCAGCCCGTAGTCCTTCAGCAGGTCCAGCACGAAGGTGAGCAGCGTGGTGAGCTCGTCGCGCATCTGCTCGCGGGTGCAGTAGATGTGGGCGTCGTCCTGGGTGAAGCCGCGGGCACGGGTGAGGCCGTGCACCACACCGGACTTCTCGTGGCGGTAGACGGTGCCGAACTCGAACAGCCGCAGCGGCAGCTCCCGGTAGGAGCGGCCCCGGGAGCGGAAGATCAGGTTGTGCATGGGGCAGTTCATGGGCTTGAGGTAGTAGTCCTGGCCCTGCTTGGTGATGTTGCCCTCGGCGTCGCGCTCCTCGTCCATGTGCATGGCGGGGTACATGCCCTCGGCGTACCAGTCCAGGTGCCCGGAGGTCTGGAACAGCTGCCCCTTGGTGATGTGGGGGGTGTTCACGAAGGAGTACCCGGCCTCGACGTGGCGGCGGCGCGAGTAGTCCTCCATCTCCATGCGCACCATGGCGCCCTTGGGGTGGAACACCGGCAGCCCGGAGCCGATCTCGTCGGGGAAGGAGAACAGGTCCAGCTCGCTGCCCAGGCGGCGGTGGTCCCGGCGCTCGGCCTCGGCGATCCGCTCCTGGTAGGCGCGCAGCTCCTCCTTGGAGGGCCAGGCGGTGCCGTAGATGCGCTGCAGCATCGGGTTCTTCTCGCTGCCGCGCCAGTAGGCGGCCGCCGAGCGGGTGAGAGCGAACCCGTTGCCGATCAGCTTGGTGGTGGGAAGGTGCGGGCCGCGGCACAGGTCCGTCCAGACCACCTCGCCGCGGCGGTTCACGTTGTCGTACATGGTCAGCCCGCCCTCGCCCACCTCGACGGCGGCGCCCTCGGCGGCCTCCCCGGCGTTGGACTTCAGGCCGATCAGCTCGAGCTTGTACGGCTCGTCGGCCTCCTCCGAGCGGGCGTCGTCGTCGGAGATGTCACGGCGCACGAAGCGCTGCCCCTCCTTGACGATCCGGTTCATCTCCTTCTCCAGAGCCTTGAGGGACTCCGGGGTGAAGGGCTCGGCGACGTCGAAGTCGTAGTAGAAGCCATCGGTGATGGGCGGGCCGATGCCCAGTTTGGCGTCGGGGTTCACCTTCTGCACGGCCTGGGCGAGCACGTGGGCGGCGCTGTGGCGCAGGATCGACAGCCCGTCCTCGCTGGAGATCTCCACGGCCTCGACCACCTGGCCTGCGGCCAGCGGGGTGTAGAGGTCACGCAGCTCTCCGTCGATGCGCAGGGCGATCACCTCGCCGCGACCCTCGAAGAGCTCGGTGCCGGTGGTGCCCTCCTCGACCTGCTGGGGACTGCCGTCGAGGGTGATGTCGAACTGGGCCACGGTGATGCTCCTTGCATTGAGGGGTCGCGATCCGGCCTACGGTGCCGGCTCCACGAGCCATCGTAGACGGGCGCGACAGTGCCCCGCACCGGCCATGCGCACTCGCTTCCCGCCGGCCACCGCCACCCTGAGCCACCCGCCCCGCACCGGGCTGGCGGCTCAGAGCCCGCGCGCCAGCTCCCGCACCCTGTCGTGAGCCTCCTCCAGGATCTGCTCGGCACGGTCGGGCTCATGGTCCATGCCCTCCGCGGCCACCGTGTGCACCTCGCACCCCAGGAACGAGAACATTCCCCTGATGTAGAGGCAGGCCGGATCCTGCTGGTCGAAATGGCCGCCACTGGCCTGCAGGTGGACCACCGTCTTGCCCTTGACCAGGCCTTCCGCGGCACCCTCCTCCGTGTACCGGAAGGTGACCCCGGCCCGGCAGATGGTGTCGATCCAGGCCTTCAGGCGGGTGGGCACAGACAGGTTCCACAGGGGGTTCGCGATCACCACCAGATCGGCCGCCTGGAACTGCTTGGTGTACTGGTCGAACAGGGCGAGCTTGTTCTGCTGGGGCCCGGTCAGGTGGGAGAAGTGCTCACCGTCTGCCAGGCGCTCCCAGCCGGTCATCATGTCCAGGTCGATCTCGGGCACGGCGGTCTCGTACAGGCGCACGTCGTCGACGGAAGCGTCAGGGTGCGAGGACCACAGCTCCTCGAGGAACACGTCGGCCATGGCCATGGACCGGGACTTGCTGGAGTCGAGGGGGTGGGCACGGATGACCAGTACACGCATGGGTGGGCTCCTTGTGGGGTGTCGTAGGCATCAGCGGCCGGGGCCTGATGCGAGATGCATCACTTCCGACCCTAGCAACGGGAACGAGCCCTGGTGGCTCGTGGCGTGGGCTGTTCTCGGTGTGGCCATGGGCACCGTCGCGATGCTCCGACGGGCCGTGGACGGCGGATGACCGGTCTCTCAGCCGCCCGACGTCGGTCCAGCGGCGGGCAGGCTCAGGGTGAGCGTGGATCCCTCCCCGTGCCAGGAGTCCAGGCGTGCCGTCCCGCCGTGGCGCTCGACGATGGCGCGGACCATCGGCAGGCCCAGGCCGGAGCCCTCGACGGAGCGAGCCTCCTGGGCCCGCCCCAGCTCCTCCCACACCAGGTCCAGCTCCTCGGGCGCGATGCCGCGTCCGGTGTCGGCGATCTCCAGCACCACCACGTCCTCGGCGGCGCGGCCCCGCACCTCGATCGCGTCCCCCGGGGCGGAGTACTTCACGGCGTTGGTCAGCACGTTCACCAGTGCCAGGAAAAGCAGGTCCTCATCCCCCACGATCGGCGGGAGCGGACGCGGAGCGGTGGGCAGCGAGACGGCGATGCGTCGTTCGCCGGCGCCGGGAGCCTCGGTGATGGTGGCGACGGCCTCCTCGACGAGGGCTGCCGGATCGATGGTGGTGAGCTCGAGCGCGGTGTGCTCCACCTCGCCGATCTTCCGCAGATCCCCGAGGAGACTGGTCAGGCGCTGTGACTGGGCGTCGATGCTGGCGCGCTGCCGCTCCGAGGGCTCGTCGGCGAGCGCGGCACGGATCCCCTGGATGGGGTTCTTGATCTCGTGGTCCAGTCGCGCGAGCAGTCGGCGCCTGCTGGCCGTCTGCTCCTGGACGGTGCGGCGGCGCACCTGCTCGACGTGACGGCGCATCGCGATCAGGGTCACCAGCGCCGGCAGCAGCAGGGCACTGATCAGCAGGCCCACGGCGAACGGCAGCCATGGCAGGGACACCGTCATGTAGAACGTCCCGTCACCACCGGCGGCCCACCAGATCACCGAGAGCGCCAGGCCCAGCACGGCGGGGACGATCACCGCGCCGGCCAGGATCCTCAGATCCTCCTGCGTCCTCGCACTCATCCGCGCTCCACCGGATGCACGAAGCGGTAGCCGAGCCCCGGCACGGTCTCCACGTACGAGGCGGCCGCGGCGTCCTCGCCGAGGACCCGGCGGATCTCCGCCACCCGGTGGTCCACGGCACGGCTGATGACGATGGCGTCGAACCCCCACACCGTCTGCAGCAGGCGCTCGCGGCCGAACACCTCGTCCGGATGGGACATGAGGAACTCCAGCAGGGCGAACGCCCGGGGGGGTGAGCTGCTTCTCGACATCGCCGAGGAACACCCGCCGTGCCGGGCGGTCGATCCGCAGCGCCCCGGCCCTCAGCGCCTGCGCGGCGCTGAGGGGGACGGAGCCTCGGCTGCTGCGGCGCAGCACGGCCCTGATCCGAGCCAGCAGCTCCTGCGGGTCGAAGGGCTTGTTGAGGTAGTCGTCTGCCCCTTCGTCCAGGGCTGCGGCACGCTCGAAGCTCTCCCCCACCTGTGTGAGCAGGATGACCGGCAGCCAGTCGTGACCCGCCCGGATGCGGCGCAGGGCCTCCCGGCCGTCCATCACCGGCATCATCACGTCCAGGATCACCAGGTCCGGGGTGCTCGCCTCGATGCTGCGCAGGGCCTGGGCGCCATCGGCCGCCGGCTCGACGTCCAGGCCGCTGCGCTCGAGCACCCCGGTGAGGTGCTCGCGGATGGTGGCGTCGTCATCCACCAGCAGGATGCGGGGACGATCAGCCGTCATAGCGGATCTCGACGCGGCGATTCTCGGCGCGGCCCTCCGGGTTGTCCTCCCCGCCCTTGCTGTTGGGGGCGACGGGATCGGTGTCGCCGTGACCGGTGACCGTGAGGTCCAGATCCGGCCTGGCGGCGGCGATCGCATCGGCCACGGCCTGGGCGCGCTCCTGGGAGAGCACGTCGTTGCCGCGGTGGTACGGGACGTCGTCGGTGTGGCCGTCGACGGAGACGGCGCCGCCCTCGGGGATCTCCCCCACCAGCTCACCGATCTTCTTCTGCGCGACCTCGCTCAGCTCGGCCGAGCCGAAGTCGAACAGGATGTCCGACTCGAGGGTGATGGTGGTGGTGCCCCCTTCGGTGACCCGGTCGTCGACCGGGGTGACGTTGCGGTCCATCGCGGTGATGTTGGCATCCAGGGAGATGACGTCATCGGCCCGCGCGGCCCCCGCGCCGATCAGCAGTGCCGCGCACAGCGCGGCGACGCCGAGGGGTCTCGTTCCCGTGCGCCTCATCGGATCTCCACCCCCGTGACCATCGGTGCACCGTCGACCATCATCACGTCCATGGCGGTGACGTCCTCCGGCGGGGCGGCGAAGGAGGCGTAGGCGTAGAAGGTCTGACCGGGCTTGAAGCGCATGCTCTGGTAGTCCGTCTGCCCGACCTTGGCCCCGCCCAGCACACCGTGCTTGTTGAGGTTTACGGTGTCGATGGCGTACGGGTGCCATCCGCTGTTGCCGAGGAAGTGGTAGAGCTGTCGCGCGTCCTGGGAGCCGGTGTCGCTGTTGACGGTGAAGGCGAAGGTGGCCACCACCGTGTCGTCGCGCCGCTCCAGGCCGAACAGCTCCACGGTCATGGTCGCCTCGTCATTGCCCTCGACGGTGGCAGGGATCTCTGCCGTGGCCACCGGTTCCCCGACGCCGCTCAGGTCCACGCCTGCCGCAGCGGCGTCGTCGTCCACCACCGCGTCCTCCTCATCGGAGCCCGCCGTGCCGTCACCGCCCCCCTCGCTCCCGCCGTCGGAGGCCTGGGGATCCTGCTGATCCGTCTCGGAGCCGTCGCCTGCGGGGTCCTCGCCCTGCTCGACGGTGGGATCGGAGCCGCCCGTCGGCTGCTCGTCCTCCCCGATGCCGAACTGGCATCCGGCCGCCAGTGCCGTGATCAGGCTCGCGGCGGCCAGGCCGCGGACGATGCGGGATGTGCTGCGTGCTGTGGCGTCCATGCTGCGCCTCCTCGGGCGGTGGTGGACGACCCCCTGCCGTCCGCTTGCTCTCGACGCTATCGACGCGATGTGGCGGCGTTGTCGCACCTCGGTCGCGGTATCGCGATCCTATGTCGCCATCTCGCGACAGGCCGGTGGCGGGGACGATCACGCGGCGGTGTCGCGCCGGAGGCCACGGGCCAGATGGGACCCAGGAGCCGCCGAAGAACAAGGGGCCGTGAGAACCCGAACCCGTGGGCAACCATGGATCCGTCGGCTCCAGAACCGCCCCCTCCGGGAATGCAGAACAGCCCCGGCCGGGGCCGGGGCTGTTCTCGTAGGTGGGCGATACTGGGATCGAACCAGTGACCTCTTCCGTGTCAGGGAAGCGCGCTACCGCTGCGCCAATCGCCCGTGCACCCGAGGGCGCTGGGGAAATGGAGCGGACGACGGGACTCGAACCCGCGACCCTCACCTTGGCAAGGTGATGCTCTACCAACTGAGCCACGTCCGCACATCGGCCAGGCCGACGAAGGAACACCCTAGTGCTCCCGCGGTTCAGTGCGCAAACGCATGCGGCCCCTCGTGGCAGAGGTCACCGGGCGGCGCGGCCATCGGCACGCCTGTCGCGGCCGCCGGCACACCCGTCATAGAAGGACCCCCACCGTGCAGGGTTAGCACCCACGAGCCGGGCCGGCCGCCGACGGGGCGTAGCTCACACCCCCAGATGCACGGGTCACCCCGAGAAGCGTGTAATATTCTGGAGGTCCGCCTGAGAGGGCGGGCACCGAGGGTGGAAGCACCTGAGGGCGATTGGCGCAGCGGTAGCGCGCTTCCTTCACACGGAAGAGGTCACTGGTTCGATCCCAGTATCGCCCACGGCGAGGTTCACGCAGTCCCTCCGGGGAAACCGTGGACAACGCATTGCGGACGTGGCTCAGT
Organism: Brachybacterium muris; assembly: GCF_016907455.1. Lineage (NCBI taxonomy): Bacteria > Bacillati > Actinomycetota > Actinomycetes > Micrococcales > Dermabacteraceae > Brachybacterium > Brachybacterium muris. Next base: position 1,345,426 of record NZ_JAFBCB010000001.1, on the reverse strand, counting down.
TGGTAGAGCATCACCTTGCCAAGGTGAGGGTCGCGGGTTCGAGTCCCGTCGTCCGCTCCGGGAGCGGCGCACCCGACATCACTGTCGGGAGCGCCTTTTCCATAAGATGCGCAAGCATCGTGGTGGGTTGGCCGAGAGGCGAGGCAACGGCCTGCAAAGCCGTGTACACGGGTTCGAATCCCGTACCCACCTCCACCGTCGCCCTCGGGCGCGGCAGGGACGGACCACCAGGTCCCACCCCGCGGGCGATTGGCGCAGCGGTAGCGCGCTTCCCTGACACGGAAGAGGTCACTGGTTCGATCCCAGTATCGCCCACCAGGACGTTCGCGTCCGTGGCTGCATCGACGGAGATGATCGCCCGATGAACCACCCTGATCCCGCAGGTTCCACCCTCGAGAACGCTCGTAGCGCGCTGCGCGAGGGTCAGGCCCACATCCTCCTCGAGATCGTCGAGACACTCCCCCTCACCGCACGACGCAGGATCGGGCGGGCACTGATCCCCTCGGCGCGCGCGGCCCTCGCCGCCCCGGGAGGAGCGGAGGATCCTAACCACTGGAACGGGGAACTCGACAGCCACCACGGCGATGCCGCCGACGTGGTCCGGCTGATCGCCGCCTCCGGTCCGGCTGCCGCCGCGAAGCTGAACACCCTGGACCTCCGCGTTGCCCGCGACATGCTCCCCCGCCTGTTCCCCGGCGACCTGCCGGTGTTCGTCGAGGAGTGGTCAACCCGCTTTGCTCGGCGGCCGAGAGCCGTGGACGCCAACCGCGGTATTGAGGCGATGTTCGACTGGGCCCATCGAGACTTGCTCCCTCCCCCGACCCAGCAGGGGGCCGTGCTGGCCCTGATCTCATGGGCGCCGCAGTCCTCCGGGGCACACCTCCTGCGCTACCTCGAGGCCCGCCCCGTGCTGATCCGCACCACTCTTCCGCTGCTGTTCCAGGTGCCGGGCGTCAAGGGAGCCTCGGCCGCGCAGACGGACGAGTCGAACCTGGACCGCCACGGGCACGGGCTGCGCACCTATGTCATCCCCGCCCTGGTCAGGCAGGGGCATTGGTCCGTCGAGGAGCTCGGCCGCTGGTGCGAGGACGCGCTGCGGGTCCCCCGATCCGAGTACGAGTACCGCTGGTTCCGCGCCCTGCGGGAGGGCCTAGCACACCTGCACGGTCCAGGAGCCTGAGGCACGCCCGCCGTGCCCCGCTCACTCCACGCACTCCGGGCGCTGCTCACAACACACTCGCCCGCCCCTCTTCTTGTGCTGCCGACGAGAGATTGCGCTCCTTCTCCGCGGGGCGCGTTCGGACACGCACAGGATCGTCAGGTCGTGCCGCTAATCTGACCCCATGCAGATCTGGACCGGACAGTCCTACCCGTTGGGCGCAACCTTCGACGGGTCAGGCACCAATTTCGCCCTCTTCTCCGAAGCCGCTGATCGCGTCGAACTGTGCCTGTTCGACGAGGACGGCACGGAGCGCCGCATCGAGGTGACCGAGGTGGACGCCTACGTGTGGCACATCTACCTGCCATCGGTGCAGCCCGGGCAGCGGTACGGCTACCGCGTGCACGGCCCCTTCGATCCCGCCAATGGGCAGCGCTGCGACCCCAGCAAGCTGCTGCTGGACCCGTACGCCAAGGCGATCGCCGGGATGGCCACCAACCACCCCTCGCTGTACAGCTACGACTTCGAGGACCACAGCAAGCGCAACACCGAGGACTCGGCTGCGCACACCATGCACTCCGTGGTGGTCTCCCCCTACTTCGACTGGGGCAACGACCACCCGCCGGCCCACGAGTACCACGACACCGTCATCTACGAGGCCCACGTCAAGGGCCTGACCATGCAGCACCCGGACATCGACGAGTCGATCCGCGGCACCTACGTGGCGATGGGCCACCCCGCGATCATCGAGCACCTGAAGTCCCTCGGCGTCACCGCCGTGGAGCTGATGCCGGTGCACCAGTTCGTCCAGGACGGCCACCTGGTGGAGAAGGGCCTGCGCAACTACTGGGGCTACAACACCATCGGCTTCTTCGCCCCCCACAACGAGTACTCCTACGCCGGTGACACCGGTCAGCAGGTCCAGGAGTTCAAGCAGATGGTGAAGAACCTGCACGACGCGGACATCGAGGTGATCCTCGACGTGGTCTACAACCACACCGCCGAGGGCAACCACATGGGCCCCACCCTGTGCTTCCGCGGCATCGACAACTCCGCCTACTACCGCCTGGTGGAGGAGGACAAGGCCCATTACTACGACACGACCGGCACCGGCAACTCCCTGCTCATGCGCACCCCGCACGTGCTGCAACTGATCATGGACTCGCTGCGCTACTGGGTCACCGAGATGCACGTGGACGGCTTCCGCTTCGACCTGGCCTCCACCCTGGCCCGCGAGCTGCACGAGGTGGACCGCCTCTCGGCGTTCTTCGACATCATCCAGCAGGACCCGATCATCTCCCAGGTGAAGCTGATCGCCGAGCCGTGGGACCTGGGCGAGGGCGGCTACCAGGTGGGCGGCTTCCCGCCCCTGTGGTCCGAGTGGAACGGCCGCTACCGCGACACGGTGCGCGACTTCCACCGCTCCGAGCCCGGCGTGCTGGGCGAGTTCAGCTCGCGCCTGGCGGGCAGCTCCGACCTGTACCAGCACACCGGTCGCACCCCGATCGCGTCGATCAACTTCGTGACCGCGCACGACGGCTTCACCCTGCACGACCTGGTCTCCTACAACGAGCGCCACAATGAGGCCAACGGTGAGGGCGGCAACGACGGGGAGAGCCACAACCGCTCCTGGAACTCCGGCGCGGAGGGCCCCACCGACGATGAGGACGTGCTGACCCTGCGGGAGCGCCGGGCCAAGAACCTCATGGCCACGCTGCTGCTCAGCCAGGGCGTGCCGATGATCCTGCACGGTGACGAGATGGGCCGCACCCAGCAGGGCAACAACAACACCTACTGCCAGGACAACCAGCTGTCGTGGATGGACTGGAACCTGGACCGCACCCAGCAGGAGATGCTGCGGTTCACCCGCGAGATGATCGCGCTGCGTCGCGAGCACGCCATCTTCCGCCGCCGCCGCTTCCTCCAGGGCGTGGTGCGCGAGGACGTCGACTCGAACCTGCCGGACGTCGAATGGCTGCGCACCGACGGTGCCCCCATGACGGACTCCGACTGGAACGAGCCGCAGAACAAGTGCCTCACGGTGTTCCTCAACGGCTCGGCGATCCCCGAGCCCAATGAGCGCGGCGAGGCGATCGTGGACGACTCCGCACTGATCCTGTTCAACGCCTCCGGCAACGACGTGATCTTCACCCTGCCCGGCGAGGACCACGGGAAGGTGTGGACGGTGGAGGTCGGCACGGGCGGCACCCTCGAGGTGGGTGCCGAGATCGCCGCCGGCGAGTCCATCACCCGCCCCTCGCACTCCTTCCTGGTGCTGCTGCGTCCGCCGGCTAGCACCGACCCGGAGGAGATCGCCGTGGAGGACCTGGAGAAGCCCGAACTGGCCTGATCCCGCGACGTCCCGCGGCGTCCGACGGCACCTGACCGCCTGACCACATCCGAGGAAGAGACCCTGTGACCGACGAGAGACAGTCCACCGTCCCTACCTCCACGTACCGGCTGCAGCTGCATGCCGGGTTCACGGCCGACGACGGTGCCGCCCTGGTGCCGTACCTGGCGCGTCTGGGCGTGGGGCACATCTTCTGCTCCCCCGTGCTGCAGGCGGCGCCGGGTTCCGTGCACGGCTACGACGTGGTGGACCACACCCGCATCAGCGAGGAGATCGGCGGTGAGGCGGCCCTGCGCCGCCTCGCCGATGCCGCGCACGCCCACGGCATGGGGCTGATCGTCGACGTGGTGCCCAACCACATGGCGATCCCCACCCCGATCTGGCACAACCGCGCCCTGTGGTCGGTGCTGAAGGAAGGGCCTGCCTCCCCGTATGCGGACTGGTTCGATCTTGACGCCTCCGCGGAGCTGTCGGTGCTGGTGCCTGTGCTGGGCCGCCCGATCGGTGCGGTGCTGGCCGACGGGGAAATCTCGGTGGGCACCGCCGAGATCCCCCAGCCGGACGGCTCCGTGCTGGAGGAGCAGGTGGTGCGGTACTACGACAACGTGCTGCCGATCGCCGCCGGCACCGAGCACCTGGGCCTGGCGGACCTGCTGGACCGCCAGTGGTACCGCCTGGCGTACTGGAAGGTCTCCGACGAGGAGCTGAACTACCGGCGCTTCTTCGACGTCAACACCCTCGTTGCGGTGCGGGTGGAGCTGCCGGAGGTGTTCGAGGCCACCCACGCAACGCTGCTGCGCCTGCAGGCCGAGGGCATCATCGACGGCTACCGCATCGACCACCCCGACGGCCTGGCCGATCCCCGCGGGTACCTGCGGGACCTCGACCGTGCCACCGGCGGGGCCTGGACCGTGGTGGAGAAGATCCTGGAGGGCGAGGAGCAGCTGCCCGGGGACTTCCCCTGCGCCGGCACCACCGGCTACGACGCCCTGTGGCGGGTGGGCGGCCTGTTCCACGAACCGCACGGCGCGCTCGGGCTCACCCACCTGTGGCAACGCCGCACCGGCGACCAGCGGCCCTTCGAGGAGGTGGCCGAGGAGGCCACCGAGCTGATCGTCACCACCAGCCTGTGGGCGGAGATCGAACGGCTCACCACCCTGATTCACCGCATCTGCCAGGAGGACATCCGCCTGCGCGACACCACCCGCCGCAACATCCAGCGGGTCGTCGTCGCACTGCTGAGCTCCATGGACCGCTACCGGGCGTACATCGTCCCGGGTGAGCCGGCCTCCGGCTCCGAGCGGGCCGTGATCGAGCATGCCGCCGCCCGGGCCCGCCGCATGCTGGGCGAGGACGAGGACGTGCTGGCCGCCCTGGAAGTCGTGGTGGCCCTGGTGTGCGGCGACGAGGTGGGTAGCGCCGGCCGCACCTCGAGTGCGGAGCGGGCCGAGGTGATCGTGCGCTTCGCCCAGACCTGCGGCCCGGTGCACGCCAAGGCCCTGGAGGACACCGCCTTCTACCGCTTCACCCGCTTCGTGGCCGTCAACGAGGTGGGCTCGGACCCGGATCGGATCGGGGTGGAGCCCGATGCGGTCCACGACCACGCCGCCACCATGCTGCGCACCCGCCCCGATGCGATGACCACGCTGTCCACCCACGACACCAAGCGCAGTGAGGACGTGCGGGCGCGCCTGGCCGTGCTCACCGAGCTCCCCCTGGAGTGGGCGCTCACGGTGCAGGCGCTGGACCAGGCCACGGCCGAGCACCGCGGCGACCGCGTCGACGGTGCGATGGAGCTGCTGCTGTGGCAGACCCTCGCTGGCTGCTGGGACCTGCCCGGCTCCGGCGCGGAGCGCATCACCGTCGAGCGTCTGGACGGCTATCTGACCAAGGCGATGCGCGAGGCCAAGGTGCACACCACCTGGACCGAGCAGGACGCCGAGTACGAGACCCAGGTGCTCGAGCTGGGCCGGGCCGCGCTGGCCAGCGAGCAGGTGGACGCGATCCTCACGGACTGGACGCGCCGCACTCTTTCCTCGCAGCGCTCGACGATCCTGGGCCAGAAGCTGATCCAGCTGACCATGCCCGGGGTGCCGGACGTGTACCAGGGCAACGAGACGATCGACCTGTCCCTGGTGGACCCCGACAACCGCCGCCCCGTGGACCATGCCCTGCACCAGCAGCGCCTGGAGCGGATGATCGACGGTGCGGGCCCGGACGGCATCGGCGACGAGAAGCTGTGGCTCACCCACCGCGCCCTCACCCTGCGGAAGGAACGCCCGGAGCTGTTCCAGGGCCGTGAGGCGAGCTACCGCCCGCTGCCCACCACCACCGGGCACGCCTTCGCCTTCGGCCGCGCCCACGGCGACGGCGAGCTCGACGTGGTGACCGTGGCCACGCGCCTCGCCCATGGCCTGTCCCAGCGCGGCGGCTGGGGCGAGGCGTGGATCGCCCTGCCGAAGGGGCAGTGGCGGAACGCTCTGACCGGCACGGAGCACCGGGGCGGCCAGCTGGCACTGTCGTCCCTGCTCGCCGAGTGGCCGGTGGCGCTGCTGGTGCGCACCGCAGCGGATGAGACCCCCTCCGAGCAGGAGAGCGACAACCCCGAGAGGACGGCATGACCCCCACCGACAGCGACCGCGCACGTCAGGAGAGCCCCGTGGCGCCCCGGCGCCACGACCGCTACGAGGTGTGGGCCCCGTCGGCCTCCCGCGTGCAGATCCGCATCGACGGCGCCGAGCATGAGATGCAGGCCCAGACCGATGGGTGGCACCGCCTGCCCGAGGTGCCTGCGCGGCCAGGTGCCCGCTATGCGTTCCGCCTGGACGGCGACGGCCCCTGGGTCCCGGACCCCCGCTCCCTGTCCCAGCCGGACGGGGTGCACGCCGACAGCGAGGTGATCGACCCCGCGCTGCTGCAACGGGAGACCGACTGGAGCGGCCGCAGCCTGCGCGGCGCCGTGCTCTACGAGATGCACGTGGGCACGTTCACGCCCGGCCCGGACGGTCGCGGCGGCACCTTCGACTCGGCGATCGAGCGGCTCGACGAGCTGGTGGAGCTGGGGGTGGACGCGGTCGAGCTGATGCCCGTGGCCGCATTCCCCGGTGACCGCGGCTGGGGCTACGACGGAGTGGGGCTGTACGCCACCCACGCCTCCTACGGGGGCCCCGCAGGCCTGGCCCGCTTCGTGCAGGCCGCCCATCGGCGCGGTCTCGCGGTGGTGCTGGACGTGGTGCACAACCACCTGGGGCCGGCCGGCAACTACCTGGGCATGTTCGGTCCGTACTTCACCGACGCCTATCAGACCCCGTGGGGCCCGGCGGTGAACCTGGACCAGGAGGCCGCGCGCGAGGTGAGGGACTTCCTGCTGGGATCGGCGCGGCACTGGCTGGTGGACATGGGACTGGACGGCCTGCGCCTGGACGCCGTGCACGAGCTGCGCGACCGATCCTCCCGGCACTTCCTGGCCGAGCTCTCCGACACCGTGGACGCGTGGTCGCAGGAGACGGGACGCGAGCTGACGCTGATCGCGGAATCGGACCGGAACCAACCGGCCACCGTCACCCCCACCTCCGCCTCCGGTCTCGGCATGGACATGCAGTGGGCCGACGACGTGCACCACGGCGTGCACGCCTGGATCACGGGCGAGCAGCGCGGCTACTACGCGGACTTCGGCAGCTCCGAGGTGCTCACGCGCGTGCTCACCGGCATGTTCCGGCACACGGGCACCTGGTCCACCTTCCGCGGCAGGCAGTGGGGTGCGCCGGTGGACCCGGCCTCACCGCACTACGACGGACACTCCTTCGTCACGTTCCTGCAGAACCACGACCAGGTGGGCAACCGGGCCCGCGGAGACCGCATCCACCACGGCCTGGACCCCGCCCGGCATGCCGCGGCGATCGCCCTGGTGCTGCTGGGCCCGGGCACCCCGATGCTGTTCCAGGGCGAGGAGTGGGCGGCCTCCACGCCGTTCGCGTACTTCACCGATCACGACGAGGAGCTGGGTGCCCTGGTCAGCGCGGGCCGCGCCGAGGAGTTCGCGGCGATGGGCTGGGCGGACCAGGTGTTCGACCCGCAGGATCGCGGTTCCTTCGAGCAGTCGATGCTGCAGTGGCAGGAGCGCACCGAGGGTGACCACGCTCGCATGCTCGCCTGGTACCGCACCCTGATCGCACTGCGTCGCGAGCACCCCGAGCTGCGGGACCCCGATCTGCGGCGTGTCGAGGCGGAGGTGCTCTCCGAGGACGCGGTGCTGCTGCGTCGCGGGAGCATCGAGATCCTCGCCCATCGCGGCGACGGTGGGCTGGAGACGGGCTCCGCGCCGCGTGAGGTGCTGGCCGCCTTCGGTCAGGTGGCGGTCGATGAGACGGCCGGCCTGCACCTGGACGGGCCCGGCGTGGTGGTGACCCGCAGCTGATGGCGGGATGACCCGGGCCTGACCGCCCACGCATCCCGGGCTACCGGCTGATCCCCATGGTGCGGCTCACCGCGGCCGTGTGAGCCGACGGCGCTGCGCTGCGGGCACGCGCCGCGCAGCGGACGCTCAGGAAGGGTCGCCCCCGTCTTCCACCAGGGCGGCCCCGTCGGTGGCCAGGGACGCCAGGCGCGAGAGGGAGCGGTAGTACTTCTTGCGGTACCCGCTGCCCAGCAGATCCTCGGAGTAGAGGTGCTCGAGGACATCACCGCCGTCGGCCGCGGAGACGGGCACCGGCACCTTCCGGTCGTACAGCCGGTCCACCAGCACCACCAGGCGCAGGGCGTCGTTGTGCGAGTCCACCCGCCGGACCCCTGTCAGGTGCGCGCAGGTGACGTCGTCGATCATCGCGCCGTAGCGTGAGGGATGGACCCGGGCCAGATGCGCGAGCAGCTCGTCGAAGGAGTCCAGGGTGGCGCCGGACCCGGTCCGGGCGTGGGCTGAGACCGCAGCCTGCGGGAGGGCGCGGATGTTGACGGCGCCGTCACGACGGCGGTAGTCCTGGCCGTCGATGCGCATCACCTCGAAGCGCTCCGACATCGACTGGATCTCGCGCAGGAAGTCCTGGGCGGCGAAGCGTCCCTCCCCCAGCGCCTCGGGCAGGGTGTTGGAGGTGGCGGCCACCGCCACGCCCCGATCGGACAGCTCCCGGATCAGTCGGCTCATCAGCAGCGTGTCACCGGGGTCGTCCAGCTCGAACTCGTCGATGCACACCAGCTGCGACTGCGCCAGCTGGTCCAGCGCCTTCTGGAAGCCCAGGGCTCCCACCATGTTGGTGTACTCCACGAAGGTGCCGTACACGCGGTTGCCGCCGACGGCGTGGAAAAGGGAGGTGAGCAGGTGGGTCTTGCCCACGCCGAAACCGCCGTCGAGGTAGATGCCGCGCGCCGCGTCGGTGCGCCGCTTGGAGCCGAGCCCCAGTCGGTCCAGGAGGCCGCCCTTCTTCTCACCCTCGCCGATCTGCGCGGCGAAGGCGGTGATGCGCTCCTTGGCCTCGGCCTGCGAGGGGTGCGCGGGATCGGGGACGTAGGTGTCCAGACGGGCATCGGCGAACCGCGGCGGGGGCACCAGGTCGGCCAGCAGGCGTTCCAGGGTGGGTTCGGGGCGGCGATCGGCGAGCGCGGAAGTCACGCTGGCCAGTGTAGGGGCGCGCCGGCCCCCGTCGTACGGGGCAGTGGCACTCACCTCAGAGCATCGTCTCAGAGCACCGTCTCAGGGCATCCACCCCACCTCGTAGGGTGATGACCATGTCCCCTGCCACCGATCCGACCCCCGTCCCCGCAGCCGATGACAAGGCCCCTCTTCAGCTGCTGTGGCGCGATGGCGTGCCCCTCAGCGCTCCACTGCCGGTCACCCACGATCAGCAAGGCGCTGCGCTGTTGGCGGAGCTGTACGCCTATGCCCCGGACCGGGTGCACGTGCGGGCCATGATGAACACCACCGTGGACGGCGCCGTGGCGGGCGCCGACGGCACCAGTGGGTCCCTGCGCAATCCCGACGACTCCTTCGTGTTCGGGGTGCTGCGGGCCCTGACGGACGTGGTGGTGGTGGGATCGCAGACGGTGCGCGCCGAGGACTACCGCCGCCCCCTGGGACGCCGTGACCTGCTGGATCCTTCCCGCAGACCTGCCGGGGGGTCGCGTCCGGCACTCGCGATCTGGACCAGCACCGGAGAGCTGCCCTCCTCGATCGAGGCCGAATGGCCCACCTACCTGCTCTCCCCTGCCGAGCATGCAGCAAGGGTGCAGGAGCGCTCAGGGATGCCCGCCGAGCACGTGATCGCCGCGGGAAGCGCGCGCGAAGCGGTGGAGTCCCTGGTGGCGCGCGGCTACCGGGGGATCCAGGCCGAGGGGGGTCCGAGCACCCTGGGCCGGCTCGCGGAGGAGGGCCTGCTGGATGAGCTGTGCGTCTCGGTCAGCCACCGCACCGTGGGCGGCCCGTCACCCCGGATGATCGACGGGCAGGCGCACGATCAGCGCTGGGAGCTCTCTTCCCTGCTGGTGGGCCGGCACGCCACCATCACCCGGTACCGCCGCCCGCTCTGACCCGCGCGCCGGGCGGGGCCCGCGCTCAGATCCGTTCGCCAGTGGAGCCCGGCAGCGGTGGTGCCGCGGGATCACGCACCGGCAGGTCGAGGGTGTCCACATCGACGTCCAGACCCAGGGTGCCCACCAGGTGGCGCGCCACGATCCGTTCGATCCGCGCTGGGTCCAGGTTCCACTCGCGGGTGTGGGAGGCACCGTCCACGGGCACGAAGCGCACCAGGTCCGGGCGCAGCGAGGCCAGGTGCCTGCTGGGGCCGGGGGGCACGGTGGCATCGTCCATCGCGTGCAGCAGCAGGGTGGGGTGGGCGAGGTGCTCGCCGTAGAACTCGGGCCGCATCTCGTGCAGTGCCAGGGGTTCGCGCAGCCGCACGGTGCGTGCACCGAGCGGGGAGGTCATCATCCACATGGCGATGTGGCGCATCGGCACCGGGGCGCGCAGGGACGCGGCGTGGTATCCGAGGATGTCGTGCCAGTCCACCGCCGGGGAGTCCAGGACCAGGGTGGCGATGCGGTCACGGTGGGCGGACCGCACGGAGGTGCGCAGGGCGATCCCGCCGCCCATCGACCAGCCCACCAGCACGATCCGCTGCGCACCGTGGGCAAGGGCGAAGGCGATCGCGGCCTCGGTGTCCTCCCATTCATCGCTGCCCAGGTGGTGCATGCGATCCGCCGAGGGCGGGGCCCCGGTGTCATTGCGATAGGTGATCGCGAGGCTCACGAGGCCCAGGCTGCGCAGCAGCGGCATCAGGCGCAGCGCCTCGCCCCGAGCGGCGCCGTGACCGTGAATCAGGATCGCCCAGGTCTCGACCTGGTCAGGACCCGGCCCGGTGCCCTCGGTGCGCCGCCCGGCTGCACCCGAGGCGGGGTCGGGGCGCACCAGCCAGGCCGGCATCCTGCCCACCGGGGAGTCGATCTCCACTTCCTCGGTGGGGAAGCCGTGGGCGGTGATCGGGGAGCCGGACCAGTAGAAGCCGTTGACAGCGGCGCGGTCCACCCGCAGCGGCTCCTCCCCGTCCGTTCCCAGCAGCGGACGTGCCACTGTGGTCGGGGTGGGGCGGTGCGTCACCGGTCCGAGCCGCACATGCGCGGCTCCACCGGCCTGTCGCAGCGCCAGGTACCCGCCCCGGGTGGCCTCCCCCACCGCGTCCAGGTGCACCCTGTCCGGGTGGACGGCCCGCACCGCGATGTCGCTGCGATGACGAAGGCTCTGCTGCGGGACCAGGGGCAGGCGCGCCATGATCCGCGCACCGAGGGTCAGCAGCCCTCCGCTGAGGGTGAACATGGTCGCGGCGACGATGCCGCCGGTCACCAGCGTGCCGGTCCATCGTGCCTGCTCGATGACCTGTTCGGGGGCGCGACGGGACAGGAGGGGAAGGCGGCGAAGGCGCGTGCCGGACCACGGGCGGGGCATGGCCCCACTGTACTGGGAGGCATAGGATCAACGGCATGAGCAGTTCGTTCGTCGTCCTGTCCGAGGTGAGGATCGCTCCCGCGGACGCCATGCGGGCACTGGAGTACCTGGGCCTGGGCCCGGGGGCACAGCCCGCCGACGGCCCGGATGACACCGGCACCACCGGTGATCCGGGAGTCCTGCGCGCCACCGTGGTGGTGCCCGAGAAGCTGAGCCGCCCGATGATGGTCGAGGTGATCGACCGCCTGGGCCTGCTGGACCTGCAGGGTGCCTGGGACGCGGTCGCGGAGCGCCTGCACCCGGAGTCCTCCGAGCGGGCCACGGCCCCCGAGGTCCTCGCCTCGGTGACCAAGGCATTCACTGCCGCCGGCTGCGCGGTGGAAGGGCAGGTCGCTGCCGATGCCCCGCTCCAGGTGGTCTCGGACCACCTGGCAGATGGGTGCGAGACCCAGACGGTGGTGGTGTTCAGCGACCCGCAGCTGCTCGAGGAGACCTTCGCCCAGGACTGGGCCCACCACCTCGAGGACCACCTCAGCGCGACCGTGCTGCACCTGTACCCCGGCACCCCACAGATCGGAACCTCCTGATGTCCAACGATCCAATCGGCTCCCGCCCCTACCCGATCGCCCTCAGCGACGAGCAGTGGCGCGAGAAGCTCAGCCCCGAGGAGTACCAGGTGCTGCGCCAGGGCGGCACCGAGCGCCCCTTCACCGGTGAGTACGAGGAGGTGCGGCCCGCCGGCACCTACGCCTGCCGTGCCTGCGGTGCGGAGCTGTTCACCGCCTCCACCCAGTTCGATGCGCACTGCGGCTGGCCCGCCTTCTGGGCCCCCCAGGACAGCGACGCGGTGGAACTGCTGGAGGACACCTCCCTGGGGATGCGCCGGGTGGAGGTGCGCTGCGCCAACTGCGGCTCCCACCTGGGCCATGTCTTCGAGGGCGAGGGCTTCGCCACCCCCACCGACCAGCGCTACTGCATCAACTCGATCAGCCTCCTGCACCAGGACGACTGAACGGGGCTGCCCGGGAACTGCCGGTCCCGGCGCGCCTGCCCGGGGGCGAGGACCTGCGCCGCTACGCTCCCAGGGTGTCCGTCCACAGAATCCGCTCCGGCGACGACACGTTCCGCGCCGCCATCTCCGCCATGACCGCAGCACCGCTGCGCCCGGAGGTGGAGTGGCGCGAGATCCCTGCCCCCTCCCGCATGGCCCCCTCCACCTGGGCCGCCACCGCGGAGATCGTGATGGGCGAGGAGGAACTGGCCAGTGGCCGCCTGGTGGTCCTGCACGACCCGGCCGGGCAGGAGTCCTGGGACGGCACCTGGCGCATGGTGGTGCTGGTGCAGGCACAGCTGGAGCCGGAGTTCGCGGTGGAGTCGATGCTCGGTGACGTGGCCTGGTCCTGGGTGACCGAGTCCCTCGAGCTGCATGACGCCTCCGCCCGGGAACTCGGATGCACCGCCACCCGCGTGGTCTCCCAGTCCTACGGGGCGCTCGCGGAGCGTCCCTCCACGGTGGACGTGGAGATGCGCATCTCCTGGACCCCGGAGGACGACCAGGAGCTGGACCTCGCGCCGCACTTCGCGGCCTGGACGGCGATGCTCGCCGCCGCGGGCGGGCTCCCCCCGGCACCGGCACGCGTGGCACCCCTGGCACCGTCCCACCGGGCGCGTGCCCCGCACGACTGCGAGGATCCCGGGTGAACGATACGAGGTACCCCGACAACAGCACCCCGGACGAGGTCGAGCAGGCCGCGGACGGAGCGGAGCGGGCCGCCACGCCCCTGACCGCGCCGCGCGACGGCCTGGCACCGGTGATCGACCGCATCCAGCCGCTGGTGGCCTGGTGCGAGAATGCCACCGCTGACGACGGGCCCATCGCGGTGGATGCCGAGCGGGCCTCCAGCTACCGCTACTCCAACCGCGCCTACCTGCTCCAGCTGCGCAGTCGCAGCGCCGGTACCGCTCTGATCGACCCGGTGGCCTGCACCGTCCCGCCCACTCTGCAGAAGCTGATGGGTGAGCGCGAATGGGTGCTGCACGCCGCCGGGCAGGACCTGCCGAGCCTTGCCGAACTGGGCCTGCACCCCCCGCGCCTGTTCGACACCGAGCTCGCTGCGCGCCTGCTGGGCATGGATCGCGTGGGGCTCTCCGCCGTGGTGGAGGACACCCTCTCCCTGGCGCTGGCCAAGGAGCACTCTGCGGCGGACTGGTCCAAGCGACCGCTGCCGGAGAGCTGGCTGACCTACGCCGCCCTGGACGTGGAGGTGCTGCTGGAGGTGCGGGACATCCTTGCCGGCCGTCTGCACGAGGCCGGCAAGGCCGAGTGGGCCCGCCAGGAGTTCGAGCACGAGCGCACCCGGGAGCATCCCATCGGCCGGCAGGGCCGCTGGCGGGCCATGCACGGCATCGGTGCGCTGCGCTCCCCCCGGCAGATGGCGGCGGCCCGCGCCATGTGGGAGCGTCGCGACGAGATCGCGCGCCGTGAGGACCTCTCCCCCCACCGCGTCATCCGCGACCGCGACATCGTGACGGCAGCGAAGGAGGCCCCGCGCGGTCCCGAGGCCTTCACCCGCGCTCTGCCGGCACGGCTGCGGAAGAAAGACATCTGGTGGCAGGCCGCCCGTTCGGGGATCGAGCTCCCTGCGGCGCACCTGCCGCAGCGGGCCGAGCCCAGTTACCCGCCGCCGCACAAGCTGTGGTCCAAGAAGCACCCGGAGGCGTGGGAGCGCTACCGAGCGGTGCGGGAGGCCGTCGCCGAGCTCTCCGAGAGGGCGCAGGTGCCCACGGAGAACCTGCTGCAGCCCGCGGCTCTGCGCCAGTGGGTGTGGGAGAACGAACAGGCCGGCGACGAGGCGCAGGTGCGTGAGCAGCTGTCGGCGCTGGGTGCACGCCCCTGGCAGGCGGAGATCACCGCGCCGGTGCTGGTTCAGGCGATTCGCTCGCTGCCCCTCAGTCCCGACCCGGCCGGAGCATGAACGGAGCATCAGCCGGGCGCAGGGCATGCGCGGTCGCATCGTGACGACCTGACCGGTCACCTGGGACTTCTGCCCGATCCGTGGCTGCGCCGATGCGCACCGCGTGCAGGGCCAGCAGGGCGCTGACGGTGGTGCCGTTGGTGATGCGCCCCTCGAGCACTGCCTGCACGGCTGAATATTCGCCTCGCTGGGGTCCGCTGATCGAGGGTTCGGGTGCCACGTCGCTGCCGTAGCGGTGGCGTCGTTCGGGACCACCAGTGGTGTCGTTGGGGCCGCTCTGTCTACGCTCCTTCCGCCGTGTGTATAGGGCACGCGGCGGAAGGAGCAATCTGGAATGGTACGGAAGATCAGGGCGAAGCTGGTGCTCCAGCTGCGCGCAGAAGGTCTGTCGGGGCGAGCGATTTCGTCCTCGCAGGGCATGTCCCGCAAGTCCGTGAGGGCGGTGTTCGAGGCCGCTGACGCTGCAGGGATCGGGTGGGGCGATATCGCGGACGTCGCCGATGAGCAGGTGTATGCCCGGTTGTTCCCGGGCCGGGGCGAGCACGAGAGCGTGTTCGCACAGCCGGACTGGGAACAGGTCCATCGAGAGATGGCCAGGGTCGGCGTGACGCTGAAGCTGTTGCACGGCGAGTACTTCGACGCGACCACGGCGGCTGGGGATCCGGCGATGGGGTATGACCGGTTTTGCCGCACCTACCAGCACCACGTCATGGTCACCGGTGCCGCTTCGAGAGTCGGTCACAAGGCCGGCCAGAGCGTGGAGGTCGACTGGTCCGGCCCCACGATGGAGCTGGCCGATCCGGTCACCGGCGAGGTCTCGAAGGTGTTCTTGTTCGTTGCCTGCCTGCCTTTTTCTCGTTACGCGTTCTGCTTCCCGGCGCTGGATATGCGCCAGGAGTCCTGGCTGCGAGCGCACGTAGCGATGTTCGAGGCGCTGGGCGGGACGGTCCCGAGGATCGTTCCGGACAACCTCAAGACCGGTGTGGTGAAGCACCCCCGCGAGGGCGAGATCGTCCTGAACGATGCGTATCGCGAGATGGCAGCGCATTACTCGGCGGCGGTGCTCCCGGGGAGGGTGCGGAAACCGAAAGACAAGGCGAGCGTGGAGAACACCGTCGCGCACGTCGCGACCTGGGTCATCGCCGGGCTGCGGGATCAGCGATTCACGTCCCTGCCCGAACTTGCAGCCGCCATCGGGCAGCGGATGGAGGCCTATAACGCGGAGCCGTTCCAGAAGCGGCCCGGATCCCGCGCCAGCGTGTTCGACGCGGAGGAGCGGCCGCTGCTGACGCCGCTGCCGGCGGTGCCCTACGAGATCTCGACATGGCACTACGGACGACGAGTGGGCAGGAACGGGCACGTCACGTTCGCGCGGAACTTCTACTCCGCGCCGTTCGCGCACATCGGCGCGAAGGTCGATCTGCGCATCACGGCCCGGACGCTGGAGATCTATCAGGGCAGCCAGCGACTGACCAGTCACCTGCTGCTCCCGGAGACCGCGAGCAATGAGTACCGCACCAACGACGCGGACCTACCTGCGGGCGAGCGTTTCCAGGCCTGGGACGCGCAGAGGGTGCGGGCGTGGGCAGATCGGGTCGGGCCGGCCACGGTGATCGTGATCCAGCGGATCTTCGAGTCCGTGCCGATCGTGGAACAGGGCCTGGATCCCGCGTTGGCGGTGCTACGGCTCTCTCGCCGCTTCTCCGTAGATCGGGTCGAGGCGGCCTGCGCACTCGCGCTGACGGGACGGGTCCGTTCACCGCGCTATGCGCATCTGCACCCGATCTTGGCCACCGGGCAGGACAAGGTCGCCGCCCTGCGTCCACCCCGCGAGGAACCCGCGGAAGACGGCGGATACGTCCGTGGCGCCGACTACTACGCCGGAGGTGTCCGGTGAGCGTGATCGATAACGACACGAAGCGGAAGCTGCGCGAGATGGGCGCGACCGCGCTGCTGGACGCGATCGATGCCCAGGATGAGGCTCACGTGCTGGGGATGTCGTTCCAGGAACGGCTCCAGCTGATCGTGGACGAGGCGCATTCCATCTTCAATCATGGAAAGGTCGAGGGTCTGATCCGCCGGGCGGGGCTGCGTTATCCCGGAGCGGACCTGCGGCGGCTGGATCTGGTCGAGGAACGGGGACTGAACCGGAACGTGATCGCGCAACTGGCAACCTGCTCCTTCATCCAGCGGCAACAGAACGTGGTCTTCCAGGGCTTCACCGGCTCAGGGAAGTCCTACCTCGGCTGCGCGCTGGCGAAGCAGGCCTGCCAGCACCGGCTCCGAGCCCACTACATCCGAATGCCCGACCTCGAAGAGGCCTGGGCCCTGGCAAAGGACAAGCCGCAGGGCCAGACGAAGTTCCTGCGGAAGTACTCCACGTTCTCGCTGCTGGTGATCGACGAGTGGCTGCTGGACCATCCTGACGAGGGAATGCGTTCGATGCTGCTGGAACTGCTCGAGCGCCGCTATGACACCGGCTCGACCGTGTTCTGCACCCAGTACCCGAAGAAGGACTGGCACGCCCGGCTCGGTGGAGCAGTCCACGCCGATGCGATCATGGACCGCATCGTGCACAACACAATCTGGATCGACACCGGCGACAGGAACATGCGAGAACACACCGCACTGCCCCAGTGACCCGATGCCGGCGGGAGCCAGTGGTCCCCACCGCGGCGGCTACTGGCCCCCGTCGGCACGATCGGCGGTCCCCAAGAGCAAGATTCGGTGGCTCCCACGACTACGAATACTCACACGGCCTCGGCGAGCGGCACCCAGCGGGACACCAGCTCGGCCTCCTCATCGGTGCGTTCGAAGTCCTGGTCGCTCTCCTGCACGCCGGTGGCGAGATACACGCGGATCACCTCGTCGTTGCCGCCGGGGCTGGGGCGCAGGTCCACCAGGGTGCGCATCCGCCCGGGTTCGTAGCCGGTCTCCTCGGCCAGTTCCCGGGCCGCGGCGATGTGGGGCAGCTCACCATTCATGTCCAGCAGTCCGGCGGGGATCTCCCACAGGGAATGGCCCACGGGGTGGCGGTACTGGCGGATCAGCAGCACCCGGTCCTGCTCGTCGACGGCCAGCACGGCGACGGCACCCGTGTGCCACACGTACTCACGGTCGAAGCGCACCCCGTCGGCGAAGTCCACGGTGTCGCGCACCAGGTCCCACACCATGCCGCGGTGCAGCACCTCTCGGTGGACCACCTCGCGGTGGTCTGGCTCATCGCGCAGTTCGTTCATGACAGCTCCTCGGTGGGGGCGGGGTGGACCGGGTCCACCTCGAGCAGGCGGGTGGCGCGCTGCGCATCCAGTGCAGCACCGATCAGGCCCGCGAACAGCGGATGGGCACGGGTGGGGCGGGACTTCATCTCGGGGTGGGCCTGGGTCCCGATGTAGTAGGGGTGCACCTCGGTGGGCAGCTCCACGAACTCCACCAGGGAGTGGTCGTCCTCGAGCCGGGAGGTGCCGGAGACCCGCAGCCCCGACTCCTCCAGCTGGGTGCGGTAGGCGTCGTTGACCTCGTAGCGGTGCCGGTGGCGCTCGGACACCTCGGTGGTGCCGTACACCGTCGCCGCCAGGGACCCCTCGACCAGCTGGTGGTCGTAGGCGCCCAGGCGCATCGTGCCGCCCAGGTCGCCCTCGCCCGAGACGATCCCCACCTGTTCGGTCATGGTGGCGATCACCGGGTGCTCGGTGGCGGGGTCGAACTCGGTGGACTGCGCATCGGCCCAGCCCAGTTCGTTGCGGGCGTGCTCGATGACCATGCACTGCATGCCCAGGCAGATCCCCAGGGCCGGCAGGCCCTTGGTGCGGGCGTGGCGCAGGGCGCCCACCTTGCCGTCCACGCCGCGCACGCCGAAGCCGCCGGGCACCACGATGGCGTCCACGTCCTTCAGCTGCTCCTGGGCGCCCTCGGGGGTGGCGCAGGTGTCGGACTCGATCCACTGGATGGTCACCTTCGCGCCGTGGTGGAAGCCTCCGGCGCGCAGCGCCTCGGTCACCGACAGGTACGCATCGGGCAGGTCGATGTACTTGCCCACCAGGCCCACGGTGACCTGGTGAGCGGGCTGGTGGACGCGCTGCAGGAGCTGGTTCCACACGCTCCAGTCGGCGTCGTGGCTGAGCAGGTCCAGGCGCCGGATCGCGTAGGCATCCAGCCCCTCGGAGTGCAGCACGTGCGGGATGTCGTAGATCGAGGGGGCGTCAGGGCAGGTCACCACCGCATCGATGTCCACGTCACACATGGAGGCGATCTTGGTCTTGACCGAGGTGGGCAGCTCACGGTCGGCCCGCAGCACGATGGCGTCGGGCTGGATGCCGATGGAGCGCAGCGCCGCCACGGAGTGCTGGGTGGGCTTGGTCTTGAGCTCCTGGGAGGGGCCGATGAACGGCACCAGGGACACGTGGACGAAGAACACGTTGTCCCGGCCCAGGTCCTGGCGCACCTGCCGGGCGGCCTCCAGGAAGGGCTGGGACTCGATGTCACCGACGGTGCCGCCGATCTCGGTGATCACCACGTCCACATCGTCGGTGGCCTGGGAGCGCATCGACTCCTTGATGGCGTTGGTGATGTGGGGGATCACCTGGACGGTGTCGCCCAGGTACTCGCCTCGGCGCTCCTTGGCGATCACCCCGGCGTACACCTGGCCGGTGGTGACGTTCGCCTGGGCGGTGAGGTCCTCGTCCAGGAACCGCTCGTAGTGGCCGATGTCCAGGTCGGTCTCGGCACCGTCCTCGGTGACGAAGACCTCGCCGTGCTGGAAGGGGTTCATCGTGCCCGGGTCCACGTTGAGATAGGGGTCCAGCTTCTGCATGGTGACCCGCAGGCCGCGGGAGCGCAGCAGCATGCCCAGGCTGGACGCGGTCAGTCCCTTGCCGAGGCTGGAGACCACACCGCCGGTGACGAAGATGTGGCGTGCCCTGCCGGGGTTGCGGAAGGGCTTGGTGGAGGGGCCGCCGCCCAGGCGAGGGATGGGGCCCGTGGTGCGGGGGACGCCACTGGGGGGTTCCGTGCCGGGGTTCTCGAGGCCGGGGGCCTCGGTGCCGTGGTTGCTGGGGCCGGGGGTGTCGCTCGGGGACTCAGAGCTCGCGCGGGTATCTGCCACGGACTCTCACCCTACCGCCGCGAAGCCCCCAGCGCGAGGACATCGAGCAGCTGCTGCATCAGGTCCGCCTCGGTGGGCAGCTGGTCCGCACGGTCACGGGACGCTTCCTCGGCACGTCGTCGCACCTGAGGATCGGCGTGTCGCAGGATCGCGGCGGCGAGCGAACCAGGGTCCCCCACAGGGACCAGCTGGGCGGCCTCGCCCGTGACCCAGCGGGTCCCACCGGCGTCGGTAGCGACGATCGCACGTCCGGCCCGCAGCGCTTCCTGCAGTCCTACCGGCTGCCCCTCCCATATCGCGGAGGACACCACCAGATCAGCTGCCGCCAGCAGTGCAGGCACATCGGCGCGGTGCCCCAGCAGGTCCACCGGCAATTCCTCCGCACGGATCCGCGTGGACAGCTGCTCGCGCAGCGGCCCGTCCCCGGCGATTCGGATCCGGATCGGGGTAGTCGAGTCCCGCAGCCAGGCGGCGGCATCCAGCAGCGTGTCCAGCCCCTTCTGCTCCGCCAGGCGTGCCAGCACCAGCACGTCCAGCCCTGGTGTGTCGCCGCGAACCGCCGCGTCGGCCCCGGCGGGCGCGCCAGGTGCCGTGGAGTCGAGGGGGCCTGACGGGACCGGGCTGGTGCCGGTGCCGGTGCCGGGCGCGGGTATCACCGCGTGACGGGCGTCGCGGGCGCCGGCGCGCCGGGCGTCCTCCAGCAGGTCCGGAGACACGC
The DNA here is from genome assembly GCF_016907455.1 of Brachybacterium muris. Classification (NCBI taxonomy): domain Bacteria; kingdom Bacillati; phylum Actinomycetota; class Actinomycetes; order Micrococcales; family Dermabacteraceae; genus Brachybacterium; species Brachybacterium muris. The sequence continues at coordinate 1,325,190 of NZ_JAFBCB010000001.1, read as the reverse complement.
ACAGCACGGTGTCGGCACGACGGGCGATGATCCGCAGCAGCAAGGTGCCGATCATGCGTACCGACCGGGAGCCCAGGGTGCGGTTGTGCAGGGTGACCACCAGGCGCGGGCCCACCGCGCTTCCCGATCTCGCAGCAAGGGCGGCCAGTGCCCCGGCCCGCAGCCCGTGGGCGTGCACGGCCCGGGGGCCGAGTCTCACGATCTCCCGGCGCAGGGTCCGCACGGTGCGCAGGTCCTTCGCCGGGTGGGGCCGGGCCGGGATCTGCACCGCGGACTCGTGCACCCCCACCCCGATCTCGCGCGCCAGAGCTACCTCATGGTCCACGTGCGCGGCAAGGCCCCCTGTCGCCAGAGGCCGCACCACCAGCACGGAGCCAGCCCGCGGGAGGGAGCTGTCCGGTGCGAGCGAGCTCTCCGGTGGGAGAGAGCTGTCCGGTCGTGGCGCACCGGTCATACCCGCTCCCCCGTGCCGGGGGCCGGCTGGCGGCGCCGGCGCAGCAGGGACGGCAGTCGCCGCAGCAGCGGGAGGTCGGTTGCCGCGAGCACCGCGCCGCTCAGCACCGCTGCGACCAGGCCGGCGGCGATCCCGGACAGGATCGAACCGGTGACACCGGTGGCGCTGGTGACCAGCCACTTGGCCAGCAGCAGCCCGGGCACGGCACCGGCGAACAGCGCCACCGGTCCCATCAGGGAGGTGCGGCGCAGCAGGTGCCCGTCGCCACCGGGTTCCACCACCTCGGCGATGCGGCCCAGACCCACCAGGGCCGACAGGGACATGCCAATCGCGATGCAGACGCCGAAGGCGGTGGCGGCCTCGGCCGCGGAACGTCCGGGACTGGGCAGGGTCACCACCAGGATGAGGGCACCGGCGGCGCCCCAGCCCACCGAACCCACCAGCAGGGCGTCCCGGGCCCGCAGCGCGGCCGAGAGCACACGGGTGCACTGCGTGGTGACGGCGTACCCGGCCAGGCCCAGCGCCAGCGCCGCGGAGGTGGAACCCACTCCTGCCGCGCCGGAGCGGTCGATCAGCCGGAAGAACTGCTCCACGGCAGGTGCCCCGGCGATGAGCATCGCTGAACCGGCCACGGCCACCACAATCACGGTGCGCACCGAGGCGGAGGACACGCGCGCGAATGCCACCGGGTCGCCCACCAGGCGCAGCTCCGCCAGGTGCGGGAACACGGCGGTGGTCAGCGGCACCACCAGCACGGCGAAGGGCAGCAGGTACACGGCCTGGGCGTACTGGAACACCGGCAGGGTGCCGGTGCCGCCCGCGCCCATGGCCAGCAGCAGCACCAGGCCGAGCACGGCCTGCTGGGCCCCGACGGCACCGATGCCGGCGGTGCCGAGGGCGAGGGCCTGCCTTCCCACCCCGGCGGGAAGGCGCAAGGTGGGCCGCAGTCGAAGGCCGACGCGCAGCGAGGCCACCAGCACCGGCAGGCACATGACGGCGACGCCCCCGGTGGTTCCCCATCCCAGCCATCCGATGGCGGGGGGGCCGATGGTCGAAGCGGTGGCCACCGGCGGCACCAGGGCGGCGTACACCCGGTAGGACGCCATCACCACCAGGGAGGACAGCAGCGGCATCAGCGCCGGCCACACGAAGCGCTTGCGGGCCTGGAGGTACGCGCCCAGGATCACCGCGATCCCGTAGAGCGGCAGCTGGAGGGCGAAGATGCGCAGCAGGCGGGCACCGAGCTCCAGGCCGGGTCCGGAGGTGTCCTCGCTGCCCAGCAGCAGCTCGGTGAGCGGCCCGGACAGGGCGATCACGGCGGCGGCCAAGGCGATCGTGACCAGCAGCGTCCAGGTGAGCAGTGCGGAGATGATGCGATCGGCGCGGTCACGTCCCTCCGCCGCGTCGTCGGGCGGCGGCTGGGCGGTCGCGGTGCCGTGCACGGGCAGCTGCTGGCCGTCGCGGTCCTTGCGCTCGGGGACCAGCCCGGCCACCAGGGGAACCACCACGGCGGCCAGGGCCCCACCGGCGACCACCTCGAACAGCACGTTGGGCAGGAGGTTCGCCGTGGAGTACGCGGTGCCCACGTCGCCCGCTCCCACGCTGGCCCCGAACACGAGGTACCGCACGAACCCGGCGATGCGGGCCACCACGGTGATGATCAGGATGATCCCGGCGCTGCGCAGCACAGCACGCGCGGTGCCGCCGAGCGGCGAGGGATCTGTAGTCGGGGACTGCTCGGTGCCGCTCATCCCACCTGCCCCGGGTCGGCCCCAGTGCTCTTGAGGCTGCCGCTGCCCGGCTCGGCGGGCAGGGGGATCCTGCCCCAGCGGTCCAGGGTGCGCAGCAGCGGGGTGCGGTCGATGACGGCGCTGAAGCTGACGCGCTCGCTGGCCAGCGTGAGAGCGGCCACCCCGGCAAGCAGAGCGATCCGCACCGGCGGGGACACCCGCCGGGTGATGGAGAGCCCCGCGGCGGCTCCGAGGGCGTTCGCGCCGGCGTCGCCCAGCATGCCGTGCTCGGCGAGGTCCGGCAGCAGCGCTGCCGTCGCGGGGATCAGGGCTGCGGCCCCGAGGGCGCGGCCGCTGCGGTCCCGGCCGGCACCCCGATGCGATCCGACTGCCTGCCCTCGCCCGGTCGCTTCCTGGTCCACTGCTGCAGTCAGGGGCGTCGCGGTGAGGGCGGCAGCAGCGGGGATGACCACCTTCAGGGCCCGCCCGGGACGCAGGTCCAGCAGGTTCACCAGGTTCGCGCTGCCGGCCACGAGTGCACCGTCGGTCAGCACCAGGGCGATGTGTGCGGGGATCGTGCGGCCGGCACGCTCCGGCGGTGCGACGGCGGTCGCGATCAGTGCGAGGGCGGGGATGCCGAGAGCCTTGGCGGCGCCGGTGGTGAGGCGGCCCGCACGAAGAGCACCGAGGTGGCCCCGCAGGCCCTTGGCGACGGGCCGTCCCGCCCGGCGCTGCCGTGGCTCGAGCAGATCATCCGCCAGCCCCAGCGCCCCCACCCCTGTGAGCACCAGGGCATCGAACCGTCGGCCCAGGACCGCTGTCATCAGTGCGACGGCTCCGGTCACCGCGGCACCCTCGGCCAGGGAGACGGTGCGACCGGCGTAGTTGGTGCGCTCGAGCTCTGCCTGCACCGCAGTGACGAGGGAGCCGCTCACTCCGCTCCTCCTCCGTCCGAGGGCCCGCCGGTGGCGTCGCCGGAAGGTTCTTCCATCTCGTCCCGGATCACCGCTGCCTCCGGCAGGTTGGGGACCCGTGCATCGGCATCGGCGGTGGTGCCGTAGTCGCCTGCACCGCCGCGCAGCTGCTCGATCAGTGCCAGCACAGCGAGCACGGGGCCATCCGAGGCCTGCAGGCGATCGGTGGTGGACAGGTCCGCGAAGGTGCTGTCACCGCGGACGCTGCGCAGGATGCCCACGGTGCCGTCGTTGTCCGGGGTGGCCACGGAGAGCACGGAGGGGGTGCCGGAATCAGCCAGTGCGGTCAGCAGGCGGGTCTGCACGGTGAGCAGCTGCTGGGCGCGGTCGGCGGCGGTGGGGTCGTCGTCGCTGGCCACCGTCAGCTGCGCCGGCTCAGCGGCGGCGTACACCACGGCCGAGGCACGTGGCGGGGCGTCGCCGTCGATGGTGACCAGCTGGTTGTCGATGAGCACCTGCCATACCTGGGCGCGCAGGCCGGGGGTGACCTCAGAGCTGGAGTCCTGGGTGAGCAGGGTGATGATCATGTCGGGCAGCTGTTCGGACGCGTCCAGGTCGCGGTCCAGCAGCACGGGGGCGATCCCGGCCACGGCATCCAGGGCGTCCGTGCGCCGCTGCTCGCTGCCCGGGTCCCACAGGGCCGGCTGCAGGGTGATGCGGGTGATCGATCGTGCCCCGGCGTGCTCGAGCAGCCCGGAGAGGTTCTGGACGGGCTGCCGGGTCGAGTTGTGGTCGCTGATGACCACCACGTCGTTCTGCTCCAGGGTGCCGGCCACCAGGTCAGGTCCGATCTCGGTGATGAACCCGGAGAGGTGGTCGTTCTGGGTGCGCAGGTCGTCGGCCTGGGCACGCAGGTCGTCCTGCTCGCTGCGCAGCTGCTCGACCTGTCCGGCGAGCTGGGCGCCGAGGCTCTCACGCAGTGGCCCCGCCCCGAGCACGATGCCCACGGCGAGCGCCAGGAACACCGAGATCAGGGAGACGAGGTGGTAGCGGAAATCGATCACGGAGTGGTTCCCTCCTACCCGCCCGGCAGGCGGGGCGCGAACAGCGTGGTGAACCAGGACAGCATGCCATCCAGGCGGGCGCCGAGGATCTGCAGCAGTGCCTGGCCGCCCGGTGTGGCCCACATCGCGACGGTCAGGGCCAGCAGTCCTGCCACTGCTAGCAGGGCCAGCTGGAAGTTGGAGATCCGCTGGCGGTACAGGCGGGAAACGCCCTTGGCGTCCACCAGTTTGGAGCCGATGCGCAGGCGGGTCAGGAAGGTGGAGCTCATGCCGGCGCGTCCCTTGTCCAGGAACTCCTCGAGGGTGCCGTGGGTGCCGACGGCAACGATCACGGCAGCGCCCTTCTCGTCCGCCAGCAGCATGGCGATGTCCTCGCTTGTGCCGGAGGCGGGGAACAACACGGCGTCCTGGTCCACCCCTAGTTCCTCCAGACGGGCCATGCCGGGGGCGCGTCCGTTGCGGTAGGCGTGCACCACCAGCTCTGCCCCGCTGGACAATGCCCGGTCGGAGACGGAGTCCATGTCCCCGATGATCATGTCGGGCCGGAACCCGGCATCGAGCACGGCGTCGGCCCCGCCGTCCACCCCGATGATCACTGGCCGGGACTCGCGCAGGAACGGACGCAGGGTGACCAGGTCCTCCTTGTAATGGTAGCCGCGCACCACGATCAGCACCGGGCGGCCGGCCAGCTTGGTGCGCACCTCGGGGGCACCGATGCCGTCCAGCAGCAGGTCCTTCTCCCGCAGCATGTACTCCATGGTGTTCTGCGCGAACATCTCCAACTGCTCGGAGAGTCCTTCCCGGGCCGCTTCCTGGGCGGCGGTGACGGTGGCCTGGTCCTGGGCGATCCCCTGGGCGATCACCCTGTCCCCGACGAGAACGATGGAACCGCGCAGAGTGAGCTCCTGGCCCTCGTGGAGCTGCTCGAACACGGCCTGGCCCAGTCCGTCGACCAGGGCGATGCCCGCGTCGACCAGAATGCGTGGGCCAGCGTTCGGGTAGCGCCCGGAGGTCGACTCGGCGGCGTTGAGCACCGCAGCGGGGCGGCGCTCCACGAGGGCCTCGGCGGCCACCCGGTCGATGTCCTCATGGTCGATCACGGCGATGTCGCCCGGCGACAGGCGCTTGGTGAGGTCCTTGGTGCGCTTGCCGAGTCGGGCAGTGCCGGAGACGGTGACCTGGTCGAGGGCGCTCATGGCGTCCCCTCTCCCGGTTCTGTCCTCACCGCAGTGGCATCATCCAGCAGTTCCTGAGCGTGGGCGAGTGCCACATCGGAGTGGTCGTCGCCGGCCAGCATCCTGGACAGCTCGCGGATCCGCTGCTGCCGGTCCAGGGCGTCGATGCGGGAGCTGGTGGCACCGCCGGTACTGGTCTTCTCGATCCTCAGGTGGGTGCCGGCGTGGGCGGCGACCTGCGGGAGGTGGGTGACCACGATGACCTGCGCGTGGCGGGCGAGGCGCGCGAGCCTCTGGCCGACGGCCAGGGCGGCGCGACCGCCGATGCCGGCATCGATCTCGTCGAAGACGAACACGGGCGCGGCGGTGCGGTCCTGGCGGTGGGCGGCCAATGCCACCTCGAGGGCCAGCATCACCCGGCTCAGTTCGCCGCCGGAGGCTGCCTGCGCCACCGGCAGCGGCTCCGCGCCCGGGTGCGGGGCCAGCAGGATCGCGACGGCGTCACGACCGTGGTGACGGTGGGCGTGGGCGGTGACGGTCACGGTGATGTCCGCGTCCGGCATCTCCAGGTGCCGCAGTTCCTCCTGCACAGCGCCGGAGAGCTGAGCGGCGGCACGGGTGCGCGCCGCGGTGAGGTCCGTCGCGGCCTGGTCCAGGTCCTCCTCCAGTGCGGCCAGGCGGGCGGCGACCTGCTCCCGTTCCTCCTCGGCGCCGTCGTAACGGTCCAGTGCGGCGGCGGCGTGCCGGGAGTTCTCCAGCAGAGCGGTGACCGACTCCGGGGGTCCGTCGGGGCCGGACAGCACCGGTCCCAGGTCGCGCACCAGGGCCGTGAGGTCGTGGAGGCGTTCGTTGGCGGTGTCGAGCCTTCCCGGGGAGGCGTCGATGCCGTCGGCGTAGCGGGAGAGCTCCGCGGCGAGGTCCGACAGTTCGATGCGGGCCGCCTCCAGCCGCTCCCCCAGCGGGGTCAGTGTGCTATCGGTGCGGGCGGCCCGGCTGACGGCCTCGGAGGCGATGTCCAGCAGGGGTGCTGCGGCGGGGCCGTCGTCGCCCACCAGGGCGAGGGCGGCCTGGTCGGCTGCGGCCCGGAGCTCGGCGGCGTTGCCGAGACGTTCCAGTTCACTGCGCAGGTCATCGTCCTCCCTTGGTGTCGGGTCGGTGCGTTCGAGACGTTCGAGGGCCTCGCGCAGTCGGGTGCCCTCGCGGTCCCGGCGCTGCAGCAGGTCCTCGAGCTCGGCGAGCTGATCGCGCAAGGCGGAGCGCTGCTCCCACAGCTGCTCGTGGCGCTCCAGCAGCGGTGCGACGTCGTCCTTGGCGAAGCGGTCCAGGGCATCGCGCTGCGCGTCGGGTTCGCGCAGACGCTGCTGGTCGGACTGGCCGTGCACGGTGACAGCTGTTCCGACCAGTGCGGACAGGGTGCCGATGGGAACGGGGACACCGCCGATGTGGGCACGGGAGCGGCCGTCGCGGGTGACGCGGCGCACCACCAGCACCTCGCCGTCCTCCTCCTCCGCACCGAGCTCGTGCAGGGCGTTGGCGAGGCGGTCATGGCCGGCCAGGGTGAGGGTGCCGTCCACGGTGGCAGCGGTGCCGGTGCGGCCACGGTCCAGTCGCGCCCCCAGCAGCATCGTCAGTCCGGTCACCACCATGGTCTTGCCGGCACCGGTCTCGCCGGTGAGGGCGGTGAAGCCGGGGCCGAACTCGAGGGTGGCGTCCTCGATCACGCCGATGGAGCGGATGCGCAGGGTGGAGAGCATGGGGGGCCTGCCTCAGCGGGTGCGGGGGCCGCGGGAGCGACCTCGCCACCCGACCACCGGGAGCTGGAACTTCTCCACTAGTCTGTCCGCGAAGGGGGTCGAGGACATCCGCACCAGGCGCACCGAGTCCGGGGAGAGCCGTGCCTCCACGCGCATCCCGGCAGTGATCTCCACGGTGCGGCGACCATCCAGGGTGAGCACACCGTCGTCGCGGTTGTCCATCGTCATCTCCACAGCGGCCACGGAGGAACGGCCCAGCACCAGGGGGCGGGCGAACAGGGCATGGGCCGCCAGCGGCACCAGCAGCAGGGCGTCCACCTCGGGCCAGATCACGGGGCCGCCTGCACTGAAGGCGTAGGCGGTGGAGCCGGTGGAGGTGGACAGCAGCACGCCGTCGCAGCCGAAGGACGAGACGGGGCGGCCGTCGATCTCGATGGCAACGTACACCATGCGCTGACGGTTGGCCTTCTCCAACGATCCCTCGTTCATCGCCCAGTGCTCGGCGATCACGGCGTCGTCGGCGTCCAGCACGGTGATGTGCAGTGCGCTGCGGCTCTCGATCTCGTACTCGCCGTCCAGCAGACGGGAGACGGTGGCGGCCAGGCCCTCCGCCTCGCTCTCGGCGAGGAAGCCCACGTGGCCCAGGTTCACCCCGTGCACGGGGATGTCGGCGTCGCGCACGGACTCCAGTGCCCGCAGGATAGTGCCGTCACCGCCCAGGACGATGCCCAGTTCCACAGGGTCACCGGCCTCGATCACGTCGAGCACCTCGACCATCTCGCCCTCGAGGGCCGCAATCAGGCCCTCGGGGATCTCTGCGGCGGGCAGGGCGCGGACCTCGGCGACCTGGTCGCTCATCAGCACGGCTTCGACCTGCCTCTCGGCGAGGTCGTCCAGCACTGCGAGCATGGCGTCCCGGGCCGCACGGCGGCCGGTGTGGACGTACAGGAGGAAGCGCCTCATCCTGCTCCGTCCTCCCCCTCGGTGATGTGTCGGTGCGGGCCGGGCGCGGAGCGTCCGGTCACGACGGATTCGATCATGTCACAGACGCGGTCCGTGAGCGTCACGGCGTGGCCGGTGGGGCGCAGGTGGAGGAAGAACTCACGGTTCCCGTCCTGCCCGGGCAGGGGGCTGGCGCCGGCGCCGGCCACCTCCAGACCGGTCTCGGCGGCGCTGCGAGCGACACCGGTCACCGCCCGACAGTGCTCGGCCGCATCGGCGACCACCCCGGTGCGGGGCAGTGCCTCTCGACCCACCTCGAACTGGGGCTTGACCATCAGCAGCAGGTCACCGCGAGGTCGCACCACGGAAGCGAGCGCTGCCATCACGGTGCGCAGGGAGATGAAGGAGAGATCGGCCACCAGCAGATCGATGCTGCCCCCGATGAGCGCGGGTTCGAGATCGCGCACGCTGGTGCCGTCCATCACGGTGACGCGGGGGTCGACAGAGAGGTGCTCGGCGAGTTGGTCGTGGCCGATGTCCACGGCGATCACCTTTTCGGCGCCGCGCCGCAGCAGTACGTCGGTGAAGCCACCGGTGGAGGCCCCGGCGTCCAGGCAGTGCCTGTCCTGGACCGTCAATCCCAGTTCCTGCAGGGCGCCGTTGAGCTTGTGGGCGGCACGGGAGGCGTACTCGACGCCGTCGGGCACGTCGACCACGGTGAGCCGGGCATCCTCCGGGACGGGGGTGCTGGCGCGTCGGGCAGGGTGGCCATCGATCCGGGCGCGCCCCTCGTCGATGATGCGCTGGGCGTGGGTGCGGGACCGTGCCAGCCCGACCACCGCCAGTGCGACGTCGAGCCGACGCGGGCTCACGGGGCCGTGACCTCGATCGGGGCTCCGTTGCCGTCCAGCAGCCGGCCGGTCCATGCGGCGTCGGCGGCGTGGGTGCGCAGCAGGGCGAGGAGGGCGCGCAGGACCCGGGGGTCCTCGACCTCGCCGCGCAGGATGATGTCGCCGTCGGCCCAGGTGACGCTCACGGAACCGCAGCGGGCCTCGGTGTCGGTGACCACCGGCAGCGGGCAGGGATCCGTCAGGTGGGACAGGTCGGCGAAGATGTGGGTGGGGCGTCGCACCGGGTCGGCGTGCAGGGCTGTGGCGACTGAGTCCACGCCGGTCAGCACCAGCAGGGAGTCCATGCCCGCGCGGTTCGCTCCCTCGATGTCGGTGTCCAGGCGGTCCCCCACCACCAGGGGGCTGCGCGAGCCGACGTCGTTCGCGGCGACGGTGAACATGCCCGGTTCGGGCTTGCCCGCCACGTCAGGGTTCACACCGGTGGCGTGCCGCAGCGCCGCCACCATGGACCCGTTGCCGGGGGCCAGGCCGCGCTCGGTGGGCAGGGTGGCATCGACGTTGGTGGCCATCCACAGGGCGTCGCGGCGGATGGCGTACGCGCCTTCGGCCAGTCGCGGCCAGTCGAGGTCGGGCGACCAGCCCTGCACCACCGCGACGACCGAATCGGAGTCGACATCCACCGGGCGAAGGCCCGCGGTGCGGATCTCGTCGGCGAGGCTGGGGCCGCCCACCACGAGCACCTCGGCGCCGGGTTCGAGACGCTCTGCGAGCAGTCGTGATGCCACCTGCGGGGAGGTCACGAACTCCCCAGGCTGGGCATCGACGCCCACGGTCGCCAGGTGCTCGGCGGCCTGCTGCGGGGTGCGGGAGGCGTTGTTGGTGGCGAACACGACGTGCAGCCCGCGGGAGCGAGCGGTCGTGACCGCCTCTGCGGCGAAGGGGATCGGCCGCGAGCCGTGCATGAGGGTGCCGTCAAGATCGAGCAGCAGGGCGTCGTGAAGGTCCAGCAGGGATGGTTCCGGACGGCGGATCATCGAGCATCCTCCGCAGCAGAATCAGGGGTGGTCACCAGCTCGGGCTCAGCCTGCGGCTCGTCACCGTCCTCGGTCTCTGAGGGCTCCTTGGGCTCGGGCTCCTGCTCGTCTCCGGGCTCCTGCTCTGAAGGATCCTGGGTCTCGGGCTCCTGCCCCTCATCGATCTCCTCCTCGAAGGCATCGACCACGAGGATCTGCTCGTCGTCCTCCCATGAGGGCTCGGGGGCCTGGGACGGGGTGGGCCGGCCAAGCCGCTCTGCAGCGTCGGTGAGTCCCTCGGTATCGGTGTCGGCGGCCAGGGTCAGCCAGCGGCGCGCCTCGTCGGTGCGGTCCGCTCGCTCCAGCAGGTCGGCGTAAGCGACCCAGAGCCGCACCTGCCAGCGGCCGTCCACCTTGTGCCGCAGTGCCGGGATCTCCAGGGTGCGCAGCGCGGTCTGGATGTCTCCGGTGTCGGCGTAGGCGCCGGCCACCACGATCATCAGTTCGATCGCGGCATCGGCCCCCATCCCCGAGGCATCGTCGGACGCGGCGAGGTCGAGAGCCCGTTCGGGACGACCCAGCCCGCGCTCGGAATCGGCGATCATCGGCAGCACGTCGCAGCGTCCGGTGATCCGCAGCGCGGTCCGCAGCTCACGGACCGCGGTGGCGTAGTCGCCGGCGCGGTAGGCCAGGATCCCGTAGGTCTCGCGGACCACGCCGATGCGCCCTCCGATACGGGCGGCGTACTTGGCATGGTTCTGCGACGCCTCCGGGTTCTCCGCCTCCAGGGCGAAGGCGGCGACCATGTGCTTGGCGACCCGTTCGGCCGTCTCACGGTTCAGGCCCTTCAGCTCGTCGAGGGCATCGACGTCCAGCTCCCGGCCGGTGATCCCCGCAGGGATCTGCGGCTCAAACGGACGGGTCGAGCGCTCCGGCTCACCCGGGCGGTAGGAGCGGCGGTCCTCGTCGCGACGACGGTCCGCGCCTCGGTCGTCCCGGCGTCGGTCGGCGCCTCGGTCGTCCCGGCGTCGGTCGGCGCCTCGGTCGTCCCGGCGTCGGTCCTGACCACGGTCGTCCCGACGGTCGAAGCGTCCTCGACCGTCGTCGTCCCGACGACCGCGGTCCGGGCCGCGGTCGTTCTTGCGGTCGAAGCGACGCTTGTCGCCGCCATCGCGCCGTGGACGGTCATCAAAGCGGCGCTCGCCACGCTGCGCTGCGCCGTCCCGGCGCGGGCGAGAGCCGTCCGTGGGCTGGTAGTCACGGTGGCGCGCAGTGCCGGGGTGATCCCCCACCGACCGCGGGCGGTCCTCACGCGCCGAACGAGGGCCCCAGTTGCTGGATCCGGTACCCCCGCGGCGTTCGCCGTAGGACTTCCGGCCACCCTCGTCGCTGCGGTCGCCGTAGGGCTTGCGGTCACCGTAGGACTTCCGATCGCCATAAGGCTTGCGATCGCTGTCAGTGCTGCGGTCCCCGTAGGACTTCCGGCCACCCTCATTGCTGCGGTCACCGTAGGGCTTGCGGTCACCGTAGGGCTTGCGATCTCGATCGCGGGCGCCGTACTGCTTGCGCTCGCCGTCCTTTCCCCGATTGCCGGACCTCGGTGTCCGGTCGTCCCTGCGCGCCCTGTCGCCGCTGTCACGGCGCTGGTACTCGCCCTGTCGAGCGCGCGGGCGATCAGCGTATCGATCGTCGTCGGCGCGCTTCTCGCCGCCCCCCTGGCCGCTGTCGCTCTTGCTGTTCTCAGCCACGTAGCACATCCGTCGTCTCTGTGGGTGGTATCGATCGACAACGATAAGTGACCCCTACCCCCGTACGGGTCGGTAACCGCCCCTTCCGTGACTGCACTCACGGCTCGCTGTAGGCGACCGCACCGAGGTTCATCAGGATTCGGACGTAACAGCTCGGTCGGTCGACGGCACCGGCTCGACCGCCTCGGCTCCGGGGGCCCGTGCCACCTCGGACGTCGTGTGCGGCAGTTCCTCCACCGCAGCGGTCACCGTTCGGATGAACAGCAGCAGCCACAGGAACACCGCTGCCCCCGCCCCCATCTCGAAGGCGGTGGTGTTGAGGTAGTCCACGCCCTCGTACAGGACCAGCAGCATCACCAGCAGGGCCGCGATCACCAGCGTGACCGCCTGGAAGCTGCCGGTCATGCGCCGGAACATGATCGGGAACGACACCAGGGCCACGGCGAACACCAGCACCAGGGACTGCGCGGCGGTGTCATGCCATTCCTTGTTCACGTCCACCGGGATCAGAGCCACCAGCGCCACCAGCACCCCGAACGAGAGCATCGCGGCTCGTACCGCCGTCACCTTCCAGGCGCGTTCTCCGGCGCCGACCGCCCACACACCGAGGTCGTGCGCCAGGAAGTCGCCGACAGTGGTCAGGGCGATACCGGTGACCAGCAGGGTCATGTTGAAGGTGAGGCCGGAGAAGTCCGAGGAGGTGCCCAGTGCCGAGAAGTGCAGGTCCCACCAGCGAGGTTCCGAGGCACTGGACGCACTGGACAGTGCGCCGGCTCCCAGGAGAAACAGAAGCAGCACCGAGAGCGAGTGGGTGGTCAGCGACATGGCGCTGGAGGCAGTGATGTACCCCCACAGCCCGCCGGCGGCCGCCACCCAGAACGCTCCGGCCCAGCGGTCCAGTGCCACCCCTCGAAGGCGTTCTGGAAGACGGCGAAGGCCGCCAGCGTCGTGAGCAGTGCGAGCATCGCGTGCAGCAGTGTCAGCCCCAGGACGTTCAGCAGCAGTCGCCACCAGCGCAGGCTGCGGAACCACGGGCGGTTGACGGGGGTCACCCAGGTCAGGGTGATGAGCCCGGACACCACGGCCGCGACCAGTGCGGCCAGGGCCGCCATGTTCCCGATGGAATCGTTGCCGAACAGCGGCCTGGTCTCCGACAGTCCGCTCACACCCACCGCAGCGCCGACGGCGAGGCCGAGCAGGCCGAGCAGCAAGGAGGTGTTCTCCAGGCGAACGGCGCTGAGGATCCGGGGGCGGCTGGTGGCCTGGGACGGCATGGTCACCAGTGTGACAGCAGAGCGGGCGGGCCGACCGGACCGGGACGATCAGGTCGCGACTCAGGCCAGGACATTGCGCAGCAGCAGGCTCGTCTCTCTGCGCAGGACACCGGGGATCTTCTGGATCCGGCCGGTCACGCGGTCCACGTCCGGCAGGCTCCCCACCGCGATCACCGCGACCAGGTCTTTCGCGCCGATCGGGATGTAGAAGCGCGGCACATCCGGCATGACCCTCAGCCGAGGCCCTGGGTGCCATCACAGCGTTTGGGGTTCTGGACGAGGTGGACAGCGCCCCCGCGGTAAAGCTGGCGGAGATACTTCTGCTGGCCGCCCTATGCACAGCAGCGATTCCCGCGGTGGGCACGGGCCCTTCGCACGCATCGAGCGCAAGATCTCGCACGGCCACCCAGAGTTTCCCGCCACCGCGATGTCGAACGTGTGGAACGGCACGGTCACTTGGACCCCCGGGGCCGCGTGAGCAGCGACTGATCGAGCATCGCGCCGGCTACCAGCGCTCCGTGCTCCCTGCTCCGTATCGAGTACGGGACGCTGCGATGCCAGATATCCGTGGTCCCACAATCGCCATCGTGTCAGGCCCCCCGGGAGGTATAGGCGAGGCCACCCTGCAGACGGAGTATGGCGACCCTCTTCCGTGGTGCGTAAAGGCCCTCAGGCGTCGTCTGGACCCGCCCGGCATCCTCGTTGACCCTGCAGCCCGCCGTGGGCCTTGCCCTTGACGAGCGGTTCTGTGCCGGTGCGCTAAGCGATGCGGGTCATGCGCTCCCAGAGTCGATAGCGGTGCGGCGATAGAGAGGCGTCTACAACGATCCGGACGTGCCGGCGCAGGATAGAGCACCCGCTCGATTGCGTAGCCGTCGCTCTCATCTCCTGGATGACCGCGAGGATCAGCGGTTGCAAGGTCGAGCTCCCCGCCAGGAAAACGAAATGCGAGCGAAAGATCTAGTTGCCCTCCCAGAACCGCTCCTTTTCCATTTTCGATCGTTGGGCCTGCCCAGACTTCCAGCTGTTGGAGCCAGGGCGGGCTATGGCGCCGACACCGGCCACAGCGGCAGCACGAAAACTAGGCCGATTCCACTATCCGTCCACAAGCCCCGTCCGTAAGGCACAGTACACAACTGCTTTTGGGCATGAAAAAGGGGAAGGGACGAAGGAGGAGCACACCCAAACAGGTAATGCTACAACTCCTTCATCCCTTCCCGAATGAAGATGTCCGGCGGCGACCTACTCTCCCACACCCTCCCGAGTGCAGTACCATCGGCGCAATCGAGCTTAGCTTCCGGGTTCGGAATGGAACCGGGCGTTTCCTCGACGCTATGACCGCCGTAACACAACGAGACCCAACCAGCCCCCAACACAACCCACTAGGGGCCATGCAAGCAGTTGTTTCCCAAGAACCACACAGTGGACGCGAACACACAGACAAACAATCACACAAGTGAAGTGTTTGAGTAAGTCATCAGCCATTAGTACCAGTCAGCTCCACACGTTGCCATGCTTCCACATCTGGCCTATCAACCCAGTCATCTACTGGGGGCCTCTCACACTAAAAGTGCATGGATATCTAATCTTGAAGCAGGCTTCCCGCTTAGATGCTTTCAGCGGTTATCCCTTCCCGACGTAGCCAACCAGCCATGCCCTTGGCAGAACAACTGGCACACCAGAGGTCAGTCCATCCCGGTCCTCTCGTACTAGGGACAGGCCTTCTCAAATATCCAACGCGCGCAGCGGATAGGGACCGAACTGTCTCACGACGTTCTAAACCCAGCTCGCGTACCGCTTTAATAGGCGAACAGCCTAACCCTTGGGACCAACTCCAGCCCCAGGATGCGACGAGCCGACATCGAGGTGCCAAACCATGCCGTCGATATGAGCTCTTGGGCAAGATCAGCCTGTTATCCCCGGGGTACCTTTTATCCGTTGAGCGACACCCATTCCACAATGAGGTGCCGGATCACTAGTTCCTGCTTTCGCACCTGCCCGACATGTCTGTCTCGCAGTCAAGCTCCCTTGTGCACTTACACTCAACACCTGATTGCCAACCAGGCTGAGGGAACCTTTGAGCGCCTCCGTTACTCTTTAGGAGGCAACCGCCCCAGTTAAACTACCCATCAGGCACTGTCCCTGATCCGGATCACGGACCGAGGTTAGGAATCCAGAACGACCAGAGTGGTATTTCAACAACGACTCCACACTCACTGGCGTGAATGCTTCCCAGTCTCCCACCTATCCTACACAAGCCGTCCCGAACACCAATACCAAACTATAGTAAAGGTCCCGGGGTCTTTCCGTCCTGCTGCGCGTAACGAGCATCTTTACTCGTAATGCAATTTCGCCGAGTTCGCGGTTGAGACAGTGGAGAAGTCGTTACGCCATTCGTGCAGGTCGGAACTTACCCGACAAGGAATTTCGCTACCTTAGGATGGTTATAGTTACCACCGCCGTTTACTGGGGCTTAAATTCTGAGCTTCGCTCCGAAGAGCTGACCCGTCCTCTTAACCTTCCAGCACCGGGCAGGCGTCAGTCCGTATACAGCGTCTTACGACTTCGCACGGACCTGTGTTTTTAGTAAACAGTCGCTTCTCCCTGGTCTCTGCGGCCCTCAGAGCTCTCACTCCTTGGGCCCCCCTTCTCCCGAAGTTACGGGGGCATTTTGCCGAGTTCCTTAACCACGATTCTCTCGAACGCCTCGGTATTCTCTACCTGATCACCTGAGTCGGTTTAGGGTACGGGCGACCGTATTCGTCACGCTGGAACTTTTCTCGGCAGTACAGGATCACTCACCTACGCCCATACGGGATCCCCATCACGTCTCACCCTCATGGCCACGCATTACCGTGACCGGGCTGCACGCTTAGACGGACTATTCCATTAAGTCCGCGGAAGCTACCTCTCTGCGTCATCCCTCGCGCTGACCTACTACACCCTTGGTTCCCAGCCTCACTCACGCACGCACCCCGAAGGGCACGAGGCAAGCTCGGGTGGTTAGCATCAGATGCCTCGGTATGGGTCCTCCTACGATCGGTTCGGGAATATCAACCCGATGTCCATCGACTACGCCTGTCGGCCTCGCCTTAGGTCCCGACTAACCCAGGGCGGATTAACCTGGCCCTGGAACCCTTGATCAATCGGCGGACGGGTTTCTCACCCGTCTTTCGCTACTCATGCCTGCATTCTCACTCGTACAGACTCAACCACTGGGTCACCCCGCGGCTTCGCTGTCTGCACGACGCTCCCCTACCCATCCCACAATAAAGTGAAATGACACAGCTTCGGCGGTGTACTTGAGCCCCGCTACATTGTCGGCGCGGAATCACTTGACCAGTGAGCTATTACGCACTCTTTCAAGGGTGGCTGCTTCTAAGCCAACCTCCTGGTTGTCTCAGCAACTCCACATCCTTTTCCACTTAGCACACGCTTAGGGGCCTTAGCTGATGTTCTGGGCTGTTTCCCTCTCGACTATGAAGCTTATCCCCCACAGTCTCACTGCTGCGCTCTCACGTACCGGCATTCGGAGTTTGGCTAAGGTCAGTAACCCGGTGGGGCCCATCGCCTATCCAGTGCTCTACCTCCGGCACGAAACACGCAACGCTGCACCTAAATGCATTTCGGGGAGAACCAGCTATCACGAAGTTTGATTGGCCTTTCACCCCTATCCACAGGTCATCCCCTCCATTTTCAACTGAAGTGGGTTCGCGCCTCCACGCGGTCTTACCCGCGCTTCACACTGCCCATGGATAGATCACTTCGCTTCGGGTCTAGAGCCGGCGACTGAACGCCCCGTTCAGACTCGCTTTCGCTACGGCTACCCCACACGGGTTAACCTCGCCACCGACCACTAACTCGCAGGCTCATTCTTCAAAAGGCACGCCGTCACCCCGTAAGGCTCCGACGGATTGTAAGCGCACGGTTTCAGGTACTATTTCACTCCCCTCCCGGGGTGCTTTTCACCTTTCCCTCACGGTACTTGTCCGCTATCGGTCACGAGGTAGTATTCAGGCTTACCAGGTGGTCCTGGCAGATTCACACCGGATTTCACGGGCCCGGTGCTACTCGGGAACAGCATCACGCCGCACAACAGTTTCGTCTACGGGGGTCACACCCTCTACGCCGTCGCACTCACCACGACTTCGACTACCAATGCACGTCCACGTCGGATCGCCGGCAGACAATCCAGATACGTCCCACAACCCCCAACCTGCAACCCCTGCCGGGTATCACACAGACCAGGTTTAGCCACTTCCGCTTTCGCTCGCCACTACTCACGGAATCACTATTTGTTTTCTCTTCCTGCGGGTACTGAGATGTTTCACTTCCCCGCGTTCCCTCCACACCACCTATACATTCGGTGGCGGGTACCGCGACATGACTCGCGGTGGGTTTCCCCATTCGGACATCCTCGGATCACAGGTCGGTTGTCACCTCCCCGAGGCTTATCGCAGACTCCTACGTCCTTCATCGGCTCCTCGTGCCCAGGCATCCACCGTACGCCCTTAAAGACTTGGCAAACACTACAAAGACACTCATATAAATTGCTTACAAGATGCTCGCGTCCACTATGCAGTTCTCAAGAAACAACCCCACACCACCACCTGAGCCGATACCGGCAACAGGAAGCAGGGAGGACCAGCCACACACCCCCACACAAAGCAGGGGCCGCGTGCAGCCTCACAACCCAATAGCGTGTCTCCACCTCAAACCACACCCACCACCCGTTCCACACCCCAAAGGGCCGTACTAGGACAATGACTGCAGCGAAGCGCCCATTCGTTGATGTTCCACCCTTGAGCAACCACCCCCACCACACGCGGGTGAGCAGATGGCCACCAAAATTGGTGATGCTCCTTAGAAAGGAGGTGATCCAGCCGCACCTTCCGGTACGGCTACCTTGTTACGACTTAGTCCCAATCGCCAATCCCACCTTCGACAGCTCCCTCACGAGGATAGGCCACTGGCTTCGGGTGTTACCGACTTTCGTGACTTGACGGGCGGTGTGTACAAGGCCCGGGAACGTATTCACCGCAGCGTTGCTGATCTGCGATTACTAGCGACTCCGACTTCATGGGGTCGAGTTGCAGACCCCAATCCGAACTGAGACCGGCTTTTTGGGATTCGCTCCACCTCACAGTTTCGCAACCCATTGTACCGGCCATTGTAGCATGCGTGAAGCCCAAGACATAAGGGGCATGATGATTTGACGTCGTCCCCACCTTCCTCCGAGTTGACCCCGGCAGTCTCCCATGAGTCCCCGCCATAACGCGCTGGCAACATGGAACGAGGGTTGCGCTCGTTGCGGGACTTAACCCAACATCTCACGACACGAGCTGACGACAACCATGCACCACCTGTGCACCAGTCCGAAGAAAACCCCATCTCTGGAGTCGTCCGGTGCATGTCAAGCCTTGGTAAGGTTCTTCGCGTTGCATCGAATTAATCCGCATGCTCCGCCGCTTGTGCGGGCCCCCGTCAATTCCTTTGAGTTTTAGCCTTGCGGCCGTACTCCCCAGGCGGGGCACTTAATGCGTTAGCTACGGCGCGGAAAACGTGGAATGTTCCCCACACCTAGTGCCCAACGTTTACGGCATGGACTACCAGGGTATCTAATCCTGTTCGCTCCCCATGCTTTCGCTTCTCAGTGTCAGTAATGGCCCAGAGACCTGCCTTCGCCATCGGTGTTCTTCCTGATATCTGCGCATATCACCGCTACACCAGGAGTTCCAGTCTCCCCTACCACACTCTAGCCTGCCCGTACCCACCGCACGCCCGAGGTTGAGCCTCGGGTTTTCACGGCAGACGCGACAAGCCACCTACAAGCTCTTTACGCCCAATAATTCCGGACAACGCTTGCGCCCTACGTATTACCGCGGCTGCTGGCACGTAGTTAGCCGGCGCTTCTTCTGCAGGTACCGTCACTTTCGCTTCTTCCCTACTGAAAGAGGTTTACAACCCGAAGGCCGTCATCCCCCACGCGGCGTCGCTGCATCAGGCTTTCGCCCATTGTGCAATATTCCCCACTGCTGCCTCCCGTAGGAGTCTGGGCCGTGTCTCAGTCCCAGTGTGGCCGGTCGCCCTCTCAGGCCGGCTACCCGTCATCGCCTTGGTGAGCCATTACCTCACCAACAAACTGATAGGCCGCGAGTCCATCCCCCACCGAAAAACTTTCCACAACACACCATGCGGTGCGAAGTCATATCCGGTATTAGCCCCGATTTCCCGAGGTTATCCCGAAGAGGGGGGCAGGTTACTCACGTGTTACTCACCCGTTCGCCACTAATCAGACAAGGCAAGCCCTGTCGTCATCGTTCGACTTGCATGTGTTAAGCACGCCGCCAGCGTTCGTCCTGAGCCAGGATCAAACTCTCCATGAAAACATAGAAAAAATCCCAGCATTCAAACAAACAACCAGCAAATTCATATCTGCTAATCATCCGAAAAATGCCATTCAAAATAATGGCATCAACAAACAGACACGCTATTGAGATATCAAGCAACACGCGCACTCGGACTTCCGAACCCTTGGGCTCTTCCGTTCCGGGGCAACCCCTATAACTTAGGGGACCGGCTCCTCCATGTCAACTCGGTGCGGTGTGATCCGCGCCTCGCTGGCCCTGGAGGTGGGCCGTTGTGCCTGGTGGTGAGCGATTCGGCGGGTGATCCAGTGCTGGTCTCTCGCCGTGCCGTTCAGCCGGGCACGAGGAAAAACATTACGGGCCTCTGCTCGCCCCGTCAAGCCGAGAAGGCCATTTTCGGCGTGGCCTCGGCCACATCAACATCGGCGAGACGGCGAAACGGGGTTTGACCTGCACTTTCAGACTGACGGGACCCTGCCTCGATGCAGCGCCACGATCCCTCCGGACAGGTTCTGGTACTGGCAGTGCACCAGACCGGCCTCGAGGAACCATCCACGGAGCTCCTCCTGGGAGGGCCAGTCGATGATCGATTCCGCCAAGTAGTCGTAGGCATCAGCGTTCGAGGAGAACGCCCGGGCGGCCGCGGGCATCGCCCGCAGCAGGTACCGCTCGTACACGGTGCGGAACAGGGGGCTGGTGGGAGTGGAGAACTCGCACACCACCACTGTGCCGCCGGGGCGCACAACCCGGGTCATCTCCTGCAGCCCGCGGCGGGGGTCGTGCACATTGCGCAGCCCGAAGCTGATCACGGCGGCATCGAAGGAATCGTCCTGGAAGGGCAAGTGCTGTGCGTCTGCACCGACGAACGGCACCGGCGCCCCTCGACGCCTGCCCTCGGTCATCATTCCCAGGGAGAAGTCGGCAGCCACCACGCGAGCTCCCGCGCGCGCGATTGCGGCGGAAGATGTACCGGTGCCGGCCGCGAGGTCGAGCACCGTCTGCCCGGGCGCCAGCTCGAGGCCGTCGACCATCTTGTCACGCCACATCCCCACCTGGCCCAGAGCGGCGACATCGTTCATCAGGTCGTAGCGGCGCGCTACGGCATCGAACATCCCGGCGACGTCATACGGCTTCTTGTCCAGATCGGCACGACTCATACCCCCGATCCTGCCAGAGATACGCCCAGCACCCGGACCAGGACGTGCCATCGACACCGGTGCTGGCACCATGGAGCGGCAACCGGCACGGGCCGGCCCCTGGACCGCGAGTAGGACACGATGTCCGACATCACCACTGCTCTTACCGATCACAGCGCTCGGGATCGTCGTGAGGCCGTCTCGGCCAGGATCCGTGAGCTGGAGCTCCCCCGCTCATTGCTGCCTGCGGACGGCCGGTTCGGCTCCGGCCCGTCCCGCGTGCGCGCCGAACAGGTTCAGGCACTCGCTGCCGGGGCGACCACCATCCTGGGAACCTCTCACCGTCAGGCACCGGTGAAGCACGTGGTCGGCCGTGTACGAGAGGGACTCGGAGATCTGTTCTCCCTGCCTGAGGGGTACGAGGTGGTGCTCGGCAACGGCGGGTCCACCGCCTTCTGGGACATCGCTGCACTGTGCCTCGTGCAACGGCGCTCTGAGCACCTGGTGTGTGGCGAGTTCTCCCAGAAGTTCGCGAACGAGGTCGCGGCGGCGCCTCACCTGCAGGAGCCCGAGGTCATCCGTGCTGAGCCCGGGCAGCTGCCCGAACCAGTGCCCAGGGACGACGTGGATGCCTATGCCTGGGCGCAGAACGAGACCTCGACCGGGGTGATGGCTCCCGTGCGTCGTCCCGGAGATGCGGGGAACGACCAGCTGGTGCTGATCGATGCCACCTCCGCGGCCGGCGGGGTGATGTTCGACCCCACGCAGGCGGATGCGTACTACTTCGCCCCGCAGAAGGCCTTCGCCTCCGACGGCGGTCTGTGGCTCGCGGTCCTCTCCCCCGCCGCGATCCAGCGCGCAGAGCGGATCGCGACCGAAGGATCCCATTGGATCCCCTCCATCCTCTCGCTGACCACGGCGCTCGAGAACTCTCGCAAGGACCAGACCCTCAACACCCCCGCGGTGGCGACCCTGGTGCTGATGGCTGAGCAGATCGAATGGATGAACCGGCAGGGTGGCCTGGCCTGGGCCGACGCTCGCACCCGGGAGACCAGCGGCCTGCTGTACGCGTGGGCAGATCGGCGCGAGGAGATCACCGCGTTCGTCACCGACCCTGCCGCCCGTTCCCAGGTGGTCGTCACCCTGGACGTGGCCGAGCACATCGACGCCACCGCGATCACCGCTCTGCTGCGCTCTCACGGGGTGGTGGACATCGAGCCCTACCGCAAGCTGGGTCGCAATCAGCTGCGCATCGCAACGTTCCCGGCAGTCCCACCGCAGGACGTCCAGGCGCTCATCGCAACCCTGGACCACGTCCTGGATGCCATCGGCTAGTCAGAGCGTCGCCCTGGCAGGTTCCGTCCCCGGGTCGGTGACGAAGATGGGGGCTCCACCTCGGTGGCGAAGGCCAACCGCTACACGGGGATCTCGATCCCGTGGGCGTCGAGAGTTCTCTCGAAGGCGATCATGACCGCGCAGCGCAGTCCCGTGTTCGAGAAGCGCATCCACTGCTGCCAGCCGGTCCGCTCTCTCCGCCGTCCAGCCCGCCTGCGGGGGGGGGCAGGAGACGTCCCCCTGCCGCGGGCAGGTGCCTGGCCCCCCGTCAGGCGGCTGCGGTCACAGCAGCAGGCTCTCGATGCCCCCGCGCAGGAAGTAGGCGATGAACAGCGCGGCCACCAGGTACATCAGCCAGTGCACGTCCTTCGCGCGACCGCGGATCACGCGGATCAGCACGAACATGATGAACCCGGCGCCCATGCCCACGGTGATCGAGTAGGCGAAGGGCATCAGGATGATGGTCAAGAACGCCGGCACCGCCACCTCGACATCGGTGAAGTCGATGTCGGTGACCTGGGTCATCATCAGGAAGCCCACCATCACCAGGGCCGGCGTGGCTGCCTCGTAGGGCACCAGGGCCACCAGCGGTGACAGGAACGTGGTCAGCAGGAAGGCGATGCCCACCACCACGGAGGCGAGGCCCGTGCGCGCACCCTCGGCGACACCGGAGGTGGACTCCACGAAGCTGGTGTTGGAGGAGACGCCGCCGATGCCGCCGGCGATCGCGCCCACCGAGTCGACCACCAGGATGCGCTGGGAGCGGGGGATGTCACCGGTCTCGTCGACCAGGCCTGCACCGGAGGCCACGCCCACCATGGTGCCCATGGTGTCGAAGAAGTCCGCCAGCAGCAGCGAGAACACGATCACGGTCGCACCGATCACGCCGGCCGCGGTGATGCCACCGATCGGATCAACGGTGAACAGGGTGGCGAAGTCCGGCACCTGGATCGGGAACTCGCTGATGGTGGGCACGTTCATGGCCCAGCCACCGGGGTTGCCCTCACCATCGGCACCGGCCGGGGCGAACGCACCGAGCTTCAGCACGCTCTCCAGCACGATCGCCAGCACCGTGGCGAAGACGATCGAGATGAGGATCGCGCCGGGCACCTTGCGCACCCACAGCACGAACATCAGCAGCAGCCCGGTGACGAAGACGAAGGTGGGCCACCCGGTGAGGGAGCCGTCGTTGCCCAGCTGCACCGGGGTGCCGGTGGCCGTGGTTACGAACTTGGCGTTGTACAGGCCCAGGAAGGCGATGAACAGGCCGATGCCCACGGCGATCGCGGTCTTCAGGAACGGCGGCACGGCATCGAACACGGCCTTGCGGAAGCCGGTGAGCACCAGCAGCAGGATGATCACGCCCTCCAGCAGCACCAGGCCCATGGCGCCACCCCAGGTCATGCCGGGAAGCGGGACCACCGAGTAGGCGACGTAGGCGTTCAGCCCAAGGCCCGCCGCTAGGGCGAGGGGGAACTTCGCCCAGGTGCCCATGAATATGCTCAGGAGACCCGCGATGAGGGCGGTCCCGGCCGCGACCGCCGGAAGGTTGGGTTCGGTGCCGCCGCCGAGGAACTGGCCGGTGGAGTCCGGGACGGTGCCGATGATCAAGGGGTTCAGCACCACGATGTAGCACATCGAGAAGAAGGTGACCAGGCCGCCGCGGATCTCGCGAGGAACAGTGGAGCCGCGCTCGGTGATGCCGAAGAAGCGGTCCAGCCCGGAGGCGGGGCGGGTGGCCGTGGCAGTGCCGCCGGCGGCACTGTCCCGCGGTGCGGGAACCGTGCCCGCGGAGGGGGCGCCGGAGGGGTCAGAGGGGGACGGGGACGAGGAGGGGGGATCGACCTGCATGGGGGCGATCGTATCCGCCCTGGCGCCCCGTCGCCCTGCGCCTGCGCGTCCGTGGACGCGCACTGTGGGCTAATACTCCCGCGGGCTCAGCTGCGGGGGGTGAGGGACTGCTCCGTCGCCACCCGACGCACGTGGCGGTAGTAGTCGGCCAGCTCGAGCTCGGAGCCCGCGGCCTCGTCCACCACCACGGTCACCTTGGGGTGCAGCTGCAGGGCGCTGCCGGGCCAGCGTGCACTGACCGGCCCCTCGACCATCTGGGCGATGGCGCGCGCCTTGTTCTCGCCGGTGGCGGTCAGCACGATCTCCCGCGCCTCGCGCACGGTGCCCAGACCCTGGGAGAGAGCCAGCTGGGGGACGTCCTCACGGGAGGCGAAGAAGCGTGCGTTGTCGGCGATGGTGGACTCGGTCAGCACGACAGGCCGGGTACGGGAGGCCAAGGAGCTGCCGGGCTCGTTGAAGGCGATGTGGCCGTTGGAGCCGATGCCCAGGATCTGCAGGTCCACTCCCCCGGCCTCACCGATGGAGCGGTCATACCGGGCGGCCTCCGCGGCAGGATCGGCGGCTCCGCCGTCGGGCGAGAGGACCAGTGCGTCGTCCATGTCGATGTGGGAGGTGAAGTTCTCGCGGATGAAGCGGTGGTAGCTCTGCTCGTGACCGGCGGGCAGGCCCACGTACTCGTCCAGGAGGAAGGCGCGGGCGTCGGCGAAGGACAGGCCCTCCTCGCGGTGGCGGCGGATCAGTTCCTGGTAGGCGGCGATCGGGGAGGACCCGGTGGCAAGGCCCAGCACCACCGGGCCTGCATCGCGCACCACCCGCTCGAAGACATCCGCTACCTCGCGCGCACCCTCGGCGGCGTCCGCGACGATGATGACCTCCATGGGCCCTGCTCCTTCTGCTCGGGGCGTCGGAGCGACCGACACCCGGTTCGTGGCTGTTCGCGCTCATCTCATGACCAAGGCGCGCACGTTCGGTCACAGTCTATCGCGCAGCGCGGTGGATCCCCGGGGCCCTCCACGACGCGAAGCGCCCCCGCTCCGGAGAGCGGGGGCGCCTGATCGACCGCCGGACCCAGGACTCATCGCCCGGGCCCGGAACGGATCACTTCGGCTTGGAGGAGGTGTTCGCGGCGAGCTCGAAGGCCGCGCGCGGGCTGGACTGCTCCGGAATGCCGATGATGTCGCGGCGGGAGATCATGTTGGTCACCCAGTCGGCCACCACGGCGACCTTGCGGCCGAAGGTGGGCATCGCGTACACGTGGTAGGCGCGAGCGGCGGCCCATGCGGGCAGGCCGCGCAGGT
Source organism: Brachybacterium muris (assembly GCF_016907455.1). Taxonomy (NCBI): domain Bacteria; kingdom Bacillati; phylum Actinomycetota; class Actinomycetes; order Micrococcales; family Dermabacteraceae; genus Brachybacterium; species Brachybacterium muris. Next base: position 1,300,283 of record NZ_JAFBCB010000001.1, on the reverse strand, counting down.
CGAACTCCTTGTCGGCCACGTGCAGGCGGCCCACGCCCTTGTACATGCCCAGGGTCGCCATGGTGCCGAGGTTCTTGTGGTAGTAGTCCACCAGCGGGCGACCCTGCACGGAGCGCGCGATGTTGTCGGCGATCCGCTTGCCCTGACGCACGGCGTGCTGGGCGTTGGGCGGGCAGAACTTGCCCTCGCCCGAGGCCAGGTCCGGCACCGCGGCGCAGTCACCGGCGGCGAACACGTTGTCGATCGGGCCGTCGGCGCCGTTGACCCGGAGGTCGGCCAGGGTGTCAACCTTGCCCATCAGCGGGCCGCGCTCGGTGATGACCGGGAGGTCGGAGGCGCCCTCCTCCAGCAGGATCGGGCTGGGCTTGACGCCCGCGTTCCACACCAGCAGGTCGGTCTCGAACTCGTCGCCGTCGCTGGTCTTGACCACGCCGTCCTCGGCGGAGTTCAGGAAGGTCTCGAGCTTGACCTCGATACCGCGCTCACGCAGCTGGTTCAGCACGTAGGCGCGCTGGTCCTCGGTGAGCTCGGGGAAGATGAACGGGGCCGCGTCGATCAGCACGAAGCGGATGTCGGAGGCGTGCAGGTCCGGGTAGTAGCGCAGGGCGTCCCGCACCATGTCCTCGGTCTCGGCGATGGCCTCGCCGCCGGCGAAGCCGCCGCCGACGAAGGTGAAGGTGAGCAGGCGCTTGCGGATCTTCGGATCCTTGGTGGACGCGGCCTCGGCGAGGTTTGCCAGGATGCGGTCGCGCACGGCCACGGCCTCCTCGACCCACTTGAAGCCGATGGCGGCCTCGGCCAGGCCCGGGATGGGCAGCAGGCGCGGCACGGCACCGAGACCCACGACCAGGTAGTCGTAGGAGATCTCCAGCTGTACATCGTCCTCGGTGTCGACCACGACGACGTTCTCGGCGCTGCGGATCTTGGTGACCGATCCGGTGACGACCTTGGTGCCGGCGAGGATCTTGCGCAGCGGCGCGAGCACGTTGCGGGGATCGATCGAACCGGCGCCCACCTCGGGGAGGAAGGGCTGGTAGGTCATGTAGGGACGCGAGTCAACGATCGTGATCGCGACCTCGGTTCCCAGGGTCTTGCGGAGATCCGCTGCCGTGGTGAGGCCGACGGACCCGCCGCCGAGGACGAGGACGTGGGGCTTGCCGCCATGAGTGTTGTTCATGGGGTACAGCGTAGGTGGGTTGCCGGGGCCACACAAAAGAACGCCTATGACATCACCATCACACTGTGGCGCGATCCCAGTGGTGGGGACTCACTGGGTGGGAAGCATGCTCAGCGCGATCCCGTCGAGGATGTCGTGCTCACTGGTGTGCGAGACCTGCAGGTGGGCGCGGTCCTGGAGGCGACGCAGGATACGGGCCCAGATCAGGGCCCCCGCCCCGATGACATCGATGCGACCGGGGTGGATGGCGGGGAGCGAAGCGCGATCCTCCCGAGGCATGGCGAGCAGTCGCTCGCACAGCTCCACGGTCTCATCGATCCCCAGCATCGCACCGTGGGTCACCTCGGGGCTGTACTCGGTGACCCCGAGGGCGAGGGCGGTGAGGGTGGTGACGGTGCCGGCCACGCCCACCAGCACGGCGGTCCGCTCCAGCGGCACCTGCTGCTGGGCCCGGTCCAGCAGGGCGTCGATTTCGGCGGTAGCCGCGGCGATCTGGGCCGGCGTCGGCGGGTCGGAGTCCAGGTGGCGCTCGGTCATCCGCACCGATCCCATGTCCAGGCTGATCCGGTGGGTCGGGGCGTCGGTGCCCAGCACCAGTTCGGTGGAGCCGCCGCCGATGTCCACCACCAGGCGCGGGCCCGCCGGCAGGTCGCGCAGGGTGGTCACGGCGCCGCGGTAGGAGAGCTCGGCCTCCTCGTCGCCGCTGATGACCTCGGGCTCCACCCCGAGGATCTCGCGGATGCCGGCGATGAACAGCTCCCGGTTGCTCGCATCCCGGGTGGCGGAGGTAGCGGTGAAGCGCAGGCGCTCCGCGCCGTGGTGCTCGATCAGGCGGGCGTAGCGGCGGGCCGCGTCCAGGGTGCGGTCCACGGCGGCCGGGTCGAAGCGGCCTGTGCGATCCACGCCCTGTCCCAGGCGCACGATCTCCATGTGCCGCTCGAGATCCGTCAGGCCACCACCAGGAGCAGGGCGGGCGATCAGCAGGCGGATGGAGTTGGTGCCGCAGTCGATGGCCGCGACGGGTGCGTCCTGGTTCATCGGCCCTCCCCTGCCGGGGTGAGGTCGTCCTGCGCGGCGGGCTCCTCGCAACGACACACCAGCTCCGGCCAGGCTCCGTCGATGCTCGCCAGCACCTCCTCGGCGATGGGGTTCACCCCGGGTCCTTCGGCGAGGGCCTGGCCGGCCAGGGCGTGCAGGCACTTCACGCGCTCGGGCATGCCACCGGCGCTGGTGCCGCTGATCTCCGGGACCTCCCCCAGCTCGGCGCGCCGAGCGAGGTAGCGCTCGTGGGCGTCCTGGTAGGCGGCGGCCAGTTCCGGCTCCTGCCCCAGACGGGCGGTCAGCGCGGCCATGGTGCCGGTGGCCTCGATGCGGGAGACCTCCAGCACCAGCCACGGCAGCGTCAGGTAGAGCGAGGTGGGGAACGGGGTGCCGTCCTCCAGGCGGGGCGCGGTGCGGACCACGGCGGGGCGTCCGCAGGAGCAGCGACGAGCGATGGAGATCACCCCGCGCATATCGCGGCCCAGCTGCTCGCGCATCACCGCGAAGTCGGCCGCGTCGGCGGGGGTCTCGTGAGGAAGAGGGGGCAGCGGGGGAAGAGCAGTGGTGGTCACTCGGCGTTGTCCTCGTCGGTGGGGTCGGGGATGTCCTCGGCGGTCGGGCGGCTGGAGCCCTCGACGCTCTCCCAGAGGGTCGAGAACCACTCGCCCTCGGTGGCCTCGACGGCAGCCTGTTCGGCCTCGGTCAGCGGCACCTCGCGGCCGGAGGTATCGGTGAGGCGGTACTGGGTCTCCCCCGGCATCGCGAACAGGAGGCGCTCACGGGCCTGGGCGGCCACATAGGCCGGATCCTCCCAACGGGCCACCTGGTCCTGAAGCTCATCGACCTGCTGCTGCTTCTGCCCGACCTCGGCCTGGAGCTCGGACAGCTGCTGGCGCTGGGTGACATAGGAGTTCACGGTGGGCAGCAGTGCGGCCAGGGCGATCACGATCAGGGAGACCAGCACCAGTGTGCGACGGGTGATGGTGAGGCCGGCGCCGTCCTTCGGGGGGTGCTGCGTGGCCGTGCTGCGCGGCCGCGATGCCTTCGCCGGCCCGCGCCCACGTGAGGCCGAGCCCGCACGCGGGCTGGATGGGGCGCGTGAGCCGGGCGCCTGGCGGGAGGTCGAGGGCTTGCGGGGGGCGGAGGTCGTCGGGCCGCGCCGCCCCGAGGACGACGCGACCGGGCGCCTCGCTGATCGCGGGGCGCCCGGTCGTCTCGATGTCATGCCCGAAGGCTACAACCTCAGGCGGTGAAGCGAGGGAATGCCGCGGCCCCCGCGTACTTCCCGGCGCTGCCGAGATCCTCCTCGATGCGCATCAGCTGGTTGTACTTGTTGACGCGCTCGCCGCGGGCGGGGGCGCCCGACTTGATCTGGCCGCAGTTGGTGGCGACGGCGAGGTCGGCGATGATCGTGTCCTCGGTCTCACCGGAGCGGTGGGACATCATGCAGCGGAAGCCGCTGCGGTGGGCGAGGTCCACCGCGTCGAAGGTCTCGGTGAGCGAGCCGATCTGGTTGACCTTCACCAGCAGCGCGTTGGCGGACTTCTCGGCGATGCCGCGCGCAAGGCGCTCCGGGTTGGTGACGAACAGGTCATCGCCCACCAGCTGCACCTTCTCGCCGAGGCGCTCGGTCATGGCCTTCCAGCCCTCCCAGTCGTCCTCGTCCAGCGGGTCCTCGATGGAGACCAGCGGGTAGGCGTCCACCAGCTCGGCGTAGTACTCGATCATCTCGGTGGCGGACTTCTTCTCGCCCTCGAAGGTGTAGGAACCGTCCTCGAAGAACTCCGAGGCGGCCACGTCCAGGGCCAGTGCCACGTCGGTGCCGGCCTTGTAGCCGGCCTTGCCGATGGCCTCGACGATCAGGTCCAGGGCCTCGCGGTTGGAGCCGAGGTTGGGGGCGAAGCCGCCCTCGTCGCCCAGGCCGGTGGCCAGGCCACGGTCCTTGAGCACGGCCTTCAGTGCGTGGTACACCTCGGCGCCCATGCGCACGGACTCCTTGAAGGACTCCGCGCCGATCGGGGCGATCATGAACTCCTGGATGTCCACGTTGGAGTCCGCGTGGGAGCCGCCGTTGAGGATGTTCATCATCGGCACGGGCAGGAGGTACGCATTGCCGCCCCCCAGGTAGCGATACAGCTCGAGGTCAGCGGACTCGGCGGCTGCCTTGGCGACGGCCAAGGAGACACCCAGGATGGCGTTGGCGCCCAGGGTGCCCTTGTTCTTGGAGCCGTCCAGCTCGATCATCGTGGCATCGAGAGCGCGCTGCTCCTGGGCATTGAGATCGACGACCTTGGGGCCGATCTCCTCGATGACGGCGTCGACGGCCTGCTGCACACCCTTGCCCAGGTAGCGGCCCTTGTCGCCGTCACGGCGCTCGACGGCTTCGAAGGCGCCGGTGGAGGCACCGGAGGGGACCTCCGCGCGGGCGAAGGTGCCATCGTCGAGCAGGACCTCGACCTCGACGGTGGGGTTGCCGCGGGAGTCCAGGATCTCGCGGGCGTGGACGGCATCGATGAAAGCTGCCATGTGCTGTTCCTTCCAAAGGGTGAGGATCGGTCACGGCCGGTCGACGCTGACCGTCCACCCACCAGTCTAGGTGCAGTCCCCCGGGACGTCCGAGGGTTCGGATTCCTGCGGGGTGGCGCCCGGCGTGGTGCGCATGCGGGCCAGCAGGGCACGCAGGGCGCTCTCGGGGTCCACGTCACGCGATTCCGCGGCCACCACCAGGTCCAGCAGGGCGCGGCCCACGTCCGCTCCCCTGTCCGCACCGGTGATCCCACCGGGAGCGGGATCAGGGGCACCCTCGGACGCGGCCGCGTCCTCCGCGGTCATCGCCGTCGAGGCATCGTCGGCCGATTCCAGCAGTTCGTCCAGGCGCCCGGCAGAGCGCGCACGGTGCACGGCCTTGGCCGCGGCCTGCAGCGAGGGCAGGCCCGCCGGGATGCCGTCGAACCAGCCCTTGTCCACCGTGCCGGCGGCTTCGCGCTCGGCAGCCTTGACGGCATGCCACTGGGCGATGATCTCCTCGACGTCGTCGCGGTCCCGCAGTGCCCCCTCGCGGTCCTCGCCGAAGATGTGGGGGTTGCGCCGCTCCATCTTGGCGACGAACGAGCGGGCCACGTCGTCCACGTCCCAGGCCGGCTCCTGCTCCTGTCCGATCCGGGCGTGGAACAGGATCTGGAACAGCAGGTCGCCCAGCTCGTCCACCAGGGCGGTGGGGCCGTGCTCCTGGGGCGCGTCGATCACCTCGAGCACCTCGTGGGACTCCTCCAGCAGGTATCGCGCCAGGGAGGCGTGGGTCTGCCGATGGGTCCAGGCGTCGCCATCCGGTGCCCGCAGGGCCTCCATCACCTCGACGGCGCGCAGCAGGGCACTGCCGCGCGGCGCGGGATCGGGCAGGGCGGACGGGGCGGGCTGGTCTGCGGTCACGACGCCGAGGCTACCGAGGAGGGCACCAGCGTGCCCAGCACCTCACGCGCCCAGTCCAGCAGCTCGTGGTCGCGCAGCTCCGTGCCGCCGAAGCGGGCCGTGGTGGGCCTGGGCACCAGCACCTGGCGGGTGGCCGGCTTCAGCAGGGTGCCGGGGTACAGGCGCTTCATCCGCATCGCGGCGGAGTCGGGGACCTCCAGGTGCGCGAAGCGGATCATCTTGCCCTGGGCCTGGACCTCCTCCACACCGGCGGCGCGGGCGTCGATCCGGAAGCGGGCCACGTCCAGCAGCACCTGCACCGGGGCCGGCGGTTCGCCGTAGCGGTCGGTGAGCTCGGCACGGACCTGCTCGATCTCCGCCACCTCCCGCACGGCCGACAGCTTGGAGTAGGCCTCCAGGCGCAGCCGCTCGGAGCCGATGTAGTCGTGCGGGATGTGGGCGTCCAGCGGGAGCTCCACCCGGATCTCCTTCTCGGGGGTGCCGCCCTCGCCTCGGAAGGCCGCCACGGCCTCCCCCACCATCCGCACGTACAGGTCGAAGCCCACCCCGGCGATGTGACCGGACTGCTCGCCGCCCAGCAGGTTGCCGGCGCCACGGATCTCCAGGTCCTTCATCGCCACCTGCATACCGGCACCGAGGTCGGTGTTGGTGGCCAGGGTGGTCAAACGGTCGTGGGCCAGCTCAGTCAGCGGCTTGGAGCCGTCGTAGAGGAAGTAGGAGTAGGCCCGTTCGGAGGAGCGGCCCACGCGACCGCGCAGCTGGTGCAGCTGACTGAGCCCGAACTTGTCGGCGTTCTCCACGATCAGGGTGTTGGCGTTGGCGATGTCCAGGCCGGTCTCGACGATGGTGGTGCACACCAGCACGTCGAACTCCTTCTCCCAGAAGTCGATGATCACGCTCTCCAGCTGGTGCTCGTTCATCTTGCCGTGGGCCACCTGGACCCGGGCGTCCGGCACCAGTTCGCGCAGGTGCTGGGCCACCTTGTCGATGTCCTCGACCCGGTTGTGGATGTAGAACACCTGGCCATCGCGCAGCAGCTCGCGGCGGATGGCGGCGGTGACCTGCTTGTCGTCCTGCACGCCCACGTAGGTCAGGACGGGGTGGCGCTCCTCCGGCGGGGTGGCCAGGATCGACATCTCTCGGATCCCGGTGACGGCCATCTCCAGGGTGCGCGGGATGGGGGTGGCGCTCATGGCCAGCACGTCCACGTTGGTGCGCAGGGCCTTGAGGGTCTCCTTGTGCTCCACGCCGAAGCGCTGCTCCTCGTCCACGATCAGCAGCCCCAGGTCCTTGAACCGCACCTGGCCGGTGAGCAGGCGGTGGGTGCCGATCACGACGTCCACGGTGCCGTCGGCGATGCCCTCGATGGTGGCCTGCGAATCGGCCGGGGACTGGAAGCGGGACAGGCCCCGCACGGTCACCGGGAAGCCGGTGTAGCGCTCGGTGAAGGTGTCCAGATGCTGCTGCGCCAGCAGCGTGGTGGGAGCCAGCACCGCCACCTGCTTGCCGTCCTGGACGGCCTTGAAGGCGGCGCGCACGGCGATCTCGGTCTTCCCGTAGCCCACGTCGCCCAGGATCAGGCGGTCCATCGGGACCGGCTTCTCCATGTCGGCCTTGACATCGTCGATGGTGACGAGCTGGTCGGGGGTCTCCACGAACTCGAAGGCGTCCTCCAGCTCACGCTGCCAGGGGGTGTCGGGAGCGAAGGCGTGACCGGGGGCGGACTGCCGGGCGGAGTACAGGCGCACCAGCTCGTCGGCGATCTCGCGGATCGCCTTGCGGGCACGGGACTTGGTCTTGGCCCAGTCCGCACCGCCCATGCGGTTGATCGACGGCTCCTCACCGCCGACGTACTTGGTGACCTGGTCCAGCTGGTCGCTGGGAACGTACAGCCGGTCCCCGGGCTGACCCTTCTTGGAGGCGGCGTACTCGATCACCAGGTACTCGCGGGTGGTGCGCTTGGCGCCGGTGCCCACGGTGCGGCTGGTCATCTCCACGAAGCGGCCCACGCCGTGGTGGGCGTGGACCACGTGGTCACCGGGGCGCAGCTGCAGGGGGTCCACCACGTTGCGGCGCCGCGAGGGCATCTTGCGCTCCTCGCCGCGACGGGCACCGGACTTGCCGGTGAGGTCCCGCTCGGAGGCGAGGATAATCCGCGCCTGCTCGTCCACGAGCCCTTGGGGGAAGGGGCCCACGGTGACCACGGCCTCGCCGGGGGCGACGGGGCCGTTCAGGTGGTCGGCGAACACGGCGGGCATGCCTTCGGCGCGCAGGTTCTCCGTGGCGTGGCGGGCACCGCCGGGGCCCATCATGGTGGCGATCACCGACCAGCCGTCCTTGCGGCGGGCCTCGAGGTCCTTGGCGGCGTCCCCGGGCTTGCCGGAGTAGCCGGGATGGGTGGTGGAGGCAGTGGTGACATCCACGTCGGTGTCCAGGCCGAAGGCGGCTAGGGTGAACCAGGGGCGCCCGCCCTCGGTGGCGTGCTCGACGGCCTCGTTCAGCGTCACGAAGCTGGCATCGCCCACGTCGATCGGCAGGCCGCCGCCCGCGGCGGCGCTGGACCATGCCGCAGCCAGGAACTCCTCGGTGGTGGAGACCAGTTCGTTGGCGCGGCTGCGCACCTTCTCCGGTTCCAGCACCAGGAAGCGGGCGCCGGCGGGCAGCGCATCGGCCACCTGCTCCATCTCCTCGACCAGCACCGGGCTGAGGGACTCCATGCCCTCGGCGGCGATGCCGGCGGCGATGCGCTGGAGGATCTCGCGGGCCCCGGGCAGCTGCTCGGCCATGGCACGGGCCCGCTCGCGCACCTCGGGGGTCAGCAGGATCTCCCGGCAGGGTGGGGCGTCCAGGCCGTGGGGCACGGTGTCCAGGGAGCGCTGATCGGCCACCGAGAAGTAGCGCACCTCGTCGATCTCGTCGCCGAAGAGGTCCACCCGCACGGGGTGCGGCTCGGTGGGCGGGAACACGTCCAGGATGCCGCCGCGCACGGCGAACTCGCCGCGCTTCTCCACCATGTCCACGCGTACGTAGGCGGCGTCGACCAGCGCACGCACCAGATCGTCCAGGGGGAACTCCTCCCCCACCTTCGCCCGCACCGGCACCAGGTCGCCCAGGCCCTTCGCGATGGGCTGCAGCAGGGTGCGCACCGGCATCAGCAGCACGTGCACGGGCTGCTCGGCCTCAGGGTGCGCGATGCGGCGCAGGGTCGCCAGGCGTCGGGCCACGGTGTCGGCCCGCGGGGAGAGCTTCTCGTGCGGGAGAGTCTCCCAGGCGGGCAGCTCGGCCAGATGCTCGGTGCCCACCAGGGCACTCATCGCCGCCCGGATGTCCTCCGCTGAGCGGGTGGTGGGGGTGATGACCACCAGCGGGTGCTCGGCATCCGCGTGGCGGGCCAGCTCCGCCACCGCGAAGGGGAACAGGCCCGTTGCGGCGACGATGCTGCCGCCCTCCCCGCTGGCGGAGCCCTCCTGGACCAGGGAGCGGATGGCGGTGAGGTCGGGGCCGGAGGCAAGCCGCTCGAGCAGCGGCGCGAGCGGCGCGGCGGCGCGCGTCGTGGATGCTTCGGTGCTGGTCATCGGGTCTCCCGGGAGTGGAATCGCTGCTGGGCGGCGGTGAGGCCTTCGAGGACCACGGCCTCCACGGCATCGGCCGCGTCGACGATCATCATCTCCAGGCTCTTCCGCTCGGTGCTGGTGAACGGTGCGAGCACGTGGTCCGCGGTGTCGCGGTTGCCGGGTGGGCGGCCCACCCCCACCCGCACCCGCAGGTAGTCCTTGGTGCCCAGGGCCTTGGTGATGTCGCGCAGACCGTTGTGACCGCCCTCGCCGCCGCCGCGCTTGAGGCGGATGGTGTCGAAGGGGATGTCCACCTCGTCGTGCACCACCACGACCCGCTCGGGCGGCACGTCGTAGTAGGCGGCCAGTGCCGCGACGGGGCCGCCGGAGACGTTCATGTAGGTGGTGGTCTTGGCCAGCACCACGCGCTCATCGGCTCCGGGGATTCCCAGGCGCCCTTCGAGCACCACGGCCTGCGCACGGCGGGCCGCACCGAAATTGCCCCCGGCGGTCTCGGCGATGTGGTCCAGCACCATCTGGCCCACGTTGTGCCGGGTGGCGGCGTACTTCGCTCCCGGGTTGCCCAGGCCCACCACGAGGTGGGTGCCGGTGAGGCGGTCGGCCGAGTTCATGCACAGCTCCTTGGCGGCAGGCGGGAGGTGGTGCGGGGCGGGGTGCTCTGGCGGAGGTGGACACAGAGGTGCCCCGTCGTGGCAGGAGTGCCCCGGCAACGGTACCGGGGCGCCGCGCTCGCGCGCGACGCCCCGGCCGGGTGTGTGAGGAACCGAGCGTGGACCCGGTACGGGTCACTCCTGATCGGAGGACTCCTCGGAGTTCTCGCCCTCGGAGTCCTCGGACTGCTCGCCCTCGGCACCCTCGGTGCCCTCAGCGTCCTCGTCCTCGGTGTCCTCCTCCTCGACGCGCGGGATGGTCACGGCGACGACGAGCAGCTCGGCATCGGTGACCAGCTCGGAGCCCTCGGGCAGGGTAATGTCGCCGGCGAAGAGCTGGAAGCCCTCCTCCTTCTCCTCGACGTCGACCTCGATCTGCTCGGGCACGTGCAGGGCGTCCGCGGAGAGGGTCAGGGTCTGGGCATCGACCACGGCGATGGCCGGGGCGGTGGGCTCACCCACGAGCACCACAGGGATGTCCACCTCGACCTTCTCGCCCTTGCGCACGATGATCAGGTCCAGGTGGGTGATGTTGCGCTTGAGCGGGTGGCGCTGGATGTCCTTGATCAGGGCCAGCTCGCTGCGGCCGTCGGCCAGGGACAGCTCGAGCAGCGCGTTGGTGTTACGGGCGATCAGGGCGGTCTCGTGGCCGGGCAGGACCACGTGACGGACTTCCTCGCCGTGACCGTACAGGACGGCGGGGATCTTGTTCTCGCGGCGGATGCGGCGCGCGGCGCCCTTGCCGAACTCCTCGCGCAGTTCGACGTTCAGCTTCTCAGCCATGGATACTCCTTGTGGTGGTGGTTCTCAGCAGCGAGAGGCGCGAGGGCGCAGGGCCACAGACCCGAGCATCCGCACCGCGTCGATCACGGAGCGGGCAGGTGCCCGCTCCCTCGCCGAAGTACCCGCACACCATATCCCGTCCGGGTCCCGCGTGACAGGCAGGCGTCGGATGCGGCCCTGCGATCTTGCTCACCGGGGACGGCGGCCCACCGGGACGACGGGAGCGGTGGAGCCGGGTGGCTCCACCGCTTCCGGTGGTGACGGCGCGCTGCCGTCGGTGCTCAGGTGATCAGGTGATCAGGTGATCAGGTGATCAGGTGATCAGTGGATCACTTCTTGCGCGACAGGATGTGGTCCAGGGAGTAGCGGCCGGGGCCGGTCAGGAACAGGACGATGCCGGGCACGAAGTAGTACAGGGACGACTCGAAGGCGATGCCGCCGTGCTCGCCGATCCAGCCACCGGGGATGTTGAACAGGACGATGATGAACAGGAACATGAGCGCCATCAGGAAGGCGCAGATGCGGGTCATCAGGCCGACAGCGAGACCGAAGCCCAGCAGCAGCTGACCGGCAACGACCATGAAGCCGAACAGGGCGGGGGCGATGCTGCCCACGGGCGCCTCCGACATCATGCCCACGAAGCCCGAGTAGCCGGTGGCCTTGGCGTACCCGTGGAAGAAGAGCAGGAGCATGAACAGGCGAAGGACCAGCAGACCGGCGTCGACCAGCTCGGGCTTGTTCATGAAGTCCAGGGTGAGGAACCGGACCAGCGGATTGCGGGAGCCGGCAGGGGTGGTGTCGGTGCGGTCGGCGGCGACGGTGGAGGTAGACATCGTCGTCTTCGTCCTTGCTGTGGGGAGTTAAACGGGGAGTCGGGAAGGATCTCTTCCTGACACCGTGAAGTCTTCCATCCGAGATTTTGTCAGGGAGGGACAAACGTCCGTCCCCGAGTCTTTTCTCGAATGTGATCCATTGCACCCCGATTCGCTCAGGCACGAGCAGACAGCACACCCACTGTCCGCACATTCGCTGTCGCCAGCTGTCCGGGCCCGCAGCAAGAACGCCCAGCGCGCACCTCGGCCCCGTCGGGGAACCGCGATGCGCACCGGGCGCTGGAGGAACGCAGTGAGGACCCGCCAGGCGGACGGGTCTCAGACCTCGCCGTCGAACAGGCTGGTGACGGAGCCGTCGTCGAACACCGCACGGATCGCGCGGGCGATCAGCGGGGCGATCGACAGCTGGGTGAGGCGGTCGAACTGCTTCTCCTCCGGGATCGGCAGGGTGTTGGTGCACACCACCTCGCGCACCGAGCTGTCCTGCAGGCGCTGGGTGGCGGGCTCGGAGAGGATGCCGTGGGTGGTGGCGATGACCACCGAGTCGGCACCGTTGTTCATCAGGGCATCCGCCGCCTGCACGATGGTGCCGCCGGTGTCGACCATGTCGTCCACCAGGATGCAGGTCTTGCCGGCCACCTCACCGATCACGCGCTTGGCCACGGCCTGGTTGGGCCGGTTGATGTCGCGGGACTTGTGGATGAACGCCAGGCCCACGCCGCCCAGCTTCTTGGCCCACTGCTCCGCCACGCGGATGCGGCCGGCATCCGGGGAGACCACCACCACGTCCTCCTGGCCGTACTTGCCGGAGACGTAGTCGGCGAGGATGGGCAGGGCCATCAGATGGTCCACGGGCTGCTTGAAGTAGCCCTGGACCTGCGGGGCGTGCAGGTCCACCGAGATCATGCGGTCGATGCCGGCGGTCTCGTACAGGTCCGCCACCAGGCGCGCCGAGATGGGCTCACGGCCACGGTGCTTCTTGTCCTGCCGGGCGTAGGGGAAGCTCGGCGCGATCGCGGTGATGCGCTTGGCGGAGGCCCGCTTCAGCGCATCGATCATGATCAGGTGCTCCATCAGCCAGGTGTTGATGGGCGCGGGGTGGGACTGCAGCACGAAGGCGTCGGTGCCGCGCACGGACTCGCCGTAGCGCACGTAGATCTCGCCGTTGGCGAAGTCCCAGGCATCCATCGGGAGCACCTCGACCCCGAGCTCCTCGGAGACCTGCTGGGCAAGCTCCGGGTGGGCGCGACCGCTGGCGAGCACCAGTCGCTTCTCCCCCGTGGTGACGATTCCGCTCATCGCTGCTGATGCTCCTTGTTGTCGTCGGCGTCCGGTCCCGCAGTGGGCGTCGCTCCGTTCTCGGGCCGGCCCTCGAGCGCGGCACGTGCCGCATCCTCGGCCGCCGTCCCGGCGCGCCGCCTCAGGGTCCATCCTTCCACGTTCCGCTGCCCCACTGCGTTCACCGCCAGCGCGCCGGGCGGGACGTCCTTGCGCACCACGGTGCCGGCACCGGTGGCAGCGCCGTCGCCGATGGTCACCGGGGCCACCAGCACGCTGTCCGAGCCCACGCGCACATGCTTGCCGATGGTGGTGCGGTGCTTGTTCTGCCCGTCGTAGTTGGCGAAGATCGTGGCGGCGCCGATGTTGGTGCCCTCCCCGATCTCGGCATCGCCCACGTAGCTCAGGTGCGGCACCTTGGCACCGTCACCGATCTGGGCGTTCTTGGTCTCGACGAAACCGCCGATCTTGCCGCCGCGCCCCAGCGAGGTGCCCGGGCGCAGGTAGGTGAAGGGCCCCACGGTGGCCTCCTCGCCGATCACGGCCAGCACGGAGTGGGTGCGCACCACCTCGGCACGGGCCCCCACTTCGGTGTCGCGCAGGGTGCAGTCCGGGCCGATCACGGCGTCCTCGCCGATGTCGGTGGCCCCGTGCAGCTGCACGCCGGGCAGGATCGTGGCGTCGGTGCCGATCGAGACATCGGCATCGATCCAGGTGGTGGCGGGATCCACGATCGTGACGCCGGCGCGCATGTGCCGCTCCAGGATGCGTCGGTTCATCTCGGCACCCAACTGGGCCAGCTGCACCCGGTCATTGGCGCCCTCGACCATCATGGCGTCATCGGTGACCAGGGCGCGCACGGTGCGGCCGTCGGAACGGGCGATGCCCAGCACGTCGGTCAGGTACATCTCGCCCTGGGCGTTGTCGGTGCCGATCCGCCCCAGGGCATCGCGCAGCACCTCCAGGTCGAAGGCGTAGATGCCGGAGTTGATCTCGTCGATCGCGCGCTGGTCCTCGGTGGCGTCCTTCTCCTCGACGATGCCGAGGACCTCGCTGCCGTCCTGGCTGCGCAGGATGCGGCCGTAGCCGGTGGGGTCCGCGACGCGGGCGCTGAGCACGGTGGCCGCGGCGCCGGCCTGCTCGTGGACGACCACCAGTTCGCGCAGGGTCTCCGCCTCCAGCAGCGGCACGTCCCCGTACGTGACCAGCACGGTGCCGGAGGTGGCGCTCACCTTCTCCAGGCCGCACTGCACGGCACGGCCGGTGCCGGGGATCTCGTCCTGGTCGGCGACGGTCACCTCGGAGGCGTGCTCGGTCAGGTGCTGGATCAGCTTCTCGCGCTCGTGCCGCACCACCACCACGAGGTCCGCGGGGCCGGTGCCCTCGGCGGCGGTGATGGCGTGGCCCAGCAGGGACCGGCCCCCGATCGGGTGCAGCACCTTGGGGGTGCGGGACTTCATGCGGGTCCCGGCACCGGCGGCCAGGACGATGACGGCGGCGGGTGCGACTGCTGCGGATGCGGGCGTTTCCACGTCGGCGGCTCCTCGGTTCGACAGCGGATGTCAGGCCAGCGCGCTGCCGGTGAGCACCGACGCTGGTCGTTCCGCCATCAGGACTCGAACCTGAAACTTCAGAACCAAAATCTGAGGTGTTGCCGATTACACCATGGCGGATCCGCGCCCACGCGGCCGTGGCGGGAGGTTCCGTCATCGGCCCGGACGCGCCCTTGATCCTATCCGTGGGAGACTCCCCGCATGTCCCAGAAGGATGCGCCCCGGGTGCGCGCTGCCCGGATGACCGGCCGCGAGAGGCGCGAACAGCTGGTCGCCGTGGGGCGCCGACTGTTCGCCGAGAAGGGCTACGACGCCACCAGCGTCGAGGAGATCGCCGCCCGCGCCAAGGTGTCCAAGCCGATCGTGTACGAGCACTTCGGCGGCAAGGAGGGGCTGTACGCGGTGGTGGTGGACCGCGAGGTCTCCACCCTGCTCGCGGCGCTCGAGGCCTCGCTGCAGGACCAGCGCACCCACCCCCGGCTGCTGATGGAGCAGGCGGCGATGGCGTTCCTCTCCTACATCGACGAGCACGAGGACGGCTTCCGGATCCTGGTGCGCGACTCCCCCGTGACCCAGGCCGGCGGCACCTTCTCCGCCCTGCTCACCGATGTGGCGAGGCGCACCGAGCACATCCTGGTGGCCCAGTTCCGCCTGCGCTCCTACCCCACGCGCGACGCCCCGCTGTACGCCCAGATGCTGGTGGGGATGGTCGCCTACACCGGGCAGTGGTGGCTGGAGACCCGCAGCCCCGCCAAGGAAGTGGTGGCCGCGCGGATGGTGAACCTCTCGTGGCACGGCCTGGGCGCGCTGGAGAAGAAGCCGGAGCTGAGCGGTCGCCCCATCGGGTGAGGATGCGGATCTGCCCGCGCCTCTAGACTCGCACCATGACTCCCCCGCCCCGTCCCACCTCCGGTCCCGGTCGCGACGAGGTGGATCGCATCATCGCGGGCTGGCACCGGGCACGCACCGACCTCGACACCGCGCCCCTGGCGGTGTTCTCCCGCATCTCCCGTCTGTCCCGGCACCTGGAGAGTGCACGCCGCGAGGCCTTCTCCGGTGCGGGGCTGGAGGGTTGGGAGTTCGACATGCTCTCCGCACTTCGCCGCAGCGGGGAGGATGCTCTCTCCCCCGGCGCCCTCGCACAGCAGACCCTGGTCACCAGCGGCACCATGACCACCCGGCTGGACAAGCTGACCGCCCGCGGGCTGGTCAGCCGCAGCCGCAGCCCGCACGACGGTCGCGCGGTCGAGGTGCGGCTGCTGGCCGAGGGCATCACCCGGGTGGACGCCGCCATGGAGAGGCTGCTCGAGGCAGAGGAGGCCCTGCTCGAGCCTCTGGCCGAGGCCGACCGTGAAGCGCTCGCCTCGATGCTGCGCACCCTCGCGCTGGGCTTCGAACCCGTGAGCTCCGACGACGCCTGACCGGTCCCGGCTCCCGTGCCCCACGGGAACGGACGTGCACCCCAGAACCACCACCCGCTCTGAACGAAGGAACCTCCTGCATGGCCCACCTGCTCGGCGCCCAAGCCCTCCATGTCGCACTGCCGGACCGAGTGCTGCTGGACTCCATCACCCTCGGCATCGACGAGGGAGACCGGATCGGTGTGGTGGGCCGCAACGGTGACGGCAAGTCCACCCTGCTGCGCCTGCTGGCCCGCCAGACCGAGCCCCACTCCGGCCGCGTCACCGTGCGCGGCGGGGTGCGGGTGGGCGTGCTGGACCAGCGCGACGAGGCCACCGCCGGCGCCACCGTGCGCGAGCGGGTGGTGGGAGACCGCCCCGATCATGAATGGGCCTCGGACCCGCGGATCCGCGACGTGATGGGCGGACTGCTGGGCGGGATCGACCTGGAGGACCAGCTGGACTCCCTCTCCGGTGGTCAGCTGCGCCGCGTGCACCTGGCCGAGCTGCTGGTGGGCGACTGGGACGTGCTGCTGCTGGACGAGCCCACCAACCACCTGGACGTCGAGGGCATCGCCTGGCTGGCGCAGCACCTGCGATCCCGGTGGAGCCGCGGCTCCGGGGGCCTGGTGGTCATCACCCACGACCGCTGGTTCCTGGACGAGGTGTGCACCCGCATGTGGGAGGTGCACGACGGGGTGGTGGACCCCTTCGAGGGCGGATACGCCGCCTACGTGCTGCAACGGGTGGAGCGGGACCGGCAGGCCGCCGCGATCGAGTCCAAGCGGCAGAACCTGATGCGCAAGGAACTGGCGTGGCTGCGCCGCGGCGCCCCGGCCCGCACCTCCAAGCCGAAGTTCCGGATCGACGCCGCCAACGAGCTGATCGCCGGGGAGCCCCCCGTGCGCGACACCGTGGAGCTGACCCGCCTGGCCACCACCCGCCTGGGCCGGGACGTGCTGGACCTGCTGGACGTGGACGCCGGGTACGACGGCACCCCGGTGATCCAGGACGTGACCCTGCACATCGGTCCCGCCGACCGCATCGGTGTACTGGGCCCCAACGGTGCCGGCAAGTCCACCCTGCTGGCCCTGATCACCGGCGACCTGGCACCGATGGCGGGGCACGTCAAGCGCGGCAAGACGGTCACCGTGCGCCAGGTGTCCCAGCGCATGGCGGGCCTGGAGGAGCTGGGCGACCAGCGGATCAGCGACGTGGTGGGCCGGTACCGCACCAGCTACCGGGCCGGGAAGGACGAGGTGAGCCCCGGGCAGCTGCTGGAGCGCCTGGGTTTCACTGCCGCCCACCAGAAGGTGCAGGTCAACGAGCTCTCCGGCGGTCAGCAGCGACGCCTGGACCTGCTGCTGACCCTGCTGGAGGAGCCCAATGTGCTGGTGCTGGACGAGCCCACCAACGACATGGACACCGACATGCTGGCGGCAATGGAGGACCTGCTGGACACCTGGTCGGGTCCGCTGATCGTGGTCTCCCATGACCGGTACCTGCTCGAGCGTGTCACCGACTCCCAGTACGCGGTCCTCGACGGCCATGTGCGCCACCTGCCCGGTGGCGTGGAGCAGTACCTGCAGGTGCGGGCCGAGGCGGAGCAGTCCTCTGTGGGCGCGGCCGGTTCCGGTGCGCGATCCACAGCATCGGGTTCCGGCAGTGGCACCGACGATGCGGGCGGGGCCGGTGGAGCATCCGGCCTCAGTGGAGCCGAGCGACGCAGCGCCGAGAAGGAGATGGGTGCGCTGGAGCGGAAGGTCCAGAAGCTGCGCAAGGACGCCGACAAGGCGCGTCATGCCATGGCCGAGGTGGATCCTGCGGACTACCAGGAGTTGTCGCGGCGCATGGAGAAGGTCAGGGCCGCTGAGGCGGAGGCCGACGAGCTAGAGGAGCGCTGGCTGGAGCTGTCCATGGAACTGGACGGCTGAGCTGCTGTACAGCTGAGCGAGCTGGACGGCCGAGCAGCTGGAGAACCGGGTCTCTCAGGCGGCCTCGATGATCCTCGCGCCGTGCGGGGTGCTGGGTGCGACCACGCAGTCCAGGTCGCCGAGGTCCGCACGGAGGCGCTCGCTCACCTGATGCCCGTGCTCGTCATCGTGAACCAGCGCGGCGAGAGTGGGGCCGGAACCGGAGACGATCGCCGCCAGCGCTCCCCGTTCCCGCAGTGCGTCCAGCAGGTCCTGCAGGTCCGGGCGCTGGTGCACCGCCGCATGGTGGAGCTCGTTGGCCAGGGTGCCGGCTATCGCTTCCACATCGCCGGCGGCGAGGGCTCTCAGCTGCTCGTGGTCGGGCTGCGGAGTGACCGGTGGCGGCGCCGAGGAGCTGGCCGCCAGCTCGTCGAACACCCGGAACACCTCGGGGGTGGAGAGGTGACCACCGGGGGCGCACAGCAGCCAGGTGAGCGTCGCTGGCGCGGGGGCCGGGGTGAGCTGGTCGCCGTTGCCGGTGCCCAGCGCCGTTCCCCCGAGCACTGCGAAGGGCACGTCGGCGCCGAGCCGTGATCCCAGCAGCATGAGCTCCTGGGGGGACAGACCCGTCTGCCACAGGTGGTTCAGGGCCACCAGCGCGGCGGCGGCGTCGGCCGAGCCGCCTCCCATGCCACCGGCGATCGGCACCTGCTTGGTGATGTGCAGGTGCGCGCCGTGCTGGGTACCGGTCTCGCTGCGCAGCAGCTCGGCGGCGCGCAGGGCGAGGTTGGTGGAGTCCACCGGGACGTGTCCGCGCACACGGGAGTCGATCGTGAGGGCCAGGGAGCCCGGCTGCTCGGGCAGTCGGGCCTCGACGGTCTCCAGCAGGTCCACTGCCTGGAACACCGTGGCCAGCGCATGGTAGCCGCGATGGTCGGCACCGCCAACGCGCAGGGACAGGTTGATCTTGCCGGGCGCGGTGGCCACCACCCGGTGCGGGGCGGGGGTCATCGATCCTCCCCCGTAAAGCTCGTCCGGTCGGCAGCCGTGTCGGCGGCACCCGAGTCGTCGGCAGCCGAGCCGTCGACCGTGGGGCGGGCGCGGGCGATGGACAGGAACTCGGCGACCTCGAGGGTCTCCCCTCGCCTGCCGGGGTCGATGCCGGCGGCCTCGAGGATCCGGCCTGCTTGGGGGGCGCTGCCGGCCCAGGTGGCCAGCGCCGCGCGGAGGGTCTTGCGCCTCTGGGCGAAGGCGGCGTCGATCACGGCGAAGGTCTGCTCGCGCTCCGCCTCCGTGCCGATCGGCTCGGCATGACGCGTCACCTCCACCAGGGCGGAGTCGACGTTCGGGACCGGCCAGAACACCTGGCGGGAGATGGTGCCGGCCTTCTGGGCGGTCCCGTACCAGGAGGTCTTCACACTGGGTGCGCCGTAGGTGCGGGAACCAGGGCCCGCGGCCAGGCGGTCCACCACCTCGGACTGCACCATCACCAGGGCGGAGCGCAGGGAGTCGAAGCGCTGCAGGTGGGTGAGCAGGATGGGGGTGGCCACGTTGTAGGGCAGGTTCGCCACCAGACGCGTGGGCAGGCGGCCCGCCTGTCCCTCACCGGGCAGGACAGGGAGTTCGGTGACCTGGAGGGCGTCGGCGTGCACCAGCGTCCAGCGGTCCTCGGCCACGCCGCGAACCGCCAGGGTGGCCGGCAGCAGCTCGGCCAGCCCCCGGTCGATCTCGATCGCGGCCACGTCCGCCCCCGCCTCCAGCAGGCCCAGGGTCAGCGACCCCAGGCCCGGTCCCACCTCGAGCACGGCCTCGCCCGGCTGGATCCCGGCGCGCTCGACGATGGTGCGCACCGTGTTGGGATCCACCACGAAGTTCTGCCCGCGCTGCTTGGAGGGATGGATGCCCGCGAAGGAGGCCAGCTCGCGCACGTCGCGCGGGGTCAGCAGCAGACCGTCGGCGGCAGGGTCGATGCCCTTCATGCTACGGGCCATCCGTACACCTCACGCGTGGTCTCCCCCACCCGCCGGCAGGCCTCATCCAGGTCCACCCCGGCAGATTCGGCGATCTGCGCCATCGTCAGCGGGACCAGGTACGAGGAGTTGGGGCGGCCCCGGTACGGCACCGGGGTGAGGAACGGGGCGTCGGTCTCCACCATCACGCGGTCGATGCCCACCTCGGCCAGGGCACCGCGCAGGTTCTCGGCGTTCTTGAAGGTGACGTTCCCGGCGAAGGAGAGGTAGAAGCCGCGGTCCACGCACGCGCGGGCGAACTCGGCGTCCCCGGAGAAGCAGTGCAGCACGGTGCGATCGGGGGCGCCATCGGCATCGAGCACCTCGAGCACGTCGCGGTGGGCCTCGCGGTCGTGGATCTGCATCGGCAGCCCGGTCTCCTTGGCCAGCGCGATGTGGGCGCGGAACGCCTCGAACTGGGCGTCGCGGGCCTGCTCGTCCTTGCGGGAGGTGCGGAACCAGTCCAGGCCCGTCTCCCCCACGGTGACCATGCCGTCGGTGCGGATCAGCTGGGAGATCTCGGCGATCGCCTCGTCCAGCGGGATCATGGGCTCACCGTCGTGGCCGTGACTGCGGGCATGCAGGGCCGCCTCGTTGGGGTGCACGGCGACACCGCCGCGCAGCGCGGCGGGTCGAGCGGGGTCAGCCATCAGACGGGCGGTCCAGCGGGCGGCCTCCATGTCGGAGCCGATGGTGATCACCCCGTCGATCCCCACCTGGGCGGCGCGCTCCACGTGACCGGTGACGGTGAGCTCCTCGTCGCCGTCGGCGAAGTCGAGGTGGCAATGGTTGTCGATCACCGGCAGCGGCAGTGGTCCGGGGGCGGGCGGCCAAGAACGGTCGCGCGAGCTGGGGCGAGGATCGAGTTCCTCGCGTCGGCGCACGGGTGTCGGAGAGGCATCGGGCATGGGCCCCATCGTAGGTTCCGGTGGCGCCTCAGATACCCGTTCCTGTGTCCTCGGGTAGGCTCACATCGTCGATCACCCGTACGCGGTGGCGGAGGTCACCTGCCTCCCCGGTGCGGGAATGCCCACTCCTGTGGCAGAATGATCGGCTGTTGCGTGTCCCTCTGCGCGCCTGCTCGGCTGATCGCTGCGGCGGGCCGTTCTCGCGGGGGACACCGACAGCAGACCATCCTCCGGACCGTCAAGGAGCGTCCCATGGCAGTGCCCAAGTTCAAGATGTCCCGGGCTCGCACCCGGTCCCGCCGTGCGAACTGGAAGGCGTCCAACGCCGACCTGCAGCAGGTCACCGTCCGCGGTCGCACCACTGCGGTGCCGCGTCGTCTGGCCAAGGCCTACCAGCGCGGTCTCCTGCAGATCGACGACTGATCTGGTCGACGACCGATCACAGGGCGCGGGACTGATCCCCGCCACTGACCTCACCACAAGAGCCCCGGCCTCGGCCGGGGCTCTTGTGCGTCTGCCCGGGCCCGGACACTCCCCTGCCCTCACCCCCCCCACCAGCCCTCAGCCCCACCTACCCTCAACCCACCCCGAAGTTTGGGCGCAGAACCGCCGATATGGCCCTCGGGAGGTGGTCAGCTCACGCTGGGCGCCCAAAAGTGGGGGTGTCCTGGAGCAGGGTCGAGGGGTCCCGAGCTCAGCGCCGCGCAGCGAGCGCGAGGTCGTACAGCTCTCGAGCCGTGACACCCTGGCTGCCGCGGGCCACGGCCTTCGCAGCGTCCTTCAGCCGCTCCCCTGACGCAGCGCGCTCCAGCACCTCATCCAGCAGGTCCTCGGCGCTGGCAGAGCGTGGCTGCGCACCGGCCACCACGATCACGATCTCCCCCAGCACCTCGGTGTTCGCCGCCCAGTCGGCCAGCTCCGCCAACGTGCCGCGCAGCACCTCCTCGTGGGTCTTGGTGAGCTCACGCGCCACGGCTGCCTGCCGGTCCTTCCCGAACGCCTCCCGCATGGCGGTCAGGGTGGCGGCGGTGCGGCGGGGCGACTCGAAGAAGATCAGCGTGCGGGCCTCGTCGGCCAGGGGCTCGAAGACGGAGGCGCGCTTGCCGTCGCGCCGCGGCGGGAACCCCTCGAAGCTGAAACGGCCCGGTGCGATCCCGGAAGCCGCCAGTGCAGTCAGCACAGCGGACGGGCCGGGGATCACCGTGGTCCCGTAGCCGGCGTCGGTCGCGGCGCGCACGGCCCGGAACCCGGGATCGGAGACCACCGGCATCCCCGCATCGGTGACGATCAGCACGCGCTGCCCTGCCTCGAGGGCCTCCAGCAGTCGGGGGGTGCGCTCGGCCTCATTGTGCTCGTGGTAGGAGAGCACAGTGGCGGTGATCGTCACCTCGAGGTCCGCCGCGAGGCGCGCCAGGCGCCGGGTGTCCTCCGCGGCGATCAGATCGGCCTGCTCCAGGGCCCGCACCAGGCGCACGGAGGCGTCCAGCGGGTTCCCGATGGGAGTGGCGGCAAGGGTGAGGACACCGGGGGCGAGCATGGCCGCCATCGTAGCCACGCTGTCGGTGGGGCCATGCGGAGACATCCTGGGCGGCGCCGCTGGATGACCTAGCATGACCGGGTGCACACCCAGGAGCGGGCGCGGCCACGTTCCGTCGCCGAGGTCGAGGACGAGGCCGTTCTCGACTCCCACCGCTCCCGGCTGAAGGTGATGGACCTCCCCTTCTCGAGGCCGGCGTGGGCCGGCGCCCTGGCGGTGTTCGCACTGGCGCTGGTGCTGCGGCTGTGGGGCCTGGGGTCGATCACGGAGCTGATCTTCGACGAGACCTACTACGTCAAGGACGGCTATGCCCTCACCCAGGAGGGCGTGGAGATGGCCTGGCCCGACGAGCACGACGCGGTCTTCGAGCGCGGCGAGGTGGACACCTACGAGGACCGCGGCGCCTACGTGGTCCATCCCAGCGCCGGCAAGTGGGTGATCGGCGCCGGGATGATGCTGCTCGGGGCCGACAACCCCTGGGGCTGGCGGATCTCGGTGGCCGTGCTGGGCTCGCTCAGCGTGCTGATGACGGCCCGTATCGGCCGCCGCCTGTTCCGCTCCACCACGGTGGGGCTGATCGCCGGCCTGCTGCTGGCCGTGGACGGGATGCACCTGGTGCACTCCCGCACCAGCCTGCTGGACCTGGTGCTGATGTTCTTCGCACTGGCCGCCTTCGGCGCGCTGCTGATCGACCGCGACCACTTCCGGGAGGGCCTGGCCCTGCACACGGCACGCCTGCACCTGGCCGCGGTCACCCCGCAGCCCACGGGCAGCGCCACCGGTTCCCGAGCAATCCCTCACCCGGGCACCACGTATCGGGCGGGGCTGCGGCCGTGGCGACTGGTGGCCGGGGTGATGCTGGGGCTGGCCTGCTCGGTGAAGTGGTCCGGGATCTACTTTCTGGCGGTGTTCGGCATCATGACGGTGCTGTGGGACTGGTGGGCCCGCCGCACCGCCGGCCAGCGCAGCTGGGCGTGGGTGGGTCTGGTGCGCGATGCGATCCCTGCGTTCTTCGCGATGGTGGGCACCGCCGTGGTGGTGTACGTGGCCTCCTGGGCCGGCTGGTTCGCCGGGGACAAGGGCTACTACCGCCACTGGGCGAGCGAGGAGGGCCACGGCACCGGTTTCGGTCCGCTGGACGCGTTGGCGTCACTGTGGCACTACCACCGGCAGGCCTACGACTTCCACATCGGACTGGACTCCGAGCACCCCTACATGGCCGATCCCTGGGGGTGGACGCTGATGCTGCGGCCCACCAACTTCTACTACCGCGGCTACGAGTACGGCGAGCAGGGCTGCGAGGTGGCGAACTGCTCCTCCCACATCCTGTCGGTGGGGAACCCGCTGATCTGGTGGCTGGGCACGCTCGCGCTGCTGATCACGGTGATGCTAGCGATCCGGTTCCGCGACGGCCGCGCCTGGGCGGCCCTGGCGGGCATCGCCGCCGGGTACCTGCCGTGGATGCTGTACGCCGACCGCACCATCTTCACCTTCTACGCCGTGGTGTTCGAACCGTGGCTGGTGCTGTGCCTGGCGTACGTGCTGGGCCTGGTGATCGGCAAGCGTGACGCAGATCCCGACAGACGCCTGGCCGGGGGCCTGTTCGCAGGCAGTCTGCTCACCCTCATCGTGCTGGTCTCGGCATTCTTCTGGCCGATCTGGACCGGACAGGTGATCGACACCGAGCAATGGCAGTGGCGCATGTGGCTGCCCGGCTGGACCTGAGCAGAGGTTCCTCCCGGGGGCGTTACGATTGTCGGCATGGCTCTGGACACCACCGCCCTGCGCGAACTTGCCCGTGACCTCGGCATCGGCACCGACTACTGGGGGTTCGACGGCACCCAGAAGAACGTCGCCGACGACACCCTGCGCAAGGTGGTCGCCGCCCTCGGCCACCGGGTCGAGACCGATGAGGACCTCGCCGCGGTGCGGGCCGAGCGGGAGCGCGCCCCGTGGCGCCGCACCCTGCCGCCGGTGACCGTGCTGCGGGAGGACCACGAGTCCAGCATCCCCGTGCACGTGGACCACGGCACCGGCGTGTCGGTGCACCTGCGCCTGGAGAGCGGGGCCCGCTGGGACCTGCACCAGATCGACGACTTCACCCCGCCGTTCGACCTGGACGGCACCCTGCGCGGCCGCGCCCGCTTCCACCTTCCTTCCGGCCTGCCGCTGGGCTGGCACCGCGTGGTCGCCGAGACCTCCGCCGGGATCGAGGAGGCCGACGTGGTGGTCACCCCGGCCCGCCTGCGGGTGCACGAGCAGCTCGGATCGCGCCGCGCCTACGGCCTGCAGGCCCAGCTGTACTCGGTGCGCTCGGACCGCTCCTGGGGCATCGGCGACCTCGGTGACATGCGGGACCTCGCCGCGATCAGCGGAGCCCGCCACGGTGCGGACTTCCTGCTGGTGAACCCGCTGCACGCCTCCTACCCCACCGCCCCGGTGGAGCCCTCCCCCTACCTGCCGGTGACGCGCCGCTTCATGAGCCCGCTGTATCTGCGCATCGAGGACGTCCCGGAGATGCGGGACCTGCCGCCCTTCGCCCGCCAGCGCATCGCCCTGCTCAGGAGCGAGGTCGCGCCGTGGAACGAGCGCACCGACCGCCTCGAGCGCGATGAGGTGTTCACCGCCAAGATGAAGGCGCTGGAGGAGCTGTACGCGGTTCCTCGCACCGCCGGCCGCCAGGCCCTGTTCGACGCCTACCGCCTGCGGGAGGGACAGGGGCTCGAGGACTTCGCCACCTGGTCGGCCATCGCCGAGAAGCTGCGCGGCACACAGGACGCGGTGCTGAAGGACCTGGATGACCGCACGGTGGAGCAGGCCCGCATCGAGCTGGCCGACCGGATCGAGTTCCACGCCTGGGTGCAGTGGCTGCTGGACGAGCAGCAGTCGGCCGCGCAGGCCGCGGCCCTCGATGCCGGTATGCGGATCGGGGTGATGCACGATCTTGCCGTGGGTGTGGAGCAGGTGGGCGCCGACTCGTGGCGGTTGCGGCACGCCCTGGCCACGGGCGTGGGAGTGGGTGCACCGGCTGACCAGTACAACCAGCAGGGCCAGAACTGGGACCAGCCGCCGTGGCACCCCGAGGGCCTGCGCGACGTCGCCTACCGCCCCTGGCGGGACATGCTGCGCTCGCTGATGCGGCACGCCGGTGCGCTGCGCATCGACCATGTGCTGGGCCTGTTCCGCCTGTGGTGGATCCCCGAGGGCAACATCGCCGCCGACGGCGCCTACGTGTTCTACGACCACGACGCCATGGTGGGCATCCTGGCGCTGGAGGCCCACCGCTCGAACACCCTGGTGGTGGGGGAGGACCTGGGCACCTTCGAGCCGTGGGTGCGCGACTACCTCAGTGACCGCGGGATCCTGGGCACCTCGATCCTGTGGTTCGAGTACGACCACGATGGCAAGCCCCTGCCTCCGGAGCACTACCGGGAGCTGTGCATGGCCTCGGTCAACACCCATGACCTGCCGCCCACGGCCGGGTACCTGGCCGGTGACCACGTGACGCTGCGCCACCAGCTGGGCCTGCTGGAGCGGGACCTCGCCGAGGAGCAGGCCACCGATGCCGCCGGCCGCGAGGAGGTGCTGGATGTGCTGCGTGCCGAGGGCCTGCTGGCCGCGGGTGCGGACATCGAGGACACCGTGATCGCCCTGCACCGCCACCTGGCGCGCACGCCCTCGCTGCTGCTGGTGGTGTCCCTGGTGGACTGCGTGGGCGAGCGTCGGATCCAGAACCAGCCGGGCACCGACGAGGAATACCCGAACTGGCGGATCCCGCTGGCCGATGACCAGGAGCAGCCCGTCACCATCGACGATCTGGCCACCGATCCGCGCACCGCACGCCTGCTGACCGCCGTGCGCGAGGCCCTGGCCGGGAGCTGATCAGGCTCAGGCAGTGACCTGGCCCCACTGGTCGCGGGCCTCGAGGAAGGCGCGGGCTGCCGTCTTCGCGCCCTCCATGGTGTGGTGCGCGCCCCAGCCGCACTGCACCTCGTTGGCGGCAGGCACCTCGGTCGCGGCGAGCAGGTGCTTCAGGGTGGCCTCCAGCACGGGGGCGAAGTCCTCGGCGGTGTGGTCGCCGATCAGCAGCACGTAGAAGCCGGTGCGGCAGCCCATCGGGGACACGTCGATCACCTGGTCGGAGTGGTTGCGCATGTGCTCGGCCATCAGGTGCTCCAGGGAGTGTACGGCCTCGGAGTCCAGGTGTTCGGTGTTGGGCTGGGTGAAGCGCACGTCGAACTTGGTCAGCACGTCCCCGCCGGGAAGCTCCTTGCGGTCGGCGATGCGCAGGTAGGGGGCGGCCACGGTGCGGTGGTCCAGATTGAAGCTCTCCACGTTCATGCGGGGCTGCTCGGTCATGGGGTGTTCTCCTTCGGTTCGGGGTTGAAAGGTCGTGTGGTCCATCTGGTGCGGTGTACTGCGGCCGGCAGGGAGCGATCTGGTCAGCGGGAGGATCGCACCGTGCGGCCGCGGACCACGCCGACGAACTGCTGGCGCAGCTCGTCGTCGGCGTCGCGCGGCCACAGCAGGATGATGCGCGTGGGGTCGGCATCCAGCAGGGGCCGATGGGTGGCGTCCTTGCGGTGGTGCAGGCGGGCCAGTGACATCGGCACCCGGGTGTACCCCACCCCGGTGGCGGCCACGGCCACCCGGTCCGCGGCGTCGTCGGGTCCCTGGGAGGGGATCTCGGTCTCCTCGGCGAGGTCCGCCTCGGTGATCTCGTCGAGTACGGAGAGCACGTGGTCGGTGCTCATCGCCACGACCGGGCGCTCCTCCCACAGGCTGACGGCATGGAACGCGTTGCCGGGGTCGGTATCGCGTGCGAAGCACATGTCCACCTCGCCCGCGGTCAGTGCGTCGATCTGTCGGGACTGCGCCACGGGGATCAACTCCAGCCAGGTGCCGTTGCGCAGTGCCTTCCAGCGGCGCAGGAACCGGTCGGGTTCGACGCCGGGGACGAAGCCGACCCGCAGGGTGGAAGTGGTCATGATCCCAGGGTAGGTGGTGCGGAGGCCCGGGCCAGCACCCGCAGCAGGTCGGCGTTGAAGCGCTCGGGCATGTTGAGGTTCACCATGTGGGTGCCGTAGGGCAGAACGACCAGCCGCCCCTTGCGTGTGGAGGCGACGAAGCTCCTCTCGTGCACCCTCATCTGGTCGAAGCGGCCGTGCAGGAACGTCACTGCCACCTCGATACGGGCCAGGTCTGCACGCAGGTCCAGTGAGGCGACCGCATCGAATGACGGCATCGCCACCTCGGCGGGCGCTCGTCCTCCCCGCAGGTAGGCCCGGGTGCCGTCGGGGCCCAGCAGAAGCTCGAACAGTCGGGAGCTGCCGTCGGCCCCACCGGGGAGGCTGTCCACCAGTTCGAGGAGCCGTCCGTAGAGGCGTGCGGTCCGAGGGGTGGGCTGCACGGTCCCGCCGCACACGGTGAGGGAGGCGAGCGCCGCAGGTCGCGCAGCGGCGGCATGGATCGCGAGCATCCCGCCCACGGAGGATCCGACCAGGTGCACCCGGCATTCCGCAGCCCCGTCATCGGAGCCGGTCAAGGTGGCGCCGAGCGCGATCGCGTCCGTGATGGCGGTGATGGCTGCATCGAGGGTGAAGGGCTCCCCGCGCCGCGTCCCGTGTCCCGGAAGATCCGGCGCCACCACGGTGTACCCGGCGGCACGCAGGGCCGGCATCTGACGGTCCCACTGGCTGTGGGAGGTGCGTGTGCCGTGCACCAGCACCACTGCCTCGGAGCTCATGACCCCATCATGCTCCGTACCCGGGTCGTTACGCTGGATGGATGCCCAGCTACCGCATGCACCTGCCGATCGGGGACATGCGCCCCGGCATCACCCCTGCCGAGGTGATGGAGCAGGCGGAGCTGGCACTGGGGACCCTGCACGTGGTGGAGAAGCGGGATGTGGAGGCGCCGCTGGTCGGTGGGAAGCGCATCGGCCGCGTGGTGCTGCGGTTCGCAGTGGACTCGAGCACGTGGGCCGACGAGGACGCGACGGCCCGTCAGGCGCTGCGGGTGGTGATCGATCACCTCGAGGGGACGACGGCGACCATTGCTCCGCTGTTCGCCGTGCTGCTCACCCGCGGGATGGGCGGTCGCTTCCGACCGATCCCGCCCGGCTGATCAGCACTTCCCCGTGAGCGCGTGATCGTCGTAACCTCACGGTATGACCAGCCGCGAAGACATCGAGCGCACCACCATCGATATTCTGGGAGCACGCGACGCTCACTCCAGCATCTGCCCGTCGGAGGTCGCCCGAGAGCTCGAATCCGAGCATTGGCGAGAGCTGATGGATCCGGTGCGTGAGGTGGCCGCGTCGCTGGCGACAGCCGGCACCATCGAGGTCACCCAGGGTGGCACCGTCGTCGACATCGCCACTGCGCGGGGGCCAGTACGACTGCGACGGGGATCCGCCTGGGCCGGGTCTCCCGAGCGACCGGACCCCGATCCCGCCTCCTGAGCGATCCCGCGCACCTGCTCCTGAGAGGTGCTGGAGACGGCGGGTGGGGATCACTCCGCCGGCCGCCCCGGCTCGTCCGCATCGGGATCTCCGCCCGACGGCGCGGCAACTGCCTCGACCGCGCCCGGGTGAGCTTCGACGCCGGCCGCTGACTCCGTGGGCGAGGGCCCGGTCCCGACCCGGTTCGCCGGTGGTTCCACCGCCGCGTCCACCGTGTCGGCGAGGAACGCATTGGCCCAGCGTGCCCGCGGGTCCGCGTCGACCAGCAGCTCCTTGACGAGCAGGGTCATCGGCACCGAGAGCAGCGCACCGGCAGCTCCCAGCACCCAGGACCAGAACAGCACCGACAGGAACGACACGCTCGCACTGACCCCCACGGCGCGGCCGGTGACGCGGGGTTGGACCAGGCCCTGCAGCAGCATGGCCACCGTGGTGCAGATGACCACCACCAGCACGGCGGTCCACGGCCCCTGGGCGAGCAGCGCCATCAGGTGGGTGGGATCATCGCGAAGATGAAGCCGATGTTGGGGATGTAGTTGCACAGGAACAGCAGCACCGCCCACACCGCAGGCAGTGGCACCCCGAGGGCCCACAGGGCCAGGCCGTCGATCACCGCCACCACGGCGCCGAACACGGTGGTCACGATCCAGTAGGTGCGCACGCTGAGCGCGAAGTCCAGCAGGGCCCGGTGAGTGGGGGCGTGCTCGCTCCGCACCAGGGCCAGGCGCTGCGGCAGGCCGGCTGCGTCGAGTCCGAAGAAGATGATGGTCGCGAAAGTGGCGGCCAGCAGTGCGCCGATCGCACCGACCGAGCTGACGGCGCTGTTCAGCAGGCCGAACAGGCTCGCGAAGTTGAAGTCGGCCAGCCAGGTGTCGATCTGCTCCTGGCCGATGCCCAGCTCCGCAAGGCGCGTGAGCACCTCTCCCACCATGGAGTTGAACTGATCGGCGTAGCGGGGCAGCTGCTGGATCAGCTGCGCCACCGCCCAGGCGATCGCCACGAAGAACCCCACCAGGGCCAGCAGCACGATCAGCATCGTCACCAAGGATCCGACGATCGGCGGTAGGCCGCGCCGGGTGAGCGCGCGCCCCACCGGGTGCACCGCGATGATCAGGTTCAGTGCCAGGAACACCGGCACGATCAGCCCGGCGAACGCCTGCATCCCCAGCAGCACCACCACCCCCGCGGCGAGCGCCAGCAGGATCAGCACGGCGCGTGGGAACCCGGGCCGGGGCTGGGGCGCTGGGTCCGAGGCTGCAGTCATGGGGTGATCGTATGCGCGATGATGTGCAGATGGAGCTGAGAGTTGCCGAGGACCTCGACCGCATCCGGGACCACTGGTGGTGGCGGCCGGGCTGGCGCGAGGGCCGGCGTATGCACACCTTCCATCTCACGATGGAACAGGCCCCCGCCGTGCGGGAGTTCGCGAGCCGGGCACGGGAGGTCCTCGGAGGATTCGCGTCCTTGGACGTCGTGCCGGACCGGGGACTGCACCTGACCATGACCGGCATCGGCTTCGAGGACGAGGTCACCCAGCAGCAGCTCGCCGACGTGGGGAAGCGCGTGTTCGACCACTGGGAGCGGCTGGCGGCCCAGGGCCCGGCACCGACCATCCGCTTCACCTCGGTTCTCGTGGCCCACGAGTCGGTGATGCTCATCGCCGAGCCCGCCCCGTGGCTCGAGGAGCTCGCCCGGATCCAACGCGCCGCCGTGGACGAGGTGATCGGGGAGCAGGACTGGGGCCGCTTCTGGCCGCACCTGTCCCTGTCCTACGTGAACGCCGATGACGATCCCGGACCGATCGCTCACGCCCTCGTACCCCTGGCCGATGCCTCCCCTGCAGCCATCGAGGCCGCGCCCACCCTGACCCTGATGCGCCTGGGCCGCGATGAGCACGAGTACCGCTGGGACGTACTGAGGCAGGAAGGCGTCGGCCGGCGATGAGCACCCGGGCCCTCAGCCGCGCCGAGCAGGTCGACGCCGCTACCCCAGCCACCCGCAACCGGGTGGTGGACTTCCTGCGGGCGGCCGCGATCACCGTGGTGGTGCTGGGGCACTGGACGATCATGGCGGTGCATCCCGACGGCGGGCTGCAGCCCCACGGCGTGCTCGATGCGGCCCGCTGGACCCATCCGCTGACCTGGGTGTTCCAGGTGATGCCGATCTTCTTCCTGGTGGGCGGCTACTCCAATGCCCTGTCCTGGCGCTCCGCGCGTCGTCGCGGTGAGGGGTACGCATCCTGGCTGCGCACCCGCCTGCGGCGCCTGGGCATCCCCCTGCTGCCGCTGCTGCTGACCTGGCTGGTGATCTGCGTCGTGGCGCTCGCTGCCGGTGCACCGGCGGACACGATGCGGCTGGCCTCCCAGATGGCGCTGATCCCCACCTGGTTCCTGGCCTCCTACCTGCTGGTGATCGTGATCGCCCCGCCGTGCCTGGTGCTGTGGGAGAGGTTCGGCTGGTACTCGATCATCGGCGGCATCGTGATTGCCGGACTGGTGGATGCGCTCAGCATCGCAACCCAGCAGCCGCTGCTGGGCTACCCCAACTACGTGCTGGTGTGGGCCAGCTTCCACCAGTTCGGCTACGCCTGGCTGGACGGAAAGCTCGCCGGGGCCGGCCGACGGTTGGCCCTGGCAGCCGTGGGCGCGGTGGGCCTGCTGCTGCTGGTGGGTCCTGGGCCCTATCCGGTCTCGATGATCACCGCCGGCAGTGACGCGATCAGCAACTCCAACCCCACCCGGGTCACCATGGCGTTCCTGGGCATGATGCAGGCCGGACTGGTGCTGCTCGCGGAGAGGCCGCTCACCGCGCTGCTGCGCCGTCCCCGGATCTGGCTGGTGACCGTGATGGTGAACCGACGCATCATGACCTGGTTCCTGTGGCACCTCACCGCCATGGTGGGCCTCGCACACCTCCTGCTCGCCCTGGATGCGAAGTCACTGAATATTCGCCTCGCTGGGGTCCGCTGATCGAGGGTTCGGGTGCCACGTCGCTGCCGTAGCGGTGGCGTCGTTCGGGACCACCAGTGGTGTCGTTGGGGCCGCTCTGTCTACGCTCCTTCCGCCGTGTGTATAGGGCACGCGGCGGAAGGAGCAATCTGGAATGGTACGGAAGATCAGGGCGAAGCTGGTGCTCCAGCTGCGCGCAGAAGGTCTGTCGGGGCGAGCGATTTCGTCCTCGCAGGGCATGTCCCGCAAGTCCGTGAGGGCGGTGTTCGAGGCCGCTGACGCTGCAGGGATCGGGTGGGGCGATATCGCGGACGTCGCCGATGAGCAGGTGTATGCCCGGTTGTTCCCGGGCCGGGGCGAGCACGAGAGCGTGTTCGCACAGCCGGACTGGGAACAGGTCCATCGAGAGATGGCCAGGGTCGGCGTGACGCTGAAGCTGTTGCACGGCGAGTACTTCGACGCGACCACGGCGGCTGGGGATCCGGCGATGGGGTATGACCGGTTTTGCCGCACCTACCAGCACCACGTCATGGTCACCGGTGCCGCTTCGAGAGTCGGTCACAAGGCCGGCCAGAGCGTGGAGGTCGACTGGTCCGGCCCCACGATGGAGCTGGCCGATCCGGTCACCGGCGAGGTCTCGAAGGTGTTCTTGTTCGTTGCCTGCCTGCCTTTTTCTCGTTACGCGTTCTGCTTCCCGGCGCTGGATATGCGCCAGGAGTCCTGGCTGCGAGCGCACGTAGCGATGTTCGAGGCGCTGGGCGGGACGGTCCCGAGGATCGTTCCGGACAACCTCAAGACCGGTGTGGTGAAGCACCCCCGCGAGGGCGAGATCGTCCTGAACGATGCGTATCGCGAGATGGCAGCGCATTACTCGGCGGCGGTGCTCCCGGGGAGGGTGCGGAAACCGAAAGACAAGGCGAGCGTGGAGAACACCGTCGCGCACGTCGCGACCTGGGTCATCGCCGGGCTGCGGGATCAGCGATTCACGTCCCTGCCCGAACTTGCAGCCGCCATCGGGCAGCGGATGGAGGCCTATAACGCGGAGCCGTTCCAGAAGCGGCCCGGATCCCGCGCCAGCGTGTTCGACGCGGAGGAGCGGCCGCTGCTGACGCCGCTGCCGGCGGTGCCCTACGAGATCTCGACATGGCACTACGGACGACGAGTGGGCAGGAACGGGCACGTCACGTTCGCGCGGAACTTCTACTCCGCGCCGTTCGCGCACATCGGCGCGAAGGTCGATCTGCGCATCACGGCCCGGACGCTGGAGATCTATCAGGGCAGCCAGCGACTGACCAGTCACCTGCTGCTCCCGGAGACCGCGAGCAATGAGTACCGCACCAACGACGCGGACCTACCTGCGGGCGAGCGTTTCCAGGCCTGGGACGCGCAGAGGGTGCGGGCGTGGGCAGATCGGGTCGGGCCGGCCACGGTGATCGTGATCCAGCGGATCTTCGAGTCCGTGCCGATCGTGGAACAGGGCCTGGATCCCGCGTTGGCGGTGCTACGGCTCTCTCGCCGCTTCTCCGTAGATCGGGTCGAGGCGGCCTGCGCACTCGCGCTGACGGGACGGGTCCGTTCACCGCGCTATGCGCATCTGCACCCGATCTTGGCCACCGGGCAGGACAAGGTCGCCGCCCTGCGTCCACCCCGCGAGGAACCCGCGGAAGACGGCGGATACGTCCGTGGCGCCGACTACTACGCCGGAGGTGTCCGGTGAGCGTGATCGATAACGACACGAAGCGGAAGCTGCGCGAGATGGGCGCGACCGCGCTGCTGGACGCGATCGATGCCCAGGATGAGGCTCACGTGCTGGGGATGTCGTTCCAGGAACGGCTCCAGCTGATCGTGGACGAGGCGCATTCCATCTTCAATCATGGAAAGGTCGAGGGTCTGATCCGCCGGGCGGGGCTGCGTTATCCCGGAGCGGACCTGCGGCGGCTGGATCTGGTCGAGGAACGGGGACTGAACCGGAACGTGATCGCGCAACTGGCAACCTGCTCCTTCATCCAGCGGCAACAGAACGTGGTCTTCCAGGGCTTCACCGGCTCAGGGAAGTCCTACCTCGGCTGCGCGCTGGCGAAGCAGGCCTGCCAGCACCGGCTCCGAGCCCACTACATCCGAATGCCCGACCTCGAAGAGGCCTGGGCCCTGGCAAAGGACAAGCCGCAGGGCCAGACGAAGTTCCTGCGGAAGTACTCCACGTTCTCGCTGCTGGTGATCGACGAGTGGCTGCTGGACCATCCTGACGAGGGAATGCGTTCGATGCTGCTGGAACTGCTCGAGCGCCGCTATGACACCGGCTCGACCGTGTTCTGCACCCAGTACCCGAAGAAGGACTGGCACGCCCGGCTCGGTGGAGCAGTCCACGCCGATGCGATCATGGACCGCATCGTGCACAACACAATCTGGATCGACACCGGCGACAGGAACATGCGAGAACACACCGCACTGCCCCAGTGACCCGATGCCGGCGGGAGCCAGTGGTCCCCACCGCGGCGGCTACTGGCCCCCGTCGGCACGATCGGCGGTCCCCAAGAGCAAGATTCGGTGGCTCCCACGACTACGAATACTCAGCCACTGCTGCCGGTGCCGCTGAGCGGCGCCTGGTGGGCCAGCCGCCCCCTGTGGGCGCTGGTGCTGCTGGCGATCACCGGCGTGATCGTGCTGGTGATGGGCCGCTTCGAGGACCCGAAACCGGACGACCGCCCGGCCCCGGCCCTGTGGCGACCCCTCACGGCCGCGGTGATGGTGTGCGCGGGACTCGCGGTGATGGCCACCTCCGGGATGGTGGGCAGCAACGGGATCAACTGGGTGTGGCCGCTGCTGCCGGTGGCCGGGCTGCTCGGGTTCGGGGTGGTGAGGATGCCCATCGGACCTCGCTCCCCCGGCATCGCTTCCTCGGACGACCGTTCCTCGGGCGGCGACCCGGAGGATCGCAGTGTGGGATGAGAGGCAGCCCTGCCTGCCCCCGTCGGCCCCGGGGCGTTGCTAGCGTGGCCGGGTGACTGACACCGCCCCCGCCGCCCCGGTCCCGCCCACTCCGCCGACCGGGAGCGGCCCGGGGAGCACCGACCCTGGCGGCGCGGCGCACCCGCGGCCGGTGGGCTTCGACCGGCAGCGGTACATCGAGCTGCAGTCCCAGCACATCCAGGCCCGGCGTGTGCAGATCGGCGGGAAGCTGTACCTCGAGATGGGTGGGAAGCTCTTCGACGACCTGCACGCCTCCCGCGTGCTGCCAGGCTTCACCCCGGACAACAAGATCGCCATGCTCGAACGGCTCAGGGACGAGCTGGAGATCCTGATCTGCCTGAACGCCAAGGACCTGCAGCGCCAGAAGGTGCGCGCTGACCTGGGCATCCCCTACGAGGACGATCTGCTGCGCCTGGTGGACGTGTTCCGTGAGCGCGGGTTCCTGGTGGAGCACGTGGTGCTCACCCAGCTCGAGGAGTCCAACCATGTGGCCCATGCCTTCGCCGCCCGCCTGGAGCGGCTGGGCCTCAAGGTGGCGCGCCACGGCGTGATCCCCGGATACCCGCAGGACACCACCCGGATCGTCTCCGAGCAGGGCCTGGGCGCCAACGAGCACTCCGAGACCACACGGGACCTGATCGTGGTCACCGCCCCCGGTCCCGGCTCCGGGAAGCTCGCCACCTGTCTCTCGCAGATCTACCACGACCACCGTCGCGGCATCCGCTCCGGCTACGCGAAGTTCGAGACCTTCCCGATCTGGGACCTCCCGCTGGAGCACCCGGTGAACCTCGCGTACGAGGCCGCCACCGCGGACCTGGACGACCGCAACCTCATCGATCCGTACCACCTGGCCGCCCACGACACCCAGGTCACCAGCTACAACCGTGACGTGGACGTGTTCCCCCTGGTGCGCTCCCTGCTCACCGAGCTCACCGGCACCTCCCCCTACGCCTCCCCCACCGGGATGGGGGTGAACATGGCCGGCCGCGGCATCGTCGACGATGAGGTGTGCCGTGACGCCGCCCGGCAGGAGATCATCCGCCGCTACTACAAGGTGCTGGTGGACGAGCGGATCCACGATCGCGAGGACGACGTGTCCCAGCGGGTGGCGATGGTGATGAGCAAGGCAGGCTGCCGCACCGAGGATCGCGCCGTAGTGGCTCCCGCGCTCGCCGTCCAGGAGGCCACCGGGCATCCCGGCTCCGCCCTCGAACTGGCCGATGGCACGATCATCACCGGCAAGACCTCCGCGCTGCTGGGGTGCTCCGCTGCGATGCTGCTGAACGCCCTGAAGCGCCTGGCGGGGCTCGACGATGCGGTGCACCTGCTCTCCCCCGCCTCGATCGAGCCGATCCAGACTCTGAAGACCCAGCACCTGGGATCACGCAACCCCCGCCTGCACACCGACGAGGTGCTGATCGCCCTGTCGGTCTCCGCCGCGACCGACGAGAACGCCCGCCTGGCGCTCGCGCAGCTACGCAGCCTGGAAGGCTGCGACGTGCACACCACCACCATCCTGGGGTCGGTGGACGAGGGGATCTTCCGCCAGCTGGGCATCCACGTCACCTCCGAGCCACGCTTCCAGCGCAAGGCGCTGTACCAGAAGCGTTGATCGTGCCCTGCTTCAGAGCCCGCTGCTGAGCAGGAAGATCGCCAGCCCGTGGGCGATCGCCGCCGGGATCACGCCCCAGCGCAGCCGCAGGAAGGCGCAGATCAGTCCTTCCCACAGGGTGAACGCCAGCAGCGGCCAACCCACGTCGGTCACGGTGGTGGCGAGGAAGGCGTGGCAGGCCGCGAAGAGGACGGCCGACAGCAGCGCAGCCCGCACGGCAGGCATAGCTTGCTCCAGGCGGCCCTGTAGGTAGCCGCGGAAGAACACTTCCTCACCGAGGTTCCCGGCCAGCGCCATGAACAGCAGCGCAGGGAGGATACCGAGGGCGACCTCACCTCCGCGCTCCTGGATCAGCGCACCAGCAGACAGTGCCAGGATCGGTGCCGCCGCCAGCACCCCGCCCAGGATGCCCAGACCGATGGTACGGAGGTCGAAGGTCCCCCAGTGCACGAGTTCCTTGAGACCGCGGTCCTGCAGCGTGGCCAGCACCAGGATCATGCTGCCCAGACCGAAGGCCACCAGCACCAGCGGGTCGTCGGGCATCCGCAGCCACGGCACGACACCGTCCACCAGACCGAACTCCCACAATCCTGTCGGTGTCATCGCATCGCGGATCAGGATGAACCCGAGGATGAGCACCATGATGCGCAGCAGTGGGTCCCGGTCCGATCGGGCCAGCCAGAAGCACACCCCCAGCAGGAGCAGGCCGGGGATGAGCAGTGCGCTGTAACCGAGCAGGGTGGCTCCGAGACTTCGTCACGTGGCTTATCGATGGGAACACCAAGTTCTCCATCGTCGGTAGCAATAACGCGATCACGTATGCCGAGGTCTTCCCGCACATCAGGGCCAATAGGCTTTGGAAGGGTGCTACCGCCAACAGCACTGGCATGGTGTTCGGAGTCCCCAAGGGGTCGATTATCTCGGAGTCGGATCGCTTGAAGGCGGAGAAGCTGGGCTACCCCTCGGACGAGGAGCGGGACTACACGCGTCTTGGCAACGCCTGCTGGTTCACGAGCATCGATCACGGCCGACGACATGAGCCCCTTCAGCTCATGTCAACGGAGGACAACCTGATCTTCAACAAGAAGCTGATCAAGAAGCTTGACGGCGAAACGGAATATCAGCGCTACGCCAACTATGATGCGATCGAAGTGCCGTTCACGGACGCAATCCCCTCTGATTACCCCGGCGTGATGGGCGTACCCATCACATTCCTTGACAGGTACAATCCTGACCAGTTCGAGATCATCGGTAACAGCGAGGGGCGACTGGGCGCGGATCTCGGCATCACACCCCTCGGACCCGAGTTCGTCGGAAGCCAGGGACGGACCAAGCTTGGCATCTTGAGTACGAAGCAGGCGGTTTGCAAGCGCATCCTGATCCGTCACCGCAACGTCGCCTCCGAGGAGATCGCCTCGTGAAGACCGAACTCCGCCACTACACCGTCGCCGAGGTTCTCGAGGGGTTCATCTTCAACGAGCTCGAGGGGCGTGGCCTCTTCGGGCTGGGCGGCGACCTCGTGATCCAGCCCGAGTACCAGCGGCACTACATCTACGGTGACGGGAAGCGGGACGTCGCAGTCATTGACTCGCTACTGAAGGGCTACCCGCTGGGCCTGATCTACTTCGTCGACACCGGAGCGACCTCCGCACCGCACCTCGAGGTGCTCGACGGCCAGCAGCGGATCACCTCGGTCGGTCGGTTCACGACGGGGAAGTTCGCCATCATGCGCGACGGCCGCGAGCAGACCTTCTCCTCGCTTCCGCCGGAGGAGCAGGAGAGGATCCTGCAGAGCGATCTGCTGGTCTACGTCTGTGAGGGCACCGAGGCGGAGATCAAGGAGTGGTTCCAGACGATCAACATCGCGAACGTGCCGCTCACGACGCAGGAGCTGCGGAACGCGATCTACTCCGGCCCTTTCGTCACGGCGGCGAAGCAGGTGTTCTCGAACTAGCAGAGCGCGGTCCAGCAGAAGTGGGCTGCGTACGTGAAGGGCGACCCGAAGCGCCAGGAGGTCCTCGAGGTCGCGCTGTCGTGGGTCTCGCTCGACTGGGCCGCTTCTGCCCAGGGGAAGAAGATCGACGGGTACATGGCCGTCCACCGTCATGACTCCGATGCTCGTGAACTGCGCACGTACTTCGAGACCGTCATCGAGTGGGTCGGCGGCATCTTCACCGCTCCCCCGGACAAGTCGATGCAAGGACTCGAGTGGCGCCGGCTCTACGAGACCTACAAGCACCAGTCCTACCGCTCGAGCCAGATGACGGCCGATGCGGCAGAGCTGCTCGAGGATCCCGCGGTGAACTCCCGCAAGGGGATCTACGAGTACCTGCTCGGCGGCAAGAGCGATCAGACCTTCCTGGACGTACGGATCTTCGACGCCAAGACCAAGGCGGCCGCGTACAAGCGCCAGACCGACGAAGCGAAGAAGAAGGACGTCTCGAACTGCCCTGTGTGCGCGAGCGGCACCAACGCGAACCGCAGCAGGATCTACACCGCGAAGGAGATGGAGGCCGACCACGTGACGGCGTGGACGAAGGGTGGCCTCTCGACGCTCGCCAACTGCGAGATGCTCTGCAAGTCCCACAACCGGACCAAGGGCAACAAGTAGGGCGACTGCCGACGGCACCGAGAAGGCCCCTTCGATCACGAGATCGGAGGGGCTCTCCTCATACCCGCCGGTGACCCGCACTCCGGGGACAGGGTGGTGACAGCGGATCGTGGTCACCAGGGTCAGGGACGTGGTTCTGTCGGCTGACTTGCGCTGTTGGCACGGGGTCACAAGGGTTGGGCGGCTGGGGTGTCGTCTGATCCCGGGAGCCCCAGACACTGGGCGCGTTAACCTTAACGACGAAGGCGTGGCCCAGCACCGAGTCCTCGAGGGACCACCACTGGTGCGTGATCACCTTGGACGGACCTATGTACGCGCAGGTTTCGATTACACCATCACACCTTCCTCCGTCAAACAACCTCTGTCACGTACATTGGGACAAGGATTGTTGTGCCGACGGTAGGAGGGGTCGCGATGGATGTCGCGAGCGTACTGCGCGAGCTGGGTCTGGACCTGATCTACGGGGCCGGGGATGACCTCTGGATGCTGCGCGATGCCTCGGGCGGCACGCTCGCGTTCATTCCCACGGACCCTGTCGAGAGGCTCGACGCCCGGACGGTGAGACGCCTCGGCAGGGGTCCCACCACAGGGCACGCCCGGACGCTGCTGATCGGCTCCAGGGCCACCCGAGACGTGACGCAGCGCGCCGCAGCTGGCGAGATCGACATCCTCACCGAGAACCCCCTGCGTCTGTACCGCGAAGGGGTCGCCTATCGCGCAGAGGAGCCGACCCCCGTCCTCTCAGCTCCCCGCCGTGCGGGTCGGCCGGCTTGGGTGAGGTGGGCGCTCTTGCGCGAGCTGATCCGCGGCGGATCGCTGCCAGACCAGGCCGAACTCGCCGCACGACTCGGAGTCACCCAACAGGCGGTCTCCCGAGCACTTCGGACGCTCAATGGCATGGGTCCAGCGGATCCCGCGGGGTGGCTGGACCTGTTCCTCGAGGAGTACCCGGGACCGGGCGGCAAGGAGTTCGGCTGGTACGGACTGGAACCCGTGACGCAGCAGACGAGCACCGCGGTGTCCCTGGCGCACAGCCTCGAGCTCGACCCGGTCGTCGGCGGCGACGTCGCCGCCGATCACCATGCCCCGTGGAAGCTCCCCACGCGAAGCCGGATCTACCTCCGCGGACCGATGGATCTCGGCGGGGAGGGCTTCGTGCCGGCTCCACTGGCTGAAGCGACGCTGATCTGCTGCACTCCGCGCGACCGGACGCTCTGGGTGACGGGTAGGGAGAGTCCCGACGGCGTGCCGCATCTCGTCGCCGATCCGGTCCTGGTCCTCTGGGAGCTGCTCCACAGCGACGATCCGGACAGCGACCAGGCAGCTGCGGCACTCCGCACGGTGATTCTCGAGGGAGGTGCGCAGTGACGGCGAGCATCGAGCTCGAGACCCACTCGTGGAGCAACGCCGACGACCTTGGCTACCTCGGCCAGCAGGCCGTCGCCGAAGCGGCCCAGACGACCGACTACCGGATCGTCGGCGGCCACATGGTGCGCCTGCTGCTCCTCGCCCATCCCGCCGAACTGGCGGTGCAGCGCACGACGGTCGACGCGGACGCCGCCGTGAGCGATGTCGAAGTGGTTGGACCGATCGTCGACCGACTGAAGGACCAGGACTTCGTACAGGAGCGCGGCAACGTGTACACGAAGGCCGTCGACGAGGAGCGACAGGTCGAGATCAACCTTCTGCTGCCGCGGACGGGCAGCACGACGGGAATCAAGCCCCAGATGGTCGATGGTGTCGGCCAGGTCGACACCCTCCCCGAGCTCGCCTTCGTCCTCCTGCAGCCGGCGATCCACGTAGCGGTCACCGCGCACCTGACCACCGGTGAGACTCTCGCCTACAGGGTGCCGATCCCGGGGCTCGAGGGGGCCTTCATCCTCAAGGCCCACGCGTGGGCCGCACGAGGCCTGCAGCACGACCGGGACCTCGCGGACCTGCACACGCTCCTCGAGATCCGCGAGGCTCACCCTGACCTCCCGTGGAGGCTGGGAGAGACGCATCTGAGGGGAGTCCGCTTGGACACCGCGCGGGCGGTCAGCCAGCTCCCCCGCCGACTCCAGCAGCGGACCTCGCTCATGCCCGTGCCGAAGCACCTCGATCGGAGCCGGATGGCCGCGCTCCTCGTGAAGCACGTCGCGACACCCTGACCCTCCTCGGTCTACGTCTGGCTCTCGGCAACCATCGCCGCGGTCTCCGCGTAGCGCTCGGCGCTGAAGTCCTCGAAGGCGTCCAGCGAGACCCTCCAGACGCCACGGCCGCCGACCTTGATCGCGCGCAGCTGCCCGGAGCGCACGAGGGCGGGGGCCTGGGAGTAGGAGATCGAGAGCTCCTCCATGATGTGCTCGAGCGGCACGAAGCGGCGGGGTGGCGAAGGTGGATCCGAGGGGTTCATGGGGCCGAGCGTACGAGCGCCGGTCGCAGCTGGCACCCGGCCGCCGCGCACTGTGGACGGGCCGTCCCGACTGAGTGACTCCGGGCCGTCCACGTCACTCAGTTCCTCTCGACGACCTCATCGCAGGTGATCAGGGTCACACCCTCCGAGCGCCTCGAATCGACCACCTCGTGAAGGGCCATATGTGATCCGAGCCTCAGATCGACGGAGCGAACCCTACAGAACCCGAACAACTGAGTGACAAACTGAGTGATTCCGCAGAACTCAGTGCAAAGGGAAATGGCCTCTGACCTAGGTGTAATACCTGGTCAGAGGCCCTTTCGGAACTTCCTCGGTGGAGCTAAGGGGAATCGAACCCCTGACCTTTTCATTGCGAACGAAACGCTCTACCAACTGAGCTATAGCCCCGTGCCTCGCGGCAACCCCACAAGGGTAGCACCGCAGGCCACCTCGTCAGCACGCCGCCCGGCGGGTTCGGCGAGGGTCACACAGCCATCACTTCTGCGCGTCGCGCAACTGCTGCAGCTCGTCCTGGAGGCGGTCCAGCAGCTCCAGCCGCTCCGGGCCCGCGCAGGCCACGCACGCGGGCTGCAGGTGCGCGGGGGCGTCGGCGGCAACTGCTGTGCCAGGCCAGGTGCGCAGGGAGCCGCCTGCCTGCTTCACGATGTGGAACCCGGCGGCCACGTCCCAGGCATTGAGGGTGGCGAAGGCGGTGGCGTCGGCCCATCCGGCGGCGACGTACGCGAGTTCCAGAGCGGCGGTGCCGAGGCTGCGCACCGCGGAGTACGCGGCGTTGATCTCATTGCCGGCGCGGGCGGCATACTCGGGGAACTGGCCGGAGATGCGCGGGCCCAGGAAGCCGGAGAGCACCATCGCGTCCTTCGCGGGCTTGGTGGGCCGCGGGGTGATGGGCACACCGTTGATCATGGCGGGACCGTCGGCAGCGGTGAACACGGTGCCCAGCACCGGGGCGTCGATCACGCCGGCCACCAGCTCGTCATCCATTGCCACGCCGATGGACACGCAGAACAGCGGCAAGCCGGCGGCGAAGTTGCTGGTGCCGTCGATCGGGTCCACGAAGAAGGAGACCACTGGGCCCTCATGGGAGGGGGATCTGGTAGCCCCGGCAGGTGCATCGGCCGTCGAGCTCGTGCCCTCCGCCGGACGCTCACCGCCCTCCTCCCCCACGATTCGACAGGTGGGCAACCTGCGGCGCAGCTCAGCGACGATCATCTCCTCGCAGGCACGGTCGTGCTCGGTGACGATGTCCTTGCTGGAGGTCTTGTACTCGCGGGCCAGGGAGTCACGGTCCAGTGAGCGGATGTGGTCCGCGGCAAGCGCTGCGGCGCCCACGGCGATCTCCAGCAGCTCGCTGGGAGTGGGAACAGGGGCGGGGGCAGAAGGCGCAGAGGTGTTCATCACCTCCCAGGGTAGGCCGGATCGCTGCTGTCAGGCAGGAACGCCCAGCAGGTGGCGCAGGTACGGGGTGAGCAGCATGCCATCGGGGTCCGCCGCTTCGCGCACCCGGCAGAAGTCCTCGAAGCGGGGGTAGAGCCGTCGCAGCTCCCGGGCGCCCAGCCAGT
The DNA here is from genome assembly GCF_016907455.1 of Brachybacterium muris. Classification (NCBI taxonomy): domain Bacteria; kingdom Bacillati; phylum Actinomycetota; class Actinomycetes; order Micrococcales; family Dermabacteraceae; genus Brachybacterium; species Brachybacterium muris. The sequence continues at coordinate 1,257,615 of NZ_JAFBCB010000001.1, read as the reverse complement.
GCTGCTTGCCCCAGTGGGGCCGGGCGGCGAAGGGCTCCAGGGTGCGCTGCACCATCAGCAGGTACGGGATCGCGTCCTCCGCGCGGTAGCGGTGGGCGGCGATGTACACGCTGTCGCGCTCATACGCGGTGGACATCCACACGTCATCGGCCGCCACCCTCCGGATCTCCAGCGGGAAGGTGACAGCCACGTCCTCGTCCTCGAAGCGGCGGCGCAGGGCGGCGAAGGCCTCGGGGAAGCGGTGGGCGGGGATCGCCCATTCCGATTCATGGAACCTCACCCGGCGCGGCGCGGCGTACACCGCGGAGGCGTCGTCGGTCATCCCGGAGCCGGCAAAGAAACGTGATCCCACCTCCGCCACGGGCCGCGACAGCGGTGGCACCAGGGCGGCGGCCCGGCACAGCACCTCCCAGGCACCGTTGCCGAGCACCTCGCGCTGCAGGGTCTCCACGACCGGGTGGGCGCGCTCGCGCGGTGCATCGGCGGGCAGCCGACGGGTGGTGCGCACGGTGGCGCGGCGGGTGCGGGGGAACCAGAAGAACTCGTGGTGGTCGGCGATCCCACTGTCGCCCAGGAACGAGCCTGCCGTATCCTCGAGCGGCTCGGTGCTCTCGCGCAGCTGCAGCCGGTAGGCGGGCACGCACTGCAGGGTGACCTCGAGTATCACGCCGATCGCGCCGAGTCCCAGACGGGCGGCGTGGAACAGGTCAGGGTCGCGGCCCGGGGAGGTCTCCACCACGGAGCCGTCCATGAGGGCAATGCGGAGGGCCCGCACGGTGCCGGCGAAGCCGGTGAAGCGGGCGCCGGTGCCGTGGGTGCCGGTCTGGATGGCCCCGGCGATGGACTGTCGGTCGATGTCGCCCATCACGGCGAGCGCCAGGCCGTGCGGGGCCAGCAGATCACCGATCTCCCACAGCCGGGTGCCGCCGCGCAGGGTCACCAGGCCCGTGGTGGGATCGGCGTGGACCAGGCCTTGGTAGCCGTCCAGGGTGAGCTGCATGCCGTCGGTGGCGACCAGTGGGGAAAAGGAGTGGCCGCCGCCGATCACCCGCAGGCCGGTTCCGGCGGCGCGGGCGGTGTCGATGGCGGCCAGCACTTCCTGCTCACTGGTGGGGGCGAGGATCTCGCGGGGGGTCCAGCGGGCGGAGCCGCTCCAGTTGCGCTGCGGCAGGACGGTGATGGTCACCGGCGGGCTCCTTCTGTCCGGGGAGGGGCGCCATCGCCCGCTCCGGATTCGATCACAGGAACAGCTTGCCCTCACCGCGGTACGTGGGGGTGCTGCCCACTACAGTCTCCCCGGCGACGAGCTGGTAGTGCAGGGCGTGCTCGGCCGGTTCACCGGCCTTGGCATGGCGCAGCCACACCGTGCCACCCACCCGCAGCTGTTCTGCGGCAGGCCCGATCACCGGGGTCTGCACCTCCCCCGCCCCTTCCTGTGGCGCGAAGGCGAGCCCGCGGGGATGGTGGATGGTGGGCAGGCGGTCCGGGCCGCCCACGCCGCTGGCGATCCAGCCGCCGCCCATCAACGTGGCGATGCCCTGGGCGGGCCGACGCACCACCTGTGCTCCCAGCAGCAGGGCCGGTTCGGGCCGGAAGGCCCGGTAGTGGTCGAACAGGCCCGGTCCGATCAGTCCGGAGCCGGCGGCGATCTCGGTGACGGCGTCCTCATTGCCGGTGGACTCGATGGAGCCGGTGCCGCCGCCGTTGACGAACTCCAACTGCGTCACCTCCCGCACGGCGGCCACGCAGTCGCTGCGGCGTTGGGCGATCTCGGCGGTGGAGAGCGACTTCATGGCGCGCACGGCGCTGCCGTACGGGGTGCGGGCCGCGTCCCCTACCCCGGCGATCTGGCCTTCGTAGGCCATCATTCCCACCAGGCGCAGGCCCGGCCTGGCCTGGATCTGGCGCACCAGCTCCAGCACCTGGCCGGTGGTGCGCAGCGGGGAGCGGTGGGCACCGAAGCGCACCCCGGGCAGCGGAGCATAGGAGACGTCCAGTTCGATCGCCACCCTGATCGACCGGGCGGGGCCTGCCGCACCGCGGGCCGCAGTGAGGATCAGGTCCAGATGGGCGGTCTCGTCGACCATCAGGGTGATGGCGGAGCGGGCGTGGTCATCGGCGGCGAGCGCTGCGATGGCTTGCGCGTCTGCCGTGGGGTAGGCGACGACGATGTCGTCGATGCCGTGGGAGGCCAGCCACAGCGCCTCCGGCAGGGTGTAGGCGAGCACCCCGGCGAACCCGGGCTGCCCCAGCGCCCGCTCGATGAGGGCACGCACCCGCAGCGACTTGGAGGCCACGCGGATCGGCATCCCGTGGGCCCGGCTGGTGAGGTCGGCGGCGTTGGCGTCGAAGGCGTCCAGGTCCAGCACCGCCACGGGGCGCTGGGCGATGCCGGCGCGCTCCAGGGCGCGCTCGATGACGGTGACGCGCCCGGTGGCTGCGCCGGTGGGCATCAGGCCCTCCGACGGGCGAGGATCTCGTCCAGGTGGAGGTCCACAGCAGGGATCGCCTGCTCGTCGGCGGCCTCGAGCACCTCGACGTCCGACCGCTCCAGCGGCACGGTGGTGGCGCGCACGGATTCACGGTGGGCGGCGTGGCGGGTGGCGAGGTCCTCCACCTCCCCGCTCATCGCGTAGGTGGGGCGCGGCACGGGACGCGGGGTCCACTCACCGGGAGCGGCGACCTGGCGGGCGGCGCGCTCGGTGGTCTCCTCGAGGGAGTCTCGCTCCGGCAGGCGCGAGGCGACCAGCGGCTTCGCGGAGGGGGCCTCGACAGCGGGGCGGGTGGCCTCCACCTGCGTCGCGGCCTCCTGCTTCGCGATCGCGGTGGCACGACGGGCGCGGCGGCGGCGCTCGAGCTCGGCACGGCGCAGGCCCAGCAGGTACAGCGCGAGGGCCGCGGCAGGGATGGCGGGGCTCCAGGCGGCCAGGGTGCCGGTCACGGCCAGGCCGGTGACCGCGGCGGTGGCGAGCACCAGCAGGACGAGCACCACGGCCAGCAGGCGCCGGTGGCGGGCGTGCTCCTCGAGGTGGTCGATGCGCTCACCGGGGGCGGCGTCGAAGCGGGGGCGGCGGGTCGGGTCGGCAGGGCGCAGCAGCAGACGGTCCTCGGCCATGGGGGAGGTCACCTCTCGGGAAGGACGACGGGATCGGATCGCGGCGGAGAGATCCCTCGCGGTGGGCGACACCTCGGTGCGCTCGGCGGCGCGGGCACGTCCCATCACGTCGCGTCGCTGTGCGAGCTGGGGGATGGCGTAGGCCACCCACAGCACCAGCAGCAGGGCGAACAGGAGTGCCCCGGGATTGATCGATTCCACTCCCCCAGCGTAATGACACCTGTGTGATTCAGCAGGTCAGGCGGGGCGCGTGTCGGGAGAGTTTTGTGTCAACAGTCGGTCAAGGACTCCCCTGCCGGAGCGACCGGGGTGACCGGGGTGACCGGCCACGACCTCCTCTACGGTGAGGGCGAACACCAGGTGATCCTGCCACGCACCGTCCACGTGGATCGCGGAGCGCCGGAGGCCCTCCGGGCGCAGGCCCAGCTTCTGCACCACGCGGATGCTCGCGGTGTTCTCCGGCCTGACCGTCACCTCCACCCGGTGCAGCCCCATCTCGGCGAAGAGGTGGTCGATCATCAGGGCGGCGGCCCTGGGCACGATGCCGCGCCCGGCCAGGCGCTGATCGATCCAGTAGCCCAGCACGGCGCTGCGCTGCGGCCCGTACAGGATCGGGGAGGCAGTGATCTGCCCGCCCAGCCTGCCTTCCACCACGATCGCCAGCGGCAGCGAGGTGCCCTCCTTCGCCTGCCGCTCGCTCCAGCGGCGCAGGGTGGCGAACGGGGGGCGCACCCGGCCGTTCTCCGGATCGGTGGCGTCCCAGGGGCGCAGCCAGGCATCGTTGCGGCGGCGCAGGGACTCGAAGGCAGATCGGTCGCGGCGCTGCAGCGGCCGCAGCACCAGCTCACGGTCGCGCAGCGTCACCGGCCACGTGTGCACCATCGGGCAATCGTAGGCCGAGGCCCGCGCAGCTCACGGACGCTGTGGCACGCTGGGCCGATGGACGACGTCGATCCCGCGCAGACCGCCCAGCTGAAACGAGAGCTGCGCGGAAGGCTCCGAGCCGAGCGACGATGTCTCTACGGCGACGAGGCGGGGGCCCGACGTCGCGCCGCCGAGGGCGAGGCCCTGGTGCACCACGCCGCACCGCTGCTCGAGCTGGTGGCCGATGCCCTTGCATCGACGGGTGCCGCACGCGTGGCCGCCTACCACCCCACGCCCACGGAGGCCGATGTGATGCCGCTGGCGGCAGAACTGGCGGCGCGCGGCGCCGAGGTGGTGTTCCCCGCCGCCGCCGGCCACGAGCTGGAGTGGATCACCTGGGACGGACACTCCGCGTTCCTCCCCTCCCCGGGCAAGGGGTTCGGGCGGGAACCGGAAGGAGAACGACTGGGCCCGCACGCGCTGGAGCAGGCCGTGCTGGTGCTGGCCCCGGCCGTGGCGGTGGACCGCACCGGCACCCGCATCGGTCACGGCGCAGGCTACTACGACCGCGCGCTCCCCCACCGCCCTGCCGGCACCCCAGTGGTGGCGGTGATCCATCCCTCCGAACTGCTGGAGCCCGGCACGCTCCCGCGCGAGGCGCACGACGTGCCGATCGATGCGGTGCTCACGGCCGAGGGACTGCACGTGATCCTTGACCAGCCTGCTCTGCGTGGCATCGGACGGTCGTAGAATCATCGACGGTCACCACCGAGTGGCCCCACCCCTGCTCCCTCCCGGGACCTCGCTCCCGGGGCACCACGAAGGACTCACCGTGCCCACTTACGTGTACGCCTGCAAGAACTGCGACCATCGCTTCGAGCAGTACCAGAGCTTCACCGAGGACTCCCTGGTGACCTGCCCCGAGTGCGCGCAGGACGCCCTGCGCAAGGTGTTCGACAGCGTGGGCATCGTGTTCAAGGGCCCGGGCTTCTACTCCACCGACTCCCAGAGCTCCGGCAAGGGCGGCGCCCGCAGCCACGCGGCCGATGCGGCCTCCGCCTCCTCCGCCGGGGGATCCGACTCCTCCTCCACGTCCGCCAGCACGTCCTCGGAAGGCTCCTCCGGTGACGGCGGGACGTCCTCGGCCGCAGCGAGCAGCTCTTCCGGCTCGGCCGCGTCGTCATCGAGCAAGGACGCCGCCTCGTCCTGAGGTGCCGCTCCCGCCGGTCAGGCTCCTCTGCCTGAACGAGGTTCCTCCCCACAGCCCGGTCATCCACCGTCGCCCGCGCGATGAGGATGACCGGGTGCGTGCATCCGTAGCGTTCCCGGCATGCTCACCCGGATCCGCTCCCAGTTGCCCGCCTACCGCCGCGCCCTGCGCCGCCGGCGCCGCACCCTGACGGCGCTGCTGATCGCCATGGTGGCGGTGGCCGTCCTGCCGTCGATGCTGCCTGCCGGGCATCGCGGCACCACCGTGGTGGTGACGAGCAGGGCCGTACCGGCCGGGACGGTGATCACCGAGGAGCACGTGAGCACTGTGGAGGTGGCAGCCGAGCTCGTCCCCGCGGGGGCGGCCACCTCAGCGGATGAGGCCGTGGGCCGGACCGCCGCAGTGCCGCTGACGGAGGGGACCCCGCTCCTGCCCGGTCTGCTCACCTCGGACACCGAGGCAGAGCTGGCCCCGGGCAGTTCCCTCCTGGTGGTCTCCGCACCTGCCCAACTGCGGGACCGGCTGCACCCGGGGACCGAGCTGGAGATCCACCACTCCACGTCCGATCCCACCAGGCCCGGTCGCACTCCCGCCACCGTGGTGGAGGTGGCGGGGGACACCACCGGCGCTGTGCCGGGTCTCGGTGGGACCGCGCCGGATCTGGTGGTGCTGGTCACCGTGGACCGTGCTGATGCGGTGGAGGTAGCGCATGCCACACGCGAAGGGTGGTCCATATTGTCGATAGTCGGATAAGGTCCCGTTCGGGCGCCGGGGTGCGCCTTCTCAGACCCATCCCTTTCCCACCTAAGGAGAAGCCATGAAGGGCTTCAAGGAATTCATCATGCAGGGCAACGTCCTCGATCTCGCCGTCGGCGTGGTCATCGGCGGCGCCTTCACCGCTCTGATCGGCGCTTTCGTCGACAACCTGATCCAGCCCGTGATCAACGTGTTCGGCGGCGCCAACGTCGACGGACTCGCGTTCAAGATCACCAATGACTCCACCGTTGTCGACCTCGGCGCGCTGCTGTCCGCGATCATCGCGTTCCTGATCACCGCGGCCGTGGTGTACTTCGTGTTCGTGCTGCCGGTCACCGAGGCTCGCGCCTTCGACCGCAAGCGTCGTGGCCTGCCCGAGGAGGACGAGGGCGGCGCTCCCGAGGACGTCGTGCTGCTGACCGAGATCCGCGACCTGCTCTCCGCGCAGCGCGGTGGCACCACCCCCGCCCAGGGCGACGCCCTGCCCCCGCAGGTCTGATCTGACCTGCCGCGGCACCTGCCGCGAAGAACCCCCGACGGGGCGAGACCGAAGCGGTCTCGCCCCGTCGTCGTTCTCCCGGCAACCGGCGCCACCGATGCGGTAGCGTCCCGGCGTGCCCACTCCCCCACCTGCCCGCCCACTCCGGACCTCGAGCGCGACGTCCTCGTCATCGTCCTCGGCACGTTCCCCCGTCGCCCTGGACGAGCACGCCATCACCGCGGTGATCGCCTGGTTCGCCGACGCCGGGAGGGACCTGCCCTGGCGGCACCCGGAGGCCTCCGCCTGGTCGATCCTGGTGTCCGAGGTGATGCTGCAGCAGACCCCTGTGGTGCGGGTGCTCCCACGGTGGCTGGACTGGATGGACCGCTGGCCCGCTCCCGCCGATCTCGCCGCCGCCCCCACCGCCGAGGTGCTGCGGGCCTGGGATCGCCTGGGCTACCCGCGCAGGGCCCTGCGCCTGCAGGAGTGCGCCCGCGCGATCGTGGCCCAACACGGCGGCGAGGTGCCCCGCGGGGAGGATGCCCTGCGTGCGCTGCCGGGGATCGGCGAGTACACCGCTGCCGCGGTCACGGCCTTCGCCCACCACGGCCGCGCCGTGGTGCTGGACACCAATGTGCGAAGGGTCCTGGCCCGAACCGTGGACGGTGCCGCACTGCCACCACGTTCTCTAACCGCTGCCGAGCGTCGCACCGCAGCACGTGTGCTGCCTGCGGAACCGGCGCGGTCGGTGGCCTGGAACCAGGCGGTGATGGAACTAGGCGCGCTGGTGTGCACGGCGGCATCCCCGCGCTGCGAGGAGTGCCCGCTAGCCGGCCCCGCCTGCACTTGGTACACCGCCGGCCGGCCACCAGCGCCGGAGGGGTCCAGGAGGGTGCAGGCATTCGAGGGCACCGACCGTCAGCTGCGCGGGCAGATCATGGCGCTGCTGCGCGAGAACGACACCGCCAAGGAGCAGGAACTGCTGGCACTGGATGCGGAGGATCCGGTCCGGGTGCGGCGCTGCGCTGTGTCCCTGGTGGCCGACGGCCTGGCCGCCGCGGACGGGACGGGGCTCAGGCTCCCCTGAGCTCGTCGTGGGCTGCCCGGAGCCTGTCCGGCTGCACGCCGTCGCGGTCCACGATCACGGCGTCCTCGAGGTCGATGATCATGCGGGTGTTGCCCAGGGTGTTGGGCTTGACCCGGGCCAGGTCCAGGAACTCCGCGACGCCTTCGTCGGCGGACCGCAGCAGCTGGTTGAAGATCTCAGGATCCACCTGCTCAGCCATCTCGCGGAACCCGTGGCGGCGGAAGAAGTCCACCTCGAAGGTGAGGCAGAAGACCCTCTGCAGGCCCAGTTGCAGGGCCCGCGCCAGCAGCGCCAGGAGCATGCGGTGGCCCACGCCTGCGCCACGGTGGCTCTCGGCCACGGCGAGGGTGCGCACCTCGGCCAGGTCCTCCCACATCACGTGCAGAGCCCCGCAGCCCACCAGCTCACCGTGCTCGTCCTCCGCGACCAGGAACTCCTGGACGGCCTCGTAATAGGCCACCAGGTCCTTGGCGACCAGGATGTTGCGGTGGGTGAGTGGCTCGACGAGCTGGTTGATGGCGCGCACGTCCGCCGGACGGGCACTGCGGATCGTGATGCCCACCGTGCTCAGACCGCCCTGTCGCCGGACGGCCCCACACCGGCCTGGACCCGGTGGGAGCCCTGCGGGCCCTCCACCCGGGGGTCTGCGGGGGCGTCGAAGGTGCCGAACTCGGCGTCGGTGGCGTCATCGGCGTCCACCCGGTCCGGGACCACCTCGCCGCGGCGGGCGGCCCGACGGTCCAGGGCCTTGTGGACGGCATTGACGACGCGCTCGACGATCAGGGCCAGCACCACGGCGGCCACCAGGGCCACGGTGACGGCCAGCAGGTGGTGGTCCTCGAACCAGGCTCCGGCCACCGCACCGATGCCGCAGGAGTACACGGCCCACACGAAGGTGGACAGCAGGGAGCGGGGCCAGAACTGCTTGTGGGGGTAGTGCACCGCACCTGCCACGAGGTTCACGGCGGTGCGACCGAAGGGGATGTAGCGGGCGGTCATCAGGAACAGCAGGGCGCGGCGCTGGAGTCCGCGATCGGCGGCCTCGACAGCCTTGCGGCCCTTGCCCTCGCGCAGGAAGCGGAACCGTTCCCAGCCGACCTTCTTGCCGATGAAGTAGCCGATGTTGTCACCGGTCCACGCACCGATCCAGGCGGCCAGCCCCACCAGGATGATGGAGGGCTTGCCGGAGGTGGACCACAGGGAGGACAGTGTGACGATGGTGGACTCGCCGGGCACGCTGGGGAAGAACCCGTCGCCGGCAGCGAAGCCGAACACCACCAGATGCACCCACCAGGCGTCGGCGATCGCCAGGACCCACTCCTCGACCTGGCTGGTCAGGGACATGAGCTGATCGAAGAACTCGCCCAAGCGCCTATCCCTTCCGTGGTCGAGCAGGTGCTCTGCTCGGCTGTGGCTGTGCGAGTGCGACAGCTCGTCGCGCCCGTTGCGGGGCCTCGCCCCGTGGAGCGGCACTGTACCCCTCACGCCCGGGAGCTCTCCCAGCTTCCGGGCGTGAGGGGTACGGCCACGAGGTCAGGAGGTGTGGGCCTCCGCGACGTCCCCGGACTCGGCATCGGCGTCGGGGTGGGTCATCTCCTCGGCACGGGCCTGGGTGATGGATTCGACGTCGACCTCGTCCGAGATCGGCTTCACCTCACCGTCGGACCCGCGACGGGTGAAGGTTAGCTCGCCCAGCAGCCCCTCACCCTCGGAGTCCACGATGATCGCGTCCCCCGCGTGGACCTGACCGAACAGGATCCGCTCGGACAGGGCGTCCTCGATGTCGCGCTGGATGGTGCGGCGCAGCGGCCGGGCACCGAGCACGGGGTCGTAGCCCTTCTCCGCCAGCAGCTTCTTGGCGCCGTCGGTGAGCTCGAGGGTCATGTCCTTCTCCGCCAGGCGGCCCTCCAGCTTGGCGATCATCAGATCCACGATCTGGACGATCTCCGCCTGCGCGAGCTGCGGGAAGACCACCACATCGTCCACACGGTTGAGGAACTCGGGCTTGAAGTGCTGCTTGAGCTCCTCGTGCACCTTGGACTTCATCCGCTCGTAGTCGGTGGAGAGGTCGCCACCGGCCTGGAAGCCCATGGAGACGCCCTTGGCGATGTCCCGGGTGCCCAGGTTGGTGGTCATGATGATGATGGTGTTCTTGAAGTCCACCACCCGGCCCTGGGAGTCGGTGAGGCGGCCGTCCTCGAGGATCTGCAGCAGCGAGTTGAAGATGTCCACGTGGGCCTTCTCCACCTCGTCGAACAGCACCACGCTGAACGGCTTGCGGCGCACCTTCTCGGTGAGCTGGCCGCCCTCGTCGTAGCCGACGTAGCCGGGGGGCGAGCCGAACAGGCGCGACGCGGTGTGCTTCTCACCGAACTCGGACATGTCCAGCTGGATCAGGGAGTCCTCGTCACCGAACAGGAACTCGGCCAGGGCCTTGGCCAGCTCGGTCTTCCCCACGCCGGTGGGGCCGGCGAAGATGAACGAGCCACCCGGGCGCTTGGGGTCCTTCAGACCGGCGCGGGTGCGGCGGATGGCCTGCGAGATGGCCTTGATGGCCTCGTTCTGGCCGATGACCCGCTTGTGCAACTCGTCCTCCATGTGGAGCAGTCGCGAGGACTCCTCCTCGGTGAGCTTCACGATCGGGATGCCGGTGGAGGCGGCGAGCACCTCGGCGATGGTCTCCTCGCTCACGGTGGTGACCTGGTCGGACTCCCCGTGACGCCAGGCCTTCTCCTTCTCGTCGCGCTCGGTCTTCAGCTGCTGCTCCTGGTCCCGCAGGGAGGCGGCGAGCTCGAAGTCCTGACCGTCGATCGCCTCCTCCTTCTTCTTGCGGGCCTCCTCGATGCGCGCGTCGAACTCCTTGAGCTCGGGCGGCGCGGTGAGGCGGCGGATGCGCAGGCGGGCACCGGCCTCGTCGATCAGGTCGATCGCCTTGTCCGGCAGGAAGCGGTCGTTGACGTAGCGGTCGGCGAGGTTCGCGGCCGAGACCAGGGCACCGTCGGTGATGGTGACCTTGTGGTGGGCCTCGTAGCGGTCCCGCAGGCCCTTGAGGATCTCGATGGCCAGGGCCACGGAGGGCTCGTCCACCTGGATCGGCTGGAAGCGGCGCTCCAGGGCGGCGTCCTTCTCGATGTGCTTGCGGTACTCCTCCAGCGTGGTGGCGCCGATGGTCTGCAGCTCGCCGCGGGCCAGCATGGGCTTGAGGATGGAGGCGGCATCGATCGCGCCCTCGGCGGCACCGGCACCGACCAGGGTGTGGATCTCGTCGATGAACAGGATGATGTCCCCGCGGGTGCGGATCTCCTTGAGCACCTTCTTCAGGCGCTCCTCGAAGTCACCGCGGTAGCGGGAGCCGGCCACCAGGGACCCCAGGTCCAGGGTGTACAGCTGCTTGTCCTTGAGGGTCTCGGGGACGTCCCCGGCCACGATCGACTGGGCCAGGCCCTCGACCACGGCGCTCTTGCCCACGCCGGGCTCACCGATCAGCACCGGGTTGTTCTTGGTGCGGCGGGAGAGCACCTGCATGACGCGCTCGGCCTCGTGCTCGCGGCCGATCACCGGGTCCAGCTTGCCCTCGCGGGCGGCCTGGGTGAGGTTGCGGCCGAATTGGTCCAGCACCAGCGAACCGGCGGGCTGGCCCTCGGCGGGGCCGCCGGCGGTGGCGGGCTCCTTGCCCTGGTAGCCGGAGAGGCGCTCGATGACCTCCTGGCGCACCGCGGCGGGCTCGGCCTTCAGGCGGGACAGCACCTTGACGGCGGTGCCCTCGCCCTCGCGCAGCAGGCCCAGCAGGATGTGCTCGGTGCCGATGTAGTTGTGGCCCAGCTGCAGCGCCTCGCGCAGGCTCAGCTCGAGCACCTTCTTGGCGCGCGGCGTGAACGGGATGTGCCCGCTGGGGGTCTGGTTGCCCTCGCCGATGATGTCGCGCACCTGTTCGCGCACGGCATCCAGGGTGACGCCGAGTGCCTCCAGGGCCTTCGCCCCGACGCCCTCGGCCTCGTGGATCAGCCCCAGCAGGATGTGCTCGGTGCCGATGTAGTTGTGGTTGAGCAGGCGGGCTTCGTCCTGTGCCAGGACGACGACGCGACGGGCGCGATCGGTAAAGCGTTCGAACATGGTCCTCCCCCGTCCGGTGGTGGTGATGGATCGAGACTACGCGTCCCCACCGACGAACCACCTGCCTGTTCGCCGCGGGCGTGATGGGCCCCGATGCGGCATGACACGACCACGGACCCCTCGGTCGGTGCACGTCGACAGATCATGACTGCTCTAGAGTGGCCCCTATCACCGTGGCCGAGGTCCCCCGAGGCGCTCACGGCACGCGGCCCCCGGGTGCCCGCGGCACCACCTCGCCGCACCGATCATCCAAGGAGCAACCCATGGGCGCCATCATCGGCGGAATCATCCTCTTCATCCTGGGAGCGATCGTCCGATTCGCTCTCGAGATCGACCTTCCCGGGCTCGAGTCCGGGACCCTCGGCACCATCCTGATGGTGGGCGGCGCCATCCTGTTCGTGGTGGGCCTGCTGCTCATGCTGAAGTCCCGCAAGACCGTGGTGAACAGCCAGAGCGCCCCCGGTCACACCGTGTCCGAGCGCCGGGACCCCCCTCCCACCGTCTGATCCCCCGCAGCACCCGGCCGCCGCGGTCGGAACAGTCGAACGCCGGAGGCCCGCGGGCCTGCGGCGTTCGTTCTGTTCACGAGCAGATCCGCTGGAGCTCTCGCGGCCTCCCCCGGCGAGCCTTCCATGCCGGACCCGCCGAGGAGGGCGTGGAGACCGAGGAGGACCTGGTCGCCGGGGTGCTCCGCTACGCGATGGAGAGCGCCGTGCTCGAACAGGCGCAGACGGAGGAGGAGATCAGCTCCGAATGCGCGCCCACCTCGGGCAGCGAGTACGAGTGCACCGTGGCCTTCGGGGGCGAGCCGGTGCGCTCGACGATCTCCGTGCAGGACGTCAGCGGCATCGAGGTCGAGTCCGGCGGGCGGACCGTCATCGACAGCTCCAGAATCAGCTATGAAGTGGTGGAGCAGGAGGTCGTCGTCACCGACCGGGCCGCGCAGCTGGCGATGCTGGATGCCGTCGAGAACTCCCAGGACGGCGACTCGCCGCTCAGCAACCCTCGCTGCGATGAGGATCTGCCCGCCGTGCAGGTGGTCACCGACGGCGAGCAGGCGGAAGGGACCTGCTACGCCGACGTCGAGGGCTGGCGTGCGTGGCCGAACTGGTCCGAGGTCTTCGACATCAGCGGGAACAGCGTCGAGCCGATCGTGACGAAGCGCTGCGCGACCTGCCGCTCCCCCGCCTCAGAACAACGCTGTAGACGGACCGGGCCCGGCCCCGGCCCGACGCCCCGGCTCAGGATGAACGCAGCACCGCGTTCGCGATCAGCAGGTCGAGCCGGCGCACGTCGATGTGCTTGCCGACGGCGATCTTGATCTGGCCGGCGCGGGTCCACAGCTCGATCTCGGCATTGAGGTCGAGGGTGCCGGCGTTCTCCGAGGACCACATGTTGATCGCGGAGTAGGGCAGCGAGTAGATCTCGATCTTCTTGCCGCGGATCCCCTGGGCGTCGCGCACGATCAGCCGCTTCGTGGTGAACACGGCCAAGTCGCGGAACGTCTTGTACGCCGCGATCGCGCGCTCCTCGGGCACGAGCAGTGCGGTGACGTCCTGCGGGATCGGGCACTCCTCGACGAAGGTCCACGATGTGATCGCCGATACCGATGCGTCCAACTTCTTCTCCTCATCTTCCCCGACGGCGCCGGTGCGCCGCAGTGTCGAGGTCAAAGATAGGCCCAGGTAAGGACGGACGAATCACCGATGGTCCCCTCGCGAACGGCCCCTCCTCTGTCCCTGGTCCCTGAGATGATCGAGCGATCACCATCCCTGCCCGGAGAGGATCCTCGTGGGACTGCTCGATCGCTTCCGCGGCCGTGCCTCGGCGCCGTCCGCATCACAGCCTCCCGCCCCGTCGGGAACGCCTCGCTTCGCGGTGATCGACGTGGAGACGACGGGTCTCGACCCCGAGCGCGAGCGAGTCCTGGAGCTCGCGATCCTGCGGGCCGACGAGCAGGGCCGGCCGATCCACCAGTGGGTGACGCGCTTCCACCCGGACGGGCCGGTGCGCGCCACGCACATGCCCGAGGCGTTGGTGGTGGAGAAGGCGCGGGTATCGGTGCCGGACGGCAGGCCGGTGAGGAAGGGCGAGATGTCCACGCCGGTCACGGCGCGGCCGTCCTCGGCGCGGAGCGCGGCGGCGGTGGCCCGGGTGATCACCCATTCGCGGCCGTCGCCCGCCCGGTGCGGGTACACACCCTTGGCGAGCGCGCGCAGCACCGTGGACTTGCCGTGATAACCGCCGCCCACGATCACGGTGACCCCGTCCAGCACGCCCATCCCACTCACGCGCCGGCCGCTCGGCAGATCGAACCAGACCCGCAGCGAGTCGGGGCTGACGAAGGGGACGGCGCCGTCCGCGAGCGGCAGGTCCGAGTCCCCGGATCGGCGCGGCAGGATCGCGCCGTCTCCCACGAAGGCCACCAGGCCCCGCCCTGTGAGCTGGTCGCGCAGCGCCTCCTGGTCGCGGTGGAGGGTGACGTGGTCACGGAGCGCGCTCGCATCGAGGCTCGCGTGGAGCAGCGCCGCTTCGGCGAGGCGCGGGAGGTGCTCGGTGAGCAGGCGGGCCGCCTCGCGGCCGCGGATCCGGCGCCCGGCGGCGGGCAGCGGGACCGCGAGCCGTGCGTCGACGCCCTCCGACGTGAGGGCGACGCTGGTGCGCTCGAGCACCTCCTGGCCCGGGGCGCCGGCGCTGATCCCCTCCCCCAGCTCCGCGGCGGCGCGGGCGACGGCGCGGGCCAGGAAGTCCGTGGCAGCGACCCGGCCGCGGTGATCGGAGAGGAGATCCTGCGGCAGGTCCGCACGAGCTCGGTCGACGACGATCCGCATCAGGGACGGCGGGGCGTAGGGATCGACCTGCACGTGATCGACCACAAGGCGGCACGCACCCAGGTCGTAGCTGCCCTTCAGCTGCTTGTAGACGCCGTAGCTGCGGGAGTCGATCGCGGTCAGGGTGCGGGAGAGGGCGGTGGCGTCGGCGGTCATGGGTCCATCAGACACGACGTTCCGGGCCTTCTGCATCCGCGGCCGACGCCGTCATGCCTGCGCGAGCGCCTCCCGCGCCAGCGCCCGGGCCGCGTCGGACCAGTCGCCGCGCACGGCACGCCTGTCCTGCTCCGGGGTGATGTTCCGCAGCACGGTCGCGGCGGGCAGATCACGCACCCTCCACCGGTCCACCGATCCTCCTTCGCGAGTGCGCCAGCCGAGCCGGTCGAGCGCCTTCGGCGTCGCCTGCGGTTCCACTGCGGTACCGCTCGGGGTGGATCCGATGTGGGCGAGCAGCAGCACGGTGGCGTCGTGCGCGAAGGAGCCCGGCGGTGGGATCAGGGACTGGGCGAGCAGGGACCACAGGGCGTCGGGATCCTCTACCGCCGGACGCGCCCGACGGGTGGGCAGCAGCTGACCTTTGAAGGTGCGCAGGATCTTCAGGTGCTTGAGCGCCTCGCGGAAATGGAGCAGCGGAAACGCGTTGATCTCGCGGTTGTTCTTCCCGATCCAGTCGGTCATCTCGGGCACCACCCGGCTCGCTGATTCGACGTCCGCCGGCTTGAGGTAGCCGGCCGCGGTCAGCGGCAGGCCGCCGCCGGCCGCATGGTCGAGGAACCAGGAGACGCCGCGCAGCGCCGTGCGCTTCTCCTCCGCCGACGGCGCGTCGGTGGCGGTGGCCAGTGCCAGCGACCTGGCGAGCAGGTCCTCCCGCACCGGCGACGGGGGCAGGCGGGTCACGACCGCGGTCAGCACGGCAGAGGCTCCGTACGAGGCGGGGTCGAGATCGGCGAGCTCGAGGGAGCGCTGGAGCTCGGCGAGGTCGAAATGCGCCGGATCCGGGAGCACGCCGGCGAGATCCTCCGCGCGGGTGAAACCGCCGCAGTCCTCGGGCGGGGCAGCACGTCGTCCGCTGAGGGCGCGGGCGGGTGGGGAACCATCCCCTGCCGGGCGCACGGATTCCAGCAGCAGTCGCAGCTGCCAGTCATCGCCGTAGTCATAGACGTATCCCAGGCGGTCTCCACTGGTGCTGAGCACCTCGTCGAGCCGCACCTGCGAGGCGGGAAGCCCCTCGTCCTCCCCCTCCTCGACGTCGAACGGGCACAGGAACAGCTGTGACTCGAGATCGAAGGGGTGCCCGCCGGCGGCGAAACGCCACAGGTGCGCATCGAACCAGCCGAAAGCGGTCTGGAGGATCCCATGGACCTCCTCGAGCATGAGATCCGAGCGCAGCTCGAGCCGGCGCCAGATCGGCGGAGAGGCATGCTCGAGATCCACGCGGAGCGTGAACAGGGCGGGCTCCTCGCGCGGCGGGTGGCGCAGATCGGGGCGCTCGGGGCGGCGCACCGCTCTGCCCGAGGCGTCGAGCACGCCGTGGAGGATCCCGTGGATCTCCTCAGAGCTCATCTCGCTGAGCCGCTGGCGGAACTGGCGCAGGAGCTCGTCGTCGGGAGTCTGGTTCGAGGGCATGGGGCCACGGTATCGGTGCGGGGTGCTCACCGAGCTGCCGTGCGACTATGCGGCCGACGGGTCAGGCGAAGCCCTCCTCGACCATCACGCTCCCGCTCTCGGTGATGACGTGGGCCTGGCCCGAGCCGCCGGCGACGCGGCTCCAGCTCTCCACGACAAGCCGGTCGCGATGGACGGAGAGACTGAACCCTCCGTACATCCCGGGGTACGGGACCCACAGGGACTCCATCCGCTCCACGACCAGCAGCTCGGTGGGCACGGGACGGAAACGGACTGGTGCGAGCGGCCGGGTGCGCTCGGCGATCAGGTCGGCGAGGTGGGAGTCCCAGGCCGTCACGCGGCGCTGATCGGCGGCGCCGAGGTCGCGCACGGCGAGCGCCTCGAGCAGGTGATGATGGCCGCGCTGGCGGGCGATGTCGAGCGGACGGCCACCCTCTGCAGTGCGCAGCGACCGCCAGGCGCCGGCGCGGAGCAGCCGCTCGGCGACGCCGACGGGTGCGCCGAGCCAGGCGGCCTGATGCAGCGGCGTGAACCAAGAGCGGCCTGTGACCCGCCACTGGTTCGCGGTGCTCCAGGTGCCCTGCTCGACGAGGTCGAGGACCGTGTCCCAGCTGCCCGCCTTCGCGGCATCGGCGAGGCGGGCGGAGTGCTCGACGAGATCGTCGTTCAGCACGTCAGGGTCGAGGACCCCCTGCCATTCGCTGGTCATTGCTGTCCCTCTCGATTCGGTGGTGCGGTCAGTGTGGTGGCGGGGTCAGTATCGCGGTGGTGGCGGGCCGCCGACGGGGTCGGCATCGCGGTGCGTGGAACCGATATGCCGCAGGGGCTGTCTACGGCCTCGGCAGTCCGGCCTTGGTGAATTCGTCCTGCAGTGCGGGGCGCCGACGGTTCTGGGCGCGGAGGTCGAGGATCTGCGATCTCATCGCCTCGGCGTCAGCACCGCTGACAAAGCCCAATGCCTCCTTGAGGAACCGCGCCGCTTCCGCGTACGCGGCACGCTGCCCGGCGGAGAGGGACGATCGAGCAAGCTCGTACAGCACACTCGCCGCCTCGGCCCCGTCCAGGGGTGCGCGCCAGCGGGCAAGGGTGAGCCACGCCGAGTCGTGTGCGCCGTGCTCGGTCGCCGCCTCCCAGGCGCGCGGCAGGTCCTCGTCCCAGAGCAGCACCTCCACGAACCAGGACCAGGTGCCGTGCTCGCCTGCTCGCTCCTGCAGGATGGTGAGCGCCCGCTCTCGCCAGTGCGGGAAGGCGGGACCGCTTCGGAGTTTGAGGGGCTGGAAGGTACCGAGCGAGGGCTGTTCGACGAAGTTCGTCCATGACAGCTCGGCAGCCTCGTCGTGTCGGCCCGCGCGGGCGAAGGCCTCGGCGGCGACGGCCCGGAATCGGGCGCTGTCACCGAAGCGCTCCAGCAGTGCCCGTGCTTCGAGCACCGCGTCATCGATGCGCTGTGCGTCCAGGAGGACATCGATGAGTGCGGCAGCGTCACTGTCGGTGTCGAGCTCCGCTCTCAGCAGCGCGACCAGACCGTCGGTGCCGCCGATCGCCTCGGCGATTCGTCTGCGCTGCGCCGCGACCTGGTAGCGGTGAGCACGGTCATCGTCGCTGAGGCTGCGCCAGCGCTCCTCCACCGCGTCGCGGAACTGCTCGAGTCCCTCGGGGCCGAGCAGGTCGCGATACTGCTCAGCGGCATCGAGGAACACCTCCAGCTCACTGGTGAGTGCTCGGCGCGCGAGGTCCTGTGCGAGCTCTCGCGGATCTCCCGGGGACGCCTGTGTGGCGCGCAGATGGATCTCCTCGGCCCGGACGCAGGCGACGGACAGCCCGCCACCAGAGTCATCCACATCGTCCAGGAGCTCTTCGAAGCCGTCGAGGGCGAGCAGAGTGAGTCGCGCGGCGGCCCGTGAAGCGCCGAGCTCGAGCAGTTCTTCGATGCTGTCGAGTGCCTCCTCGATGCCGGTGAAGAAGTCATGCGCTTCGTAGTAGGAGACGAACCCGCCGGTCTCCAATGAGCTGAGGAGCTGACTGCGCACCGCGTCCTCGTCGACGCTGTCCTCGGGGTCGGCACCGGCGGCAATGAGCAGCTGCGCGTGCACGGTGGGGTCATCCTGGGCGACGGCAAGCAGCTGGTCCGCGAGCCACTCCCGGTCCTGGGTGAGCAGGAACTCGCGCAGCTCCGGCACCTGCGGTACTGGTTCCGCTGCGGGGCCGGCGGCCAACGGCTCGGAGTCCTCGAGCCAGAGCAGCGCGGCGGCGACGATGTGCTTGCAGATCGGCTGATCGTCTGCGAACGGGCAGGTGCACGAGCCGGTGAGTCGGCCGGTGGCGACGGACAGGCGCACCATGTACTCCTGCGTGCCCGCCACCGTCGCGACGGCGCTGCGTGAGCCGGCCGAGACCAGGGCGGCCCGCCCCTGCGCCGCGTACTGGAGACCGCGATGGAACAGGACGTCGCCGGCACGCAGGCGGAGTAGGTCCTCGGAGAAGGGCGGCTGTGGCATGGGGTCCATTGTGGCGGTAGGGGATGCTGAGCAGCTCGCGTGACCGGCTTTCTTCGATCGCCGTGTCTCCGCACCACAGCGCTCGGCAGATGTAGGCGGGATGCGCCTTGGGGAGCAAGCGGCAACGCGGCCCACGAGGGGTGCGAGGCTCTGCCGGACAACCTCGTTCACAACTCAGCATCAGTCCCCCGGACTCGCCCACATCCGCAGGGAACGTGCCGGATACTGGACCAATGACTGTCTCGGCGCCATCCCCTATGAAGCTGCTGGATCGCATGTACAACAGTGCGACGTCGACCGCGGATCAGGGAACGCAGTTCGAGCGCTTCACGCAATCGTTCCTGCAGACAGATCCGCTGTGGGCCACGCAGTTCGCGACGGTGTGGATGTGGGATCAGTGGCCGGAGAAGTGGGGGCATGACTCTGGGATCGATCTGGTGGCCCAGCGTCGGGACGGCGGCCTGACCGCGATCCAATGCAAGTTCTATGACCCGACCCATCGAGTCTCGAAGGGCGATCTGGACAAGTTCCTCGCAGCCTCCGGCCGGGGTGGGTTCACGGAGCGCTTGGTGGTCTCGACGACGACGCAGTGGGGCGCGACCGCCGAGGAGACGATCCGCGAGCAGGCGGTGCCTGTGCGCCGCCTCGGGCTGCAGGACTTCGAACAGTCCCGCATCGATTGGGCGACGTTCGACCCGGACACCCCGATGGCTCTCGCCCTGTCCGGCGCCTCGGATCTGCGCCCCTACCAGCGCACCGCAATCGAGGATGTCGTCAGTGGTTTCGCGGACCACGACCGTGGCCGGCTGATCATGGCCTGCGGCACGGGAAAGACTTTCACTTCGCTGCGCCTCGCCGAGGAGTACGTGGGCGCTGGCGGCAGCGTGCTGTTCCTGGTGCCGTCGATCGCGCTGCTGTCCCAGGCGCTGCGCGAGTGGTCGAACAGCACCTCCGTGGGGATCACGTCCCTCGCGGTGTGCTCCGACGCCAAGGCGTCCCGCGGCCGGAAGGCCTCCGAGGACTCCTCGGAGATCTCCGTCGTGGATCTTGCCCTGCCGGCGACGACCGATCCGGAACGACTCGCGCATCGGATGAAGGAGGCCCGCACGGACGGGTCCGGGATGCGGGTGGTCTTCGCGACGTACCAGTCGCTGGATGTCGTCGCGCAGGCGCAGCAACTCGCAGGCCTGGAGCCTTTCGACCTGGTGGTGTGCGACGAGGCGCATCGCACCACCGGCGCCACCCTCTCCGGCTCGCAGGAGTCCGCCTTCGTGCGCATCCACGACGGCGAGTACCTGAAGGCCGAGAAGCGCCTGTACATGACCGCGACGCCGCGCATCTATGACGATCCCTCGAAGTCGAAGGCGGAGCGGGAGAAGGTGGTTCTCGCGTCGATGGATGACGAGGACACCTTCGGACCGGAGTTCTATCGCCTCGGATTCGGGGAGGCAGTCGGTTTGGGCATGCTCACCGACTACAAGGTCCTCATCCTCACCGTCAATCAGGATGCGGTCAGCGACGCGATGCAGGAGGTGTTCGCCGAGAACGGGGAGCTCTCCTTGGATGATGCGACCCGACTGGTGGGCTGCTGGAACGGGCTCGCCAAGCGCGGCGACTCCGAGCACGCCTTCGGTGTAGATCCTCAGCCGATGCACCGTGCCGTCGCGTTCGCCCGAGACATCAAGTCCTCGAAGAAGGTCGCCTCCCAGTTCACCGAGGTTGTCTCCGCCTACATCGAGAACCATGAGGGCGAGGCTCCCGGTGATCTGCTCGGTGTGGAAGCCAGGCATGTGGACGGCTCGATGAATTCCATGGAGCGCACCGAACTGCTGGACTGGCTGAAGGAGGACGCCGACGAGGACACCTGCCGGGTCCTGTCCAACGCTCGGTGCCTCTCCGAGGGAGTGGATGTCCCCTCACTGGACGCGGTGATGTTCTTGAATCCTCGCAAGTCCGTGGTGGACGTGGTGCAGTCCGTGGGCCGCGTGATGCGCCTGGCGCGGGGAAAGAAGTACGGCTACATCATCCTTCCCGTGGTGGTCCCTTCGGGCGTCACGCCCGAGAAGGCGCTGGACGACAACAAGAACTTCCAGGTGGTCTGGGAGGTGCTGCAAGCTCTGCGCGCGCACGACGAGCGATTCGACGCGATGGTGAACAAGGTCGAGCTGAACAAGAGCCGCGACCGCAAGATCGATGTCATCGGCATCGGGCACCCCGCCGATGACGAGGGCACAGGCAGCTCCGACGGCAGCACGGGGTCCGCGCAGGGCAGCCTGGATCTGCGGCTGTCGCAGCTGGACGAGCTGCGCAATGCGATCTATGCCCGGATGGTGAAGAAGGTCGGATCCCGCACCTACTGGGATCAGTGGGCCAAGGACATCGCCCAGATCGCCGGCGCGCACATCACGCGTATCACCGCGCTGGTGGACGATCCGGATACGGCCGCTTCGCAGCAGTTCGGGGTGTTCCTCGATGCGCTGCGCCGGAACCTGAACGAGTCGATCTCCCGGGACGGGGCGATCGAGATGCTCGCCCAGCACATGATCACCAAGCCCGTGTTCGATGCGCTCTTCGAGGGGTACGCCTTCACGGCGCACAATCCTGTCTCCCAGGTCATGGATCGCATGGTCGTCTCCCTCACGGCGATGCACGTGGATGCCGAGGCTGTATCGCTCGAGAAGTTCTACGAGTCGGTGCGCCTGCGCGCTGCAGGGATCGACAACGCCGAGGGCAAGCAGAAGATCATCACCGAGCTGTACGAGTCCTTCTTCAAGAACGCCTTCCCTTCCACGGCAGACGCGATGGGCGTGGTCTACACCCCGATCGAGATCGTCGACTTCATCCTCCGCTCCGTCGACGCCGTGCTCCAGCAGGAGTTCGGTAGGTCTATCAGCGACGAGGGAGTGCACGTCCTGGACCCCTTCACGGGGACGGGCACGTTCATCGTGCGCCTGCTGCAGTCTGGCCTCATCGACCCGGCAGACCTCGCCCGGAAGTACGCGAGCGAGCTGCACGCCAACGAGATCCTGTTGCTGGCCTACTACATCGCCGCGATCAACATCGAGACCACGTTCCATGATCTCCAGGCCGCGGCCGACGGCGTCGAACTCGCGGACGAGGCCTATGAGCCCTTCGACGGAATCGTCCTGACGGACACATTCCAGCTCACCGAGAACGGAGACCTCGTCGACGAGGTCGTCTTCCCCACCAACAACACCCGCGCCGAGGCGCAGAAGGGCCTCGACATCCGGGTGATCGTCGGGAACCCTCCGTATTCCGTGGGGCAGACCTCCGGCAACGACGACAACGCCAACGTCAAGTATCCGACGCTCGATGCCCGGGTGCGGGACACCTTCGCGGCACGCACCGATGCGACGAACAAGAACAGCCTGTACGACTCCTACATGCGCGCCATTCGCTGGGCGAGCGACCGCATCGGAGACGAGGGGGTGATCGGGTTCGTCACCAACGGCGGCTGGATCGAGGGCAACACCGCCGCCGGGGTCCGCAAGACCCTCGGCGACGAGTTCAGCGCGATCTGCGTGTTCAATCTGCGGGGTAATCAGCGCACTGCGGGAGAGACCAGCCGCAGAGAAGGCGGCAAGGTCTTCGGTTCCGGGAGCCGCAACACCGTCGCCGTCTTCCTCCTGGTCCGCATGAAGGGGCACGATGACCCGGCGACGATCCACTACCGGGACATCGGCGACTACCTCACCGCCAAGGACAAGCTCGCCATCGTCGCTGACGCCACCGTCGGCACCGTGCCCTGGCGCCAGATCACGCCCAATCAGCACGGCGACTGGATCAACCAGCGTGACGAGGAGTACCTCACCTACGCGACTATCGGCGACAACAAGAACTCGGACCCGCAACCCGCCGTGTTCCGGACCTACTCCGGGGGCCTCAAGTCAAACCGCGACGCATGGGTATACAACTACTCCTCTCACGCACTGCGGAAGAACGTGACGCGATCCATCGAGTTCTACAACTCCGAGGTCGACCGCGCGTCGCAACCCGGGTACTCGCCCGATTATGACTCGACCAAGCTTTCCTGGAACCGTGCAGACAAGTCCAACGTCACGCATGGAAGGACGATTGAACACCGCGAGGCCGCATACCGGGTCGGCCTGTACCGACCGTTCACACAAGAACACGTCTACTTCGACCGTGCCTATAACGACATGGTCTACCGGCTCGCACAGCTCTTCCCCACCCCGAAGCACGAGAACTTCGGGTTCTACATGACCGGAGTCTCCTCGCATCACGAATTCTCCGTTCTTGGAACTCGCCGCCTTCCGGATCTGCACACCTTGGACACAGGCCAGTTCTTCCCCCGCTACACCTGGGAGCCCCTGCCTGACGGAGAACTCGATCTCGGGCTCGCCGGCGACATCGTCGACGGCTATCGCCGCGTCGACAACATCACCGACGAGATCCACACCCTGATGCGCGGGCGCTACGGCGATGGGATCTCCAAGGACGACATCTTCTTCTTCGTCTACGGCCTATTCCACTCCCCCGAGTACCGCGAGCGCTACGCCGGTGAGCTCAAGCAGATGCTGCCCCGCATCCCGGACGTTCCCGCGGGAACGTTCCAGGCGTTCACAGCGGCGGGAAACAAGCTGTTCCACCTCCATGCAGACTACGAGAACGCCGAGGCGTACCCGCTGGAGGTCGCCGGAGGCGAACAGCCGCCGATCGGTGAGTATTCGTAGTCGTGGGAGCCACCGAATCTTGCTCTTGGGGACCGCCGATCGTGCCGACGGGGGCCAGTAGCCGCCGCGGTGGGGACCACTGGCTCCCGCCGGCATCGGGTCACTGGGGCAGTGCGGTGTGTTCTCGCATGTTCCTGTCGCCGGTGTCGATCCAGATTGTGTTGTGCACGATGCGGTCCATGATCGCATCGGCGTGGACTGCTCCACCGAGCCGGGCGTGCCAGTCCTTCTTCGGGTACTGGGTGCAGAACACGGTCGAGCCGGTGTCATAGCGGCGCTCGAGCAGTTCCAGCAGCATCGAACGCATTCCCTCGTCAGGATGGTCCAGCAGCCACTCGTCGATCACCAGCAGCGAGAACGTGGAGTACTTCCGCAGGAACTTCGTCTGGCCCTGCGGCTTGTCCTTTGCCAGGGCCCAGGCCTCTTCGAGGTCGGGCATTCGGATGTAGTGGGCTCGGAGCCGGTGCTGGCAGGCCTGCTTCGCCAGCGCGCAGCCGAGGTAGGACTTCCCTGAGCCGGTGAAGCCCTGGAAGACCACGTTCTGTTGCCGCTGGATGAAGGAGCAGGTTGCCAGTTGCGCGATCACGTTCCGGTTCAGTCCCCGTTCCTCGACCAGATCCAGCCGCCGCAGGTCCGCTCCGGGATAACGCAGCCCCGCCCGGCGGATCAGACCCTCGACCTTTCCATGATTGAAGATGGAATGCGCCTCGTCCACGATCAGCTGGAGCCGTTCCTGGAACGACATCCCCAGCACGTGAGCCTCATCCTGGGCATCGATCGCGTCCAGCAGCGCGGTCGCGCCCATCTCGCGCAGCTTCCGCTTCGTGTCGTTATCGATCACGCTCACCGGACACCTCCGGCGTAGTAGTCGGCGCCACGGACGTATCCGCCGTCTTCCGCGGGTTCCTCGCGGGGTGGACGCAGGGCGGCGACCTTGTCCTGCCCGGTGGCCAAGATCGGGTGCAGATGCGCATAGCGCGGTGAACGGACCCGTCCCGTCAGCGCGAGTGCGCAGGCCGCCTCGACCCGATCTACGGAGAAGCGGCGAGAGAGCCGTAGCACCGCCAACGCGGGATCCAGGCCCTGTTCCACGATCGGCACGGACTCGAAGATCCGCTGGATCACGATCACCGTGGCCGGCCCGACCCGATCTGCCCACGCCCGCACCCTCTGCGCGTCCCAGGCCTGGAAACGCTCGCCCGCAGGTAGGTCCGCGTCGTTGGTGCGGTACTCATTGCTCGCGGTCTCCGGGAGCAGCAGGTGACTGGTCAGTCGCTGGCTGCCCTGATAGATCTCCAGCGTCCGGGCCGTGATGCGCAGATCGACCTTCGCGCCGATGTGCGCGAACGGCGCGGAGTAGAAGTTCCGCGCGAACGTGACGTGCCCGTTCCTGCCCACTCGTCGTCCGTAGTGCCATGTCGAGATCTCGTAGGGCACCGCCGGCAGCGGCGTCAGCAGCGGCCGCTCCTCCGCGTCGAACACGCTGGCGCGGGATCCGGGCCGCTTCTGGAACGGCTCCGCGTTATAGGCCTCCATCCGCTGCCCGATGGCGGCTGCAAGTTCGGGCAGGGACGTGAATCGCTGATCCCGCAGCCCGGCGATGACCCAGGTCGCGACGTGCGCGACGGTGTTCTCCACGCTCGCCTTGTCTTTCGGTTTCCGCACCCTCCCCGGGAGCACCGCCGCCGAGTAATGCGCTGCCATCTCGCGATACGCATCGTTCAGGACGATCTCGCCCTCGCGGGGGTGCTTCACCACACCGGTCTTGAGGTTGTCCGGAACGATCCTCGGGACCGTCCCGCCCAGCGCCTCGAACATCGCTACGTGCGCTCGCAGCCAGGACTCCTGGCGCATATCCAGCGCCGGGAAGCAGAACGCGTAACGAGAAAAAGGCAGGCAGGCAACGAACAAGAACACCTTCGAGACCTCGCCGGTGACCGGATCGGCCAGCTCCATCGTGGGGCCGGACCAGTCGACCTCCACGCTCTGGCCGGCCTTGTGACCGACTCTCGAAGCGGCACCGGTGACCATGACGTGGTGCTGGTAGGTGCGGCAAAACCGGTCATACCCCATCGCCGGATCCCCAGCCGCCGTGGTCGCGTCGAAGTACTCGCCGTGCAACAGCTTCAGCGTCACGCCGACCCTGGCCATCTCTCGATGGACCTGTTCCCAGTCCGGCTGTGCGAACACGCTCTCGTGCTCGCCCCGGCCCGGGAACAACCGGGCATACACCTGCTCATCGGCGACGTCCGCGATATCGCCCCACCCGATCCCTGCAGCGTCAGCGGCCTCGAACACCGCCCTCACGGACTTGCGGGACATGCCCTGCGAGGACGAAATCGCTCGCCCCGACAGACCTTCTGCGCGCAGCTGGAGCACCAGCTTCGCCCTGATCTTCCGTACCATTCCAGATTGCTCCTTCCGCCGCGTGCCCTATACACACGGCGGAAGGAGCGTAGACAGAGCGGCCCCAACGACACCACTGGTGGTCCCGAACGACGCCACCGCTACGGCAGCGACGTGGCACCCGAACCCTCGATCAGCGGACCCCAGCGAGGCGAATATTCAATCGGCGAGGAGGAGTCCTACTACCGCGTGCAGAAGATGCGCTTCCCGGCGGGGAAGAAGGCAGCGGACGCTCCCGATTCACTCGTCATGAATCCGTTCCTCACGGTGACGGGGATCCCGGAAGCCGCCTACCGCTATCAGCTGGGGTCCCGCAGCGCGATCGAATGGATCATCCGCCAGTACCAGGTCTCCACCGACAAGGCCTCCGGCATCGTCAACGATCCGAACCAGTGGGGTATCGAGCATGGGAACCCTCGCTACATCCTCGACCTGCTGCAGAAGGTGATCACGGTGTCCGTCCGTACCGTAGAGATCACCGAAGCACTCCCAGCCCTTGACGGCGCCGGCTGAGATCCGCTCGCTGCTCCCTGACCTGATTCGACGCCCCCAGGAGGACCGCCCATGGGTTTCCAGACTCCGAAGTACGACCTGATCGACCTGATCCGCGACGCCCGTGCCGGGAAGATCCAACTCCCCGACTTCCAGCGTGGCTACGTGTGGGATGACGAGAGGGTGCGGCAGCTGCTGGTCACGGTCGCCGTAGGCCATCCGATGGGGGTACTCCTCGTTCTCCAGACGGGTAGCCGGTCAGTGCACTTCGAGTCCAAACCGATCGAGACGATGACCCCACCGGAAGGGACCCTCCCCGACCTACTGGTCCTGGACGGGCAGCAGCGCCTCACCTCGCTCAGCCAAGCGCTCAGCGGAGAGGGCGTCGTGGCCACGAAGGACGACGGCGACCGGCGCTATTTCATCAAGGTCGCTGACGCGCTCGCGCACCCTGATCGCCTCGATGAAGCGATCGTGTCGCTGCCGGCGTCCGGCGTGGTGCGCACCAACTTCGACCGCGACATCGTGCTGGACGTCTCTGGCCGCGAGGAGCAGGTCGCCGAGGGATATCTGCCCATCACCGAGATC
Organism: Brachybacterium muris; assembly: GCF_016907455.1. Classification (NCBI taxonomy): domain Bacteria; kingdom Bacillati; phylum Actinomycetota; class Actinomycetes; order Micrococcales; family Dermabacteraceae; genus Brachybacterium; species Brachybacterium muris. The sequence continues at coordinate 1,230,833 of NZ_JAFBCB010000001.1, read as the reverse complement.
TTCTCCGGCGGCGGCGCTGCTCAATGGGCTCTGGAATGGGCGCAGAAGAACGAGGTCGACCTCGGTGTGATCTCGCAGTTCCTCACCCTCCTCAACGAGCCCATGCGCGGTTACGAGATCCCCGCGATCCTGCTCGACAAGGAGACTGAATATTCGCCTCGCTGGGGTCCGCTGATCGAGGGTTCGGGTGCCACGTCGCTGCCGTAGCGGTGGCGTCGTTCGGGACCACCAGTGGTGTCGTTGGGGCCGCTCTGTCTACGCTCCTTCCGCCGTGTGTATAGGGCACGCGGCGGAAGGAGCAATCTGGAATGGTACGGAAGATCAGGGCGAAGCTGGTGCTCCAGCTGCGCGCAGAAGGTCTGTCGGGGCGAGCGATTTCGTCCTCGCAGGGCATGTCCCGCAAGTCCGTGAGGGCGGTGTTCGAGGCCGCTGACGCTGCAGGGATCGGGTGGGGCGATATCGCGGACGTCGCCGATGAGCAGGTGTATGCCCGGTTGTTCCCGGGCCGGGGCGAGCACGAGAGCGTGTTCGCACAGCCGGACTGGGAACAGGTCCATCGAGAGATGGCCAGGGTCGGCGTGACGCTGAAGCTGTTGCACGGCGAGTACTTCGACGCGACCACGGCGGCTGGGGATCCGGCGATGGGGTATGACCGGTTTTGCCGCACCTACCAGCACCACGTCATGGTCACCGGTGCCGCTTCGAGAGTCGGTCACAAGGCCGGCCAGAGCGTGGAGGTCGACTGGTCCGGCCCCACGATGGAGCTGGCCGATCCGGTCACCGGCGAGGTCTCGAAGGTGTTCTTGTTCGTTGCCTGCCTGCCTTTTTCTCGTTACGCGTTCTGCTTCCCGGCGCTGGATATGCGCCAGGAGTCCTGGCTGCGAGCGCACGTAGCGATGTTCGAGGCGCTGGGCGGGACGGTCCCGAGGATCGTTCCGGACAACCTCAAGACCGGTGTGGTGAAGCACCCCCGCGAGGGCGAGATCGTCCTGAACGATGCGTATCGCGAGATGGCAGCGCATTACTCGGCGGCGGTGCTCCCGGGGAGGGTGCGGAAACCGAAAGACAAGGCGAGCGTGGAGAACACCGTCGCGCACGTCGCGACCTGGGTCATCGCCGGGCTGCGGGATCAGCGATTCACGTCCCTGCCCGAACTTGCAGCCGCCATCGGGCAGCGGATGGAGGCCTATAACGCGGAGCCGTTCCAGAAGCGGCCCGGATCCCGCGCCAGCGTGTTCGACGCGGAGGAGCGGCCGCTGCTGACGCCGCTGCCGGCGGTGCCCTACGAGATCTCGACATGGCACTACGGACGACGAGTGGGCAGGAACGGGCACGTCACGTTCGCGCGGAACTTCTACTCCGCGCCGTTCGCGCACATCGGCGCGAAGGTCGATCTGCGCATCACGGCCCGGACGCTGGAGATCTATCAGGGCAGCCAGCGACTGACCAGTCACCTGCTGCTCCCGGAGACCGCGAGCAATGAGTACCGCACCAACGACGCGGACCTACCTGCGGGCGAGCGTTTCCAGGCCTGGGACGCGCAGAGGGTGCGGGCGTGGGCAGATCGGGTCGGGCCGGCCACGGTGATCGTGATCCAGCGGATCTTCGAGTCCGTGCCGATCGTGGAACAGGGCCTGGATCCCGCGTTGGCGGTGCTACGGCTCTCTCGCCGCTTCTCCGTAGATCGGGTCGAGGCGGCCTGCGCACTCGCGCTGACGGGACGGGTCCGTTCACCGCGCTATGCGCATCTGCACCCGATCTTGGCCACCGGGCAGGACAAGGTCGCCGCCCTGCGTCCACCCCGCGAGGAACCCGCGGAAGACGGCGGATACGTCCGTGGCGCCGACTACTACGCCGGAGGTGTCCGGTGAGCGTGATCGATAACGACACGAAGCGGAAGCTGCGCGAGATGGGCGCGACCGCGCTGCTGGACGCGATCGATGCCCAGGATGAGGCTCACGTGCTGGGGATGTCGTTCCAGGAACGGCTCCAGCTGATCGTGGACGAGGCGCATTCCATCTTCAATCATGGAAAGGTCGAGGGTCTGATCCGCCGGGCGGGGCTGCGTTATCCCGGAGCGGACCTGCGGCGGCTGGATCTGGTCGAGGAACGGGGACTGAACCGGAACGTGATCGCGCAACTGGCAACCTGCTCCTTCATCCAGCGGCAACAGAACGTGGTCTTCCAGGGCTTCACCGGCTCAGGGAAGTCCTACCTCGGCTGCGCGCTGGCGAAGCAGGCCTGCCAGCACCGGCTCCGAGCCCACTACATCCGAATGCCCGACCTCGAAGAGGCCTGGGCCCTGGCAAAGGACAAGCCGCAGGGCCAGACGAAGTTCCTGCGGAAGTACTCCACGTTCTCGCTGCTGGTGATCGACGAGTGGCTGCTGGACCATCCTGACGAGGGAATGCGTTCGATGCTGCTGGAACTGCTCGAGCGCCGCTATGACACCGGCTCGACCGTGTTCTGCACCCAGTACCCGAAGAAGGACTGGCACGCCCGGCTCGGTGGAGCAGTCCACGCCGATGCGATCATGGACCGCATCGTGCACAACACAATCTGGATCGACACCGGCGACAGGAACATGCGAGAACACACCGCACTGCCCCAGTGACCCGATGCCGGCGGGAGCCAGTGGTCCCCACCGCGGCGGCTACTGGCCCCCGTCGGCACGATCGGCGGTCCCCAAGAGCAAGATTCGGTGGCTCCCACGACTACGAATACTCAGAGACCACCGTCGAAGCGGTGACCACCGTCTTCGAGAAGGTGAACCAGGGCGGAGTGAAGCTCACCGTCTTCGAACTCCTCACGGCGAAGTTCGCAGGCGATCGCTCCTACTTCGAGCAGGAAGGCAAGGCCTTCCGACTCCGGCGGGACTGGGAACGGATCCGCGAGGTGCTCGACGACCATCCGGTGCTCGAGGGCTTCGACAACGATGACTTCCTGCAAGCCGTGACACTGGCCTCGAGTCTCCATGGCCCCACTGCCACCACCGCCCGCAAGGAGGACGTGCTCAAGCTCCGGCTCGAGAGCTACCTCCAGTGGTCACCCAAGATCGTTGAAGGACTGATCTGGGCGGCCAAGTTCTTGGATGGGCAGCACGTCCACACGGCATCGGACCTGCCGTACCCCAAGCAGATCGTCCCTCTCGCCGTCCTCCGCGTCGCACTCGGCGAGACATCAGATGCGTACGGCGTGCATGCCAGGATCCGCCAGTGGTTCTGGAGCGGGATCTTCGGCGAGCTGTACGGCAGCGCGATCGAGACCAGGTTCGCGCGCGACGTGGAACAGGTACCGGCCTGGGCACAGGCAAAGGACGACGCCGTCGTGCCCCGCACCGTCGAGGAGTCCTACTTCAACGAGTCCCGCCTGCACAGCCTCCGCACTCGCAACTCCGCGGCGTACAAGGGGCTGTACGCACTGCTGATGGCGCACGACTGCAAGGACTGGGTCTTCAACCAGTCCTTCGACCGCGCCCACTACCTCGAACTCCGCGTGGACATCCACCACATCTTCCCCAAGGCCTGGTGCAACAAGAATGACATCCCGTGGGAACAGCGGGAGAGCATCGTCAACAAGACGCCCCTGGCGAGGACTACGAACATCAAGCTCTCCGGCAACGCGCCGAGCGTCTACCGGAAGACCATCGAGCGGGAGAGTCAGGCTCCTGCGGCTCTCATCGACGAGGTCGTGGCCGATCACCAGATCGATCCGAAGCTGTTGTGGGCTGACGACTTCCAGGGCTTCTTCACGGCGCGGCGCGAAGCACTCTGCGCTCTCGTTGAGCAGGCGACAGGAAAGTCAGTGACGCGTGACGTCGTCGAGAGCTCAGATTCCGGCATCGAGCAGGGGTGAACGAATCGACGCGAGTAGTTTCGTGTGCGGCCGAGTTGAACTCCGAACCCCGACCGCACCGATTCGTGCTCCCATCACGCCTTGCCCAACTCGGGTCACTACGTGATCACCTCGAAACCTGATTCGCCCTGGAACTGGTCGAAGGTGCTGCCCCGGGTGACCAGTCGATCGAACCGCGCCGCCCAGGTGTCCGGCCATCCCCTCCTGTCGTCCTGCCAGGTCTCGGTGACGCGGCAGCGCCGCGCACCCACCGGCTCGAGGGTGTAGCTCCAGGTCGCGATCGCGCCGCGCAGCAGCGGCCGACGCAGACCGATCCGGTGCACCCGGAACGCGAACCTCTCCCCCGGCTCGGCGGCGGTCACGGTGCAGGCGGTGGACCAGCGTCCGGGACCGCGCCGGTTGCGGCCCACGAACTCCTCGCCCACCGTGAGCGGGCCGCGCCCGGGCGCGGCGGTGCCCAGGTTCTCCGGGCTCCAGCGCCCCATCAGGGAGGGGTCGGCGAGCTGGCGGTAGATCGTCATCGGCTCGGCGTCGATCTCGATGCTGTCGGAGACCTGCATGGGGCGTGACATCGCCCCAGGCTGTCACACGACGCCCGCTGCCCGCTGGCCCCAATCAGTCCCCTGATCGGGAGCAGATTCCCCTACTTCACCGCCCCGTCCGTGATCCCGGCGATGAACTGCTTCGCGCCGATGATGAACACGAGGATCAGCGGGACCACGGCGATGAGCGCGCTCATCATGAGCATGCCGTAGTCGGTGCCGTGGGTGGTCTGCAGCTGGGACAGCGCCACCTGGAGGGTGAGGCGGTCGGGGTCGTTCAGCACGATGAGCGGCCACATGAAGTCGTTCCACGAGCCGATGAACGTGAACATGCCCAGGAACGCCATCGCGGAGCGGCCCGAGGGCAGGGCGACGTGGAAGTACTGGCGGAAGAAGCCGCAGCCGTCGATCGTCGCGGCCTCGATGAGCTCGGTCCGCACGGAGTTCTGGAAGAACTGCCGCAGCCAGAAGATCCCGAAGGCGCCGGCGAGCGAGGGGACGATCACGGACTTCAGCTCCCCCACCCAGCCCAGCTCCGTCATCATCAGGAACTGCGGGATGGTCGCGAGCTGCGAAGGCAGCAGGAACGTCAGCATGACCAGCAGGAACAGGACGTTCTTGCCGCGGAAGGAGAACTTCGCGAACGCGAACGCGGCCAGCGAGTCGATCAGCAGCACGAAGAACGTCACCGTCGAGGCGACGACCACCGTGTTGCCCATCGCGGCCCACACGTTCACCGAGTCCATCACCCGGGTGAAGTTCTCCATGAAGCGGTCGCCGGGCAGCAGCGGCGGCGGGAACTCGAAGATCGCCGCGGAGCGGTGGCTGGACAGCACGATCATCCAGTAGAACGGGAAGATCGACACGAGCGCTCCGAGGAGCAGCAGGACGTGGCGGATCACGCGGCCCGGGCGCAGCCGCGGGCGATGCGCCGCCGGGGCGTGCTCCTCGGCGCGAGGGCGGGTGGGGGTCGGGGCAAGGGTCATCGTGAGCGCTCCCGAGTGGCGAACCAGTTGATGATCGTGAAGACGATGACCACGACCATCACGCCCCACGCGATGGTGGCGCCGTACCCGTAACGGTTCTCCTGGAACGCGACGGAGTAGAAGTACAGCACCATGGTCAGCCCCGAGTTGCCGACGCCGCCGGCGGAGGAGGCTCCCCCGCCCTGCGAGGACGTCATCACCTGGGACTCGGTGAAGCTCTGCAGCGAGCCGATGGTCGACATGATCGTGATGAACAGGACGATGGGGCGCAGCATCGGCAGCGTGATGGAGAAGAAGGTCCGCACGGGCCCGGCGCCGTCCAGCTGCGCGGCCTCGTACACCTGCTTCTCGATCGACTGCAGGCCCGCGAGGATGATCAGGGCGTTGTAGCCCACGAAACTCCACGCGGACAAGGTGGAGATCGCGATCTTGATCCCCCACTCCGTCTGCAGCCAGCGCACGGAGTCGATCCCCACGAGGTTCAGCATCGCGTTCGCGATGCCGAAGTTCGAGGAGAAGATCGAGCTGAACAGGATGCCCATCGCCACGAGCGAGGTGATGTTCGGGACCAGATAGGCGACCCGGTACACCGTGGAGAAGCGCACCGAGGCGTTCAGCGCGAGGGCGAGCAGGGTCGCCAGGGTGAGGCACGGGACCGTGGACATCACCCAGAGGATCAGGGTGTTCTTCAGCGACTTCCAGAACAGGGGGTCGTGGATCAGGTAGGAGAAGTTCTCCAGCCCGATGACGTTCCACTCCCCGATGCCGCGCCAGTCCGTGAACGCGAGGAACATCGTGAAGACGATCGGGATCGCGCTGAAGACCGCGAAGAGCAGGAAGTACGGGGCGACCGCGAGGTACATCGGGCGCGCACGCCTCCCGCGCACGCCGAGGGTGCCGGGGTCGGTGGGGCGGCCCCCGCCCCGCCGGCGGCGGTCGCCGGCGGGGCGGGGTGGGAGGACCTGCGGGGACGGCGTGCTCGTCATGTCAGGCGACCGTGATCCCGTTCTGCTCCGCGAGCCGCTCCGCCTCGGCCACGGCCGCGTCCCAGGCCTTCGCCGGGTCCTTGCCGCTCGCTTCGACGAGCGCGAGCTCGGCGTAGAACGGGGCGTTGACGGTGCCGTCGGCAGGGTCCTCGTAGAGGGGGCGGACGTACTCTGCGGCGTGGGCGAACACCTTGCCGGCGACCTGGCCGCCGAGGAACTCGACCTCGCCCTGCACCTCGGGGGACTCCATCGCCTCGAGGTTCGCGGGGAAGTTCCCGGAGTGGACGTACTCGCGGGCGAGGTTCTTCGCGTCCAGCAGCGCGAGGATGATCTCGAAGGCCTGCTCCTGGTCCTCGACGTCCGCCGGGATGCCCAGGAAGGAGCCGCCGAGGTTCGCGGCGTCGCCGGGGTGCTCGCAGACGTGCCACTTCCCGGAGGTGTCCGGGGCGTCGACGATGAGGTCAGCGAGGTGCCAGGAGGCGCCGAAGTCCGCTGGCAGCTTGCCGGCGGCGACGGCCGCGGCGAGGTCGGGGGTGTTGGACTCGAGCGCCGCGTTGATGCCCGCGTCGTGCGCGGAGATCGCGAGGTCCCAGGCCTGGCGGATGTGGGAGTCCGCGCCGATGAACGCGCCCTCCTCGTCGATGAACGCCTTGCCGCTCTGGCGCCAGGCGAGGTCGAAGACGCCGGAGAGGTTCCGGATGAGGTACGTGTCCTTGTCGGCGGCGTTCAGCTGCTTGCCGAGGTCGAACAGCTGCTCCCATTCGCGGATCGCGGCGGCGAGGTCCTCCGGGGTGGAGGGCAGTCCGTTCTTCTCGAAGATGTCGTGGCGGTAGAACAGGGCGGTGGGGCCGATGTCGATCGGGATGCCCAGCTGCTTGCCGTCCTTGGTGGTGGCCTGCTCCCACTTCCAGTCCGCGTACTCGCCCTTGTGGTCCTCGGCCCCGAGGGTGTTGAGGTCCACGAAGTACTCGGCGACGCTCGAGAAGTGCGCGATGTCCTCGCCCTTGATGCCGGTGATGTTCGGCAGGCCCTTCCCGGCCTGGAGGGTGGTCTGCAGCTTCTGCTTGAAGTCGCCGCCCTGGACGGTCTGGGTGAAGCCGGCGTCCGGGAAGCGCTCGGTGATGTCCGCGACGACGTCATCGGCGAAGCCCTCGGGCCAGATCCACAGCGAGATCCCGCCGTCCTTGCCCCCGCCGGAGCCGGAGCCGGAGGTGCTGGTCGAGCAGCCGGTGAACAGTGCCAGCGAACCTGCCGCCGCGCCGAGACCGAGCGCGGAACGACGGGAGAGACGGGGATGCGTCATGGTGAACTCCTGGGTGTGGGTACTGCTGGTGGTGAGGGAACTGCTGGTGGTGAGGGAACTGCGGGTGGTGAGGGAACTGCTGGTGGGGTGGAGCGTCATGGGGAGGACCGGCTGAGGGCGGTGAGCGCCTCTGCGCAGTCCAGGCGGTGCTCTCGCGCGAGCTCGGCGAGCTGCGGGAGCGAGGGGGTACGGGCGGGGCCGACGGCGCCTGCGGCGCGTGCGGTCGCGGCGAGGCCGGCCGCCTCGGCCGCCGCCGCCAGCGGCAGGCCGCGGTCCAGGAGCACGATGAGCGCGGCGCCGAAGGTGTCCCCGGCCCCCGTCGGGTCGATGGGGCCGAGGTCAACCGCCCCCACCTGGACCTCGGTGCCGGCGGCGGCGTCGATCGCGATCACCCCGTCGGCCCCGCAGGTGACGACCGCGAGCGGCACGAGCTCGGCGAGCGCGCGGGCGGCCGCGCGCGGCGAGCCGGTGCGGGTGTAGGCCTGGGCCTCGTCGGCGTTCGGGAGGAAGACGTGGCAGTGCGCGAGGTGGCGCAGCATGGCACGGTCCCACACGCCGCTCGGATCCCAGCCCACGTCGGCGAAGACCCGGCCCGGGGTGTCCGCGAGCCAGGGCATGTCACCGAGCTCGAGATGGACGGCGACCGAGCCCGCCCGGGCGAGCCCTCGCGGGGCGCCGGCACGGCCCGCGGGCGGGAGCCCGGCGGTGACCAGGGCGCGGTCGCCCTCGTAGGAGAGTCCAGTGGTGAGCTGGAGGTCCCAGCCCGCCTGGACCTCCAGGGCATCGGTCCCGATCCCGCGCTCCTCGAGCAGCGTGCGGGTGAGGGCGCTGAGCGGCCCGTCACCGATCGGCGCGGCGATCTCCGCCCGGGCGCCGAGGGCCGTGGCGGCCGCGGCGAAGTTCGCGATCCCGCCGGGCACGAGGGTGACCTGCTCGGTGAACAGCTCCTGCCCGAGCACGGGTGCGGAGGGCAGCGGGCCGTAGAGCACGTCGAGGAAGAGCTGGCCCACGGCGAGGAGGTCCACCACCTGCGACGTCGTGGTGGCACGAGCCGGGGCGGCGACCTGCTGCGGTGCCTGGGGGTCGGTCATCGACTCTCCGTTCCTCGGGCGCCCTGTCGGGTGACGTGGTGCGCTGTTCTGCGCTCCGGGCGATGCGGACAGTGTGCGCGACTGCACACGAGTGGTCAAGTCTGTTCGTCAAATTGCCACTGGCGATCATTACTGGTTGCTTATGATCGTCTTTGTTGATTCCGGAGCCGTGCTGTGGCTACGATCACCGCATGATCAGAGCCGCTCGCCTCGAGGCCATCGAGAACATGGTGGTCACGCACCACGTCGTGTCCACGCAGCAGATCGCCGCCGAGCTGGCCATCTCCGGGACCACCGCCCGCCGCGACCTCGAGGACCTCGTCGCCGCCGGCCGCGTCGAGCGCGTGCACGGGGGCGCCCGCTCCCTCACCGCTCCCGCCGCGCCCGCCGCCGAGGGACAGCGGCCGCCGGCCGGCTCCCCCGCGGAGGACGAGGCCGCGGGGGTCGATGATCCCTTCCACGAGGTGCTGCGCCGCAACTCCCGGATCAAGCAGGCCCTCGCCGAGGCGGCCGCCCCGGAGTTCACCGACGGGCAGACGCTCTACCTCGACATCGGCACCACCACCTACGAGCTCGCCCGCCGGCTCATGCACCTCGACCTCACCGTGGTCACCAGCTCCCTCGAGGTGATCCAGCTGCTCTCCGCCGCACCCCAGGTGAAGCTCGTGGTGCTCGGCGGCGAGTTCAACCGCGACTACCGCTGCACGCAGGGTCCGCGGGTCCTCGAGGGCCTCACCGACCTGCACATCGACTGCGCCGTGCTGGGCTGCGCCGGGATCACCGAGAGCGGCGTCGTGCGCGACACCGATTCGCGCCAGGCGACGATCAAGCGCGCCGCCGCCGCGGCGAGCAGCCGCACCGTGCTCCTCGCCGACGCCTCGAAGATCCCCGGCATCGGCCCCTACACCGCCCTGGACATCTCGGACGTGGACCGCCTGGTCACCGAGGGTCCGCTCCCCACCGCGCTGCACGAGCTGTGCACCGCCGCCGACACGGAGGTCCTCACCGCATGAAGCTCGCACTCCTGGGCGGGGGCGGCTTCCGCGTCCCGCTCGTCTTCCGCACGCTGTTGGCAGACACCTCCCCCGGCCGGGTCACCGAGCTGCGCCTGGTCGACACCGATCCCGCGCGCCTGCGCACCATGTCCTCGATCCTCGAGACGATGAGCGCGGGCCGGGCGGACGCGCCCCGCATTCTGCTCTTCACCGACCTGCGCGAGGCCGTGCGCGGCGTCGACTTCGTGTTCTCCGCCCTGCGCGTGGGCGGCACGCGCGGCCGCGCGCTGGACGAGCAGATCGCGCAGCAGGTGGGCCTGCTAGGCCAGGAGACCACCGGCTTCGGCGGCATCAGCTACGCGCTGCGCGGCCTGCCCACCGCCCTGGACATCGCCCGCACGATCGCCGAGGTGAACCCCGAGGCGTGGCTGATCAACTTCACCAACCCCGCCGGCATCGTCACCGAGGCGAGCCGCGCGATCCTCGGCGACCGCGTCATCGGGATCTGCGACTCCCCCATCGGCCTCGCCCGGCGGGCGCTCGGCGCCCTCGAATCGGCCGGCCTCGCCCCCGCCGGCACGACCGCGGCCACCGGGCTCGGCGACTCCCCCGTGCGGCTGGACTACATCGGGCTGAACCACCTCGGCTGGCTGCAGGGCCTCGAGGTGGACGGCACCGACCTGATGCCGGCCCTGCTCGCGCGCCCCGACCTGCTCGAGCGCACCGAGGAGGGACGCCTGTTCGGGGCGGACTGGGTCCGCACCCTGGGCTGCCTGCCCAACGAGTACCTGCACTACTACTACTTCGCGCGCGAGACCGTCGCGGCCGATGCGGACGCGGACCTCACCCGCGGCCGGTTCCTCCTTGGCCAGCAGGACGCGTTCTTCACCGAGGCGGCCGGCTCGCCCGAGCGCGCCGCGGAGCTGTGGGAGGCGACCCGGCGCCGCCGCGAGGAGACCTACATGGCCACCAACCGCGAGGCGGCCGGCGGCATGGAGCGCGACGAGGCGGATCTCGAGTCCGGCGGCTACGACAAGGTCGCGCTCGCGATCATGCACGCGATCGCCCATGACCGGCCCGCCCAGCTCATTCTGAACGTCGCGAACGGCTCCCAGGTCGACTTCCTCCCGCCGGACGCGGTCATCGAGGTGCCCTGCACGGTCGACGCGAACGGGGCGACGGCGCATCAGGTCTCCCCCGTCCCCGTCCACGGCCGCGGCCTCGTCCACACCGTCAAGACCGTCGAGCGCACTGTGATCGCCGCCGTCCAGGAGCGCAGCCGCGATCTCGCCGTCGAAGCGCTCGCGCTGCACCCGCTGATCGACGGGGTGGGAGTGGCCCGGAAGGCCCTCGCCCTCGCCGAGGACGCCTTCCCCGAGCTCGCCTACCTCCGCTGAGACCCCAGGAGTCCCATGTTCCACGACGATGACCGGATCCTGGGCCGCGTGGACCGCGCCCTGCGTGAGCGCATCCGGCCCGCGGTGCTCCACGACCTCGGCGCCCTCGAGGTCGCCGAATGGGCGGTGCCCGGGGACGGCGAACCCGTCCCGTACTCCGCGCTCGACGGCGCCGAGTTCACGCCCGTGTCCCTCCCCCGCCCGTGGGGCCGGGCCTGGTCCACCACGTTCTTCCGCCTCACCGGCACCGCCCCCGCCGTCCCGGAGGGGACGCGCCTGCGGGTCGAGGCCGATCTCGGCTTCGTCGACGACTGGCCGGGCAACCAGTGCGAGGGACTGCTGCTGGACGAGGCGCTCCGCCCGCTGAAGGCCATCAACTCCCGCAACCGCAGCGTCCTCGTCGACGCACCGGCCGGGACCTCGCTCACGTTCACGCTCGAGGCCGCCGCGAACCCGGACATGCTCTCCGGCGGCACCGTCCCCAGCGAGCGCGGGGACCGCCTCACCGCCGGCCCCGAGCAGCTCTTCGCCCTGCGCACCGCCCGCTGGGTCGCCCGCGACGAGACCGTCTGGGCGCTCGAGCACGACCTCGACGTGCTCCGCGGCCTCGCCGCCGAGCTGCCCGCCGACTCGGTGCGCCGGGCCCGGATCCTGTGCGCCCTCGACGACGCGCTGGGCGTCCTGGACCTCCGCGACGTGCGCGGCACCGCGCAGCGCGCCCGCGAGGTGCTCGCCCCTGCCCTCGCCGCGCCGGCGAACGCCTCCGCCCTGCAGGTGACCACCATCGGCCACGCCCACATCGACTCCGCCTGGCTGTGGCCGGTGCGGGAGACGGTGCGGAAGGTGGGCCGCACCTTCTCGAACGTCGTCGCACTCATGGACGAGTACCCGGACCTCACCTTCACCGCCACCAGCGCGCAGCAGTACGCCTGGCTGAAGGAGTCCCAGCCCGAGATCTATGCCCGCGTGCGGGAGAAGATCGCTGAGGGGCGCTGGGTCCCCTCCGGCGGCATGTGGGTCGAGTCCGACGTCATGATGCCCGGCGGCGAGGCGCTGATCCGCCAGTTCGCCTACGGCACCCGCTTCTTCGAGGAGGAGTTCGGGGTCCGTTCGCGCACGCTGTGGCTGCCGGACTCCTTCGGCTACTCCGCCGCCCTGCCCCAGATCGCACGCCAAGTGGGGATGGACGGCTTCCTCACCCAGAAGATCTCGTGGAACCGCACCAACCAGCACCCCCACTCCACCTTCTGGTGGGAGGGCATCGACGGGACCCGGATCTTCACGCACTTCCCGCCCGTGAACTGCTACGACTCCATGCTCACGGCCGACGAGATCGCGGCCGCCGAGCGGAACTTCGCCGAGCGCGGCCGCGCCACCCACCAGGTGATCCCCTTCGGCTACGGGGACGGCGGGGGCGGCCCCACGGCTGACATGGTCGAACGGGCACGCCGCCGGACCGACCTCGAGGGCTCCCCGCGCCTGGAGATGGGCGACCCGGACGGGTTCTTCGACGCGGCGCGCGAGGAGTACAGCCGCGCCGCTCCCGTGCACCGCGGCGAGCTCTACCTCGAGTTCCATCGCGGGATCTTCACCTCGCAGCTCGAGATGAAGCAGGGCAACCGCCGGATCGAGCACGCGCTGCGTACCCTCGAGCTGGTCTGGGCGCTCGTCACCGCGCGCCGGCTCGGCACGATCGACCAGGCCGCGGTCGATGCGCTGTGGCAACGGGCGCTGCTGCTCCAGTTCCACGACATCCTCCCCGGCAGCTCGATCGCCTGGGTGCACCGCGAGGCGCGCGAGGACTACGCCCGGATGCTGCAGCGCGCCGAGGAGCTCACCGCCGACGGGCTCCGCCTGCTGGCCGCCGACGGGGGCACCGGGGCCGACGGTGTCTCGCTGCTGAATCCGGGGCCGCACGCCCGCCGCCAGGTGGTCGCTCTGGACGGGGAGCTGCGCCTCCTCGAGGTGCCCGCGACCGCGATCATCCCGCTCGAGGAGGCGGGTCGCCCGGAGGCGGCGCCCGTCGAGGTGGCCCGGCAGGGTGAGGAGATCCTCCTGCGGAACGCGCATCTCGAGGTGGCCGTCGGCGCCGACGGGACGCTGCGCCGCGTCCTCGACCGCGCCGCCGAGCGGGACGTGCTCGTCCCCGGCGGCGAGGGCATGCACCTCGAACTCTTCGAGGACCTCCCCAACGAGTTCGACGCCTGGGACATCGACCGCCACTACCGCGGCAGCAAGCGCGACGGCGAGGTCCGTACGACGTCCGGGCTACGCGTTCTCACCGAGTCACCGGCCCGCGCCGTCCTCGCCGTGGACCTGCTGCTCGGCGGCTCCCCCGCGACGCTCACCATCGGTCTCGACACCGACTCCCGCCAGGTGGACATGGCGCTCGAGGTCGACTGGCAGGAGCGCGAGACGCTGCTCAAGGTCGCCGTCCCCCTCGCCGTGCAGGCGCGGGAGACCCTCGCCGAGACCCAGTTCGGGCACATCACCCGGCCCCTGCACGAGAACACCAGCTGGGAGTTCGCGAAGTTCGAGATGCCGATGCACCGCTGGCTGCTCGCCGCGGAACCGGGCTGGGGCGCGGCCGTCGTCAATGACTCCAGCTACGGCTTCGACGCGATGGCGCTGCCCACCGAGGACGGGCGGAGCACCGTCGGCACCCTGCTGCGGCCGAGCCTCATGCGCGCCCCGAACTGGCCCGACCCTGGCGCCGACCGCAGCGTTCGCACGGTGCGATGGAGCCTGCTCGTCGGCGCCGACCCAGTCTCCGCCGCGCACGCGGCGAACGCCCTCCATCTGCCGCTGCGGCCCGTCCCCGGGACGGTCCGCGCCCAGCAGCTCGCCGCGGTCGACGACCCCGGCGTGCACGTCGACGCGGTGCTGCCCGCGCACGACGGCAGCGGCGACTTCATCCTCCGGCTCCACGAAGGGCGCGGCGCCCGCACGCGGGCCCGGCTCCACCTGGGCCTGCCCGTCGGCCGCGTGCGCGAGGTCGACCCGCTGGACGCGGAGGTGCCGGAGAGCGAACGCACTCTCGCGCTCGACGGCGTCGACCCTGCCGAGGGCATCCCCCTGGACCTGCGCCCCTTCCAGATCCTGTCCCTCCGCCTCACCCCGGGAGACCCCGCATGAAGCTCCTCCTCATCGGCGTGGACGGGGTGCGCCTCGACGTCGCCCTGCCCGCCGCGCTCGCCCGTCATACCGGGTTCGCCGAGCCCGATCACCCGGCCGATCCGCGGTTCCGGGCCGAGGAGCCGGCCGCCCCGGGCCCGGAGATGCCTCGCCACGAGGAGCCGGCCGCGCCGACCCTCGCCCGCCTGCTCGAGGGCGGGGAGATTCTGCCGGTGTGGATGACCCCGCCCACCGACTCCGGGCCCGGCTGGGCCTCGCTGCTCACCGGCACCACGCACGAGCAGAACAACGTGTGGTGGAACGAGTTCGTGGGCCACCGCCTCGCACGGACCCCCGACATCCTCTCCCGCATATTCTTCGCAGATCCGCGCTCGCGAACCTTCGCGGCCTCCACCTGGGACGCGCTCGTGGACGCGAGCTCCGCCGGACCTGTCATCCACCAGCGGGTGGACCAGCAGGCCGGCGGGCAGCACCAGCTGATGAAAGCCACCGACTTCTCCCGCGGCTGCCACAGCGCGGACGTCCAGGTCCGCGGCCATGCCGCGTGGGTGCTGAACCACGAGGGGCCCGACGCGAGCTTCGTCTACTTCGAAGGCGTGGACGAGGCGGGGCATGCTCATGGCGCCGCCTCCCCCGAGTACCGCGAGGCGATCGCCGCGGCCGATGAGCACGTCCGCTACCTGGTCAAGGCCGTCAGCGAGCGCCACGAGCAGCTCGGCGAGGACTGGCTCATCGCCGTCGTCACCGATCACGGGCACAAGCCCGAGGGCGGGCACGGCGAGGACGAGGTGGACGTGCGCCGCTCCTTCCTG